>NZ_CP026652.1:5423559-6047118 GCF_002946835.1 Streptomyces dengpaensis
ACGTCGGGGCTGAGGCGACAGGGGCACCTCGAGGGCTGAGGCGATAGAGGTGCCTCGGGGCTGAGGCCATAGAGGCACCTCGGGGCCTGAGGCGGCAGAGGCGCCCCGAGGGCTGAGCCGACAGAGGTGCCTCGGCGCCAACGGCGATGAATGAACGTCGGGGCGGCGGCGATACAGGCACGCTGGACAGCAGCGGTAAAGGGCCGCCGGGGCAGTGGCGGTACAGGCACGCCGACGTCGGGGCAGCGGCGATCCAGGCACGTCGGGCAGCGGCGGCAAAGGGACGTCGGGGCGGCGGCGATCCAGGCACGTCGGGCAGCGGCGGCAAAGGGACGTCGGGGTAGCGGCGATCCAGGCACGTCGGGCAGTGGCGGCAAAGGGACGTCGGGGTAGCGGCGATCCAGGCACGTCGGGCAGTGGCGGCAAAGGGACGTCGGGGTAGCGGCGATCCAGGCACGTCGGGCAGTGGCGGCAAAGGGACGCCGGGCCAGTGGCGATACTGGACGGCATGACCCGCCTGATCCTCGCCACCCGCAACGCCGGAAAGATCAACGAGCTGAAGGCGATCCTCGCCGACGCAGGTCTCACCCACGACCTCGTCGGCGCGGACGCCTACCCCGACATCCCCGACGTCAAGGAAACCGGCGTCACCTTCGCCGAGAACGCCCTCCTCAAGGCCCACGCCCTGGCCCAGGCCACGGGCCTGCCCGCCGTCGCCGACGACTCCGGCCTCTGCGTGGACGTCCTGAACGGCGCCCCCGGCATCTTCTCCGCCCGCTGGGCAGGCAAGCACGGCGACGACAAGGCCAACCTGGATCTCCTCCTCGCCCAACTCGCCGACATCGACGAGGCTCACCGGGGTGCCCACTTCGCCTGCGCGGCCGCCCTCGCCCTGCCGGACGGCACGGAGCGGGTGGTGGAGGGCCGGCTCCGGGGCGTCCTGCGCCACACTCCGTCCGGCACGAACGGCTTCGGCTACGACCCGATCCTCCAGCCGGAGGGAGAGACCCGCACCTGCGCGGAACTGGCCCCCGAGGAGAAGAACGCGATCAGCCACCGGGGGAAGGCGTTTCGGGCGCTCGTCCCTGTGGTGAGGGATCTTCTCGGCTGAGCCCGTTGCCTCGGGAATCCGTAGATGCGAAGGCCCGGTCCGTGATGGCCGGACCGGGCCTTCGCTCGCAGCTGTGCGGTCGGTGGGACTCGAACCCACACGGGATTTCTCCCACGGGCACCTAAAACCCGCGCGTATCGCCTATTTCGCCACGACCGCCCAAAACGGATACTTCGCCTGCTTGTGTCGCTCAGTGCCGTTCAGTGTACGGGGGGTTTCGTGTCCCTTGCGGGCCGCCCGCCCAACCGCGCCTGCCTAGATATCGAGGTCCTTGATGATCTTGGCTACGTGGCCCGTCGCCCGCACGTTGTACAGCGCTCGTTCGACCTTGCCCTCCTCGTCCACGATCACCGTGGAGCGGATGACGCCGACGTAGGTCTTGCCGTAGTTCTTCTTCTCGCCGTAGGCGCCGTACGCCTCGATGACCTTGTTGTCCGGGTCGCCGACCAGGGTGACCTTCAGGGACTCCTTCTCGCGGAACTTGGCGAGCTTCTCGGGCTTGTCGGGGGAGACGCCGATGACGTCGTAGCCGGCGTCCGCGAGCAGGTCGAGGTTGTCCGTGAAGTCGCAGGCCTGCTTGGTGCAGCCGGGGGTCAGGGCGGCCGGGTAGAAGTAGACGATGACCTTGCGGCCCTTGTGGTCGGCGAGGGAGATCTCGTTGCCGTCGGCGTCGGGCAGGGTGAAGGCGGGGGCGGTGTCGCCGGGCTGCAGTCGCTCGCTCATCGGATCGGTACCTCACGTGGCCGGGGATGGGATGGGGGTGGGGGTGCGAAGGGATAGGGCTATGGATGAGCGTAATGGGGGTGCCGAGGGGTGCGGTGCGGTCCGAGCTGACAGACTGTCGGTGGCACAGAGTCAGAACACGACCACGGAGGCAGCGCGGTGTCGGATAGGTCGAGAACGTCGGATACCAGGTCGCCGGCGCAGATCGAGGCGGACATCAAGCGCCGCCGCGAAACCCTCGCCGAGACGCTCGACGAGATCGGCGTGCGCGTGCACCCGAAGACCGTCGTCGGAGATGCCAAGGCCAAGGTCGTCTCCAACATCGACCACACGCTGGGGCGGGCGTATGTCGGCGTCAACCGTGTCGTCAGCGACGTGAAGGGCCAGCTCGTCACCGAGGAGGGCACGCCGCGGCTCGAGCGCATCGTGCCGGTGGCGCTGGTCGTGGCAGGGGTCGTCGGGCTGTTCGTCGTGGGCTCACGGCGACGCAAGGGCTGACCCGGCCGCGTACGCGAGCGGCTGAGGCAGGTAGGTTCGGGACGTGAGCGCGAATCGGGACAAGCACAGCACCCCCCACCACGACAAGTTGCCCATCCGCATGCTGCACGACCGCGTGCTGGTGCGGCAGGACGCCGCCGAGGGCGAGCGGCGGTCCGGCGGCGGCATCCTGATCCCCGCGACGGCGGCCGTCGGCCGGCGCCTCGCCTGGGCCGAGGTCGTCGCGGTCGGTCAGAACGTGCGGACGGTGGAGCCGGGCGACCGCGTCCTGTACGACCCCGAGGACCGCGCCGAGGTCGAGGTGCGCGGGATCGCGTACGTGCTGATGCGCGAGCGGGATCTGCACGCGGTGGCCGCGGACCGGTTCGAGGGGTCCGAGGACTCGACCGGTCTGTATCTGTAGCAGCCGTACGTACCTGTAAATCGCAGGCCAGAGGGGCTGGTGACCATCGTCACCGGCCCCTTTTGCCGTCCTTTTGCTACCTTTGAAGGACCCCGACGAGACGCGCCGTACCGGGACGTAAGAGCACGTACGAAAAGACGACGCACCCCGGTCCATCCCGTCTCTCGGAGGTGCCTCTCATGGCCTGGGTTCTGTTGGTCGTCGCCGGTCTGCTCGAAGTCGGCTGGTCGGTCGGGATGAAGTACACGGACGGATTCACTCGGCTGGTGCCGAGCGTCCTCACGGGTGCGGGCATCGTCGCGAGCATGGTTCTTCTGTCGTACGCCGCCAAGTCGCTCCCGATCGGTACCGCCTACGGCGTCTGGGTCGGCATCGGTGCGGCCGGTGCGGCGGTGCTCGGCATGGTCGTGCTCGGTGAGCCGGCGACCGCCGCCCGGATCTTCTTCGTGTGTCTGCTGCTGGTGGCCGTGGTGGGGCTGAAGGTCACCTCCGGCCACTGATCAGCCGTCCGTCCCCTCGGTCGTCCCCGTCGTCCCGCCGTCCGTCCCGCCGCCCGGGCGGCCGCCCGTCCAGCCGCCCGTCGGGTCGCCTGTCGTATCGCCCCCGGTCGTGGTGCCCTCGGTGGTGCCGCCGTCCGCCGTGGTGCCGCCTGTGGTGGTGCCGTCGGTGGTGCCGCCGTCTGTCGTGCTCCCGTCCCGGCCTTCGGTCTGGCCCAGGGTCTGACCCTGGTCCTGGCCTTCGGTCTGGCCCTGCGTCTGGCCCTCGTCCTGGCCTTCGGTCTGGCCCTGCGTCTGGCCCTCGATGTCCTCGCCGGGTGTCGTGGCGCCCCCGATGTCCTCGCCGTCCGTGGGCGGGACGGTGTCGTCGACGGTCGGGGGTTCCGGTTCCTCTTCCTCGGCGCCCGACTGGAGTTGGAGGTCGAAGTACGCCGGGGTGGTGCCCTTGAGGGCGGCCTTCGTGAACTGGGCCCAGATCTGGGCGGGGTAGCCGCCGCCGTTGATGCGGGACTCGCCGAGGGCGCCGTACAGGGACTTGTGGGCGCCCGTGTCGGGGTCCTGGCCCATGACGGCGACGACGGTGGCGAGGTCGGGGGTGTAGCCCGCGAACCAGGCGGCCGTGTCCTCCTCGGCGGTGCCGGTCTTGCCCGCGGCGGGCCGGTCGGCGGCCAGCGCGGCCGTGCCGGTGCCGCCCTCGACGACGCTCTGCAGGATGGCGGTCGTGGTGTCCGCGGCCTCGCGGGACACCGCCTGCTCGGTCTCCTGGGACGGCAGCGTCACCTCCGTCGTGCTCTTCTTGGTGATCTCCTCGACGAGGGTGTACGTGCCGTGCTTGCCGTGATTCGCGAGCGTGGCGTACGCCTCCGCCATGTCGAGGACGCTGGCAGTGGCCGGGCCGAGCGCGATGGAGGGGGAGGCGGTCAGGTCGGGGGTGTCGGCGGGGATGCCGAGGTCCCGCGCCGTCTGCTGGACCTTGTCGCCGCCGACGTCGACGGCCATCTGCGCGTACACCGCGTTGACGGAGCGGTCGGTGGCGGTGCGCACGGTGATGTCGGCGTACGAGACCTCGTCCTCGTTCTCGGGCGCGTAGTAGCCGCCGTTCCAGCCTTGCACGGGGCGCTTGTTGGTGCCGTCGTAGATCGTGTTCGGGGTGATGGTGCGGCCGTCCTGGGTCTGCGAGCCGTTCTCCACGGCCGAGGCGAAGACGAACGGCTTGAAGGTGGAGCCGACCTGGTAGTCGCGGCGGGTCGCGTTGTTGACGTACTGCTTGGTGTAGTCGATGCCGCCGTACATCGCGACGACCTTGCCGTTGGACGGGTCGATGGCGACGCCGCCCGCGCGGACGTAGTTGTCGACCTTGCGGTTCTTCTTGTCGAGCTTGTCCATCACCTGGTCATTGACGGCCTCGATGAACGCGTCCTGCCGGGGCTTCTGGAGCGTGGTGGTGATGCGGTAGCCGCCCGTGGCGAGGGTGTCCTCGTCGATGATCTCGTTCGACGTCAGATAGTCCTTGACGGCCTGCACCAGGTAGCCGCGCTGGCCCGACATCCCGGCCGAGCCCTTGGCCTGCTTCGGCGTCGGGAACGTGACGCTGTTCCGCTCCGGCTGGGTCAGCCACTCCTTCTTGACCATGCCGTCGAGGACGTAGTTCCAGCGGGCGGTGGCCGCCGACTTGTTCTCGGGGTGCGCGATCACGTCGTACTCGCTGGGCGCGTTGAGAAGCGCGGCGAGGTAGGCGCCCTGGCCGGCCGTCAGATCCTGGGCGTCGACGCCGAAGTAGGCCTGGGCGGCGGCCTGGATGCCGTACGCGTTGCGGCCGTAGTAGCTGGTGTTGAGGTAGCCCTCGAGGATGTCGTCCTTGCTCTTCTCCCGGTCGAGCTTGATGGAGATGAAGAACTCCTTCACCTTCCGCGTGACGGTCTGCTCCTGGGCCAGGTAGTAGTTCTTCACGTACTGCTGGGTGATCGTCGAGCCGGACTGCCTGCCCTTGCCGGTGACCGTGTTCCAGGCGGCGCGGATCATCGCCTGCGGGTCGACCGCCGACTCCGTGTAGAAGTCGCGGTCTTCGGCGGCGAGCGTGGCGTGCTGGGCGTCCTTGGAGATCTGGGCGAGCGTCACGATCTCCCGGTTGATCTCGCCGTCACGGGCGAGCTGGCTGCCGTCCGCGTACAGGTAGACATTGCTCTGCTTGGTCGCGGCGGCGTTGGCGGGCGGGATCTGCACCAGGTAGTAGCCGAGCGCGAAGAGGCCGATCAGGAGCAGCACCACACCGAGGAACGAGCCGAGCACCATCCGCCAGGTCGGGATGAACCGGCGCCCCCCGGTGCGCTGCCGCTTCTGCTTCGCGCCGGGACTGCCCGGTGCTCCCTGCGGTCCCGTCGCCGGTGCTCCCTGCGGTCCCGGCCCTGGTGCCGGTCCGGTTACCGGGTTCCTGGCTGCCCAGCCCTGGCTGTTCTGCTGCGGCTGCGGCTCGTCGCTCATGTTGTTGCCGGACTCCTGTTTCGCCTGCTGCGTTCCCGTGCGCCGTCGTACGCCTTGTGCGCCCCCTTGTTGAAGACTCTCGCACCAAGCGTTCCGTTCCCTGAGCCCGGCACGCGTCGCGCCCGGAAAATGCCTGGCGGGCCGCGTCAACCCGGGGCTAGGATCCTGCGCTTTGGCTCAACGAGGCGGAGAGGGACGTGTTGTGGGCACAGCGCGGTTGTACGCGGCCGTCGCGGTCGGCGGGTTCCGGCGCTACGCCACCTATCGGACCGCCACCGCGGCAGGCGTGTTCACCAACACCGTCTTCGGGCTGATCCTGGCGTACATCTTCATCGCCCTGTGGGACGAAAAACCGCATCTCGGCGGCTACGACCAGGCGCAGGCGCTCACCTATGTGTGGCTCGGCCAGGCGCTGCTCATGACGGTGGCGGTGCTGGGCGGCGGCTTCGAGGAGGAGCTGATCGAGAGAATCCGTACGGGTGACATCGCGATCGACCTGTACCGGCCCGCCGACCTCCAGCTGTGGTGGCTGGCCCAGGACGCGGGCCGGGCGCTGTTCCACCTCCTGGGGCGCGGGGTGGTCCCGCTCGCCTTCGGCGCGCTCGTCTTCGATCTGGCGCTGCCCGCCGACCTGTTGACCTGGCTCGCGTTCCTGGTCGCGATCCTCCTCGGGGTGGTCGTCAGCTTCGCGATCCGCTTCCTGGTGGCGCTGTCCGCGTTCTGGCTTCTCGACGGGGCGGGCGCGGCGCAGCTGGCCGGGATCGCGGGATTCTTCTGCTCGGGCCTGCTGCTGCCGCTGAACGTCTTCCCGGGGGCGCTCGGCGAGGTCGTACGCGCCCTGCCCTGGTCGTCGCTGATCCAGGCGCCCGTGGACGTGCTGCTCGGGACCGCCGACCCGCTGAGCACGTACGCCTTCCAGGCGGCCTGGGCCGTGGGGCTGCTCGCGGCCGGGCGGCTGATGCAGTCGGTGGCTACACGGAGGGTGGTGGTGCAGGGTGGGTAGCTCACGGAGCCCCGTCGATACGGTGGATGAGCGGGCGCGGGTGGCCTCCTGGCCCGAGGGCAAGCAGGGAGCGTACGCCCGCGTACGCGACGGCGTGCGCGCCTACCGCATGATCGCCGCCATGTGGATCCGCTCCACGACGGCCTACCGTGCCTCCTTCGCGATGACCACCTTCGGCAGCTTCGCGGCGACCGCGCTCGACTTCGTCGCGATCCTGCTGATGTTCTCGCAGGTCGACACGCTCGGCGGCTACAGCCTGCCCGAGGTCGCCTTCCTGTACGGCGCCGCGGGCACCGCCTTCGGGCTCGCCGACCTCGCGCTCGGCTCGATGGAGCGGCTCGGGCGCCGGGTGCGCGACGGCACGCTCGACACGCTCCTGGTGCGCCCCGCGCCGGTCCTCGCCCAGGTCGCCGCGGACCGCTTCGCGCTGCGCCGCCTGGGCCGGATCACCCAGGGGGTGCTGGTCCTCGGGTACGCCGTCGCCGTACTGGACCTCTCCTGGACCCCGCTGAAGCTGCTGATGATCCCGCTGATGCTGCTCAGCGGCGGCGCGATCTTCGGGGCCGTGTTCGTGGCGGGCGCGGCCTTCCAGTTCGTCGCGCAGGACGCCTCCGAGGTGCAGAACTCCTTTACGTACGGCGGCGGTACGCTCCTGCAGTACCCGCCGACCGTCTTCGCCAAGGACCTGCTGCGCGGGGTGACGTTCGTCTTCCCGATCGCCTTCGTCAACTGGCTGCCCGCGCTGTACGTGCTGGGTCGGCCCTATCCGCTCGACCTGCCGACGTGGGTCGCCTTCGCACCGCCGCTGGTGGCGGCGGGCTGCTGCACGCTGGCGGGTCTCGCCTGGCGTGCGGGGCTTCGGTCGTATCGCAGTACGGGGAGTTAGCCGACGTGGACACGGACCGTGACGTCATGGACAGTCATTTCATCGAGCTCGACGGCGTCGAGAAGGTCTTCGACGTGCGCAAGAAGACCGGTTTCCTGCGCCGTGAGCGGCGGCAGGTGCGGGCGGTGGACTCCATCTCCTTCACCGTGCCGCGCGGCGAGATGGTCGGCTACATCGGCCCTAACGGTGCCGGGAAGTCGACCACGATCAAGATACTGACCGGCATCCTCACGCCCAGCGGCGGCCGGCTGCGCGTCGCGGGCATCGACCCGTCCCGCGAACGCACCCGGCTCGCACAGCGCATCGGGGTGGTGTTCGGGCAGCGTACGACCCTGTGGTGGGACCTCCCGCTGATCGACTCCTACCGGCTGATGCACCGCATGTACCGGATCCCGGACGGGCGTTACCGCGAGAACCTCGACCGCTGTGTCGAACTTCTCGAACTCGATGACCTGTTGGACGTCCCCGTGCGCCAGCTCTCCCTGGGGCAGCGGATGCGCGGCGACATCGCGGCCGCGCTGCTGCACGACCCCGAGGTGCTCTATCTCGACGAGCCGACGATCGGGCTCGACGTGATCAGCAAGGCGCGGGTCCGTGAATTCCTGAAGGACCTGAACGCCGAGCGCGGTACGACGGTGCTGCTCACCACGCACGATCTGAAGGACATCGAGCACCTGTGCAAGCGGGTGATGGTCATCGACCACGGGCGGCTGGTGTACGACGGTCCGCTGACCGGGCTGCACGAGGTGGGGGAGAGCGAGCGGACCCTGGTCGTGGACCTGGAGCGGGAGCTACCGCCGATCGAGGTGGAGTCGGCGCGGGTGGTGCGGGTGGAGGGGCCGCGGCAGTGGCTGGCCTTCCCCGCGGACCGGTCGGCGGCTCCGCTCGTGGCGCGGATCGCGGCGCAGTACCCGCTGCTGGACCTCTCGGTGCGGGAGCCGGACATCGAGGCCGTCATCGCCGCGATGTACGCCGAGAAAGCGGTGTCGTAGCCAAGTGGCGGGCCGCATAGCCCGGGCGGCGGGGACCTCGTAGGCTGCTGTACATGACCGACGAACTCCCGGAGCTGCGCGCCTCCGACGCCGATCGTGAACGAGTCGCCGAACAGTTGAGAGACGCCCTCGCGGAGGGCCGCCTCGACATGGAGGAGTTCGAGGAGCGGTTGGAGGCGACGTACAAGGCACGCACGTACGGCGAGCTGACGCCCGTCACCCGCGATCTGCCGGGCGCGGCGGCGGTGGCTCCTGTCTCCATGGTCAAGCAGCCTGCGGAGAGCGGGAGTTGGGCGTCGCGCATCGTCGGCGGCGAGGGGTCGTCCTCGTGGGGTGTCGCGATCATGGCCGGGTTCCAGCGCAAGGGGCGCTGGACGGTGCCGAAGCGGTTCAACTCCTTCGCGTTCTGGGGCGGCGGCGAGATCGACCTGCGCGAGGCGAACTTCGCGGACCGCGAGGTCGTCATCAACTGCGTCGCCATCATGGGCGGCATGAACATCGTCGTTCCGCCCGGCGTCGAGGTCGTCGTCCGCGGCTTCGGCATCATGGGCGGCTTCGACCAGCGCGAGGACGGGCAGCCCGGGGAGCCAGGCGCCCCCCGCGTGATCGTCACGGGCTTCGCCTTCTGGGGCGGCGTCGGCGTCGAACGCAAACTGACCCGCGCCCAGCGCCTCCGCATCAAGGAGGAGCGCCGCCAGGAGAAGCTCGAACGGAAGGCGGCGCGAGGGGAGTTGGAGGGCTCGCGGGGCGACGACGTCGACGGCCGTGACCACTTGCCCGACGTCCACGAGATGATCCGCGACCACCACGACATGATCCGCGAGCGCCACGAGGAGCGCCGGGAACGGCACGAGGAGCGGCGCGAGCGGCAGAGGGAGCGCCGGGAGGAGCGGCACAGGCGCCGCGACGGCGACTACTGACTTGCCGCGGTGGGGCTCGCCGTGACTTCTCGCGGCGGCGCACACAGTGACCTTCCGCGGCGCCGCCCACGGTGACCTTCCGCGGCGGCGCCCACGGTGACCTCCCGCGGCGGCGCCCATCGCGACTCCCGCCTTTCCGGCCGGCTGTTACAGCTCGGCCGGAGCCGCCCCCTTCAGATCCTCGAGGTCGAAGACCTCGGCCATCCGCTTGTACCCCTTGTCACTGGGGTGCAGATGATCCCCCGAGTCGTAGTCCGACCGGAAACGGCGCGGGTTGTACGGATCCCGAAGCGCCGCATCGAAGTCGACCACGGCGTCGAACACCTTCCCGTCCCGGATCTCCGCGTTGATGGCCTGCCGTACGGCCTCCCGGGCACCGGTGTACCCCCGGTGTCCCTGAAACGGCATCAGGGTCGCTCCCACGACGCGCAGTCCACGGGCGTGCGCCTGTTGCACCAGCTTCCGCAGCCCATTGGTGATCGTCGAGGGGGCGACCTGGTTCGGGTTGCGCAGGATGTCGTTGACGCCGAGGTCGAGGACGACGGCCTTGACGTTCGTACGGCCGAGGACGTCACGGCCGAAGCGCGACAGCCCGCTCGGGTTCTCGGCGGGCCGGCCCAGACCGGCTGCCAGGATCTGATTCCCGCTGATCCCCTGGTTGACGACGCTGTAGCGCGGCACGTCGTCCGACCCGGCCGCGGCGCGCAGCCGCTCCGAAAGGACGTCGGTCCAACGGTGGTTGGCCCCGATCGTGGACGTGATCCCGTCGGTGAGCGAGTCGCCGATGACGACGACGGTGCCCACCGATTCGTCGCTCAGCACGTCGAGCGCGGTCAGATAGCGCCAGTGCTCGGTCTGCGTGGTGTACGCCAGGCCGCTCACGTCCTCCGTGAGGTCGCCCTCGGCGACGTACGAGATCTGGCGCGCGCGGGGGTGGATGGTGACCGGGCCGGACGGTGTGGGCGAGTACGTGGTCACGAGGACGTCCGAGCCGTACGGGATCCGCACGCGTACGGCGTCGCTCATCACCTGCTCTCCGGCCGGGATGATGACCGAGGTGTTGCCGCCGAAGGTGAGGCGGCGCATGGTGTCGGCCGCGGCGGCGGGGTTGTTCACGGTCACGGCGACGGCGATCGACGCGTGCGTGATGCTCAGCGGCTGCTGCCCGTAGAGGTTGGACAGCGTGACGCGGGCCTGCGTTCCGCTCGCTCTCGCGTGCACGACGTTGCGCACGGAGCGGCCGGCCATGCCGTTCGTCTCGGTGTTCGGCTCGCCTCCGTAGGGGGAGGCCGACCAGGCGCCGACCCAGGTGCCGGTGGAGGCGGGGGCGGCCGAGTTGTGCGGTGTGCGGCCGCCGGCGAGATGGTTCTGGTCTCTGCCGCCCTGGTCGGCCGAGACGCCGACGTATATGGCGGTGGACAGGGCCACGATCACGGCGATGATCGCGGCCAGCATGGCGCCGTGCCTTGCGGGGGCTGCGGACATTGGCTGCTCCGCAGCGGGCCCCGCACCCCCGGCGTGACGCATGGTCATGCGGTGCGTGTCTCCTCGAGCGATGGGAGCCCGAGGCTCCGATGTGATGACCCCATGATGCGTCATGGGTTGGAGGAGCAGTGACAGCACCCCTAACGGGTCCTCGTGGCCTATTCCCCGTCCGAACAGACGCCGGGAACTCCTGATCCGTTCCAGGAGTCGGTCAGGAAGGGACAATGTGTACGGAGCGCACAGCGGGGTCACCGAACGGGTGGAGTGGATGGAACGCACGAAGTGGGATGAAACAAGCGACGTAGAGCGGGATACCCGGCAGGGCGCCGCCGCGAACCTCGCGGCGACCGCCCCCGGTCCGCACAGCCGGGCGATGACGGCCTTCAGCCCCGCCGACGAGGAGAAGCGCCGCGGTGTCCGCCGTATGAAGGCGACGGCGACCGGTCTGCTGCTCTTCGTCGCACTGGTGTATGTCCTCGCCAAGTGGGGGGCCCACGAGGGCGCCGGCCCTTGGGCGGGCTATGTCGCCGCGGCCGCCGAGGCGGGCATGGTCGGCGCGTTGGCCGACTGGTTCGCGGTCACGGCCCTCTTCCGCCGCCCGCTCGGCCTGCCCATCCCGCACACCGCGATCATCCCCACCAAGAAGGACCAGCTGGGCATCTCGCTGGGCGAGTTCGTCGGGGAGAACTTCCTCTCCGAGGAGGTCGTACGACAGCGGCTGCGCGCCGTCGGCATCGGCAGCCGGCTGGGCGCCTGGCTCGCCGAACCGGAGCACGCGGACCGCGTGACGGCCGAGCTGGCCGCCGCCCTGCGGGGCGCCCTGACGGTGCTGCGCGACTCCGACGTGCAGGCGGTGGTCGGGGAGGCGATCACGCGTCGCGCGGACGCCCAGGAGATCGCGCCCGGCATAGGCAAGATGCTGGAGAAGATCGTCGCGGACGGCGGCCACAAGCGGGTCGTCGACCTGATCGTCGCGCGTGCGCACGACTGGCTCGTGCTGCACGACGACGAGATCTTGGACGCGGTGCAGGGCGGCGCCCCCGGCTGGACCCCCCGCTACGTCGACAGGAAGGTCGGCGAGCGCGTGTACAAGGAGCTGCTCCGCTTCGTCACCGAGATGCGCGACGCCCCCTCCCACCCGGCCCGCGGCGCCCTCGACCGCTTCCTCACCGACTTCGCGGGCGACCTCCAGTCCGACACCGACACACGCGCCCGCGTCGAGCGGCTGAAGGTCGATGTCCTCGGCCGCGGCGAGGTCCAGGAGCTGATCGCCTCCGCCTGGACGGCCGTACGGTCGATGATCGTGGCGGCCGCCGAGGACGAGCGCAGCGAGCTGCGGCTGCGCGTACGGGCCTCGCTGCTGTCCCTGGGGGCCCGGATGGCGCAGGACCCCAAGCTCCAGGCCAAGGTCGACAGCTGGGTCGAGGGCGCGGCGGTGTACGTCGTGACGACGTACCGCAAGGAGATCACCTCCCTCATCACGGACACCGTCGCGGGCTGGGACGCCGAGCACACGACCCGGAAGATCGAGGCGCACATCGGCCGCGACCTGCAGTTCATCCGGATCAACGGCACGGTGGTGGGCTCGCTGGCCGGACTGCTGATCTACGTCGTGTCGCGGGCGTTCGGCGCGTAGCCGCCCCCGGCGGCGGGAGGCCGGGGCCTGGTTGCTCCGGGTGGGGGAACGCTGGGCGGCCGGCTGCTCCTGGTGGGGGAACGCCGGAAGGCTGGTTGCTCCCGGTGGGGGAACGCTGAGGGCCTGCCCTCTCCCTGCGGGGAAACCCGGGCAGGGTCCGGTTCGCTCAAGGGAGACGTGTCCATGGCCGCAGCAGCCTCGCCGGAGTCCGTACCCGCCGCCACCGGAACCGTCACGACGGACGTACCCGCCCGTCTGGACCGGCTGCCGTGGTCCCGCTGGCACTGGATGATCGTGATCGGCCTGGGAACCGTCTGGATCCTGGACGGTCTGGAGGTCACCACGGTCGGCAATATCGCCGGCCGGCTCTCCGAGGAGGGCAGCGGACTGCCGATCTCCTCGGCCCAGGTCACCGGTACCGCGGCGGCGCTCTATGTGGCGGGTGCCTGTGCGGGTGCCCTCTTCTTCGGCTGGCTGACCGACCGCTACGGCCGCAAAAGACTCTTCATGGTGACCCTCGCCGTCTACCTCTCGGCGACGGCGCTGACCGCGCTGTCCTTCGACACCTGGTGGTTCTTCACCTTCCGGTTCCTCACCGGCTTCGGCATCGGCGGTGAGTACGCGGCCATCAACTCGGCGATCGACGAGCTCATCCCCGCCCAGTACCGCGGCCGGGTCGACCTGATCATCAACGGCAGTTACTGGCTGGGCGCGGTCGGCGGCGCGCTGCTGTCGATCGTCATGCTGAACACGGACATCTTCCCCAAGGACCTCGGCTGGCGGCTCACCTTCGCCCTCGGAGTGCTCCTCGGACTGGTGATCCTGCTGGTCAGGCGCCAAGTGCCGGAGAGCCCGCGATGGCAGTTCATTCATGGGCGGGGTGAGGAGGCGGAAGGCCTCGTCGCGTCCGTCGAGCGGGAGATCGAGCAGGAGAAGGGCGAGCCCCTGCCGCCCCCGGCGGGCGAGATCACCATCCAGCAGCGCAAGAGCATCGGCTTCGGGCTCATCGCCAGGACCGTCTTCGGGCGCTATCCGAAACGGGCCGTGCTCGGCCTCGCCCTCTTCATCGGCCAGGCCTTCCTCTACAACGCGATCACCTTCGGCTTCGGCGCCATCCTCACCACGTTCTTCGACGTGCCCACCGACGGCACCGGTTACTACTTCGCCGTCATCGCCGCCGGCAACTTCCTCGGCCCCCTGCTGCTCGGCAAGCTCTTCGACACGGTCGGCCGCCGGGTGATGATCTCCTCGACCTATCTGATCTCGGGTGTGCTGCTCTTCGGCACCGCGTGGCTCTTCGACCGGGGTTCGCTGAGCGCGGTGACGATGACGGCCTGCTGGTGCGTCGTGCTGTTCTTCGCGTCGGCGGGCGCCTCCAGCGCGTACCTGACCGTCTCGGAGGTCTTCCCGATGGAGACCCGGGCGATGGCCATCGCCTTCTTCTACGCGCTCGGAACCGCCGCCGGCGGCATCAGCGGGCCGCTGATCTTCGCCGACCTCACCTCGTCCGGTGTGGTCGGCGACACGGTGCTCGCCTTCCAGATCGGCGCGGGCCTGATGTGCGCGGCGGGCCTGGTCGCCGTGTTCCTCGCGGTGAACGCCGAGCGACGGTCCCTGGAGGACATCGCGACGCCACTGTCGGTGGCGCCGGGCGGGGCGGCCGCGTCGTCGGCGTCGTCCTCGTCGGCGGGGTGACGGCGGGGGCGGCTGGGGCGGTTGGGGATTGCTGGGGATTGCTGGGGATGGGGAGCGGCTGGGACTGCGGGCGGCTGGGGGGCGGCGCCCGGCGGCGCTTCGGGCACGGCTGTGTACCGGGCTGTGTACGTGGCTGAGTACGCGGAGCTGAGTATGTGGACCTGAGTACGCGTACTCTGTCGGTCCGCCGCCCGGGCGGGAACCCTCGTACGCATGACCGAGAAGCTGCTCCGCCCCTTGCGAACGCGCTTGGCCGGAACGCTGGCTGACCCGCGTGCTCGGCGCCGCCCTCTCCGCGACGGCGTACCTCCTCTGTCTCCCCTGGGACCTGCGCAACCGCCCCGAGACAGAGGACTCGACCCTTGAGACGACCCCGCTGACCGGCGTCGGCGTCGTCCTCCTCGCCGTCGCGCTGCTGCTCCTGGCCGCCTACTTCGGCCACCGGGACGCGCTGGCCTGGCCGTTGCTGCTGGTGGCGGCACCGCCGGCGGCGTTGCTGTACGTATCCCTGCGCACACACCCCGGGCCACCGGACGGGTTCGCGGACGCGTGGCCCTTGGCGTGGGCATTCTTCACGCTGCTGGCGGCGGCCGGGGTGCTCGTCGTGACAGCCGTGGTACGGCAGTTCAGGGCGGACTGGGCGGACTGGGCGGACGAGGACCTCATGCCGGCCCACCGCTGGTGACGTGCGGGGTAGGGGCGGGAGGGGGCCGCCGCCCCTGGGGGCTCACTGACCGTAGAAGTACCGCGAACCCTTCTCGATGAAGTACGAGGCGTAGACGCGCCCGAGGGCCGGCTTGCCGCGGTACATCCCCACGTAGTTGCGCGCGCTGTCGACCACGACCGGCCGGGTCATGCAGGCGAACTTGATGCGCTGCTGCTCCTCGGCCCACCGTACGGCGGCCGGATCGGCCCGGTCGCTGACCAGCACGGGAAAGGCGCCGACTCCGTTCTGCATGCCGACGGGGAGGCCGCCCTTGGTGTCCTTGGCGTACTTCATGACCTGGTCGGTGAAGGCCGAGATGGTGGGGACGGTTATCTCCGGGACCGCCGCGGCCACCGTGAACAGGTGCAGCCTGGTCGCCATCCAGCGCATCCGGAAGTCGGCCCGCCGCCCCACCAGGACGGGCACCCCGGCCCAGTCCTCCCATCGCGTGGCACATCCGTCGGCCGTCAACTGGCGCTCCACGAAGGCCAGGTAGTTCCCCGGCGCGGACTGCTGTTGCTGTGCGTACATGGGCTGGATCCTAAGCCCCGCATTCGGGAGGAGCCCTGTTCCGGGAGGAGCCCCGTCCCGGGACGCTAGGCCCCAGTGGTGGAGCCCGGGCGAACGATCATGAGGATGGTGACGGTGGCCCAGAGGAGGTTGAAGATCCCGGTGAACATGGCGAGTTGAACGGTGGCCGCGTGGTCTCCCGTCCCCTCCAGGATCGCGCTCTGCCGGGGCAGCACGAGCGCGGCGAGGACCACGGCCGCGAGCGCGGTCAGCGCGATCGAGACGATCAGCCAGGTGTCTCCGAGCACACCCATGGTGCTCGCCGTGGCGAACCCGAAGACGGGGACGACGACACCGATCGTGGCGTACACCCGGCAGATGCGGTGCAGCAGCCGGGTGGTCGCGAGGGCGTCCGCATCGTCCGCTGCGGCGAGGACCTTGCGCGCGGTGGGCGGGAACATGCTCGCGGCGACCGTGACCGGCCCGATGGCGACGATCGCGGCGATGACGTGGACGGCGAGGAGGAACTTGGTCACGGGGTGACGGTAGGGGGAGCCGCGGATCTTGCAGAAGTGGCGGTTTTGCCAGGGGGCAACGGATTCTCGCCACTGGTCTCGCCACTGGTCTCGCCACGGTTCTCGCTGCTGGTCTCTTTGGGCGGGTGGCCATATGGCGTCACCGGGATGTCTTGGAGGCACCGGGACTTGGAAGCGGCTGACGGGCTGACCGTAACCCGTCGCACCCCTACCCTCTAGCCATGCACACCGTGGCCGTACTGGCGCTCGACCAGGTCATCCCGTTCGACCTCTCCGCCCCGATCGACACCTTCGGCTGGGCCCGGCTGCCGGACGGCCGGGCGGCGTACCGGATCCGGGTCTGTTCGGCCTCGGCGGACGAGGAGGTGAACGCGGGCCCGTTCGCGCTGCGCGCCCCGTACGGCCTGGAGGCGCTGGCCGGGGCCGACACGATCATCCTGCCCGGCGTCGCCGATCCGACCGTCCCGCTCCCGCCGGGCGTCGCGGAGGCGGTGCGCGCGGCGGCCGCGAACGGCACCCGGATCGCCTCGATCTGCGTCGGCGCCTTCGTCTTCGCCGCCACCGGCCTGCTGGACGGGCTGCGCGCGACCACCCACTGGATCGCGGCCCAGGACCTGGCGGCCATGTACCCGGCCGTGACCGTCGACCCGAACGTCCTCTACGTCGACAACGGCCAGTTCCTGACGTCGGCGGGCGCGGCGGCGGCCATGGACATGTGCCTGCACATGATCCGCAAGGACCATGGTTCGGCGGTGGCCGCGCATACCGCGCGGATGTCCGTCATGCCCCTCGAACGAGAGGGCGGCCAGGCCCAGTTCATCGTCCACGACCAGCCACCGGTACCGGCCGGGACCACCATGGAGCCCCTCCTCGCCTGGCTGGAGGAGAACGCGGCCGACGACCTGACCCTGGAGGACATCGCCACCCACGCCGGCATGAGCACCCGTACGCTCAACCGCCGCTTCCGCGAACAGACCGGCACGACGCCCCTCCAGTGGCTGCACCGGGCGCGGGTGCGGCGCGCCCAATACCTCCTGGAGACCACCACGTATCCGGTCGAACGCATCGCGACCCAGGCGGGCTTCGGCTCACCGACGGCGTTCCGGGAGCGGTTCAAGCGGGTGGTGGGGACGAGTCCGTATGCGTATCGGCGGGCGTTTCAGGGTTCCGGAGGGGAATCGGCGGCGGCTTCGGGTCCGGCCGCGGCAGCCTCGTAGGCGCGCAGGGTGTCGATGACCAGCTGCCGCTGATCGGGGGTCAGCGGTTCCAGCGCACGGCGCCAGGAGGTGGCTCCGCGCGACAACCACGCTGAGATGGACGGCCGTTTGGCATCGGTGATGCTCACGATGCGGCGCCGCCGGTCGGTCGGATCCTCCCGCCGTTCCAGGATTCCCTTCCCGCTCAGCTCGCCGACCATGAGGCTGACGGTCGTGGGCGCGACCTCCAGGCGGGCGGCCAGGGGCCGGTTGGCGACGTGATCATAGGTCAAGATTCGGGGCGCCGTAAGGCCCTGCCAGCCGAGCGAGGAGGAGTCAACAACGGGCGGTCACAGGTGAGTTGCTGCGCTCGGCGAGGCGGAACGCGCTCTTCAGCGGCTGGTGGATGCGGTGGCCGAGGTGCTGGCCGAGCCGCCTTCCGCAGTCGCCGAGCCGGCGCAGAGCGCGCTGGCGCGGTCACTGGTGCCGCGACGGGCCGCGCAGCTTCTCGGCCGCCCAGCCGACCAGGCTGCCGGCATAGCCGCCGTCCGCCCACACCAGGCGGATGGAGAAAATCATCGCGCGCAGCCGCTCAGGCAGGGGCACGGCGGCGTCCGGGTCCTGCACGCTCGCCGCGGTCACCGCGACGGCCAGGACCAAGCCGAGGCAGTCCACCACCAGGTGCCGCTTGCGTCCGCCCACCTTCGTCCCGCCGTCCCGGCCGGACGTCGAACGCGGGATGTTCGCCGCTGCCCGCACCGACTGCGAGTCCACGATCGCGGCCGTCGGGTCCACCGCGCGGCCCGCCTTCTCCCGGACGCGGTCGCACAGCCGGTCGTGAAGCTCGGCGAGCAGCCCCGTCACCTGCCAGCGGCGGGCAAAGGCATGCACCCGCCGTATCGGCGCCCGCTGCCGCTGCCGCCCCTCAGCCCCGGCGGTCGGCCACCGCCCAGGAGGCGAGCGCGACGGCTCCCGCGACGCCGAACACGGCGGGCCAGGCGCCCACCTTCTTGGCCAGCGGGTGGGACCCGGCGAAGGCGGCGACGTACGCGGCGGACAGGACCCCGGCGGCCTTTCCTCCGGCCCGCTGCTTCCACTGCTGCGCGGCCGCGGCCCCGGCGGCGGCGAGTACGACGCCGCCCAGCTGCCGCTTCTTGGTCCAGCGGGCCACGCCGTACCCACCGATGAGCCCACTGGCGGCCACCGCCGCGGACGGAACCTTCGCCATCACTGCCTCCCGCTGCTGCGTCTGTTCTGTTGGTGAGTGTGTCGAATGATCCGAGGCTAACGCGGGGCAGGGCAGGGCCGATCACCGCCCGCCGCGAATCAAATGTGGCGGTGTGGAGTCGAGTGGGCCAAGTCGAGCGGCGTGGTGCAGCTGTCGTGCCAGCATGAGTCGCCGTGATCAAGACGCAGAGGGTTGCCGAGGAGCCAGCGTGAGCCACAAGGTCGGACGGGCGATACCCCTGGCGGCTCTGGCGCTGCTGACCGGGTGCGCGGGATTTGTGGGGGACACCCATATCTGCACCCTGAGGGACGCACCCTCAGGGTTCCGGGTCGAGGTCGACCCGGAACTGGCGAACAGGGTGGCCGACGCGACCCTCACGGCCTGCTGGGACGGCATATGCCGGCAGCGCACGCTCCAGCTTCGGGAGACCTGGTCGGAAGAACCGCCAGAACCGCTGACCCCGGGGAACCCGGTGATGACCACGGAATCCCCGACTGCCACAGAAAACCCGGCAGTCAGCCCCCCTCAAACCCCCGAGCCCTTTATCTGGCCTGGCTTCGCGGTGGTAGATGACCTCCCAGGAAAGCCCATACACGTCACGCTGGTGTTCACGAACCAGCAGGGCGCCACCGTGCTCGACCGCCCCATCAGTGTCACGCCGCAACTCATCTATCCCAACGGCCGCAACTGCTCGCCGGGCGGCCACCAGGCACACCTGACGGTCACGGGAGACGGTTCACTGATCCCGCGCTGACCTGCGCTCCACAACGGATGTGGGCCGGCGAGGCGTTGGGGCCTTGGGGCCGCCCGCGACTCCGGGGCCGGTCATCGGATGGCCCCAGCGGTCAGGGCGCTTCACTAGCAAGGGTGCCGACGGACGGCTTCACGCACCCCGGTCAACAAGTCCTCGCACCCCGTCCGTTCGCCGCAAACGCCTCGCTCGAGCAGCCTGGGTGGCGGCCTGGGGGGCGGACTGGAAGACGTCATGGCCCGCACACGCAGAGAACCCCGCCCCTGGCAGACCAGGGACGGGGTCCTTTCAGAGCGCCGGGCAGGCCTTGCACCTGCATTTCCCCGCAGGAAGCGGGGCGTCTTTCCTTGGACCACCAACGCATCGCGTGTCACCCGCACTTGGGTGCCGCGCTCAAGATCGACTGTACCGCACCGAAGGCTTCGCACACAAGATCACGGGCGGCCCATGCGCCGCGACTCAGCCCAGGACGCCCGCCGTTCGCGAACGCCCTCGACGGTGGCCCAACCCCCCTGCCGCGACACCACCTTCGTCCGAGCGGATTGCGGCGCCGGTCGTGTCGGCGCCGCACCCCTGGGAGGCCTTGTCAGTCGAAGAGTCCTTCCACAACCTCTTCTAGGACCTCGCCGCCGACCTCTTCGGCCGTCTCCTCCGCGATCTCCTCGATGATCTCCCCGAAGATGTCGTCCATATGCCGATTCCCTTCTCGTCGTCCTGGCGGACCCACGGCACGCGTGCGGTGGCAGCGGGCTCTTGATCGCCCGTTCAACGTGTTGTCCTGGAGGGGAGTTCCCAGAGCGCCTCGGCAACTCGCCGGTGTCCGGAGCGCGTTCGCGCCGCTCTGGCATCACGCGGGGCTGCTCCCGGCTATCAGCGGCACTCGGTCGGCCCCTGTCTGGTCGGATGACGCCCGCTGGTGGGAAGATGACCAGCATGACGATCACCAGAAAGGCCTATGCCGCGTAAACGGCCCGGCCGCGTCCGTGCCGAGCTTCCGCGCCGGCCTCGGACGCACGACGACATCACGACCATCCACGGTCTGTCCGCAGCAGCACTTGCTGAAGTTCGACGGATCGAGCATCAGAAGCAGCGCCTGTGGCCCGGCTCGATCGGGGAAGCCATGGTGCGCTGGAGAAGCTTCGTCCACCAGCCGAATCGACGCCTGTGGGACTACGACAGCGGCGGCTGCACAGAGTGGGCCTGTTGCGGCGACCCATGGCAGGCCCGCGAGTATCTCGAAACAGTGATGCTGGCGATGTCCCGACGGCGAGCGCGCGAACTCCGCAGCCTCGTCGAGGCTCTCGACAGGTGCTACTGAGATGACCTCGGCCAGCACCTCTACGAGATCCGGGGAGAGCCGCCGCGGCCATCTCGCGGGTCTCGTTGCCGACGGCGGTCTCCTCCAGAATGTCCGCATGACAGTTCAAGAAGTAGCCAGAGCCCTACCTGCCATTGAGTCTCTGAAGAGTCTTTGCCGCTCGCTGGCCATGGCGGAGGCGATCCTGAACCCCGACGGCGAGCGCTACTTCTCGTTCAACTCCACCTGGTCGGAGACCGAGGAACTGGCCTCGATGCGCAACGGCTCCGGCGACGAGTACGACATAGTCTTCGCCCCCACCGGCGCGTACATCCGCGGCTTCGACCACGAGTCCCCCCTAACCCCGTACCGCCACCACGACGTCCCGGAACCGTGGCCGGGCGTCCTGGACTCGGTACCAAAGATCTTCCAGCACTACGTCCAGGAACCGGCGTTCGTGGACGAGCAGGGAACTCCCGTGGTGACGGTATGCCTGTGGCGAGAGCTGGAGGACGACACCTGGAAGGCGGGGGAGATCGCCTTCCCCGAAGGACACGAGGACCCCGACGGCTCGAACTACCTCTTCGAGCTCCTGCTGTCCCCGACCCCCGAGGCCTACCACTCCTTCGCAGAGGACTACTACGAGAGGACGATCGACATCGAGGCCGTACGCGACCTGTACGCCCTACGCCCTCTCGACGCTTCGCTGATCACGAGGCTCAACGCGTCGGCGTCGATCAAGGACGCCATCGAAGCGGCCGAGGAAATCGGCTACCCGATGGCCGACGGTCGACTGCCACACACAGCCTGAGTACCTGAGCACGAGCACTGCACCCAGGTGTGAATCAGGGCCCTCCCCGCCCTGTCCTGCGACGCTGCAAGGTCGAGACCTGCACCTCCGACGCACTCCAGTCCTGGCCCGGCTGACCCCCGCCTGACCACCGACCCTGCCCCCAAGGTCCGCATGACGGCCGCCGAACTGGCAGGCAATTCGCTCACTCCGAGCCCACGGCCGTCACAGCCCTCCAACGCACACCTCAAAGACCCGAGCCCCGCCGTCCGCAAGGTCACGAGCAGGTACGCCCCGGGAGTCACGGCCTACCGCAGGACGACGCCGCGCAAGGCACCCGATAGCCTCCTGCCCGCCTTCGACACGACGGCGGGCGAACGGGGAGCTCCCCCTCCACCCGTGGCCCCGCCCCAGCCTGAGCAATGGTCAATACCTGCGGATCGGTGGCTGCCTGCGCAGCGTCCCGCCTCTGGAAGAAAAGCAGGTGCGTGCAGTCTCTGGCCGTGTCAGGCTCCGGCGGTGAACCGTGAAGAGATCTCTCGGCTTGCCCATGCGGATCATCCGATTGCGGCCCCGCTCGACGACGACTCGGTGCGCCGACTACTGGAACGTGCCATCCCACGCGGCGACGAGCGCGTACTCGACCTCGGCTGTGGCGGCGGAGAGTGGCTCCTGCGTGCCCTGACCATGCATCCGCAGTTGCGGGCCGAGGGCGTCGATATCTCTGAGAGCTCGTTGGCGCATGCTCGTAAGGCCGGGCGCATCCTCGGCGTTCACGAGCGCCTCGTCCTCCACCACGAGGACGCCGCAGGCTTCGCCGCCTCCCACGCGTTCGACCTGGTGTTCAGCGTCGGGGCCACGCACGCCTTCGGTGGCCTGCTGGCCACCCTGACGGCGGCACGCAAGCACCTGGCTCCCGGGGGACGCGTCCTGATCGGTGACGGATTCTGGGCGAGCGAGCCCTCCCCCGAGGCCGTTGAGATGTTCGGGGACGTCATCGACCTGCCGACCACTATGGACCGCGTCATTGCTGATGGGTGGACACCCGTTTACGGGCACATCAGCACACGCCAGGAGCTTGACGACTACGAGTGGGCCTGGACGGGGTCGCTGGCCGCATGGGCTTTGGACCACCCCGCCGATCCGGACAGTTCCCATGCGCTCGGCGTAGCCACTACCCACCGCAACGAATGGCTGCGCGTCTACCGGGACGTCTTGGGGTTCGTCTGCCTGATCGTGCGCCCAACGTCCGACTGAACTGGTCTCGACTGGCCCACCGCCCAGGCGGTCCGTTTCGACCTGGACACGTCGCCGACATGCTCGGCCCACACTTCCCCATGGTCAAGCAGATGCTGATCGAGGCCAAGGACGACCTGACCGCCTTCGCCGGCTTCCCGGACCGACACTGGAAGAAGATCCAGCCCACCAACCCGCTGGAACGGATCAACCGCGAGATCAAGCGCCCGCACCGACATCTCTGGGGACAGCATGGACCAGATCTACGCCTAGCAGCACCCCGAGCCGAGGCACCTGCTCCAGCTCCTGCCGCAGTACCTCCAGGGCCTGCTCGGCGCCGAGCCCTTTCGCCCGCTGGGCGGCTACGTGGTCACAACCGCGATCACACCGCTCACTGGTCCTGGTTCTCCTGCTTCAGACGTGCCGTGAGGTCAATGCCTTCCTGCACTGCGATGTCGAAGCCGGGGTCCTGGTAGAGGCGGATCCTGCCGCGGTAGTCGACGATCACCGCAGCCACCGCGTTCAGGTCTGTCGCCGACGATGTCTCCAGCGCCCGCTGAAGATCCGCTTCGAAGGACTCCCGGTCGCCGGGGAAACCGTGCCCGGAACGTAGGGCAGCTCGAATATCGCCGATGGTCCTCAGCGGCAATGACGCATGAACCGGTGTTTCCGAGTGTTGAGCGCTCACGATCGTGCTCCTCGATGTCCTGTGTTCTACGGGGTGTGCCCTACAAGTGGTCATCCTGCGCGTGCCTGCTCCAGGACGGCTGGTTCTTGAAAGCCCGCACGAAGGAGCGCCAGGCCTCGCCGCCGCCCACAGTGATCACGGCCTCTTTCGCGCTCTTAGGGACGCGCACGAGAGCCCTGCATTCGTCCAGCGCACACTTCACGCATCGCTGATCAGGCGGCGAATGGCAACCACACCCCTCACTCCCGATAGACGGGCGGCGCATTGCTGTACGTGTGCCCCGTCGGGCTGGTCCAACGGGCAATCCCCGTACGCGGATCCCGCGCCACCTTCCATCCCGGATGGTGTGTCTTCAGCCGATGATGGCGCCGACACAACGGCTGCAGATTCTCCGGAACCGTCAGCCCGCCCGCCTCGGGACGCTCGTGATCAAACGGTCGTACGTGATCGACATCGCAACGATGGGCAGGCATACGGCAACTGGGAAACGCGCAGTACTGATCGCGGGCAATCACCTGCCGCTCGGCATCGGCCGTCGGCCTGTAGGTCGTCGGATCGGCCTTCACGAGCAGCCCGCTGCCAGGATCCGTGATGAGCCGCCGCCAGATGGTCCCCGGCGCAAACGCGATCTCACGGGCCTGCCCCGCAGTGATCGGCCCGTACCCCTTCAGGTCAGCGGGCCCGTCATCGGCGCCGACCAGAACATCGAGGGGCACGGTGACCTGTACGACGGCGGAAGCCCGCCCACGCGCCGGAACGCCACAATCCGCCACCGCACCAGCCCGATTGACGACAAGGTCGTACAACGCATCGGCACGCTTCTGCGCCAGGGTCCGCCCGTCGTTGTCGAAGGTGGCCGCGTGCGCATCGACGGCCTGCTCCATCTGCGCAGCCTGCTGAGCAGGCAACACGGCGCCGAACAGAGCCATCCCGTCGTCTTGTGGATAGCAGACCGTCTCCCGATCCTGCTTCCGCCGCCGATGACGCTCCTCAGCTCCGTCCGGATCGGCCTTGTGGATCTGCCTACGCAGCGCGGCCCGTGTCTGTCCCACAGCCAGTGCCGGCATCTTCGTGAGCATGACGGCCTCAACCTGCCCGGCCGTCGCCGGCTCAAGGACCGCACACAACTCCGTCATCGCCTGTGCCTGCAGATAGGAGATGTCCCCGCTCTTGAGCAGCGCCAGAGTCGCCGGATACCGCGAGCACAACTGCTGGGCCACAACGAGCCTCCGCGAACCGGTGTCACTGGCCAGCCGCAACGCACAAGCGACTTCATCACTCGTGGAGTCCCACTCCCGCAACTGCCGAGTATCGAAGTCCTCACCAACAGAAGCAGCATCCGACCCGGACTCCACATACTCCCCAATGGCCGCCAACAACTCGACCTGCAGCCCCTGCAGCCAAGCGATGTGCCGCTCGAACGCGCCCAGGGCATCAATCCGCCCTCGCGCCGAAAGCCCCTCACCAGCCAACTCGACCAGCAGCCCCACGGTCTCCACCGAAGGCGCGCACTCCCGCAATTCGGCGACCCACTCATCCGTCACCCCGGACGGCACATCAACCTCGGACTCCACCGCAACAGCCATCGCGCTCACCCCCGTCCCCCATGAGAGCGCCGAACCTCACCCATCACTCAGCGGTCCGACTCCCCCATTATCGCTCACGGAGAGTGATACGCCCAGCTCAATGCCGCATTTCAACCATCCGAATGATCTATCCCGGAACGGGGAACTCCACCCCAACCGTCTCCCTCCGGAGGCTGGCCAACCCCGGACCGTCAGCCGCCAAGCCCCGGCCACGCAACCGACAGGTGACCGCGCCTACCCACGAGCCGACTGCCGCCAAGCCAACCCGGCGTGCGCGGACAGCCGAGCGCGTCTCCGATGCCGCAAACCCCCGACACCCGGCAGCGTCGAGAAGCACCCATCCCGCTTCCCCCGCCGCCCCCCTTCGGGCCGCCCGGCCAAGAGCACCCCGCGGTGGAGGGGTGAGAGTCAAGAGTGAAGCGAAGCGGAATCGGCGCAGCCGACGCCCGAAGGGCGCTCTTGACGCTCACTCCGGAACCGCCACACTGGGGGAATCCGGGCGGCCTTGGGTACCCGGTAAGCGAAGTCCAGCCGCTACCCGCTTCTACGGCGCGACAGCTTCGCTGCCGCGTAGTCACAACTCCGCGGACTGAACGAGCCGCCGTCGGCCGGCCTCAACCAAGGCGGCCACAGCTTCTGGTGTGCACAGATCGCCGGGATACCGCGGCGCCACCACCCAGTACGTGCCGGGTGGCTTACGGCGGTCAAGACGCGGAACCCCTAGGTAGATGCCCTGCCCAAGGCAGGGCGCGATCTCGTCGTGGCCCCAGATGAGACAGGAACTCCACTGGATCAGGGCGTAGTACGTCACACCGACGACTCGACGGTCAAAGACGACGGGGCCACCGAGTAACTCGTCGAGAACCGCAGCCACTTTGACCAAGTCGTCAGAATCCACCGCAGCGTGGACGACATCCACGGTCATCCGGACCGCGGCGAACCGCTTCCCGAGAGGCAGCAACGCGACGCCGTACGAGGCCCATTCCGCCCATACCTGAGACGGCACGGGGTGCTCCCTTGTGAGCCACTCTGCAACTGCCTTCTCCGGTGCTTGCTGCGCTGCGTCCATGGCGTACACCTCTCGTCATCAGTGGTCGGCTGGTGAGGGTTAGCTTGCACGCATCCCTCATCCCATTCGAGGACTTCAAAGGGCCTTCAATGGGACATTGGAAGGGCTTTTTTGGCGCCTATGGGCGACGAGGGGCTGTACATCGGACTTAGTGTGGGCAGGCAGCGCAGTCTCTTCGAGGAGGTGCCTATTCATGTCCCGTCCCACAGGCAACGTCCGATTGAAGGCAGCTCGCGTGGCCGCGGGCTTCAATTCCCAACAGGACTTGGCCGATGCCCTGTCCAAAGCCGCCAAACAGATCGGCATTCGCGGGTTGTCGATCGGCGTACGTCAGGTCCGGCGCTGGGAGTCGGACAGTCCTCCGTGGCCGCAACCGGACTGCCAGCGCGTACTGGCCCACTTGCTGGGCCAGAGCCTGGAGTCGCTCGGCTTTACCCCTCCTTGGGGGTCCGATGGCACGCAGCCCGACAGCATCCGCCGCGCCCTCGTGGCAGGCGGTGCGGCTGCCGTCGGGCTCGCGGCCGTACCTGGTCATGCTGTCGCTATGGCGCAGCAACCAGCCACCGTGGGGTCGGACTTCGAGGCTGTGACGCGGTCGCACCGTCGGCTCTACTGGTCCGTCGCTCCCGCCAAGCTCCATCCTGCCGTACTCGCCCACGCGACACTGGGATGCGCACTGCTACCGGAGACGACGGGTTCCACTCGTCGGACAGTCGCCACCGCGCTTGCCGAGTCGTACCTCCTAGCCGGGCGAATCGACTTCTTCGACCGCCGTGAACCGAGCAACGCGAGCGACACACTTCTGTTGGCTCTCCAAGCTGCGGGCGAAGCCGACGACCCGCTGCTCGGCTCGGCGATCATCGCTCACATGGCGTTCCTCCCGGGCTGGGCGGGCGACCACGAAGCGGCGCTGGAGCGAGTGACCGCGGCACGCACGTATGCCCGCCGCGCACCCGCCTCCGCCGAGTTCATTGCCTGGCTCGACGCCGTCGAAGCGGAGTGTGAGACGCGGTGCGGCAACACTCGTACCGCGCTGCACCTGATCGGACACGCCGAGGATGTCCTCGCCACCGGTAACGAGCATCCCTCGCCTGTGTGGATGGACTGGTTCTCCCCGGCCCGATTGGCGGCGTTCAAGGGCAACACGCAGCTGATCGCCGGACACCTTCCTCAAGCACGCGCCACCTTGCTGGGCGTACTCGACGACATGCCGACGACGGAGGACAAACAGCGCAGCGTCGTGCTCGGCGACCTGGCCGCTGTCGAGGCCGCTTCCGGGAACCCGAAGCAAGCGTGTGAGTACGCGGGGAGGGCGCTCGATCAACTGGCCCTTACGTGGTACGCCACGGGCATGGACCGTGTCCGCGAGGTGCGACGTGCCCTCGCGCCGCACCAGCACGAGCGCTGCGTACGAGATCTCGACGACCGACTCTATGGGTGGTCGACGACCGTCAGCGCCCTGAGCCGTTGAAGTCAATGATGAGCCCGGACAGTTCGAGGAGGCTGCCGACACGAAAGGTCGGCAGCTCCCGAGCCTCGGGGGAGCTCCACTGAATCGTGGCCCACGGACCGCGGCGTACGAGCGCGGTATGCATCCCGGCCTCGATGGCAGGTCGGATGTCGTTGTCGCAGCGGTCCCCGACGTAGAGGATCTCGTCGCTCCTGAAGGGCACCGCGTCGGCGACGCGCTTGAAGAACTCCGGGTCGGGCTTACTGGCACCCCAGTCGTCCGACGTGCCGATCAGATCGACGTCATCGGAGAAGAGCGACCGGAGGACGCGTCCAGCTCGCACTGTCTGATTTCCCGCGATTCCGAGCCACAGCCCATCGGCCCGCAGCTCGGTGAGAGCCGGCCGGACGTCCTCATATAGGTCGTCCTCTCCAAACGTCTCAGCCTGCCCGGCAGCAGCCCGCTTCTCGCGCTCCTCATAGAGATCGAAGCCCGGCCGGAACTCCTGAAACGTCTCGCGGTAGTCCCGGCCTTGGGCAATGACAGCGCCGAACATCGCGTGAAACGTCTGCCGAGGCACGCCCAGCCAGTCGGCCCAAGTCCCGTACTCACGGGTCTCGTCCACCAGACATTCACCGACGTCGAAGACCACTGCGCGAATCATGGGAGTCAGGGTAACGAGCGTCACCACGGGCCGTCGCCGACATCACCGACCTCCTGCATTGACTCCGGGAACATGGTCGTGGCGCGGTCGAGGTGCTCGACCGAGCTCAGACGCACTTCGAGGCGGAGACCCGAGGTGCCCTACACGTACGGGCGAACTCATCCTGCCGTGATGGCTGCCGAGTACGACCACACATCGGCGGGGAGTTCTTGCTCCAAGTCCCAGGTGATCGCCATCGGCTTGCTGCCGGTGTGCTTCACGTACTTCGCAGGGCCCAGGAATATCCAGGGCTCGGACTTGCCAATGACGTTTCGCTTGTAGCGGCGCAGGAACAGCAGGATGTTGCTGCCTTGCTCTGCGTGCCGTTGGTAGCGAAGGCCGGTCGGGGAGTTTTCGGGAGTGTTGCTCTGCGACTCCCAGTGGAAGCGGGTGGGGCTGATGGCAAAGTCCTTGTAGCGGACGCTGGGGGAGAAATCCCTCTCGTTCTTCTCCAAGGTGATAAGGAGGGCGTCGGTCATGATCTCCTCGATCCAGCTCACTCCTTGGCTGAAGACCCCGGGCATCTGCCCACCCAGGTGCGCCACTCCGAGGGCAGAGAGCGCCTCGGAGCGGTTGTAGGCGCTGTGGATCTTCAGCGGGAGGTGGCCGAGCGGTCCGTCCAGAGGGATGGGGAAGTGGTCGGTCCGGTCGAGGACGTACGCCAGAACCTGCTGCAGTTCCTCTCGGACCATGCGTTGCGCGCGGAGTGATTCCAGGCCATCCCGGTAGCTGGAGAAGCCGCCCGCCTTGTCCCACAGGTTGAAGAAGAGCATGCGGGCGTATGCCTGCTCGGTCGGGGCCAGGGAATCGTAATCAGGGGCGTCGTCAGCCAGGAGCCGCAGATAAGCCTGGGCTCGCTCAGGATCGTCCACATGCAGAAAGGCGTGGACGCGCTTGAGGAGCTCCGCTTCGCCCAACATCGGGGATTCCTTGATGACCCCTGCTTTGCGCAAGACCTTCGTCCACGAGTTGTCGCCCTTGTAGAGCTCCTTGATGTCCCGCCTGCTCTCGTGCAGGTAAGCCGCGAGCTTGGGCGTCCTGTAGTCCCTGACCTCTTTCGCTATCGTGTTGATGGTGGCGCTGAGCTGCGTACGGATGTTGTCGAGGACGAGGTCCTTGGACTTGCCCTCCAGAATGATCTGGCAGCCGGAGGGAAGTTGCGGGAAGTCACGCTCGATGCTGTCGACCAGGCGATTGCGGGAGAGGTTGGTCAGCGCGCGGAACTGCTCCTCGAAGCGAAACTCCGCCCGGTGCGTACCGATGAAGTCGAGCACGGTCAGCACCGGCTTGTTAGGCGTACGACGCAGCCCGCGCCCCAACTGCTGGAGGAATACCGTCGCACTGTTCGTGGGGCGTAGGAGAATCAGCGTGTCTACGTCGGGGATGTCCAGGCCTTCGTTGAACAGGTCGACGGAGAAGATCACCTGGATCCTGCCGGCCTCGAGGTCATCCAACGTTCGTTCGCGCTCTGCAGGGCTCGATTCACTGTCGAGCGCTGCTGCCAGGAACCCTGCGTCTCGGAAGCGGTCGGCCATGAAGTGCGCGTGAGCTTTGGTCACGCAGAAGCCCAAGGCGCGCATGGCACCCGGGTTGGAGATCTTGTCCTTCACCTGCTTGATGACGATACGAGCCCGTGCGTGGCTGGCCGTGTAGAGATTGCCGAGTTGGTCCCGGTCGTAGGAGCCTGCACGCCATTTGAGCTGGGATAGATCCGTGCCGTCCGGGATTCCGAAGTAGTGGAAAGGGCACAGCAGGTCATTCTCAAGGGCTTCCCACAGCCGCATCTCGGCAGCGATGCGGCCCCCGAAGAACTCGTCCTGGACGTTGTACCCGTCCATCCTCTCCGGGGTAGCGGTGAGGCCGAGCAACTCGGAGGGTTTGAAGTGCCTGATGACTTGCCGATACGTATCTGCTGTGGCGTGGTGGAACTCGTCGATGACGATGACGTTGAAGTGGCCTGGATCGAGCTGTTCCAGCTGTTGCAGCTTGAGGGACTGGACGCTGGCAAAGACATGTGTCCAATCGCGAGGCTCCTCGCCGTTGTAGAGCAGTTCGCCGAAGGACGCGTCGTCGAGTACCTCGCGATAGGTCCGCAAGGACTGCTTCAGGATCTCCTTGCGGTGTGCCACGAAGAGCAGGCGAGGGAGCTCGCCGCCGCGCCGATCACGCAGGCTGCGGTAATCCAGGGCCGCCATGACGGTCTTGCCGGTCCCGGTCGCTGCGACGAGGAGGTTCTCGTGATGGCCGCGTATCTCTCGCTCGACACGGAGGCGCTCCAGCATGTCCCGCTGATGCGGGAAAGGATGCACTTCAAGCCCGGAGAGATTGATTTTGAGCTCATTGCTCGCTCCGTTGCCTCCCGCCTGGGCGAGTGCGTCGGCGAGGCGATCTCCGTCATCGTCGGGGTCGTACGGCTCGAAAGCCGCGTCGTCCCAGTACGAGTCAAACGTCGCCTCGAACTTTTCGAGCACCCTGGGGGTGGCGACGGCCGACAGCCGTACGTTCCACTCCAGACCGTCGAGGAGCGCAGCCTTCGACAGGTTGGAACTGCCCACGTAAGCCGTGTCGAAGCCGGTGTTGCGCCGGAACAACCAGGCCTTCGCATGCAGGCGCGTCGACCGGATCTCGTAGTTGACCTTGACCTCGGCGCCGAACTCGCGGACCAGGCGGTCCAAGGCATATCGATCGGTGGCGCCGATGTAGGTGGTCGTGATGACGCGGATCGGAACGCCGCGCTTCTTCGCCGCGCGTAGGGAGTCCTCAAGGACCCGTATGCCGTACCACTTCACGAACGCGCACAGCAGGTCGATGCGGTCTGCCGTGGCGAGCTCCGCCCTCAACTCCGCGCCCAGGCTGGGATCGTCCGGAGCGTTGGTGATCAACGCGGTTTCGGAGAGGGGCGTGAGGGGCCGAATCGCGTGGACGCCAGGCGCTTCCTGTTCGGCGAGCGCCAGCAGCTGCCGAGGGCCGTCTGCGATGGTGCCGACGACATCGTCGACATCCGGATCGGGGGCACTGGTGGCCAGCGACTGCATGATCTGGTTAGCGACGGCCACGCGCTTGTCGGGCGGCAGTTGACTCAACCGTCGCCCGACGGCCTCGCCGACGTGGCGTGCCAGCACGTGTGGTGAGGACTCCGCGCTGACCTCTGCGTCGATGGCTTTCCAGCCTGCGGCTTCGAGCTCCCCCATCCGATTGTGCAGGCCCTCGGTGATGAGCTGTTCGTAGACTCCCGCGACCGGCTGCGCCAAGTCCCCCGATTCCGCCACTGCCGCTCCCCTTCGATCCAGCGTGGGTTCTCCCCGCACGATTTCTCGTGCCTATAGGGATCAGTTCTAACAGCAGCCACTGACAATCGAAGGTCTTGTGCCGAAAGATGATCTTTTTCAGGCAGCCGCCCGCTCGCGGTGTTCAGGCCTCCGTACCGTGACACTCCCCATAAACCCGCCTCGCCCCACACCAACAAGCCGCCCCCCGCTGCGGCGGCCAGGTGACCGCCCGCCCCCGCGCCGCCAGCGTCGTCGCGTACTGCGGTAGCAAGGTGGCGTCGGCCGGGGACGATGCCTCCGAGGCGGCGAAGGCTTCGTAGGACGGGACCGTGCCTGTCACGATGCCGAGGTTTGGGGTGCCGGAGGCGGACAGTTCCCGGAGGGATGCCTCTATCGTCGACAGGTGGGTCTCGTGGGACGGGTACTCCGAGGACAGCGACGGGTACGCCGCTACCAGCTCCGTCAGTTCCTCTGCCGGCCAGTGCAGGACCGCCACCGGAAACGGGCGGGAGAGCGCCTCCCTGTATGTGCCCAGCTCTGCTCGTAGGCGGGTGATTTCCGCCTGGAGTTCTGCCGGGTTGTCCGAGCCCAGGGACCAGACCCTCTTCGGGTCGTGGAGTTCGTCCAGGGAGATGGGGGATGAGTGGAGGGTGTCCGCCAGGGTGTCCCAGGCGTCGTGGGGTGCGCCCAGCATGCGGCGGACCCGGTGGCGGCCGAAGAGGAGGGGGCGGGTGGCGTAGGGGGGCTCGGGTGCGTCCGTCAGGAGGAGGGTTGCGGCCTCGGTGAAGGTTTCCTGCGCCTGTTCCAGTTCGTCGTGGGACTCCAGGGCCTCCGCCACGATCACCCAGGGGGCCGGGTCGCGCGGGGATGCGCCCCGGATGCCTTCGATGATCGCCCCGGCCTCCGCCTCGTGGCCGTACTCCCAGAGGTTCGACGCCTTCAGGGCCCGTACCAGGTGGGGGTTCTCCAGGCTGTCGGGTGAGGACAGCAGGCGGTCGTAGAGGGTCGTCGCGGCGGGGCGGTCGCCGGACAGTTCCAGGTGGGCCGCGGCCTGCAGCAGCAGGGCCTCGGCGTCCTCGGGGTAGAGGCCGGCAGTCCGCTCCAGGCGTGCTGCTTCGGCGTTGTGGTCGACGTGCTCGGCAGGCGTGTCGGGGCGCATGGGGGACACCGTACTGCCGCCGGGGCGGTAAGGAGAGAGACCTGCAGGCCAGAGGGGTGAGGGGCGCCCAGTTCCAGTCCCCTCGGCTGCGTACGGGCGTGTACGGGGCTGGTGACCTGAAGCGGTGGCCCTTATCGTGCGCCCGGCGAAGGAGGCGTACGGATGCGGGCTCCGGGGATCGTGCACCATGGCACTCGGCGGCGGCGGGCCGCGTACCGGCGTGCGGTGTGGAGCGGGGCCGAGGCGCTGGTCACCGTCGGGGTGGTGCTGCTGCTCCTCGTCGTGCACCAGTTGTGGTGGACCAACCGGCAGGCCCAGCACAACGCCGAGCGCAAGGTGCTGGCGCTGGAGCGTGAGTGGGGGAGTCCGTCGGTGGCGGAGGGGGTGAACGGCGAAGAGAGCGCTGGGAGTTCGGATGGCTCTGACGGGCGGGAGGCTTCGAGCCCCACCGGTCAGCGGCGGCAGGGCGAAACCACCGGCACTACCGACACCACCGGCACGCCGCGCGCCCGCCCCGACCTCTCCCAGGCCTACGCCATCCTCACCATCCCCCGCCTCTCCCTCCGCGTCCCCGTCGCCGAGGGCATCAGCAAGCCGAGCGTCCTCAACAAGGGGTACGTCGGTCATTACCAGGGCACCCAACAGCCGGGCCAGGCAGGGAACTTCGCGGTCGCCGGGCACCGGAACACCCACGGTGAACCCTTCCGGTACATCAACCGGCTCCGGCGCGGCGACACGATCACGGTGGAGACCAAGGGCGCGGTCTACACGTACGCCGTCGACAAGACCCTTCCGCAGACCTCGGCGGGGGACGGTGGGGTCATCCGCAGCGTGCCGCGCAGCGGGGTGCGGCCGTCGTACGGGTACGGCGAGCCCGCGTACTACATCACGCTCACCACCTGCACCCCCGAGTACTCGTCCAAGTACCGGCTCGTGGTGTGGGGGAAGCTGCGGTCCATGCGGCCCCGCTAGCGCTCGCCGCAAGGCCGCAAGTACCCGAGTGAAGACTAGAGCTGGGGCCGCCTCGGCGCCGGTCCCCTTCCCCGGGCGTGCAGCAGCACCGTGAGTTCGTGCTGGGCGACCACATCGCCCGCTTCGGCGTGCGAGCGGTACAGCGCCTCCGCTTCCGCGTGGCGGCCGAGTGCCACCAGACACCAGCCGAGGTCCCGCCAGGCGAAGCGGTGGCCCAGCTCGATCGCGAGGCGGTACCAGTCCATGGCGGCTTCCAGGGCGCCGTCCCGCCGTCTCCAGTAGCCCAGTTGGCCGGCGGCCCGTGCGCTGCCCGAGCGTGCCATCCCGGCCACTAGGTCCTCGGCCTCGGCCACTCGTCCCGAGGCCCAGCGGCGCATCTCCTGTGCCAGCGTGACCAGCCAGTCGGGGTCCCGCCGTACCTCGGCCTCGCGGCGGAGCCAGTGCTCGGCCTCCGCCTCGTAGCCGGGGTCCGTGTACGCGAGGCCGCTCGCCGTCCAGGCGAGTTCGCGCACCGCCTCCGGATGCCCGGCCTCGGCCAGCGGTACGAGCCATCGCTTCGCTTCCTCGCGGCGGCCTTGACGCAACAGCTCGCTGCCGCGTTGGTACTGGGCGGTGGAGTCCATGATCAGCCACCTTATGGGGCAGCCTGCCCACGCGACGTGGAGCGTGGTGGAGCTGGCCCTGCTCTGCCCCGGACCCGTGCACCCCGGACCCGTGCACCCCGGACCCGTGCACCCCGGACCCGTGCACCCCGGACCCGTGCAGGCCTCCTGAACGAGGGCTACCGGTCCAGTCCGTGAACAGGGTCTTGCGGACTGGACGCCGCGCTTGGAGGATCGACCAGTCCTCCGATGGCTGCGCGCCGGCCGCACTCCGGCCGTATCCAGCGGTCGACCGCCCGCGATCGAGGGAGTTCTGATCATGAAGCTGCTGCGAGTCGGTACGGCGGGGGCGGAGCGGCCCGCGCTGCTCGACGCCGAGGGGACGCTCCGGGATCTGTCGGGCATTGTCCCGGACATCGACGGGGCAGTGCTCGCCGACGACGCGGCGCTCGGCCGGATCCGTTCCGCCGCCGAGGGTGGCGAGCTGCCCGCGCTGGACGCGGCCGGGCTGCGCGTCGGGCCGCCGCTCGCCCGCATCGGCAAGGTCGTGTGCATCGGGCTGAACTACCACGACCACGCCCGCGAGACCGGCGCCGAGCCGCCCGCAGAGCCGGTGATCTTCTTCAAGGCGGCGGACACCGTGGTCGGGCCGAACGACACGGTGCTCGTGCCGCGCGGGTCGGTAAAGACCGACTGGGAGGTGGAGCTGGCGGTCGTCATCGGCCGTACGGCCCGCTACCTGGAGTCCCACGCGGAGGCGCTCGCGCACGTCGCCGGGTACGCGGTGGCGCACGACGTCTCCGAGCGGGAGTTCCAGATCGAGCGCGGCGGCACCTGGGACAAGGGCAAGAACTGCGAGACGTTCAACCCCTTGGGGCCGTGGCTGGTGACCGCCGACGAGGTGCCCGACCCGCAGAACCTCGCCCTCAGGCTCTGGGTCAACGGCGAGCTGAAGCAGGACGGCACGACCGCCGAGCAGATCTTCCCGGTCGCGGAAGTCGTGCGGTACGTCAGCCAGTTCATGACCCTGTACCCCGGTGACGTCATCAACACCGGTACGCCGGCGGGGGTCGCGCTCGGGCAGCCCGAGCCGAAGCCGTACTTGAAGGCCGGGGATGTTGTCGAGCTGGAAGTCGAGGGGCTGGGGCGGCAGCGGCAGGAGCTCAAGGACGCGTGAGTGGTCCGCCGGGAGGGCGGACCGGTCACGTCGGCAGTGACGCGAGCCGGCGTCACGTCTCGCGCCGGTCACGTCAGCAGTGACGCGAGCCGGCGCCACGCTTCGCGCGGCAGGTCGTCCCTGTCTCCGCCGTCCACCACCTGGATAGCCACATGGTCCGCGCCCGCCTCGAAGAAGGCATTGATCCGGTCACGGATCCGGTCCTCGCCGCCCCACGCGTACAGCGCATCGATCAGGCGGTCGCTGCCGCCGGCGTCCAGGTCCTCCTCGGTGAAGCCGAGGCGCAGGAAGCTGTTGGTGTAGTTGGGGAGGGTGAGGTAGAAGGCGAGGGCCTCGCGGGCCAGGGCGCGGGCGCGGGTCGGGTCGGTCTCGAGGATGACCTTGAACTCCGGTGCCAGCAACGGGGCTTCGCCCAGGATCTCGCGGGCCCGGGCGGTGTGCTCGGGGGTGACGAGGTAGGGGATCGCGCCCGCCGCCCGGTCACGGGACAGCTCCAGGGTCTTCGGGCCCTGCGCCCCCAGGACCCGTCGCCCGGCGGGGACTCCGGCCGCGTCCAGCGCGTCCAGGTAGGCGACCAGGGCCGAGTACGGGCGGCGGTACTGGCTCTCGCGCTTGGCGTGGCTCACCCCGAGGCCGAGCACGAAGCGGCCGGGGTGGGCCGACTCCACCTCGGCGAAGGCCGCCGCGCTCGCGTCGGCGTCGTACTGCCAGATGCTCTGGATGCTGGTGCCGACGGCCAGGCGTGAGGTGGCTTCGAGCAGGGGCACGGCGTTCGGGGCGGCGCTGTTGCCGCCCAGCCAGACGGCGCCGTAGCCGAGGTCCTCGAGCTCGGCGGCGGCCTCGGCGATGTCGGTGCGCCGGGCCGGCTCCTCCGAGCGGAGTCCGACGCTCCAGATGCCGTACCGGCCGACTGCTTCCTTCAGGGCGGTGCTCATGGGTTCGGGTCCCTCCGGGCGGATGTCGTTCCATGATCGCCGTCTGGTACGACACCCTCAACCGGAGGGAACCTCCCGTTAATCCCGCCTAGTCCCGCCTGACCCGTCGGTGCTACCGGGATTCATTCGCAGTGCATCGGCCTTCAGGCCGGTGGTGAAGCGAATCTGTGACTGTGGCGCGGAGCGTCACGGGTGCTGTCCTGCGGAGCATGAGAGCGCAGGCGCCACCACGGCCGGCGCGGAGCGTCACGGGGTCCGATCCGGAGAGGCCGGGCAACGCCTCCCCCGTTCGGCCCGCTCTGTCCTGCCTGGTTTCAAGGGAGTACCGACCGTTCATACGTTCCCTCTGGTAGCGGGCGGCGCTCGTTCGTACGATCACCGCATGCAGCTTCGGTACGCCTTCAGGCTGTACCCGGAACCTGGCCAACGCCTCGCGCTGGCCAGGGCGTTCGGGTGCGCCCGCGTCGTGTACAACGATGCCGTGCGCGCCCGCGAGGACGCCCGCGGGGCGGGCGAACCCTTCCCCACGGCGGGTGTGCTGTCCCAGAAGCTGATCACCCAGGCCAAGCAGACACCCGAGCGGTCCTGGCTGGGCGAGGTCTCCGCGGTCGTCCTCCAGCAGTCCCTGCGCGACGCGGAGACCGCCTACAAGAACTTCTTCGCCTCCCTCAAGGGCGAGCGTAAGGGCGCGAAGACCGGTGCGCCCCGCTTCAAGTCCCGCAAGGACAGCCGTCAGTCGATCCGCTTCACGGCCAATGCCCGCTGGTCGATCACTGGTTCCGGGAGGCTGAACCTCCCGAAGATCGGCGCGGTGAAGGTGAAGTGGTCGAGGACCTTGCCCGCGCGGCCCTCCTCGGTCACCGTGGTCAAGGACGCGGCCGGACGGTACTTCGCCTCGTTCGTCGTTGACACCGACCCGGGCGCGGACGCCGCCCGGATGCCCGGCACCGACCAGACGGTCGGCATCGACCTGGGCCTGACCCACTTCGCCGTCCTCTCCGACGGGACGAAGATCGACTCTCCTCGGTTTCTGCGCCGGGCGGAGAAGAAACTGAAGAAGGCCCAGCGGGAGCTGTCCCGCAAGCAGAAGGGATCGAAGAACCGGGAGAAGGCCCGTCTGAAGGTCGCCCGCGCCCACGCGAAGGTGGCCGATGCCCGCCGCGAGTTTCACCACCAGCTCTCCACTCAGCTGATCCGCGACAACCAAGCGATCGGCGTGGAGGACCTGGCGGTCCAAGGACTCGCGCGCACCAGGCTGGCCAGGAGTGTCCATGACGCCGGATGGTCGGCGTTCGTGAACATGCTGGAGTACAAGGCGGCCCGGTACGGGCGGACCCTGGTCAAGATCGGCCGGTTCGAGCCGACCTCCCAGACCTGCTCGGCCTGCGGTATCAAAGACGGCCCCAAGCCCCTGAACGTCCGGGAATGGACCTGCACCGCCTGCGGCACCGTCCACGACCGGGACCACAATGCCGCGAAGAACGTCAAAACGGCCGCCGGACGGGCGGTGACAGCCTGCGGAGCGCCGGTAAGACCAGGACTCGTCCCGGCACAGCGCGAAGAAACAGGAAGCCACGGATTCCCGCCCGAACCCTGTGCCGCGTAGCGGCACAGCAACGGACGAGAAGGCCAGAATCCTCGGGCTTCAGCCCGAGGAGCAAGTCAATCGGCCAGGAAGCGCTCCAGCGCCTCCACCACCATCGCGTGGTCCTCCACCTGCGGCAGGCCGGACACCACCACCGTGCCGATGACGCCCGCGCCATCGACGGCGATCGGGAACGCGCCGCCGTGCGCCGCGTAGGCGTCGGGGTCGAGGCGCGAGGAGTCCTCGAACGTCGTGCCCTTGGCGCGGAAGCGGGAGCCGACCAGGAGCGAGGAGCAGCCGTAGCGCTCCACGACGCGGCGCTTGCGGTCGATCCAGGCGTCGTTGTCCGGGGTCGAGCCGGGCAGCGCCGCGTGGAAGAGCTGCTGGCCGCCGCGGCGGATGTCGATCGCGACGGGGGCGCGGCGCTCGCGGGCGAGCTCGACGAGGAGCGTGCCGAGGGCCCAGGCGTCGTCGTGCGTGAAGTGAGGGAGCGTCAGACGGCGCTCCTGCTCCTCCAGTTCGGCGATCTCCGGCGCGTTCACAGGGACACCACCATTCCCTCGTGGACGGAGCGGCGGGCCGCCTCCAGGACGTCGAGGGCGGCCGCGGCCTCGAGCGCGGTGACCGGGTTCGGGCCGCCGTCGCGGAGGGCGGCGGCGACGGCCGCGTAGTACGCGGGGTACGCGCCCGGGAGCGTGGGCTCGGGGCGACCGCCGCCCGTGAGCGGGGACTCGCCAGAGCCGACGCGGCCCCACAGGGACTCGGGCTCGACGCCCCACTCGGCCGTCGTGCCGGGGCGCTTGCCCTCGCGCAGGTCGGCCTCCTGCGGGTCGAGGCCGTACTTCACGTAACCGGCCCGCGAGCCCAGGACCCGCAAGCGCGGACCGAGTTGGGCGGTCGTCGCGGAGACGTAGAGGTGGGAGCGGACCCCGTTCTCGTGCGTGATCGCGATGAAGGTGTCGTCGTCGGTCTGCGCGCCCGGGCGGCGGATGTCCGACTCGGCGTACACCGAGGTCGCGGGGCCGAAGAGGACGAGCGCCTGGTCGACGACATGGCTGCCGAGGTCGTACAGCAGACCTCCGACCTCTGCCGGGTCGCCGGACTCGCGCCAGCCGCCCTTGAGCTGCGGGCGCCAGCGCTCGAAGCGGGACTCGAAGCGGTAGGCGTCGCCGAGCTCGCCCTCGTCGAGGAGCTTGCGGAGGGTCAGGAAATCGTTGTCCCAGCGGCGGTTCTGGAAGACGGAGAGGAGAAGGCCGCGTTCGTCGGCCAGGGCGGCCAGCTCGCGGGCCTCCGCCGCCGTACCGGCGAGGGGCTTGTCGACCACGACCGGGAGGCCCGCCTTGAGGGCGGCCGTCGCGATCGGGACGTGGGTCTTGTTCGGGGAGGCGATGACGATCAGGTCCAGCTCGTCGGCGCGCGCCAGCAGCTCGTCGGGCGTCGCGGCGACCCGGAGGCCGTCGCCGAACTCGGCGCGGGCCTGCTCCTGCCGCTCCGGGCTGGACGTGACGACCGTGTCGAGGGTCAGCCCCTCGGTCGCGGCGATCAGCGGGGCGTGGAAGACGGAGCCCGCGAGGCCGTAGCCGACGAGGCCCACACGGAGGGGAGTACCAGTCATGAGTCCTACTTTCGCAACGCTGTTGCCAAAGTGCAAGCGCGGGGGACAATGGCGTACGTGAACAGGACCAGTGCGGGCGGGGCCGGGATGACTGGGGGGATCTCCGGAGGTGGCTCCGGCGGCATCTCCGGAGGTGCTTCAGGCGGCATCTCCGGGAGTGCCGCCGCGGCCAGGGGAAGTGCCGGAGCCGTCGGGGGAACCCCTGCGGTCAGGGGAACCGCCGGAGGTGTCGCGCCGGGCGCCGGTGTGAACCTGCTCGCCCTGCGCAGCCACAACGCCGCCCTTGTGCTCGATCTGCTGCGCACGGCCGGGCCGTCCGGCATCAGCCGGCTCGAACTCGCCGAGCGCACCGGGCTGACCCCGCAGGCCGTCAGCAAGATCACCGCCCGGCTGCGCGCCGACGGCCTCGCGGCGGAGGCGGGACGCCGCGCCTCCACGGGCGGCAAGCCCCGTACGGTGCTCCGCCTCGTCCCCGAGGCCGGTCACGCGGTCGGCCTCCACCTCGACCGGGACGAGCTGACGGCGGTCCTCTGCGATCTCACGGGGGCCGTGGTCGCCGAGCGGAGTGCGCGGCTCGGGCTGGGGGCCGGGGCCGAGGCGGTGGTGGAAGGGGCCGTCGGGGAGGTGGAGTCCCTGACCGCGGGGGTGGCGTCCGTGCTCGGGGTGGGGGTCGCGCTGCCGGGGCCTCTTGATCACGCGCGGGGGGTGTTGCACCGGGTCACCGGGTTTCCCGAGTGGGACGGGTTTCCGCTGCGGGACGCGCTGGCGGGGCGGCTCGGGGTGCCGGTGGTGGTGGACAAGGACACGAATGCGGCCGCGCTGGGGGTGGCGGTGGGGGGCGGCGGCTCCGCCGGGTCGGCCTCGGCCGGCTCGGCCGGGGCTGTCGGAGGGTCCTTCGCGTATCTGCACCTCGGTACGGGGCTGGGGGCCGGGCTCGTGATCGGTGGGGGCGTGCATCGGGGGGCCCGGACCGGGGCGGGGGAGTTCGGGCATCAGGTCATCCAGCTGGACGGGCCGGTGTGCGGGTGCGGGAACCGGGGGTGCATCGAGGTGCTGTGTCTGGATGCGGTGGGGCGGGGGGCCGTGGAGGAGGCGGCGCGGGTGCTGGGCGCGGGCGCGGCGAATCTGGTGGGGCTGCTGGATATCGATCTTGTGCTGTTGGGTGGGCGGACGGTGGCGGCCCATCAGGAGGCGTTTGTCCGGGGGGTCGGCGCGGTGCTGGAGGAGCGGGCCCTTCGGGAAGGGGTGGCGTCGGTGGTGCCGGTGCGGGTCGCTCCCGGCGGGGCTCGGGGGGTTGCGGAGGGGGCCGCCCAGTTGTTGTTGGCGCCGTTGTTCGGGCGGGGTGAGGGCTGAAGCGGGGTTCGGCTGGCGAGGGTTTTTCGCCCCCTCCGCCCCTGCCCGTCCCGTACCTGGGGGCTGCCGCCCCCAGACCCCCGCTGTCGCGCTTCGCGCTCGTCCTCAAACGCCGAACGGGTTGAGAATCTCCGGACGGGCTAAGAATGAGGAACTCCAGGGCTGAACGGGGCGTACGGCGGGCGTGGCGGCCGTACGTCGTCGCCAGGGCGTGGCAGCGTCACAAGCGCCGTTGCCCAATAGCGCCTGACGCTTCCGGTCCCGATCCCGATTACCACCGTCCTCGATCGCCCTCGACCGCCCTCGATCGGCAAGGCCCCTCATGCGACTGCGTACGTTCCTCCCCCTCCCTCTCGCCGTGACCGCCGCCGTCCTCACACCACCCCCCGCCCACGCGCTCACCGTCCCCACCAGCCCCAGCCCCAGCCCCGCCTGCGCCGCCCCCGACAACCAGGACTTCCCCATCGAGACCCGGATCCACGGTGGCCCCGCCGCCTACGACACCGGCGATGACTTCCGGACCTGGTACATCGACCTCACCAACACCACGGCGCACGCCTGCGGTGCGATTCACCCGATCGTCGTGCTCGTGGACGAGAAGCGGGTGTTGCGGCCGGAGCAGGCGCGGCTGGAGTTCTACGAGGGGGAGCGGCCGCATCCGGTGACGTTCGAGACGAGCGACCAGACCGAGAACGTGGGCGCGTTCGACGACGGGTTCCCGGGGTTCACCGTGGAGGCCGGGCGGACGCTCACCGTGAAGGTGCGGCTCGCCGTGACCTCCGACGCCGTCGCGCCGAACGACGTGGTCGCGAACGCGGCCGTCGTGCAGCGGCACAAGGACGACGGCGACTGGGTGGGGCAGTCAAACGACTACCGGTTCCGTATCGAGGACGTAGAGGACGTAGACGGCGAAGAGAACGAGGAGAGTGAGAAGAGCAAAGGGGACGAGGGGAGTGGCCAGGAAGCGCGTGCGGACGGCGGCCGTGGCGGCAGGGACAAGGACTCGGCCCCCGACCAGTTGGCCAGCACGGGCCCCGGCACCCCGCCCCCGCTCGGCGTCACAGCCGCCCTCGCGCTCTTCGTCACCGGCGCCGCCCTGTTCGCCGTAGTCCGCCGGACGCGCCGCTTCCGCTGAGGGTCGGCCCGTCGGGCGCGCCGCCTCCGCTGAGGGCCGCCCGTCGGACGCGCCGCCTCCGCTGACGGTGAGCCCGCCGGGCACGCCGCCTCCGCTGACCGCGAGCCCGCCGGGCGCGCCGCCTCCGCTGACGGTGAGCCCGCCGGGCGCGCCGTGCCCGCTGACAGCGTCGCCGCCGGCACCTGGAACCCGTAGCGGAAACCCCATCTGCGACGATCCCCCCGTGGACTACCCGAACGACCAAGCCCCCGGCGCCCCCGTCCGCTCCGGCATCCCGGAGCACGGCCGTATCCCGAAGTACTACGCGGTGAAGGCGCACATCGCCCTGCTGATCGAGGAGTTGGGCGAAGGGGGGCTCCTGCCCACCGAGCGGGACCTCGCCGAGAAGTACGACGTCGCCCGTGAGACCGTGCGCCAGGCGCTGCGCGAGCTGCTGCTCGAAGGGAAGCTGCGGCGGCAGGGGCGGGGGACCGTGGTCGCCGGGCCCAAGCTGGAGCAGCCGCTCTCGCTCGCCAGTTACACCGAGGGCGTACGGCGGCAGGGGCGCACCCCCGGCCGTACGCTCGTCTCGCTCGACCGGTTCCCCTGCCCGGAGGCGCTCGCCGCCGAGACCGGGCTCACGCGCGGTGAACCCGTCTGGCACATGGAGCGCGTCCTGCTCGCGGACGACGAGCGGGTCGGGCTGGAGAGCACGTACGTCGCCGTGGCCCGCGTGCCCGGCCTCGACAGCGACTTCAACCCCGATTCTTCCTTCTACGCCTACCTCCGAGAGCGAGGCATGGCCTTCGGCTCCGCCGACGAGCGCATCGAGACCGTCCTCGCGACCCCGCGCGAGGCGCTGCTCATCGGGACCCCGCCCGCCCTGCCGATGCTGCTGATCCACCGGGTCTCGCGGGACGCGGAGGGGCGTCCGCTGGAACGGGTGCGGACCCTCTACCGGGGGGATCGCTTCTCGTTCACCACTCACCTCCCCGGCTGATACAGGGCTCACTTCCGAGGCCGGCTCCGGGCGGGTGCGTTTTTCGCGGCCCGCCTCTTTTTATAACGAGCGAATAACGGGTCTAGCCCAAACGTGACGGGCAGTTCACCATCTGGTTGCTGTCCGGACCCGTCCGATTCCCCCGTCCCAAGGAGCGTTGCCGTCGTGAGAGTGATAGTTGTCGGAGCCGGAGTGGTGGGCACCCTGCATGCCTGGCACGCAGTGGAGCGCGGCCACGAGGTCGTACAGATCGAGCGTGAGGCGGAGGCCCGCGGGGCCTCGCTGCGCAACTTCGGGCAGATCTGGGTGAGTGGTCGCGCGGGAGGAGAGGAGCTGGAAACCGCCCTGCGGGCGCGGGAGCTGTGGGAGGAGATCGGAGCCCGCGTGCCCGCGGTCGGCTTCCGGGCCAACGGGTCGCTGACCCCCGTCCGGGGAGCCCTCGAACTCGCCGTCACCGAGGCCGCCCTGGCCCGCCCGGACGCCGCCGCCCGCGGCTACAAGCTGCTCACGGCGGACGAGGCGCGCGCGGTGAACCCGGCGCTGCGGGGCGCGTTCGACGCCGCCCTGTACTGCGAGCGCGACGCGGCCGTCGAGCCGCGCACCGCCCAGCTCGCCCTCCGTGCCGAGCTGTTGAAGTCCCCGAACTACACCTTCCTGCCCGGGCGCGAAGTGCGTGACGTCGTCGGTGAGGGCGCCGTGCGCGACGATCATGGCGATGTGCACACCGGTGACGTCGTCGTCCTGTGCACGGGGGCCTGGCTCGGCGGTCTCGTACGGGAGCTGGCGGGGCCCGAGCTGCCCGTGCGGCGCGTACGGCTGCAGATGATGCAGACCGATCCGCTGGGCGAACCGCTCACCACATCCGTCGCCGACGCCGACAGCTTCCGGTACTACCCCGCATACCGCAGCCCCGCCCTCGACGCGCTCGACGCGCACCAGCCGCAGTCCGCGACCGCCGCCGCGCACCGGATGCAGCTGCTCATGGTGCAGCGCGCGGACGGCGGGCTGACCATCGGCGACACCCACGAGTACGAGCACCCCTTCGCCTTCGACACCCTCGAAGACCCCTACGACCACCTCACCGAGGTCGTCGAGTCCTTCCTCGGGCGGCCGCTGCCGAAGATCCGGCGCCGCTGGGCGGGCGTGTACGCGCAGTGCGTGGACCCGAGCCGGGTCGTGCACCGGCAGCGCGTGCGCGACGGGGTGTGGCTGGTCACCGGGCCCGGCGGGCGCGGCATGACCTGCTCGCCCGCCATCGCCGAGACAACCGCCGACGAACTGGGATGGTGAGCGAGTTGACCCCCATACGACTTGTCGTGCTCGACATGGCCGGTACCACCGTCGCCGACGGCGGACTCGTCGAGCGTGCCTTCGCCGCGGCCGCCGGGGAACTGGGCGTCGAGCCCGGATCCGCCGACCACGCCGAGAAGCTCGACTACGTCCGGGCCACCATGGGCGAGTCCAAGATCTCCGTCTTCCGGCACCTGTTCGGGGACGAGCAGCGCGCCCAGCGGGCCAACTCCGCCTTCGAGAAGGCATACGGCGAACTCGTCGACGGCGGGCACATCGCCCCGGTCGACGGAGCCCGCGAGGCGATCGAGGAGCTCACGGCCGGCGGCCGGACGGTGGTGCTCACCACCGGGTTCGCCCGGGTCACCCAGGACGCCATCCTCGACGCCCTGGGCTGGCGTGACCTCGTGCCGCACACGTTGTGCCCGGCGGACGCGGGGGGCCGCGGGCGGCCGTACCCCGACATGGTGCTGGAGGCGTTCCTGCGGACCAAGGCCGCGGAGGACGTACGGCAGGTCGCCGTCGTGGGCGACACCTCGTACGACATGCTCAGCGGCGTACGGGCCGGGGCCGGGGTCGTGGCCGGGGTGCTCACCGGGGCGCACGGGGACGAGGCGCTGCGCGCGGCGGGGGCCACGTCTGTGCTCGGGTCGGTCGCCGAACTGCCCGCCCTCCTCAACGGAGGTGGATGATGGGCATCCGCTTCGACCGCGTGTCCGTCGCGTACGGCGACACCACGGTCCTCGACTCGCTCGACCTCACCGTCGAGCCCGGCGAGGTGATGGCGCTGCTCGCCGTCCGGGTCCGGGAAGACCACCGCACCGGCAGCTGATGTTCAACCTCACAGGCACCACGGCCCGCTCCTGCAGCGGGCCGTGGTGCTGTGGCGGTCAAACGAGGTCGACAAGATCCGCGATGGAATCCACGACCTTGGTCGGCCGGTAGGGGTATCGATCGACGTCGGCTTTGGTCGTGAGTCCGGTGAGCACGAGAAAGGTCTCCATCCCGGCCTCCAGGCCGGCCAGTACGTCCGTGTCCATCCGGTCGCCGATCATGGCGCTGGTCTCCGAATGCGCCCCGATGGTGTTCAGGCCGGTCCGCATCATCAGTGGATTCGGCTTGCCTACGAAGTACGGCTCCTTGCCGGTCGCCTTGGTGATCAGCGCGGCGACGGATCCGGTCGCCGGGAGAACGCCCTCTGCGGAGGGCCCGGTGTTGTCCGGGTTGGTGGCGATGAAGCGGGCACCGTCGTTGATCAATCGGATGGCCTTGGTCAGAGCCTCGAAGGAATACGTCCGGGTTTCACCCAAGATCACGAAATCGGGGGCGGAGTCGGTCAGCACGTAACCGGCGTCGTGCAGTGCTGTGGTCAGGCCGGCCTCGCCGATCACGTAGGCGGTGCCGCCGGGATGCTGGTTGTCCAAGAAGCTGGCGGTGGCCAGGGCAGAGGTCCAGATGTTCTCCGCCGGCACGTCGAGACCGATCCGGTTCAGCCGGGCGTGGAGGTCACGCGCGGTGTAGATCGAGTTGTTCGTGAGGACCAGGAACGGACGACCCGACTCACGGAGCTTTTTGATGAAAGCGTCCGCGCCGGGCACCGGGACGCCCTCGTGCATCAGCACCCCGTCCATGTCGGTGAGCCACGATTCGATGGGCTTGCGCTCTGTCATGGGTGCGGACTCCTGCCCTGTCTGGCTACGGGATGACCATGGTATTCATTCATCAGGGTGAAGGCCGTCGGCTGGACCAGGGCCTTCGTCGCGACGCCGCGATCACGTGAAACGCCCCGGTGAGTTCAACGTCAGCACTTCCATACGATCTCGATCAGTTCGGGTCGGAATATCCCTCGCTGCGAGCCTCCCTTGCCGGCTGGTTTGATCACTACAGCTTCGATGCTTCGCTCGATTTCCTGTCGCTTCATGTCCACGGTGTAGTTCCCCCAATCGCGGACGATGCGCATGGCAGTGGAGCTTGCCCGCACCGGCGTCGTGGACAGGGCGGAGACCCTCTCCCTGGTGAGCTCTTCCTTCGCCTCAAGGCGCTTGATCTCCCGTGCGAACTCGGCCAGCGACAACAGATCCTCGGCGCGGAGCCGCCGGGCCTCGGCCTTGTCCGCTTGGATCTGCCTCAGCGTCTCCTTGGCCTTCGCCAGTTCCGGGTCTTCCGCCTCGGTGGTACTCACATTGAGGGTTTGCTGCTGAAGGTGCCCCAGGAGGACCTTCTCCACCCGGATGAACCATTCAGTACGCGGATAAACCATTCAGTACTCGTACGGAGCAGTAGCACCCCCTCTGGAGATGCGCGCAGGCCCCGCTGGGGGGAGCCTCCAAGTATCTGGAGGTTCACGATGCGCTCATTGCGACTCACTCTCTGTGCCGGGGCGGTGGTCGCGGCCGCGTGCACACCGATGGCGTACGCGGCTGACGCGGACGTATCCGTGTCGCCCGCCTCCCCCGCCCCCGGCAGCGACATCCAACTGCGGGCCAACGGCTGTACGGGCCGGACGGGCACCGCGCACTCGGTCGCCTTCGTCGCGGACGCGCAGCTCACGGGCCCGGGCGGCGGCGCGCTCACCGGCGAGACGCGCGTGCCCACCTCGCTCGCGCCCGGCACGTACGAGGTCAAGGTCAGCTGCGACGGCGCCGACGGCAAGGTCAACGGCGCGATCGTCGTCGTACCGCAGGGCGAGGCGAACGCGTCCGGGAACGCCTCGCCGGTCGCGCCCGTGCACGCGGGCGGCGGCGGCACCGCGCACCTCGCCTCCGCGGACGGCGCGGACACGGCGGATGCCCGGGCGACCGGCCCAGGCACCCTGCAGGCGGTGATCGGCCTCGTCCTCGCGGGCGTGGCCGCCGTGGCCGTGGCGGTGCGCAGCGCACGCCGGGGCCGGGATTCCCGCGAGTGACATGGCCGAGCGCGAACGCCCGTCCGGTTCCGGGCGCCTGATGACCGGTGTCGCCTGGGTGGTGCTGCTGCTCGGGCTGTGGCTGTGGGGCCATGAGGTGACGGACGTACGGCAGGGGATATCGGCGCCGACCACGGGGGACATCGCGGCCGTCGGACGGCCGCCCGAGGTGCGGTTGCCGCCCGCGCTGAAGCCGCTCGGGAACGCGCGGCCGCAGCGCGTCGACATCCCGTCCCTGGGCGTGCAGGCGCCCGTCGTGGCGCGCGGGCTCGACGCGCACGGCGCGATCGATCCGCCGCCGTTCGACCAGCCGGGTGTGGTCGGCTGGTACGCCGCCGGGGCGAAGCCGGGGGCGGCCGGGACCGCGCTGTTCGTGGGGCATGTGGACACCGAGACCCGGCCTGCGGTCTTCTACAAGCTCAGCTCGACGACGCGCGGCGACACCGTCCGCGTGATCCGCGACGACGGTACGGTCGCCGAGTTCACCGTGGACGACGTCCAGGTGCTCTCGCACGAGAACTTCGACGCCCAACAGGCGTACGGCGTACGGAAGTCGGGGCGGGCCGAGCTGCGGCTCATCACCTGCGGCGGCGCCTTCGACGTGGCGAGCCGCACGTACACGGCGAACGTGATCGTGTCGGCGTACCTCACGGGAACCGGTCTGTGAGGCCCGCGTAGCGCACGGGAACCGGCCTGTGAGGCTCACGGGGAGCGCACCGGGCCCGGTCGACGACCCGCTCCCCCCGGAGCCGCCGACCGGGCTGGTCCTCAACCGCGCGCGCACGGGCTGCGGGAGTAACCCGGCGACCGGCACGGGAGGTCTGGGGGTCCGCTCCGCGGGAGTGCGCGGGCGGAGGCAACTGGCCGGGGGCTGGGGCCGTTTGAGGCAACTCTAGAACGGATGGGCGTCGTGGCCTAGAGGGTGATGCACGCCAAGTCGACCACTCGTGGCTCTCTGTCATTCCCGCAGATGGCCGCCCAGATCGTCCCGGTCCACCGAGCCGTCGAGTACCCTCGTCGCGACCTCGTCCAGCGGCAGCCGGTGCCGGCGCGCGTACCGGCGCAGCGCCATGAACGCCTCGTCGACCCCCGTGTCCCAGCGCTCCGCGAGCATCCCCTTCGCCTGCTCGACGCGTACGCGGCTGGAGAGGGCCACCTGCAACTGCTCGGCCAGCGTCCGGTACTGCGCGTACACCCGGTGGTTCTGCAGCCCGACGGCCGCCGCGTCGGCGAGGAGCTGGGCGACGCGCACGCTTCCGTCGTCCTCGGGCGCGGGGAGCTCGGGCAGGAAGACGTTGAGCGCGCCGAGCAGGGTCTCGCGGCGGCGCAGCGGGACCGCGAAGGTCGCGGCGATGTCGTGGCGGAGCGCCGCCCTTGTGAAGCCGGGCCAGCGGGACGCGGCATGGGCGGCGCTGACGGAGACGGGCGGGACGGGCCGTCCGGTGGCGTAGCTGTCGAGGCAGGGGCCGCCGTGCTGCTGGACGGCCAACAGGTCGAGCGCGGCCTCCTGTTGGCGACTGCTCACCGCGAGCGACACCGCCTCGCCGCCCTCGATCAGCATGATCCCGGCGGCCCGCGCGTCCAGGATCTCCACGCAGTGATCGGACAGGCGCTGCAGATACCGCTCGGCGCCGAAACCGTCGGACAGGGTGTCCGACGCCTCCAGCAGGGCCGCAGCCAGCTGTGCTTCCCGGGTGCCCAGGTGCATGTCCCCTACCCCGATCCTTCCGATCCCCCAGGGCTGTAACAGCTCTCCGACAAGGGTCGGGCGACCTCGTGGGACGCGCGACACGTATGTCAGGATTGAGACTTAGGACAGTGCACCCAAGGGGGAGTTGGATGTACGGCACGAGGGGGGCTGTGACCTTTTCCGCCACTATGGCGGCGACCCGGGCGTCCGTGGCGGTGGCGACACTGCTGCTCGCGGGGTGTTTCTCCTCCGGGGGCGACAGCGACAACGGCGACGGTCCCGGTACCGGGTCCAAGGTCACACAACAGCCCAAGAATTCGGACCCGTTCTGGGTCAATCCGGAGGGGAACGCGGCCGAGCAGGTCGCCACCTATATGAAGGCGGGCCGGAAGGACGACGCCGAGCTGATCCGCAAGATCGCTCAGCAGCCGACCGGCGAGTGGATCGGCGCGGAGAACCCCGAACAGGAGGCGCGCGGCTTCACCGAGGCCGCCGAGAAGGCCGACCGCGCCGCCATCCTGGTCCTTTACAACATCCCGCACCGCGACTGCGGCCAGTTCTCGCAGGGCGGCGCGGCCGACGGCAACGCCTACCGGGCCTGGATCGACGGCGTCGCCAAGGGCATCGAGGACCGCCCCGCCACGGTGATACTCGAACCGGACGCGATCCTGCACCTGGTCAACCAGTGCACCCCGGAGCAGTACCACGAGGAGCGCTACGACCTCATCAAGGGCGCCATCACCAAGTTGAAGGCCCTGAAGAACACCAAGGTGTACGTGGACGCGGGCAACGCGGGCTGGGGCCACCCCGACCAGATCTTCGAGCCGCTGAAGTGGGCCGGCATCGACCAGGCCGACGGCTTCTCGGTCAACGTCTCCAACTTCTACTCGACGCAGGACTCCATCGCGTACGGCAAGCAGCTGTCCGCGAAGATCGGGGGCAAGCACTTCGTCATCGACACCAGCCGCAACGGCAACGGACCGTACACGGGCGGCAAGGCCGACGAGAACTGGTGCAACCCGCCGGGCCGCGCCCTGGGCGAGACCCCGACGACCAAGACCGCCGATCCGCTCGTCGACGCCTACCTGTGGGTCAAGCGGCCCGGCGAGTCGGACGGCGAGTGCAAGGGCGGGCCGAAGGCCGGTGAATGGTGGGCCGACTACGCGCTGAAGCTGGCGAAGGCGTCCCGGTAGCGGCTTCCCGTATGTGACTGGGGGCGCCCTCCGCTTCGAAGCGGAGGGCGCCCCCAGTCACGTAACGCCCGACGCATCACGGCGCTCTCGACGCATCACGGCACCCTGACCCACTGGGCCTTGCTCGGCGTCCCCTGGTCGTCCGTCACGAACAGCATGTACCAGCCGGACCCGACGAGATTGCGGTTCTTCGGGACCGTCACCGTGATCCCGTTCTTCGTCTTCGTGAAGTCCAGCGCGATGGACTTCTGGTCGACGTCGGTGACGTGGGTGGACGCGCTCGGCCGGATCAGCCGGGCCGTCTTGAGACTCGAGGTGTGCGCCGAGGTGAACGTCGCCGAGGCGCCGCGGGCGATCGTCTTCGGGCCGCCGGAGAGCGAGGGCCGCGCGTCGCGGAAGAGGTACGGCGGGGTGTAGATCTCGATGCGCTGCTCGAACACGCCGGGCTTGGTGTTGGCCTTGTCGGCGTAGAGCGAGTCGGAGCCGAAGAACATCACGCGGCCGTCGGGCAGCAGGATCGAGCCCGAGTGGTAGTTGCGGCCCACCAGCGGGTCGGCCACCCGGTCGAAGGTGTTGGTCTTCGGCTGGTAGATCCGTGCCTCGAGGATGTTGGAGTCGCCGCGTCCGCGGTAGTCCTCGGAGCCGCCGGACACCAGGACGGTGTCGTCGGGCAGGATCGAGGACTGCGGGTAGCGGGTGCCCTTGTCCAGCTCGGGCCCGTCCACGAACCGCGCCTTGTCCGCCAGCAGGTCGATGAGCCGGGTCTTCTTGCTGGACAGCTTGGACTCGCCGACCCCGCCGCCGCCGATCACCATGTACTTCTCGTTCTGCGCGGGCGGCAGCAGCACCGTGCCGGACGTCTCCATCAGGGCCGGGTCGCTCAGGCCCTTGAGCTTGCTGAACTTGTTGGTGTCCAGGTCCCAGACACCGGGGTCGCGGCCCACGTCGTCGGGGCCGTAACCGGCGTTCGAGCCCGAGTAGAACAGCTTGCCGTTCTGCATCAGGGATATCGCCGGGTAGGTCGGGAACTGCCGGATGCCCTTGGTGTACGTCCACTTCCTGGTCTTCGGGTCGAACACCTCGTTCTTGCCCGGGACCAGCTGGCCTATCTCGTCCAGGCCGGACAGTGAGAGGATCTTGCCGTCCGACAGGGTGGTCAGCGTCGGGTACCAGCGGGCCTCCTTCATCGGGTCGACCTTGATGTACTTCTCGGCGACCGGATCGAACTCGTAGGCGTCCCGGATCCCCTGGAAGTCCTTCTTGTCGAGGGCGAGCTTCTGCGCGATGCCGTACGTGTTGCGCGCGTCCGCGCCCGTCAGGCCCTGGACCCGGTAGTTGTCCTGCGTGCCCGTCTCGTACTTCTGACCGCTCTTCTGCGCCTCGACGTAGATACGGCCGAGACCGGGGTCGTTGCGCAGGAACGTGCCGGTCGCCTTGTCGAAGACCTTCTTGGCGCGCGGGACGAGCACCGGGTCCTTCGACACGAACGTCTTGCCGTTCGACTTGCCGGTGAACTTGGTGCCCGCGGGCAGCGTGATCGGCTCGTCCGGGTTCTCGTTGTGGATGATCATCAGGCCGCCGGCCTTGGTGACGTCACCCTTCAGCTTCTCGTAGCGCTTCGTGCCGCCCGCGATCAGCAGATTGCCGTTGGACAGCTGTGTATGCCCCGTGCAGAACAGGTCGCTCGGCGTCGGGACCTTCTTGATGGTCCCCTTGACCGGGTCCCAGATCCGCGTGTCGAACTTCTTCGCGTCGAAGTTGTCCTGGTTGTTGCCCGAGCCCGCGATCAGCAGGACCTTGCCGGTGTGCAGCAGGGCCGCGTGGATCGTGTTCAGCCGGTATTCCTCGGGGAAATCGACGATGTCCCAGTGGCCGTTGGCCGCTTTGTACTCCGGCTTGTTGATCGTGTACTGGTGGTACTTCTCCGTGCCGACGCGATACAGCCACGGCCCGTTCATCCCGGCAAGCGCGAGCACCACCACGCCCGTTATCGCGAGGCGCCGGACACGGCGGCGGCGGGCACCGTCCTTCATTTCTTACTTCCCCCAAGGGTGATCTGCATGGTCTGTTCGTTGCCCCCGGCCGCCGCCCAACGGGGCTTGTGCTGCGGCGCGTGCGGCGCGTGCTGCTCCTGCTGGGGCACGGAGGCCTGCGGAGGAACGGGGACGGACTCGGGCGGCGCCGCGGGCTTCTTCCTCGCCTGGCGCATCGCCCAGCGCCAGGCGAAGATCGGCGACGCGGTGACCAGCAGGGCGAACGAGGCCCAGATGATCATCGCGGGGTGGGAGTGCCCGAGCGTGAAGCCCGCGGCGATCGAGGCGGCGAAGACCAGGATGAAGAACAGGTGGATCCGGAAGGTCCCGAACAGCGTGTCGGGGCTGGCCGAATCGCCCTTGGGGGTCACCACGAACTTGCTCTTGCGGCGCAGCACGGCGTCCATCAGGGAGCGGGCGTAGATGGGGGCCGACAGCGCCGACATCACCATGCCCGCCACGCCGCCCGAGCCCTCCGGCTCGTGCGGGGAAACGTTGTGGCGGCGGTTCCAGATGTACAGGCCGATCTGCAGCGCGGACGCGTTGCCGTACAGCATCAGCCAGACCGTCGGGTCGATGTTCACGCCCGAGGCGCCCAGGCCGAGGAACAGCGCGCAACTCAGTGCCGCGAGGATCCAGTTGAGGGCCGACATCGGGTAGAAGATGATCATCATTGTGTAGTTGAAGAGCTTGCTCGGCGGCAGCGAGTACCAGCCCTTCCAGTACTGCTTGAGGATCGTCTCGTACGTCCCTCGCGACCAGCGCAGCTGCTGGGTGAAGAAGTCCGTCCAGGCGTTCGGGCCCTCGCCGACCGCGAGCACGTCCGGCGTGTACACCGAGCGCCACTTCTTGCCCGTCGCCGGGTTCTTGTGCCGGTGCATCTCGAAGCCGGTCGCCATGTCCTCGGTGATCGAGTCGTACAGACCGCCGATCTGCTTGAGCGCCTTGATGCGTACGGCGTTGGAGGTGCCCACGAACATCGGGGCGCCGTAACGGTTTCCCGCCCGCTGGATCAGCGCGTGGAAGAGGAACTGCTGCGACTCGGCGGCCTTGGTGATCGGGTTGTCGTAGTTGCCGTAGACCTGGGGGCCGATCACGAAGCCGACGTTCGGGTCGCGGAAGAAGCCGAGCATCCGCTCCAGGTAGTTGGGCAGCGGCACGTGGTCGGTGTCGACCGAGGCGAAGTAGTCGTACTCGTCGCCGTGGGCTTCCAGCCAGGCGTTGTAGTTGCCGTGCTTGGTCTTGGCGCGGTGCGGGCCCTTGGCCTGGTTCCACTTCGCGACGCCCTTGCGGGTGAAGTGGTGCACACCGAGGCGCTCGCAGACCGTCTTCACCGCGGGGTCGTCGCCCTCGTCGAGGAGCCAGACATGCATGAGGCCGCGGTGTCGGATCCTGACCGCGGCTTCCAGTGTCTTCGTCACCATCTCCAGCGGCTCCTTGCCGGGCACGAAGGAGGTGAGGAAGGCGACTCTCGTGCCGGTCTCGGGCACCACCGGGATGGGGTCGCGGGCGACCAGGGTGGCGTGCGCGTTCGACAGCACGTTCATGCAGCGGAAGAACTCGATCAGACCGATCGAGACCAGCATGACTATGTCGAGCGCCGGCAGGAAGTCATAGGCCGGATAGTCGCGTTCGGTCCAGTGCGCGGGCTGGAGCAGCCAGCCGAGCAGGATCAGCGAGAGCAGGGGCGCGGCGCCCAGCATGAGCGCGGCCCGCAGGCGGTGCGGCTCCTGCGACAGCAGCGAGCGGTACTGCACCTTGTACGGCTTGTTCGGATCCGGCTGTGTGAGGGGTCCCGCGAGACGGCTGTAATGCTCGTAGTCGTATCTCGGCAGGCTCTTCTTGATCCTGCGGAAGCCGCCCGTCCGATGCGACGGCACGCGGAGCTGGGTCGTCTCTGACGGGTCGAAGTTATGCCGGGCGCCCGTCGGCGTCGACGTCATGAGTCATCCCCCCGCACGCACGCTCAGGTGCGTGTTCGTCGGTTCCTTTAGCCCCCGCTCAGGTCCCCCTTGACCGTCACAGGCGCCTCACTGGCTGGCCAGCGCTACCACATCATCAACACCCTATAGACATGGAACGACGACCTTCCGGTTGCATGATGCCCCCCTCGGCATCCGTTTCATGAACGGGGCCCCCAACCCCCCATGGCCGCAACCGGTCCGGACCCCCAACTGCCAAGTATCGACAGTCCCTTGAAGCCCAGGGTTCTACGGTGTTCATCTTGATCGCAAGATGCGAAACGCGGTGTTAACCGGTCATACGCGCTAATTGGGACGCGTGTACGAGGATGGGGCGTGCGCCCGCGTGCTGCAAGAGGCCGGGGCCGACCGTTACGGCGGAGGCGGCGGGTGCCGTGCGGCGGAGGTGACGGGCGTGGGGTACGACGGGATCGCGGGCCCCGGGTTATGCGGAGGTCGCGGGCGTCGGTACGACGAAGGGGCCCTCGCCGCTGCGAGGACCCCTTCGGTGTCGGTGCGCCGCCAGGGACTCGAACCCCGGACCCGCTGATTAAGAGTCAGCTGCTCTAACCAACTGAGCTAGCGGCGCCTGCTGACCCGGGAACTCTACCCGACCGGAAGCGGTGCTCCGAACCGCGCCGAGACCTTCTGGCCTGGTCAGGGAGGTGCCGGCGGGGCGCCGGGGACGCCCCGTACATCATTCGGACCGTCAACATGCGACACCGGAGGACAGTTGAGAAACTGACGACTGTGCAGAACCGCGGACATTTCGACCTGGAGTGTGAGGGGAATCGCATGGAGACTCCGGTCTTCGAGGAATTCGAGCCCGCGGGCGACTGCGACTGCCCCGGATGCGTTCACTGGCGGCGCGTCACGCCGTATTCCCGGCTTTCCTTCGGAAGGACCCCCCTGGCCCTCGTCCTCGCCGCCGCGGCGGGCACCGTTCTCGCGGCGGGCCCGTCGATGCCGGCGGTCGCGGCCGTGCACGGGCCCGCCCGGCCGGGCAACCCCGCAGGTGACGAGCCCGGCACCCCGCAGGGCGGCAAGGCCCCGCTGCACGGTCCGGCGGGGAAGCAGGTGAGGCCAGGGTCCGCCGTCAGAGCGCCCGCGACCACCCGGGCCGCGATCATCAAGCGGGCCAAGGCCTGGGTCGCCGCGAAGGTGCCGTACAGCGTGTCCGCGTACTGGTCCGACGGTTACCGGCAGGACTGCTCGGGCTTCGTCTCCATGGCCTGGAACCTGCCGGGGAACGAATGGACGGGCAGCCTCGGCACCTTCGGCGTACGGATTTCCCGCGATCAGCTGCAGCCGGGCGACATCCTTCTCTTCCATAATGCGGCGAACCCGGCGAACGGCTCGCACGTCGTCATTTTCGGCGGCTGGACGGACTACACGCACACCTACTACTTCGCGTACGAGCAGACTCCGCCGCACAGCCGCAGACAGGCCACCCCGTACCGGTACTGGAAAAACTCAAACCGCTATGTGGCCTACCGCTACAAGGGGCTGGCGGAGGGGACGAGCGGCGCGAGCCCGTCCGCCCCGGGCGCGTCCTCGCCGGGTACGAAGACCACCGGCTTCCCGGGGGCGGCGTACTTCGGGCCCGGCGCGGACAACGCGTACGTCACCCAGCTGGGCCGCATGCTCGTGGACCGGGGCGCGGGCCGCTTCTACACCACGGGCCCGGGACCGCGCTGGTCGGACGCGGACCGGCGGGCCACCCAGGCGTTCCAGCGGGCGCAGGGCTGGGCCGGGGCGGACGCGGACGGGCTGCCGGGGCCCGGGACGTGGTCGTACCTGGTGGAGAGGAAGGGAAGGAACATTCCGGCCGCCGCGGCCGGGAACCCCGGACCGAAGTCGTCGGCGGATTCCGGACCGAAGTCGTCGGCGGATTCCGGACCGAAGTCGTCGGCGGATTCCGGACCGAAGTCGTCGGAGAATCCTGCCCCGCAGTCCTCGGACGCCTCTTCGCACGGCGTGCCCGGCTATCCGGGGCGCGCGATGTTCCGGCCCGGGGCGGACAACGTCCATGTCACTCAGCTCGGGAAGCAACTGGTCAAGAAGGGGTTCGGCACGTACTACACAGCGGACCCCGGGTCGCGCTGGGGCGAGGCGGACCGGCGCAATGTCGAGGCGTTCCAGCGCTCCCAGGGCTGGCGGGGCGGGGCGGCGGACGGTTTTCCGGGGCCGGAGACATGGCGGCGGCTCTTCTCCTGACGTACCTCGTCCCGCCCGGCGCACCGCGTCGTTGCCGGCGCACCTCGTCATCCCACGTCCACGCGCGGAGGCCTGGAGGCATGTATGAGTACGACGACTTCACCCACCCCGGAGTCCGAAGGGGGCTCGTCCCGGCCCGGCAAGCCGGAGGGCACTCCGGAGGGCGGCGGTACGCGGGCCGCGCGGCTGATCCAGAACGAGTCGACCACGGAGATCCCTCTCCACCTGCTCTTCCGGGACGATGCCGAGCGGGTCCCGGTGGCTCTCGCGCCCGCCGTCGTGGGCCGCCGGCGCGGCACGGGCGAGCAGCCGCGGATCCGGCGGCCCGCGCCCGGCAGGCCCCCGCGCCCGGTGCCGGAGGTCGCCCCCGAGCTGGTGGAGCGCCCCGCCCGGGTGCTGTCCGGAGTGGCGGGAGTGCTGGCCGGGGCGTGCGGGGTGGCCGGATGTGCACTCACCACATGGTGGGCCGGCGCGCTACCGCCTCCCGTGGTGCACGCACTGGAGCTGCCCGGGCACGCGGGCGCCGGGCTCGGGCCCGCCCAGTGGGCGGCGTACGCCGGGGCGGGCGCGCTCGGCCTGGTCGGCTTCGGCGGTCTCGCCCGCGGCGGGACCGGGCGGGCCTGGGTGCTCGACCTGTTCGGGCGCTATCGCGGCACGGTCCGGCGCACCGGGCTGATGTGGGTCAACCCGCTGGCGCTGCGCCACCAGGTCGACGTACGGCTGCGGCACTGGCGCAGCGAGCCGATGTCCGTGGTCGACGCGAACGGGGTCGAACTGCGGGTGGTGGTGCTCGTCGTCTGGCGCGTCAAGGACACCGCGCGCGCGTTGCTCGGGGTGGAGGACCACCACAGGTATCTGCGCGAGTGTGTGGAGGCGGCGCTCACTCGGGTGCTCTCGCAACTCCCGGCCGAGATGCCGCCCGCCGTCGTCAGGGACACGGCGACCCTGCGCAACACGGACGCGGTCGGCGACGAACTCACCCGGCTGGTCGCCGCGGACACGGCACCCGTCGGCCTGGAGGTGTTCTCGGCGCAGCCGACCCGGATCGAGTACGCGCCCGAGGTCGCCGCCCTGATGCGGCGCCGCCGTATCGCGGCGCTGGACGCGCAGCACCGCGACGCCGTGCTCTCCTCGGTCGTCGACTCGGTCGAGGACACGGTGACGCGGCTGACCACACGGGGGCTTGTCGAGCTCGACGACTACGAGCGCAAGGCGTTGGTGAAGGACCTGACGGTGGCGTTCTACACGGGGCGGGGGGAGGCGTCGTCGTGAGGGGGCTGTCCTCAGGGGTCTCCGCGTGACGAGCCTGTCCTCAAGTGCCACCGCGTGAGGGGCTGTCCGGAAACGCCTCCCGGTGGGGATGGACCCGTCTTTTGATATGGACACAGCCAACTGCCGGCAATAATCTGGGACTTGGTCTAGACCTGAACATCGCACGCGCACAGCTCACGAGAACCTCCCCCACGTCCTCCAGGAGCAGCAGGATGCGCATACGGACGACCAAGACGCAGACGGCAGAGACGCAGACGATCAAGATGCGGACGGCCAAGGCACGGCTGAGCAGGACGACCAAGGTGTACGCGGCCGCGCTCGGCCTCGCCACCGCGGGTACCTTCGCGCTCTCGACGGGCGGTGCCACCGCACACGGCTACACCGACCAGCCCCTCAGCCGGCAGAAGATGTGCGCCGCCAACGGCGGCACCGTCCCCAACTGCGGTGACATCCAGTGGGAGCCCCAGAGCGTCGAGGGCCCCAAGGGTTTCCCTGCCGCCGGACCGGCCGACGGCCGGATCTGCTCCGGGAACCACACCAACTTCGGCCAGCTCGACCAGCCCAGGACGCCCTCGGGCGCGGCTTGGCCGACGACGAGGGTGGCGTCCGGTCAGAACTACACCTTCCGCTGGCAGTTCACGGCCTCGCACGCCACGACCGACTTCAAGTACTTCGTCACCAAGAACGGCTGGAACCAGAACCATGCGCTGACCCGCGCGGACCTGGAGACCACCCCGTTCCTGACGGTCCCCTACAACGGACAGCGCCCCCCGTTCACGTTCTCGCACACCGGCAGCCTGCCGACCGGCAAGAGCGGACACCACATCATCCTCGGCGTGTGGACGATCGCCGACACGGCGAACGCGTTCTACGCGTGCTCGGACGTCACGTTCTGAGGAGCGCGCAGGGCGAGCTCCGACGGCCCATGCGTGACGGCCCGGACCATGCGTGAAGGCCCCCCACAACCGTGGGAGGCCTTCATCGAGGTGCGCCGCCAGGGACTCGAACCCCGGACCCGCTGATTAAGAGTCAGCTGCTCTAACCAACTGAGCTAGCGGCGCATGACTCTCGCTTCCCGCTCGCGCGGTCGGCGACAAAAGAAATACTACCTGGTCCGCGGGGGTGCTCCTGACCAGCCGGACAGACCCTAGATCGTGAGGGAGAGGAGGACCGGGGCCGCTCCCCGGTTCAGCGTGTCCGCCGCCTGCCGGAGCCGGTGCGCGTGCTCGACCGGCAGGGACAGGGCGAGGCAGCCCACGGAGGAGCCCGCCGTGATGGGGACAGCCGCGCAGACCGTGCCGACCGCGTACTCCTGGAGGTCCAGGACGGGCATGGTGGGCGGCTGGGCGTCCAGGCGGGACAGCAGCAGCCGCTCGCTGGTGATGGTGCGCGAGGTCAGGCGGGCCATCCGGTGCCGGGCGAGGTGGTCGCGGCGGCCCTTGTGGTCGAGCTGGCCGAGCAGGCTCTTGCCGATGGCGCTGGCATGGGCGGAGGAGCGGAAGTCGACCCATTCGTTGACCGCCGGGGTCGCCGGGCTCGTCGCGCACTGAGTGACGTGGATCTCACCGTCGACGTACCGGCTGATGTAGATCGCGGCGCCCACCGAGTCGCGCAGCCGGTCGATGGTCTGCTGCAGCTGCTCGCGCAGAGCCCGGTCGCGGCCGTGGGCGGAGCTGAGCCGGCTGAGGGCGACCCCGGAGACGTACGCGCCGTCGGTGATCTGCTCGACGTACCCCTCGCGGCGCAGCATCCGCAGCAGTGCGGTCAGGCGCTCGGTGCCGAGGCGGGTCTGGCGGGCGATTTCGGCGTCGGTGACACCGGTGGAGTGCCGCGCCACGGTCTCCAGGACGCGGAGGGCGTCCTGGGCCGAGTGGTACGGCGCGGTCGGCTCGTGCATCAGCGCCACGGTTACCCCCTGCGCTTCATGGACCCGGCTCAAACAAGACACAGCCCGGACAGTCGGACACCCTCCACGATAGCCACCAAAGGCCTTGCAGTGGGCGTGTGTTGACGAGATTCATCGCGCCTTCCACCCCTCCCAGCAGGGGCGCGCCACTCTGGCATATGCCAGAGTCACGACATCTGGGGCATGCCCCAAGGGTCGGACCTCGCACCTTGCCGCGGGCGCGCCCCTTCACTCCCCGTCATCAGAGGACCGCGCTGAGGAATTCCCGGGTCCTGTCCTGCTCCGGATCGCTGAAGATTTTCTCCGGCGGACCCGCCTCGATGACACGGCCGGAATCGAACATCAGGACCTGGTCCGAGATGTCCCGGGCGAAATTCATCTCGTGGGTCACACAGAGCATCGTGATGTCGGTGGTGTGGGCGATGTCCCGCAGCACGTCGAGGACGCCCGCGACCAGCTCGGGGTCGAGCGCGGACGTGACCTCGTCCAGGAGCAGCACCTGCGGCCGCATCGCCAGCGCCCGCGCGATCGCGACGCGCTGCTGCTGGCCGCCGGACAGCCGGCTCGGACGCTCGTCGCACTTGTCCGCGAGGCCCACCAGGTCGAGCAGCTCACGGGCCCGCGCCTCCGCCTCGTCCTTGGACATGCCGAGGACGGTGACGGGCGCCTCGGTGACGTTCCTGAGCACGCTCATGTTCGGGAACAGGTTGAACTGCTGGAACACCATCCCGATCTTCTTGCGGACCTCGCGGACCTGCTTCTCGTCCGCCGGGAAGAGCCGGTCGCCGGCGACCGTGATCGTGCCCTCGTCCGGCTTGGCCAGCGTCATCAGCAGCCGCAGGATCGTCGTCTTGCCCGACCCGGACGGGCCGATCAGCGTGACGTGCTTGCCGGAGTCGACGCGGAAGTCCAGCTCGTCGAGGACCGTGTTGTCCCCGAAGCGCTTGGTGACCTTGTCGAAACGGATCAGCTCGGCGCCGTCCACCGGGGGGTTGGCGTGTGCGTCGGGGTCCTTCATCAAAGGGGTGTCAGCGGACAAGACGTCGCTCCAGGGCTCGCAGAAGAAGGGAAGCCGGGTAGGAAATGAGGATGAAGGCCACGCCGATGACCGTGAGCGGCTCGGTGAACTGGAAGTGCTGCTGAGAGAACAGCCGCGCCTCACCGAGCATGTCCAGCACGGTGATCACCATCAGCATCGGGGTGTCCTTGAGCATCGAGATCACGTAGTTGCCCAGCGCGGGCACCACACGGCGGATCGCCTGCGGCAGGATCACCGCCGTCCAGGTTCGCCCCACGGGCAGGCTCAGCGCCGTGGCCGCCTCCCACTGGCCGGCGGGCACGGCCTCGATGCCGGCCCGGTAGACCTGCATCGTGTACGTCGAGTAGTGCAGGCCGATCGCGACGACACCGGTGGTCAGCGCGGAGAACGTGATGTTCCACTCGGGCAGCACGTAGAAGAGGAAGAACAGCTGCACCAGGAGCGGGGTGTTCCTGATGAACTCGGTGACGACCTCGACCGGCCAGCGCACCAGGGGGTACCACCCGCGCGAGTCTGTTCGAGCGTGGGGGAGTGTCGGCGTCGCAATCAGCAGCGCCCACACCAGTCCGAGGGCGAACGAGATCAGCGAGCCGAGGGCCAGCGCCTGCAGGGTGACGAGCAGACCGTCCCAGAAGTGCGGCATGAAGTCACCGACCGCGCTCCAGTCCCAGTTCATGCGGCACCTCCGCTCGCGGCGCCCACGCCGGTCGTCTGCGCGCGCTTGAGTTCACGCGCCGTCTTCTCCGTCCCGGGGTCCTTGCCGACCCCGGCCTTCAGCCGCTTCTCCAGCCCCCGCATCAGCCGCGTGAGCAGGAAGGCGATCACGAAGTAGATGAGCAGCACGTACGAGTAGATCTCCGCGCTCTCCTGCAGCGCGAGCCGCACGAGATTGCCGCTGAACGCCAGATCGCCCAGTCCCATCACGGAGACCAGGGCCGTGCCCTTGAGCAGCTCGATCAGCAGGTTGCAGAACGAGGGGATCATCTCGGGCACCGCCTGCGGCAGCAGGATCAGCCGCATCCGCTGCCAGGGCGTGAAGCTGAGCGCGATACCGCCCTCGCGCTGCGCGGGGTCGACCGCGTTCAGCGCGCCGCGCACGATCTCGGCGCCGTACGCCCCGTACGTCAGCCCCAGCGCCAGCGTGCCCGCCCACATCGGGACGAGCTGCCAGCCGAAGGCCAGCGGCAGCACGAAGTACACCCAGAAGATCATGATCAGCGCGGAGGTGCCGCGGAACACCTCGGTGTAGAAGCCCGCGAGGAAGCGGACGATCCACAGCCGGTGCGTGCGCGCGATACCGACGGCGAAGGAGACGGCCGTCGCCAGCAGACCGCTGAAGACCAGCAGCTGGATCGTGGTCCAGAGCCCTTTGAGTACGAGTTCCCAGAGTCCCGAGGTCATCCGCGGCACAGCTCCTTCGCGGTCATGTCGGTCATCTCGGCCCGGGTGAACCCGAACGGCTCGAGAATGCGGAACAGCTCACCGCTCTCCTTCAGCTTCCGGAGTTCCCCGTTGAAGGCGTCCCGCAGCTTCGTCTCGGGCGAGCGGAACGCGAAGCCGCCTCCGTCGACGTGCGGCTTGCCCTCGACCAGGGGCGAGAAGGGCTTCGTACTCTCCGCCTTGCGGGACTTCCTGACGACTTCGCGCGTGGTCAGCGCGGTCCCCGCGAAGACGTCGGCGCGCCCCGCCTCGACGGCGTTCAGCCCGGCCACCTGATCCGGCACGATCAGGATCTCGCTCTCCTTGTAGCCGGCCTCGACCGCGTACTGGATCTCCGCATAGCCCGTGCCCGTCGCGAACTTGGCCTTCTTCGCGACGACGTCCTGGTAGTTGTGCAGCCCTTTGGGATTGCCCTTGCGCACAATGAACGCGTCGAGCATCTGGTAGTCCGGGTCCGAGAAGATCACCTGCTCGCAGCGCTCCGGGTTGATGTACATCCCGGCCGACACCACGTCGAACTGCTGCGAGTTGAGCCCGGGAATGAGCGAGCCGAACTCGGTCGGGACCGGCTGGACGCTGTCGACCCCCAGCCGTTTGAAGACGACCTTCGCGAGTTCCGGCGCCTCCCCGGTCAGTTCGCCGTTCTTGTCGATGTAGCCGAAGGGGATCTCACCCGCGATGCCGAGGCGTACGACACCCTGCGCCCTCAGCCGTTCGAGGAGATCACCGCCGTCCGTGCCGGCCGCGGTGGCGACCCGGCTACACCCGGCGGCGCCCAGCGCACCGAGCGCCGCGACTCCCGCGAGCAGCGATCGGCGGGTGGTGCCGGGTATGTGTCTGTCGTTCGCATCTGGTGGAGCCATGGCCGCGCGGCTACCCGAGAGCACGCGATGTATGCACCATGGGATGCATGGCCGAACGGTTCGTAGAAGTCTCGCTGGTCAAGCGGGGAATCCACTGCACGGCACACCTACTGGACGACCGCGCCCCGATCACATGCGCGGCCGTATGGGACGCGCTGCCGCTCGGCGGCGACGTCTACCACGCGAAGTATGCGCGCAATGAGATCTATGCCCTTTTCCCGCCGTTCGCGGACAGGGAGCCGCCGTTGGAGAACCCGACGGTCACCCCCATTCCCGGCGACCTCTGCTATTTCTCCTTCGCCGGCACGGAACTGGGCACCAAGGCATACGGCTACGACAGCGGCGTACGCCCCGGAACCACCGTCGTCGACCTCGCCCTCTTCTACGAGCGCAACAACCTGCTCCTCAACGGGGATGTGGGCTGGGTGCCGGGCATCGTCTGGGGGCAGGTGGTCGAGGGCCTCGACGCGATGGCCGAGGCCTGCAACGACCTGTGGCGGTCGGGTGCGCTGGGGGAGACGCTCAGTTTCCGCCGGGCCTGACGGGGGTTCCGGCGGCCCCGGCCTCGTAGAGCGCGTGCGCCGTCCGCAGCACGAGGTCGTCGCGGTGCCGGGCGGCCACGATCTGCAGGCCCACCGGGAGACCGTCCGCGTCCACCCCGACGGGGACCGTCGCCGCGGGCTGCTGGGTCATGTTGAAGGGGTACGTGAACGGGGTCCAGCCCGTCCAGCGACGGTGGCCGATGAGGGCGCCCCCGCCCGAGCGAAGTCGAGGGTGGGGGACCGCCGGGACCTCGGCGCCCGCCTCGAAGGCCGTCAGCGGCAGGGTGGGCGTGACCAGGACGTCGTACGTCTCGTGGAAGCGCCCCATGCGCCGCCCGAGCTCCATGCGGACGTCCACCGCGGCGAGATAGTCCAGCGCGCCGAGGCGGGCGCCGAGGCCGCTGATCTCACGCAGGCCCGGGTCGAGCAACTCCCGCTGGTGGGGCCCGAAGCGCTGGGTCACGCGGGCCGCCCCGCTGAACCACAGGGTGTGGAAGGCGTCCACCGGGTCGGTGAAGTCGGGGTCGTCCTCGGTGACATACGCGCCGAGTCCCGCGAGCCTCTCCACCGCGCGCCGTACGGCCGCCGCCACGGCGGGACGGACCGCGACCTGCCCGCCCAGCGAGGGCGAGTACGCGACCCGCAGCCCCCGTACGCCACCTTCGAGCGCTTCCACGAACGAGCCGGCGACCGGCCCGAGCGCGGACCAGTCCCGCGCGTCGGGGCCGCTGATCACGTCCATCATCAGTGCGGCGTCGGCGGCGTCCCGGGTCATCGGCCCGACGTGCGCGAGCGTCCCGAAGGCGCTCGACGGATACAGCGGCACCCTGCCGTACGTCGGCTTCAGCCCGAAGATCCCGCAGAAGGCGGCCGGGATACGGACACTGCCGCCGCCGTCCGTGCCCAGGGACAGCGGGCCCGCGCCGAGGGCCACGGCCGCCGCGCTCCCGCCGCTGGAGCCGCCCGCCGTGCGCGAGACGTCATGCGGATTACGGGTCACCCCCGACAGCGGCGAGTCCGTGACGCCCTTCCAGCCGAACTCGGGTGTCGTCGTCTTGCCGAGGAAGACGGCGCCGTGCTCGCGCAGCCGGGCCACGGACGGCGCGTCCTCGGCCCAACGGCCGTGCGGATCCGTGGTCCTGGAGCCACGCAGCGTGGGGTGCCCGCGCAGCAGAAGGATGTCCTTGACCGTGACGGGGACGCCGTCGAGCAGGCCCGCCGGCTCGCCGCGCTGCCACCGGTCCGCCGACTCCCCGGCCTGGGCGAGGGCTTCGTCCGCGTCCAGCCGCACGAACGCGTTCACGGCGGGCTGGACGCGCTCGGCCCGCTCCAGGGCCTCGCGGGTCGCGTCCACGGGGCTGAATTCGCCCTTGCGGTAGCCCTCGACGAGTCGTACCGCGGTCAGCTCGGTGAGTTCCGGCATCGGCCCCTCCAAAGGGTGTTGACTGCCCGGGCAGGGGAGTTCAGTGTCCGGGCACGTACCCACGCTTCTTGTCGACGACGTTCAGGAGCGGCTTTCCCGCCTCCCAGCGCTCGTACAACTCCACGAACTGCGCGCCCAGTTCGTCCCGCCAGCCGACCGTGTCCCCGCTCATGTGCGGCGACACGATCAGACCGGGCACCTCCCACAACGGGCTGTCCGGACCGAGCGGTTCGTGCTCGAAGACATCCAGGGCCGCCCCCGCGATCCACCGCTTCGACAGCGCCTCGGCGAGCGCGTCCTCGACCACGAGCTGCCCGCGCCCGACGTTGACAAAGCACGCCGACGGCTGCATCGTCCCGAAGCGCCGCGCGTCGAACATGCCGCGCGTGGCCTCGGTGAGCGGCGCCGCGGACACCACCCAGTCGGCACGCGCCATCAGCCGGTCAAGGTCCTCCGGGCCATGGACGCCGGCGCGCGGAGTCCGCCCCACCAGCGCCGTCATGACGCCCAGGGCCTTGAGTTTCTCAGCGATCGCCCGCCCGATCGGCCCGGAACCCACCACGCACGCGCGCGTGCCCGCCAGCCGCCGCGACTCCCGGTGCCGCCACTCCCGCCGCCGCTGCAGATCCCACGTCCTCGGCAGATCCTTGGCCAGCGCGAGGACCAGCGCGGCGACGTACTCCGCGATCGGCTGGTCGAAGATCCCGCGCGCGTTGGTCACCACCGTGTCGGACGCGGCGAGCTCCGGGCACATCAGATGGTCCACACCCGCGCTCGCCGTGTGCACCCAGCGCGGCCGCGGGCCCTCGCCGGGCCAGGCGCGGCGCACGGCGTGCGAGGTGAAGTCCCACACGAGCAGGACGTCCGCGTACGGCAGCCGCTCGGCCAGCGTGGACGCGTCGGCGTGCTCGATCCGCACCCGGCCGGTGAGCCTGCCGAGGCGGGGGAGGGGATCGGCGTCCAGGACGAGGAGGGTGGTCATCGGGGGCAACCGTTTCGCACGGCGGATCCGCTCTTCTGGGGAGTATGGGGCGGTATGGGGGAATATGGGGATTCTGCGAATGATGAGAAGAAAGGCGGTCGGGGGCCGTCTGAGATGCGCGGATTGACCACGCTCGCACCGGAACCTACCTTCGTCAACACGGGCCCGCGTATGGTCCGTTGCCCGCCCGTTTCCGTTCGTGAGGCCGGTGCCCGCCATGGACGTCTCCTTTCTCGGCGGCCCCCGACCGCAGCGCGGCATCGGCGTCGTCGCCCCCTTCGACTTCGCCCTCGACCGCGAACTGTGGCGATGGGTGCCCGACGACGTCTCCCTGCACCTCACCCGCACCCCGTTCGTGCCGGTCGAGGTCAGTCTTGACCTGGCCCGCCTGGTCTCCGAGCACGAGACGCTCGGCGACGCGGTGCGCGCCCTGAACGCGGTCGAGCCCGAGGTCGTGGCGTACGCCTGCACATCGGGCAGCTTCGTCGGCGGGGTGGCCGGGGAGCGGGCGATGTGCGAGGTGATGACCCGGGCGGGCGCCGTCCCGTCGCTCACCACCTCCGGCGCCCTCCTCGACGCCTTGCTGGAGCTGGACGCACACCGCATCGCCCTCGTGACCCCGTACACGGTCTCGGTCACCCAGTCCCTGGAGGAGTACCTCGCCGAGGCGGGCATCACGGTCACCGGACGGGCCTCGTTGGGCCTGACCAGGCACATCTGGAAGGTCCCGTACCGGGATGTGGTGGACATGGCCCGCGGGGCGGTGCGGGGCGCCGCGGACGCCCTCTTCGTCAGCTGCACCAACCTTCCGACATACGACGTCATCCCCCAGCTGGAGGCCGAACTGCGGATCCCGGTGATCTCGGCCAACCAGGTGACGATGTGGGCGGCGCTGCGTCAGCTGGGTACCCGGGCGGTGGGGCCCTATCAGGCTCTGCTGGACGAGTCCGCCCGCCGGGGACCCGGACTGCGGGAAGGGTCTGTGCTGCGGGACGGGTCCGTCCTGCCGGAAGGGTCTGTGCTGCCGGAAAGGCCCGTACTGCCGGAAGAACAGGAAGGTTGGGCATGACCGCACTCGGATTCCTCTACCCCGGCCACTCGGCCGAGGACGACTACCCGCGCATCGAGCAACTGCTCGGCAGCGACATCCGCCTTCCCCTCGTCCACACGGACATCGGCGAGGACGCGCACCGGGTGGACGCGCTCCTCGAGATGGGCTCGGCGGAACGGCTCGCGGCGGGCGTCGAGGAACTGCGCCTCTCGGGCGCCGAAGCGGTGGTGTGGGCCTGCACCAGCGGCAGCTTCGTGTACGGCTGGCAGGGCGCCCACGACCAGATCCGCACCCTCGCCCGTACGGCAGGGCTGCCCGCCTCCTCCACGTCCTTCGGCTTCGCGCACGCGGTGCGGGAGATCGGGGCGGGCCGGGTGGCGATCGGGGCGACGTATCCGGATGACGTGGCCGCGCTCTTCGCCGCGTTCCTCAAGGACGCGGGGCTGGAGGTGGTGGCGGTCCGGGGCTCGGGGATCATCACGGCGGCGGAGGTGGCCACGTGGGGCCCCGACGAGGTCCTGGCCCTGGCGCGCGAGGCCGACCACCCCGACGCGGACACCGTCCTCCTCCCGGACACCGCCCTCCACACGGCCTCCCACATCCCGGCCCTGGAGAAGGCCCTGTCCAAGCCGGTCCTCACCGCCAACCAGGTCACGGTCTGGGAGGCCCTGCGCCTGGCGGGCCGTCGCGTGAACGCTCCGGCCCTCGGCACGCTGTTCACGAAGGAACCGATCGTCCAGGTGTAGACGGTCACCGTCCGGGTGCGGGCGGTCCGCAGCGCCAACGGGTTCAGCGCCTGCGGGTTCTCGCCAACGGGTTCAGCGCCTGCGGGTTCTCGCCGATGGTTCAGCGCCTACGGGTTCTCAGAGCAGGTCCTCGATGGTGATGGGCAGTTTCCGCACCCGTCGGCCGGTGGCGTGATGGATCGCGTTGGCGATGGCCGCGGCCACGCCGACCTGGCCTACCTCACCGACGCCCTTGACGCCCAGCGGGTTGACGATCTTATCTTCGACCTCGACGAGTTCCACGTCGACGTCGGGGGCGTCGGCGTTGACCGGGATCAGGTAGTCGCCCAGGCTGTCGGCGACCCAGCGGCCACGGCGCGGGTCCATGTAGTTCGCTTCGAGGAGTGCCTGGCCCAGGCCCCAGATCATGCCGCCCATCAGCTGGCTGCGGGCCGTCTTGGGGTTGAGGACCCGTCCGGGAGCGAAGGCGCCGACCATGCGGCGGACACGGACCACGCCGAGATCGACGTCGACGGCGACCTCGGCGAACTGGGCGCCGAAGGTCATCATTCCGTACTGGGTGGTCTGGGACGAGGGAGACCAGGCGCCCGTCGCGTCGGTGTCGGGCAGGAAGTTGCGGTGCATCAACTCGCTGTAGGTCTCCCCGGTGTCGGGCCGTTCGCGCAGCCTCATGCGGCCGCTCTGTACGGTGATCGCGCCGGGGTCGGCGCCGTGCAGCGGGGACTCCGCGTCGGAGATGGCCAGACGGATCAGCTGGTCGCGCAGGTTGGTGGCCGCGGTGTGGACGGCGGCGCTGATCATGCCGGAACCTGACGAGCCGACAGCGGCGGCGATGGTGGGCAGCACCGTGTCGCCGCCCTCGAACCGGCAGCGCTCGAACGGGATGCCGAGCGCGTCGGCCGCGACCTGGGTCATCACCGTGGAGACCCCCGTGCCGAAGTCGGGCGTCGCCGCCTGGACGACGGCGCTTCCGTCGGCGTAGATCCGGGCGCGGGCCCGCTGCGGGTTGTTCGGCCCGTACACGGGATAGCCGGCCGTGGCCATGCCGTAGCCGATCAGCCAGTTCCCGTCGCGGTGCGAACGGGGTTCGGGGGCGCGGCGCTGCCAGCCGAAGCGCTCGGCACCGCGCCGCAGGCATTCGGCGAGCCCCTCGCTCGACCAGGGGTTGCCCGTGTTGGGGTCGACGTCGGTGTGGTTGCGCAGCCGCAGCTCGACCGGGTCGACGCCGATGCGGTGGGCGAGTTCGTCCATCGTGCTTTCCAGGGCGAACATGCCGGACGCCTCACCCGGGGCGCGCATGAAGGTCGGCGTCATGGTGTTGGCGCGGAACAGCTCGTAGACGCCCTCGTAATTGGGGCAGGCGTACATCTGGGACGCGACGCCGAGGGAGGGTTCGGCCCAGTTGTCGAAGTGGGAGGTCGGCGACAGTTTGTGGTGCCGCAGGGCCGTGAGGCGGCCCTCCTCGGTCGCGCCGAGGGTGATGTGCTGCACCTGCTCCTCGCGGAAGCCGACCGAGGTGAACATGTCCGCGCGCGTCAGGGCGAGCTTGACCGGTCGTTCGACGTAGCGTGCGGCCATCGCGCTGAGCGCGGGGTGCGCCCAGATCATGGCCTTGCAGCCGAAGCTGCCGCCGACGAAGTGGGAGATGACCCGGATCTTCGACGGAGTGAGGCCCAGCAGGGCGGCGACGGTGAGCTGGGTGGCCGCCACCCCCTGTGTCGCGTCATGGAGGGTGAGCTCGTCCCCGTCCCACACCGCCGTGGTGGCCGACGGTTCGATCGGGTTGTGGTTGTTGGCGGCGTAGGTGTACTCGGCGTCGATCCGTACGTCGGCCTGGGCGAGTCCGGCGTTGATGTCGCCGCGCTGGTTACGGCCGGGGATGAAGCCCGCGAAGATCGCCTCGGGCTCGTATGCCTGGTCGCGGCCCTGGTCGATCGTCACGACGAACGGCGTTTCGTCGTAGGTGACGCGCACGAGCGCGGCCGCCCACTGCGCCCGCTCCAGCGTGTCGGCGACGACGATGGCCACGGGCTGGCCCTCGTAGTGCACCACGTCGTCCTGGAGGGGGAAGAAGGTCTGGCCGGGCGCGGGCATTCCGGCCAGCGAGGGGATCAGCGGGGGCTGGGTGGCGATCCTGGGCAGGTTCTCGTGGGTCAGGACGGCCAGGACGCCCTCGGAGGCCAGCGCCTCGGAGGCATCGATCGAGGTGACCCGGCCGCTCGCCACACGCGCTCCGACCAGGAAGGCGTACGACATGTTGTCGAAGGTGTGGTCCGCCGTGTAGTGCGCGGTCCCCGAGACCTTGCTGCGGCCGTCGACGCGGTCGGTGGGCTGTCCGATGGCCAGGGGAGGTGCCATGGTCATGACTGACGCTCCGGGCTCGTGAGGGTCTCCAGTGCGCGGACCATCGTCCGCTGGGCGAGCTCTACCTTGAACGCGTTGAGCGGCGTGGTGCGGGCGGAGGCGAGCTCCTCGCGGGCGGCGCGTGCGAAGGTGTCCCGGTCCGCGCGCGCTCCACGCAGGACCTCTTCCGCACGCCGTGCCCGCCACGGCTTGGTGGCCACTCCGCCCAGTGCGAGGCGCACCTCGGTGATGACACCGTCATCGGTGGTCACACCCGCGGCCACGGACGCGAGGGCGAACTCGTACGACTCACGGTCGCGCACCTTCAGGTACAGCGAGTTCTCGGCCACGGGCGTGTATGGCACCTCGATGCCGACGATGAGCTCGCCGTGCGCCAGCGGGTGTTCGAGGTGGGGCGTGTCACCGGGCAGCAGGAAGAAGTCGTCGATGTCATAGACGCGCCTGCCCTCGGAGCCTTCGGTGTGGATACGGGCGTCGAGGGCCGTCAGCGCGACGGCGACGTCGGAGGGGTTCGTGGCGATGCACGAGTCACTCGTGCCGAGGACGGCGAAGTTGCGACTGAAGCCGTCGATGGCGCTGCAGCCGCTGCCCGGGTCGCGTTTGTTGCAGGGGGAGACGGCGTCGCGGAAGTAGCCGCAGCGGACGCCCTGCATCAAGTTGCCGCCCATGGTGGCCATGTTCCGCAGCTGCGCCGACGCACCGAGCAGGAGCGCCTCGGCCATCAAGGGGAACCGCTCCCGCACACTCGGCGCCTCGGCGACATCGCTCATCCGCGCTACGGCGCCGATGTACACGCCGCCGTCCGGGCGGTCCTCGATCTGGGTGAGCGGAAGGTCGTTGATGTCGACGAGCCGGCGCGGAAGCAGGACGTTCTGGCGGAGCAGATCGACCTCGGTCGTGCCGCCGGCCAGGAAGTCGCTGGTGGGGTCGGCGGTCACCGTGGCGATCGCGCCCGCGACGTCATGTGCACGTGAATAACTGATGGGCCGCAACTCCGGTCTCCCTAGGCTCCGTCGCGGACCGCGCGGATGGCCGCGCGGATGTGCTGGTAGGCGGCACAGCGGCAGAGGTTGCCGCTCATCCACTCACGGATCTCGGCGTCGTCGCCCGCATGCCCCTCCTTGAGGAGCGCGGCCGCCGACATGATCTGGCCGGGCGTGCAGAATCCGCACTGGAACGCGTCCTCGGCGATGAACGCCTTCTGCATCGCGTCGAGCTCCTCGTGCTCCGCCAGGCCCTCGACCGTCGTCACCTCGCGTCCCTCGGTGGCGATCGCGAGGGTCAGGCATCCCAGAACCCGCCGGTCATCGACCCAGAGCGTGCACGCGCCACAGGTTCCCTGGTCACACCCTTTCTTCGCACCCGTGAGATGCAGGTGCTCACGAAGCGCGTCGAGCAGACTGACCCGGGGCTCGATCTCCATGGACCGCTCGGCGCCGTTGACCTTCAAGGTCACCTTGACGGGCCCGGGCCCGCGCTCCGGCATGACAGAGGGCGCGGCCTTGACAGTTGGCGGTTGTTGTACAGACACCAAAAACCTCCTAAACGTGAGATTCATCGTGTCCCCGGAGAAAGCGGGCTGCCACTGGGGAGCCAATCCCAGCCCCTCCGGCGCAAGATCCAGCCCCTCCGGCGTTTGAGGAGCGGGGTCCGGGGCGCTGCATCGATCAGCGGCTCCGCCGCGGGCTCAGGTACGGGACGGGTAGGGGCGGAGGGGGCGAAAAATCCACCCCAGCCCCAACGCCGGGGCACGCGCCCCCGGGCCACCCGGGAATAACCGGAGCCCACCTCCTGTTCGCACCCCGAAGAACCGCACCGCGGAACCGCATCGCGCACGAAACCAGGAGGAGACCCCGGTGGAAGACACGGACGAGATCCGAGGCAAGGCGCAGGGCACCGCCCCCGTACCCCTGTCCGTACTGGACCTGGTCACGGTAGGCGCAGGCCGCACAGCCACCGACGCCCTGCGGACCAGCGTCAAGATCTCCCGCCTCGCGGAATCCCGCGGCTTCCACCGCTACTGGGTGGCCGAGCACCACTCGATGCCAGGCGTCGCGTCCTCCTCGCCGGCGGTGATCCTCGCCCACCTGGCCGCCCACACGACCCGCATCCGCCTGGGCTCGGGCGGAGTCATGCTCCCCAACCACGCCCCGCTGGTCATCGCGGAGCAGTTCGGCACGCTGGAGGCGATGGCCCCGGGCCGTATCGACCTGGGCCTCGGCCGCGCCCCCGGCACGGACGGCGCGACGGCCGCGGCCCTGCGCCGCACGGACGGCCTCAACGAAGGCGCCGACGACTTCCCCGAGCAACTCGCGGAGCTCACCCGCTTCCTGGACGACGACTTCCCGGACCGCCACCCCTACGCCCGCATCCACGCGGTCCCCGGCCCCATCCAGTCGACCTCCCCCGGCGGCGTACAGTCCCGGCATCGCCCTCCGGTCTGGCTCCTTGGCTCCTCCGGCTTCAGCGCCCGCCTCGCCGGAATCCTGGGCCTGCCCTTCGCGTTCGCCCACCACTTCTCGGCCCAGAACACGATCCCCGCGCTGGACCTCTACCGCGAGTCGTTCCAGCCGAGCGCCGTACTCGACGCCCCGTACGCCCTCATCGGCGTCTCCGCTCTCGCCACGGACGACGAGAAGGAGGCCCGCCGCCAGGTCATGGCCGCCGCCCTGAACATGGTCCGCCTGCGCACCGGCCGCCCGGGACTCGTCCCGACCCCGGAGGAGGCGGAGGCGTACGAATTCAGCCCCATGGAGCGGGAGTTCATCGACAGCTGGAACTCCAACGTCATCCACGGCACGGCCGACGAAGTCCGCTCGGGCCTCGACGACCTCCAGAAGCGCACGGGCGCCGACGAGTTGATGCTCACGTCCCACGCCCACGACGGCGACCTGCGCCTGCGCTCGTACGAACTGATCGCGGACGCCTACGGGTTGCCGGACGCGGCCCGGGACGCCCGGGCAGCCACTCAGGCCTGAGCGCGGGCCGCGGCCAGCAGCGCGGAGATACGATCCGGCGCCACCGGGCGGGAGTACAGCCACCCCTGCCCGGTGTCGCAGCCGATGCCGCGCAGGCGGGAGGCCTGGGAGGCGGTCTCCACGCACTCGGCGGTGACCGTCAGGCCGAGCCGGTGGGCGAGTTGGATGAGGGCCTCGACGATGACCTCGTCGGCGGGGTTGGGGTGGGCGGACGTGCCGTCGGCGTTCTCGTACTGGAAGCCCCGTACGAAGGAGCCGTCCAGCTTCAGGACGGAGACCGGCAGGCGGCTGAGGTAGGCGAGGTTCGAGTAGCCGGTGCCGAAGTCGTCGATGGCGATGCGGACGCCCATCTCGCTGAGGGCCTGGAGGGCTTGCAGCGGGCGGCCCGCCGAACCCATCACCGCCGACTCCGTCAGCTCCAACTGGAGGAGATGCGGGGCGAGTCCGGTCTCCGCGAGGATCTCCGCCACGTCCGCGACGAGGTCGGAGTCCCACACCTGGCGTACGGCGACATTGACGCTGACGAAGATCGGCGGCGCGTCGGGATGGTCCAGCTGCCAGCGGCGGGCCTGGCTGCAGGCGGTGGCGAGCACCCAGCGGCCGAGCTGGACGATCGAACCGTCTTCCTCGGCCAGTCCGATGAACCGATTCGGCGTCAGCGTTCCGAACTGCGGGTGATTCCACCGTACGAGGGCCTCGACTCCGCGTACGCCGCCGTCCGCCATGCCCACCAACGGCTGGTACTCCAGGGCGAATTCACCGCGGTCGACGGCCGCGCGCAGGGTGGAGGACAGCGCCTGGCGGGTCATGCGGTGGGCGTTGCGCTCCGGGTCGAAGAGGGTCCAGCGGCCCTTGCCGTCCGCCTTCGCCCAGTACAGCGTCGTGTCCGCGGCCTGCATCAGACCGGTCGCGGACGTCCCGGCCGCGCGCCGCTCGACGACCCCGATCGACGCGGAGAGGGACAGCCGCTGACCGGAGAGGTCGAAGGGCGCCTGAAGGGCCTTCAGTACGGAGTCGGCGAGGTCCGCCAACTGGTCCGTGCCCGTGGAGTCCTCGACGAGGAGTGCGAACTCGTCTCCGCCGAGTCTGGCCACCAGCGGAGTGGCCGCCCGCGCGTAACCCGCCTCGTCGGCGCAGCGCGTGAGGCGTTCGGCGACGGCCGCGAGCAGCCGGTCGCCGACGCGGTGGCCGAGCGTGTCGTTGACCGCCTTGAAACCGTCGAGGTCCAGATAGCAGAGCCCGATCCGGCCGGTGCCGCCCTCCTCGTACACCTCCGCCTCCAGAGCGGCCGACAGGCGCTCGAAGAACAGCGTGCGGTTGGGCAGCCGGGTCACCGGATCGTGCATCTGCAAGTGGCGCAGCCGCGCCTGGAGTTCACGCCGGGCGCTGATGTCGGCGACGGACAGCAGCACGGCCTGCTCCTGCGGGGGCAGCGGCGCGACGGTCACCTGGACCCAGAGGGAGTGCCCGTCGGGGTGCTTGAGGCGGCGCGTGCAGCGCAGCCGGGCCTGCCGGCCGCGCAGCACCTCGCGGTACGCGTGCCAGGTGCGGGCGTCGGACGTCAGGTCCACGAGATCGGCGGCGATCCGCCCGACGAGCGCGTCCACCCGGGTGCCGAGCAGCGTGCCCAGCGACTCGTTGGCGGTGACGATGAGCCCCTCGCGGTCGACGACGGCCATCGCGAGGGGCGCGGTGCCAAAGGCGGCCCGGAAGGTGCGGGGTGACGGTCCGTCGGGTACGGGGGCGTACGCGGGCGCGTCGGAGCGTGTCTCGGCAGGGGCGTACGGGTCAGGAGGTGAACCGGGGGCGACGCATGCGCCGGAAGGTGACCCAGGGGTGAGGGATGCGCCGGGAGGCGCCCCTGCGGACAGACGAGGAGATGTGCCGATATGACGCTCTGTGACGGCCGGCCGGACGAGGTCTGCCGCGGGCGCCGGCCCTTCGGACGTTCCGCTCACCGCTCGCTCCCGCAGTGCACTCGTTCTTCGTATGGTCTCTCGGGGTGGTCGGCCGGTGCTGGACGGCCGCACAAGCCGTGTCCGTGCAGGAAAGTGTGCCGATCATAGAGGCATGCCTCGGGGACTTGCAGCCACTGTCCAGTGTCCCCGAACAACGGCCTCTTCCGGCAGATCGTTTCTGCTCGCATCTGGACGGGATCCTTCCACCGCGGATCGCATGTGACGTTCCGTGAGTGCTCGGGGTGTCGGTCTCGCGGGTCCCCTCACTCTTCTGGTGCAGACAAACAGGGCGAAATCATACGAACTCCCCCAGGCTGGGTGCGGTATCCCGAATTCCGCATCCGGAGGTCGCTGTGCCGCGTCCGCGCCCCCTGAGGGGTCTCACCCTTGAGGCCTTGCGGGATTTCACTCGTGAGACCCTACGGGGCCTCACCCGTGACGGGGCGCCACGTTGGCGCAGCCCCGCGGCCGTGTTCACCTCGATGACCGCGCTCGCCGCGACCTCCCTGCTGCCGGGCCCCGCGCTCGCCGAATCCCAGTCGGCGGTATGCGCCCTGGAGCGGACCGACGCCCACCACTCGGAGGGCGTCGACACCTGGAACTCCGCGTATGTGCGGCCCGACCACCCCCTCGACGCGGTGATGGTCTTCCTGTCCTTCCCCGACTCGCGGCCGCGCGTCACGCCCGCCGAACTGGCCGCCGACCACTTCCCGGCCACCAGACTCTTCTTCGAGCGCGCCTCCTACGGCAAGTTCACCGTGCGGCCGCATGCCCAGCGCGACTGGATCCGGATGCCGCACCCCTCCACGTCGTACGCCATACGGCGTGACTGGAACGCCGGGCAGCGCGCCGCCTACCTGCGCGACGCGATCACCGCGGCCGACCGGCAGGTCGACTTCTCGCGCTACGAGATCGTCTACCTCGTGGCCGACCCGGATGCGCCGGGCGTCGACTCCGACGCCACGAAGGTCGTCAACCTCGACACGCCCTTGAGCGCCGACGGCAGGGACATCCGCCGCGTGGTCACGGTCTTCGAGAAACACCCGCCGGACCGCCTCGTCCTCGCCCACGAGACCGGCCACGTCTTCGACCTGCCCGACCTGTACCACCGCCCCACCGACGGCAAGATCGACTGGGACACCTACGTCGGCGACTGGGACCTCATGGGCAGCCAGTTCGGACTCGCCCCCGACCTGTTCGGCTGGCACAAGTGGAAGCTCGGCTGGCTGGACGAGGAGCAGGTGGCGTGCGTGCGGGGGACGGGGGGTACGCGGTTGACGATGGAGGCGGTGGGGTCCTCGAGTCCCTCGGCGGCGGGAGCGGCTGGTCCTCGTGCGTGGCCGGCCGGCTCGGCTGGTTCGGCCGGTTCGGCTGGTTCGGCTGGTTCGGGAGGCGCGCCGGGCGTGTCGGGTGCGCGGCTCTTCGGTTCCGGCCAGGGAACCAAGCTGGCGGTGGTCCGTACGGGTCTCGACAGCGTGCTCGCCTTCGAGGTGCGCGCCTCGGGGGGCAACGACGGCGCGACGTGCACGCAGGGCGTCCTCGTCTACCGCGTCCGTAGCGAGGCCGCGTCGGGCGACGGCCCGGTCGAGGTCCTCGACGCACACCCCCACTCCGAGGCCTGCTGGGAAGGCTCGGTCTACCCGGCCCTCGCGGACGCGCCGGTGGCGCTGGGGGAGAGCTACACGGTCCCGGGCGAGAAGGTCCGGGTCGAGGTGGAGGACCGGACGGCTTCGGGGGCGTGGACGGTGACGATCACGACGGGCTGAGCCTTCGCGACTCCGGTCACTGGGCCGGCCTCAGGGGGTGTGGGTGGCGGAGCCCCCACAGACCGCGGCGAAGCCGCGCAGAAATGACGATGGCGAGACGGTTCGCGCTTTCCGCGAACACGCCTCGCCATCGCTAGCGTGCGCCGCCAGGGACTCGAACCCCGGACCCGCTGATTAAGAGTCAGCTGCTCTAACCAACTGAGCTAGCGGCGCCTGCTGACGTCGTAGACCTTAGCATCCTGATCGGTGGGAGGAAAAATCGATATCCGCACCGCCTCCGAGGCCGTCGCTCGGGCCGCCCGGACGGCCGCCCAGAGCAGGATCTCGGCCCCCGGAAGCCAGGGATGCCGGGTGTCGGGCGCGACGAGCCAGCGGGATTCCAGGCGGGCGGCGGGGCTGGGCCCGGTGCCGCCGACGCTCAGTGCGGGCACGGTGACCGCGTCTCCCGTGCCGTGACAGAGCAGGGGCGCAACCGCACCGCACCGCCCCGCGCGCCCGGCGGCCTCCTCCCACTCCAGGAGCGACGGCAGCCGCTGAGCCGTACCGGGCGCGGCGAACAGCAGCATGCGGCCGCGGTACGCCGCCACCGGGCCCGAGCCCGGTCCGTCGTCCCATAATCGGTCGAGCATCCGCCGCCCGAAGATCGCCGGAGCGTTGACGATGTCGAAGGCACTGCCGCAGGGCAGGACGACCGGGGCGTCGGGCCGTTCCGCCCACAGGGCGAGCGTGCTGCGCGGATACGTTCCTGCGGAGGCGAGCCAGGCGGCGCCCTCGGAGGCGACTCCTGCGATGTCGAAGCTCATGCCGCCAGATGTACCGGTGGTAGGCGTCCGGTCTCGGAGGGTTGCCGGAAATCGGGACGGGAGGGGGCGGGGAGGAGTATCTGCTCTTCAGCTGCTTTTCAGCCCGTCCGGCGTTCGAGGACGAGCGCGAAGCGCGATACGGGGGTCTGGGGGCGCTGTATCCATCAGCGGCTCCGCCGCGGGCCCCAGGTACGGGAATGGGCAGGGGCGGCGGGGGCGAAAACCCTACGCGCACCCCCACGACTCACAGGTGATCGCCCACCCCATGGTTCCCCTCAACCCCCCGAAGCAGATCCTGACCGAACTCGACCATCCGCTTCGCGTAGTCCTCGGTCCACTCGGCCTGGTCGGCGATCGCGGCCGGAGTGAGCCGGTCAAACCGCCGGGGATCGGCAAGCTGCGCCGCGGCGATCGCCTGGAACTCGACCGCCCGATCCGCGGCAGCCCGAAACGCCTGCGTCAGCTCCGTGGCCCGGTCCAGCAGCGCACGCGGATCGTCGATCGACTCCAGACCGAAGAAATGCTCCGGATCCCCGGCGGCTTCCGCGGGCTCGAAGAGCAGGGGCGCGGGGCGTAGCCGCGGTTCGTTCCGACGCGGCGTGGGCTCCGCCATGTCTTCTCCTCCTCGTACGGTTCAGGGACCCGCCTCGTCAGTGGGCCACCGTCTATTGTCTCTCGCCCGCGCAAGTGGGCCGGAGAGGCCAGGCTCCATCCCCCCGGCGGGGTACCCACAGCGGAGGGGCTCGGCGCCGGCCGTGGCAGTGCCGGAGCGATAGAGGTGCCGTCCGGCGGATGGGCGGCGGGGCGCCCGGCGCCAGCCCCGGAGGTGCCGGCGTGTCGGTCAAGGTCGCCAAGCCACCTGGTGCTCTGCCGGATGCGACAGCACCGCGTGATTGGCCTCCCAGCCATCCGGGCTGTTTCCATTGGCCGCCTCCGGCGGCGTGCCGGACTCCGTCTGGCGGACGGGCGGCGGGGTGCTTGGCGCCAGCCCCGGAGGTGCCGGCGTGTCGGTCAAGGTCGCCAAGCCACCCGGTGCTCCGCCAGATGCGACAGCACCGCGTGATTGGCCTCCCACCCATCCGGGAACTTCACCGTGACCCCCAGCTGCACCGGCTCCGTCGACGGATGGTCGTCCAGCAGCTCCGTCACCCCCGCCCGGCACACCACGATGCACGCGTGCCGATGCCGGGACGCCAGCACGCACAACCGCCCCGTCTCCAGGTGGAACGCGGTCGCGTCCGGCCGCCCCGACAGCGGATGGAGCACCACGGTCACATCGAACTCCCGGCCCTGAAGCCGGTTCGCCGTGTCGACGGTGACGTCCGCGACGCCGAGGTCCGCCAGCGCCGCCCGTACGGCCGCGGCCTGGTCCCGGTGCGCCGTGCCGACGGCGATCCGGTCGGCCGTCAGCGGCACCGGATCGTCCGCCCGCTCCGACGTGGCCGCGCCACCCCGGTCCAGCAGCCGGCGTACGACCTGGGCGACGGCCCGTACCGCCTCGGGATCCGTACGAGGCGTGTGCCGGGCCGGCAGCTCCAGCAGCCCCCAACCTGCCTCCGCCGCCTCGTCGATGACCCGGTCGGGCCCCGAACCGTCCGACGGGACGGCGAAGTTCAGCCGCCGGTCGCCATGCCCCGTACCGCTGCGGAACGGCGTATACGGATAGAAGGCGTCCGAGACCAGCGGTGCCGCGGAGGCGGGCAGCCGCCAGGACACCGGCAGCCGGTGCTGCGGCAGCTCCGGATTGTGGGCGAGCAGCGTCGTCACCGCCGACGCCGACGGGTCGTACGACAGCCCGGCCCACTGCTCGGACCCCACGATCGCGAAGGGGTCCAACTGCCCCGGGTCGCCCACGAACAGCGCCCGCTCGAAGAGCCCGGCAACGGCGAGCAGCGCGTCCGAGCGCATCTGGTACGCCTCGTCGACGATCGCGTGCCGCCACGGCTCGACGCCCTTGACGTGGGCCCACTTGGCGGCGGTCGAGATGACGACGTCGAGGCCCGCAAGGTCGGCCGCCTTGGCGGACTTGCGTACGTTCTCCAGGCCGTCGAGCGCCTTGTCGTACGGGTCGGGGTCGCTGCTGTGCAGCCGTCCGACGGGCAGCCCGGGGTCCTTCTCGGCGAGCCGCAGCACCAGGTCGTCGACCTGCGCGTTGGTCTGCGCGATGACCATCAACGGGCGCCCTGCGGCGGCCAGTTCGAGCGCGGCGCGCACGACGAGGGTCGACTTCCCGGCACCGGGCGGGGAGTCGACGACCACTCCCCGGTGGGTGCCGTGCAAGGTGTCGCGCAGGATCGCGTCGGTGGCGCGGGTGGCTTCGGCACCGGGCTCGAAGGCCGCGGTGGGCAGGCCGTTCAACGAACGCTCTCCTCGGTCACGGGGTTCACGGGACCGTCTTCCCCGGTCACGCGGTCCACAAGTCCGTCTTCCGCGGTCACGCGGTCCAAAGGACGTCTTCCGTCACGGGGTTCCACAGGACGCCCTCCCAGGTCACGGAGGTTCATAGGACGTCCTCGTCCGTCACCGGGTCCGGCAGGGGTACGGCCTCGGGTTCGCCCGGCGGCCCGCCGTGCGTCCACGGTGTCTCCTCCGGGTCGGGCAGTTTCGCGCCGCCCCGCTGCTCGTGCTCGAAGAGCGTGAAGCAGACCAGGTCCCCCTTCTCCGGCACGGACCCGGCCTCGGGCTCCTTGCCGCGCCCCATCTTGTCGACGACGCGCAGGACCACGAGGGCGCCCCCGTCGCCCCCGTCCTCGGTTGCCCCCTCGTACCCCACGAACTCGGCGGCCTGCGGCTTCCCGCCCAACGACCGGTACACCTTCGTACGCTCACCGAGATGCGGCTGGTCCTCCGTGCGGACGGTCACCAGCGGGCGCGGGCTGGGCCGCTTGCCCTCGCTGTACGCCATCACGACATCCGTGACCTCGCCCGCGAACGCCTCCCCGGCGAGCCGCCGCCCGGCCATGACGAGCGGGTCGTCGAGGGCCTCCTGGGCTTCCAGCCGGGCCTGTTCCCGCTCGCGGGTGGCGAGTTTGTTCGCCGCGGTGACCGCGTCGTCGCGGCGCGGCTGCGGGGGTTCGCCCGCGGTGATCCGGTCGCGGTGGCTGGTGAACGACCAGCGGTCGCGGGTCCACCGGTCGGCGGCGTGCGCGCCCTCGGGGAGCGCGCGCAGCAGGTCGAGCCCGTGCCACACCGCGTCCCAGGTGGGCCGGGTGACGCTCTCGACGAGCGCGCGGATCTCCCGCTCGGCGGCGGTGAGCGCGCCGAGCCGGTCGTCCGCCTCGATGCCGTCCTCGGCGGCGGCGAACGCCGTACGCGCGCGGTCGTAGCGCTCGATGGCGGGGGCCAGCAGCATGTTGTCGAAGGCGGGGTCGGTGGCGGGTCCGGCGGGCGGGCAGACGAGTTGGCCCCGGGAGTCCCGCCGAAGCCCGGCCCGCAGCGCGCCCTGCGCGCCCGACTCGCCTTCCGGCGGGTCGATCCAGGCGAGCAGCGCGCCCAGGTGCTGGTCCTCCAGGCTGCTCTGTCCGGTGGCCCAGTGCCGTGACAGTACGTCGGTGAGGGCGAGCAGGAGGGACGAGCCGGGCACCCGGGCCCGCTCCCCGTAGTGCGTCAGCCACCGCCCGAGCAGCGGCACCCGGGGCGGCGCCGGATGGGGCGTCTCGGGATCCTGCTCGGCGGTGCGCCGGAACCGCATGGAGCGCCCGAGCAGCCGTACGAACTCGATGCCCGCACGGCTCGGCACGATCAACTGCGGGGCGTCCGCGCACAGTTCGACCTCGACCTTGACCCGCTTCCCGGTCTCCGGATCGGTCTCGCTGCGCTCGGCCGCCTCGACCACGTCGGCGTACGCGTCGATGTACGGAAGGACGACGTCCGCCAGCTCGGCGAGGAATGCGAACCGCAGATCCCGGTCCCGGGGCTGCGGCACGACGAGCAGCCTGGGCGCGTCCCGCTCGGTCCCGACGAGCGCCCCGAGCGGGGCCCCGGCCTCACCCGCGGTGACCAGCGGTACGAACACCAGGGGCCGCTCGGTGAGATGCCGGTGCCGCACGGTGGCGACAGCCTGGGCCCGCCCGCTCTCCACGGCTTCCAGCCGAGCGAGGGTGGCGATCAACGACATACATCCCCCTCCCGCGTCCCCAGCGCCTCCGCCCGGAGCGTCGCCGCTCTCCGTAGCGCCGCGACCGCCGGGTCGTCCGGATCCCCGGCCTGCCCGTGGGCCGCCGCCAGCACGTCCGTCACCGTCGTCAGGTCGCCCAGTTCCGCGCGCAAGGAGCGCCCCAGGGACGTCACCGCGCCCTGCGCGCGCGAACGGTCCCGGCAGTGGAAGGCCAGTTCGCAGGCGGAGAGGCACTCGGGGGCGTAGGTCGCCGGGACGGATTCGACGGCGGTCGTCAGGTCGGCGGCGGGCAGGTCGAGGGAGAAGCAGGTGCCCTCGGGGAGGGCGGCGGCGATGTCCTCGACGCGGGTGAGGCGCGCGAGCTGGCGGCGGGTGACCGCGCGCTGCTTGCGGATGTCGACGGCGGACGCGGTCGGGAGGTTGGAGAAGTCCTTGGGGCAGACCAGAAGGACCCGGTGGCGGACCTCGGGGGCGGGGACGCCGTCCTGGGCGCGTCCCTCCGGCCCGCCGAGGTGCGCGGCGACCTCCTCAAGGGCGAGGACGTACACCGCGGACTGCCGCGCGGCCGCGCCCACCTTCGCGGGGTCCGCCGAACCGTCCAGCATCGGGAAGGACTTGATCTCGACGACCGTCCAGCTGCCGTCGGGGTGCACGACCACGGCGTCCGGCTCCAGGAAGGCGGGGGAGCCCGCGACGTCGAGGGCGAGCATGGGGTGGTCGAGCAGGGTCCAGCCGCCGGCCGCGGTGGCCTCGCGCAGCGCCAGCGCCGTACGCGCCGTGCGCCCCTCGGGGCCGACGGCGGTCAGGTCGGGGACGGCACCGGCCGTGGGCGGCTCGGCGCCGGGGTCCAGCTTCTCGTGCACGAGCCGCAGCAGCTCCGCGCCGCCGTCGGCCTTGACCCGCGCCTCGAACGCGTTGCCCCGCATGAAGGCGAACTGCGACTGCCCGAACGCGGACGGGGAACCGAGCGCGCCGGCCAGCTTCGCCTTGTCGACGCCCGCGCCATCGAGGAGGGCACGCCGCTCGCACCCGGGGTTCGCGGCGAGCGCCGCGAGGGCGCGCGCGTCGAGGGCCTTGGGCGGTACGGCCGGACCGCGCAGCTCAGCGAGCCTTCCCCAAACTCTCGGCTTCGCTCGAGCAGGGGAGACCCCAAGCCGGAGCGCCGTCCCCCGCGTCCGTGGGGGAGGCACCCGGCTCGGCTCCCGGCCCGGTTCGGGACTCGCGCTGTCGGGGAATTCGCTCACCCGGGGAAGTCTGGCACCTGGCACTGACAATCGAGGAACCCGCGCCCCGCGAGACCCCCGCGACCCACCGGAAACGAGCGGCCGGCAGCGTCCTGCCCCGGTCCGTGAGCCGCATCACGAACGGGGTCAGCAGCAGCCCGGCCCCCATCACGGCGGCACCGGCGACCGCGTCGAGGAAGTAGTGGTTCGCCGTGCCCATCACGATGATCGTGGTGAGCAGCGGATACGCGACGCCCGCGACCTTGGCCGTGCGCGTGCGGCCGTACTTCCACAGGATCACGCCGCACCACAGCGCCCAGCCCACGTGCAGGCTCGGCATCGCCGCGTACTGGTTCGTCATGCTGCCCAGGCCCCGCGGCGCACTCGCGTCGCCTGCCCACCAGCCGTACGAGCTGTACTGGGCCATCGTGTCGACGAAGCCGTGGCCGGGGTCGAGCAGCCGGGGCGGGCAGGTGGGGAGCAGCGTGAAGCCGATGAGGCCGATGAACGTGGAGGTCATCAGCCAGGTGCGGGCCGCGCGGTAGCGCACGGCCCGGGAGCGGAAGAGCCAGACCAGGAGTGCGGGTGTCACCAGGTAGTGCAGCGACGCGTAGCAGAAGTCGGCGGGCACGCCCAGCCAGGCCTCGCGGGTGAACAGCCGGTTCAGCGGGTGCTCGGCGTTGAGGCGGAGGGCCTTCTCGATGCGCAGGATCTCCAGGCCGTGGTCGACGGCGCTGGAGGTGTCGCCCCGGGCGAGCAGCCGGCCCGCCGAGTACGACGCATACACCAGCAGGATCAGGGGCAGCTCGGACCACCAGCGCAGCCGGGCGTGCGGAGCCGTGGAGGCGCGCAGGTCGGTCCACTGGCGAAACCGGGCGCGAGGTGCCGCCTCGGTGCGCGGTGCATCGGTCTGCGGCATCCGATCGCCCTCCCCCATCTGCGGCGGCGCCCCGGCAGACCCGACAGTCTGCCCGCCCCGTGACGACGATGCGTGGCCACGCCGGATTTACGGTCTATATGAATGCCCTCAGCGGGCCCCCTCGGTCGTCAAAGACGCAGAGATCGACCGGCGGGTTGCCCCGTGCGGCGGTGAGCGATGATGGAGGGACCGACTCCTCACGCGCGTCACACGCGTATCGCTCGTCCCGGAAAGGCTCCTCTTCATGGCACCGCGCATCCTGCTGGCCCGGCACGGACAGACGGAATGGTCGCTGTCCGGCAAGCACACCGGCAGGACCGACATCCCGCTCCTGGAAGAGGGCCGGCGCGGCGCCAAGCTGCTGGGCGAGCGGCTGCACCGGGCCCCCTTCGACGGCCTCCCCGGGGTCGAGGTGCGCACCAGCCCGCTGGCACGCGCGCGTGAGACCTGCGAACTCGCCGGGTTCGCAGAGCGCGCGACCACCTGGGACACGCTCATGGAGTGGGACTACGGCGCTTACGAGGGCATGACCCCGGCCGAGATCCAGGCGGTGCGCCCCGGGTGGTTCATCTGGCGCGACGGTGTCCCCGAAGGGGAGACCCTGGAGCAGGTCTCCGCGCGCGCGGACGAGGTTGTGGCCCACGCCCGCGCCGAGGACCGTGACCTTCTGGTCTTCGCCCACGGCCACATCCTGCGCTCCATCGGCGCCCGCTGGCTCGGTCTCCCTCTCGACTTCGCGGCCCGTATCCGTCTCAGCCCGACCTCGCTGTCGGAGCTCGGGTGGGCCTACGGAGAGCCCGCGATCGAGTCGTGGAACGACTGCGGACACCTGACCGCGTAAGCCCCCGGCGGGTTCGGCCGGCGGACGTCCTCACACAGGGCGCGGCAGGCTCGCGTGGCGGTCCAGGAAGGCCGACACGCCCGACGCCCTGCGGTGCGGGAGCAGCACGCGGGCCGTTCCCGCCAGCATGGTCTGGATGCGGGAGGACTGGACCTCGCCCAGGAGGTCCAGGACGCGCAGGCCGGCGAGGGCGGCCTCGTCGGGGCGGCCACCGCGCGCGAGGTCGTCGGCGAGTTCGGCGGTGTAGAGGGCCATGTTGCGGGTGAAGTGCGGGTCCTGGAGCTCGGCGGCGCGGCGCGCGTGGCGGGCCGCCCGGGGCCAGTCGCCCAGCGCCGACCAGCACTGCGCCTCGAGACCCTCCAGTTCGGCCTCTCCGTAGAAGGTCATCCACTCGGGGTCCGTCTCCGAAGGCCCCCGCTCGTAGAACGCCTGTGCGCAGGCCAGCGCCTGCGCGCACCCCGTGCGGTCGGCGAGCCCCGCCCAGCCGCCCGCCTCGCGCAGCGCGAGCAGGGAGAGCAGGCGAGGGGAGCCCAGGGGGCGCGCGGCGCGCTGCGCCGCCTGCGCCGCGCGCACGGCCTCACGCGGGCGCCCCGCGTCGCGCGCGAGGAACGCGGTGTTGCAGAAGGCGTGAGCCTCCAGGCCCGGGTCGCCAGACATCCGGGCGGTGGCGAGCGCCTCCGCGTAGTGCGAGCGCGCGTCGTCGAAGCGCCCCGAGTCGTGGGCCAGCCAGCCCACCGAGATGGCCAGTTCGCCCGCGCCCGCGTACAGCCGGTCGGTGGTCGACTGCCGGGTGGTGCCCGCGTCGAGCAGCGCGTACGCCGCCCGCAGCGGGGCCGCCGCGCGCCGGTAGAGGCCGTCGGCCCCGTGCCGGTCGTCGAGCAGCCGGATCTTGCGTACGGCCTCTTCGAGGGCGCCCGCCTCGGACGTACCCGCCCGGTGGACGCGCCGTTCCGTCGCGGCGGCGGTGGAGCCGAACGCGACCGCGAAGGGCACCAGTGAGGCCGCCGCCACGGTGGCGGTGCCTCCGGTCATGAATGCGCGACGCTGCACGTCGCTCTCCTCGTGGTTCTGATCGTGGTCCTCGTACGGGTCGTACGGCGTGTACGGGGTGTACGGGATCTGGGTTTGGTGCGGGTGGTGCGGGATCTGGGTTTGAAGCAGGTCGTGCGGGAACTGCGGGTGGTGCTGGTCCGGCGTTTCATACGTCTCATGCGCCCCTTCCGTCTCATGCGGGGCGTACGAGAGGCTCGTGGTGTGCGGAGGGGGCGCCTCGTCCATGCCGCGCGCCCCGCGCCCGCGTACCGATGAGCGGGGCGCGAAACCCAGGTCCGTGAGCGTGCGGCCGGGGAACATGTGCAGGAACACCCGCTCGTACGCGTAGTTGGGACAGCGGATCTCGCCCGCCTCGACGCGCCCGATGTAGCGCGCGTCGCAGCTGACCCGCTCGCCGATCTCGCGCGCGGCCCGCCGCACCGCCGCGGCGAACTCGCCCGGCGAGCGCTGCCCGCGCAGCCGCCGGAAGGCGAGATTCGGCCGCGGTGGCCGGGGGGACTGGGACGAGGTCACCATTGACGACGCCATGGCCGGGCCCTCTCTGCGAACCGTCGAACCATGCCGGATTCAGGGTGAGTTGTCAGGGTTGTGCCCTGTAGGTGCCCTGCTTCCGGCGCGGCAAGAACGTACCTGCTGTGATGAGGTCGCCACGCTGGGTTTGGCTACAAACCGGATATCTCATCCACGATCTGCCATGAACTGCCATCCTTTGGCGCGTTGTTCCGCCGTAGCCGTTGACGTCCTGGCGCGTTGAACCCTGCGGACCGGGAGCCGCCCGAACTCCCGACCCACTCGTCATGAGGAGGGGTTCCGTTGGAGGCCGGGATGGAGACCAGGCAGAGCACCGAGTTCCATACGTCGCTGTCGACCGCGCAGCACAGGCCGTCCCCGGAGTGCAGCGCCCTACCACAGCCGGTCGAGCCGGTCGCCGAGTGCGACCTGGTGACCGTTCCCGCGCGGCAGGGTCTGGAGGCGGTCGACATCCTCCGTCGCGGCTCCTGCGACGCCGTCGGACCCGTACTCCACGACGACGGCTGCGACACCCTCGGCTTCCTGGTGCCGCCCGGCACCGCGGACGCCTGGGACGTGCCGGGCAGCACCTGTACGCAGACCAACGGCCGCGGCCTCAGTCCGGCCCCCGAGCCCCCGGTCGAGGGCTCGGACTGGCTGCTCCCGCCCGACGAGGGCGACCTCGCGACCGACCCGGCCGTACTACGGGCCGCGCTGGGCGAGGCGGCCCGGCTGATCGAGGCCGCGGACAACTGCCAGTGAGCTGCGGGACGGGTACCGCCCCTGCCGGTGAACCGCCCGAAGGGCCTGGGGAGGCGGGTGCCCGGCGGTCGGCTGTGCGGGGGTGGCGGGACGCTGCCGGCCGGCGGTGCGGGCAGTGCGGGGGAGCCCGCCCGGCTGCCTTCGGCCTGCTGAAAGGCGCCGCTGCGCCGACCCGTCCGTACGCGCCGATAATGGCGGGATGGCAAGGGCGAGGAACAAGCGGTCGGACGACGGGCGTCCGGCGGGGCGGGGTGCGCGGCGCGGGCAGGCGGCCGCCGAAGCCGTCGTCGAGCCCGTCGACGGCGGGCTCGCCGAGCTTCTGCCCGACCGGGAACGGGCGCGCGCCTGGACCCTGCTGATCGACGGCGCCCCGCAGTCGTACGTCGACCTCGACGACCCCGCCTACCTGAGCTTCGAGTACCAGCGCCGCCTCGGCCATGTCATAGACCTCGTCGCTCCGCCCGGCAAGCCCGTGCACGCCGTGCACCTCGGCGGTGGCGCCCTCACCCTCGCCCGTTACACGGCCGCGACCCGGCCCCGTTCCACCCAGCAGGTCGTCGAGCGCGATGCGGCCCTCGTCCAGCTGGTCCGCCGCGAGCTGCCGCTCGATCCGAACGCGCGCATCAGGGTCCGTTCCACGGACGCCCGTGAAGGGCTCGCCAAGGTGCCTGACGACTGGGCGGACCTGGTGATCGCGGATGTGTTCAGCGGGGCGCGTACGCCGGCACATCTGACGTCCGTCGAGTTCGTCGCGGAGGTCCGCAGGGTGGTGAACTCGGGTGGCGTCTACGCCGCGAATCTCGCCGACGGGCCTCCGCTCGCCCACCTCCGTGGCCAGATAGCCACCGTGGCCGCCGCCTTTCCCGAACTCGCCCTTGTCGCCGACCCGACGGTGCTGCGGGGGAAGCGCTTCGGGAACGCGGTCCTCGTGGCCTCTGGCCAGCCGCTCCCTGTTGCGGAACTGACCCGTCGTGCGGCCTCTGATCCGCATCCGGGGCGTGTCGAACATGGCAGGCAGCTCACTGATTTCAGCGGAGGTGCGGCGCCGGTGACGGATGCGGCGGCTGTGGCTTCACCGGCGCCGCCGCCGTCGGTCTTCCGGTAGGCCCGTCGGTCTTCCGGTGATCCGTCGCCTGCGGGTCGGTCGCCTGCCGTCCGGTGATCTGTCGCCTGCCGTCCGGTGGGTGGGTCGGGGCCGTGCCGGTACATCCGCCTGTCGCCTCTCGGGCACTTGGGGTGGGTAGCGGTTGGGTGTGACCAGGTATGCGACGGGCATTTGATGTACCGGCACGGCCCCTTCCGTTGTCGGGCGGCTGACTGCCGGTGGGGGCGGGCGTGCGGGCACATATCGGTGGGTGGGTGCGGCTGTTGGTCGGTGGGTGCGGCTAAGCGACCCCGGGGAAGTTCAGGCACGCCCCCACGCCGCCCGGCACGCCCTCTCGCCGCACCGGACGAAGACCCAAGTAGCTCCGCTACGAGGGCCTTCGTCCGGCACGCCGAGAGCACGCACCGAACGACGCGGGAACGCACCCGCACTTCCCCGGAGCCGCTTAGTACGTTCCGATTTCTACCCGCGGTGGGCCGTCGTGCCAGGTGCAGAACACCGAGACTCGGTCCGCGGCTGACGAGAATTCCACGCGGATCCACGACTCCGTCTTCCATACCTGCATCGACCAACTGGCGGCCGGCGTTGCTGACACCAGCGTCGCGGAGGTTGTGCCTAGGTCGAAGACCGCGCGGCCGCCTTCGGTGTCGTAGCTCTTGATCTGGCCGGAGGCGGAGGCGGAGGGGGAAGGGCTGAGGCTGGGGCTTGTTGTCCTGGAAGGCGACGGGGCCGGGCTTGGGTTTCGGGGCTCGGGTGCCTTGCTCGACGGGGGCTTCGAGGGCTCGGTCCGCTGGGTCGAGGAGGCGAGCGGCTTCGACCTCTGCGTCGCGTCGGCCGCCGTGATGGGCAGGGCGCGCGGCGGGTCGTACGCCGTTCCCGTCATGACCGTGTGGACACCCCACCACGACAGCGTGACCGCCGCGCCCGTGGCGAGCGACCAAGCGAGTACGTGGACGAGTCCTTTGCGCATCGCGGGCCATACTGCACCACGAGCCCCACGGGTGTCGCCCGACTGCGCAACAGTCCGGGTTGTCCCCATGCCGTGTTCCGAGTTATCCACAGGCCCCGGACCGGCTCGTGCGGATGGCGTACGGTGCCGCTCATGGCCCGTGTGCTCGTGGTCGAGGACGACCAGTTCGTACGTTCAGCCCTCATCCGGCATCTGACCGATGCCGCGCACACCGTGCGCAGTGTCGGCACCGCCCTTGAGGCGCTGCGCGAGGTTGCCCATTTCTCCTTCGACGTCGTGATCCTGGACCTCGGTCTGCCCGATCTGGACGGGTCCGAGGCGCTGAAGATGCTGCGCGGAATCACCGACGTCCCGGTGATCATCGCCACCGCGCGGGACGACGAGACGGAAATCGTCCGGTTGTTGAACGACGGCGCGGACGACTATCTGACCAAGCCGTTCTCGGTCGAGCACCTGTCGGCGCGGATGGCGGCCGTGCTGCGCCGCGCGCGGGCGACTGCGGCAGACGCGCCTGTGTCGACGGTGATCCGGGTCGGCGGGCTCGCCATTGACCCGCTGCGGCGCCAGGCCGAGCTGGATGGCGTACGACTGGATCTGACGCGCCGCGAGTTCGACCTGCTCGCCTTCCTTGCCGGGCGTCCCGGTGTCGTCGTACCGCGCAGGGAGCTGCTGGCCGAAGTGTGGCAGCAGGCATACGGGGACGATCAGACCATAGACGTCCATCTGTCGTGGCTGCGGCGGAAGTTGGGTGAAACGGCGGCGCGGCCGCGCTATCTGCACACCCTGCGGGGCGTCGGCGTGAAGCTCGAACCGCCTAGGGCGGAGCCGTCGCTATGAGGTGCGCGCCGGGCGAGAGGTGGGCGTCATGAGGTGGGCGCTGGTCAAGGTGTGTGTGGCGGTGACCACGATGGTCGTGGTCGCCTTCGCGGTTCCCCTCGGTCTGGTGATCCAGGAGATGGCGCGCGACCGGGCGTTCTCGAACGCCGAGCGCGAGGCCGCCGCCATCGCGCCCGCGCTCTCCATCACCACCGATCGGGACCAGTTGGAGCGGGTCGTCGCCTCCGCCGGCTCCGACGCGGGGATGGCCGTGCACATACCCGCCGCCGACGGCGCGGCCGCGGTCGAGCTCGGCAAGCAGCGTGCCGTCGCCAAGGACATCACCACGACCCGGAAGCTGGGCCGCGCCTCCACCACGGAGGTCCCCGGCGGCTCCACCCTGCTCCAGCCCGTCGCGCTGAGCTCCGGCGAGATCGCGGTCGTCGAGGTGTACGTCCCCGAGTCCGAGGTCAGCAACGGCGTCAGTACGGCCTGGGCGGTCCTCGGCGCGGTCGGCGTCGCGCTCATCATCGGCTCGGTCGCGGTCGCCGACCGGCTGGGCGTACGGATGGTGCAGCCCGCGCAGCGGCTGGTGGAAAGCGCGCATGAGCTGGGGGAGGGAAAGCTGGGCGCGCGGGTGCCCGAGGAGGGGCCGACCGAGCTGCGGCTCGCCGCCGTCGCCTTCAACTCCATGGCCGATCAGGTCGTACAGCTCCTGGCAAACGAACGGGAGCTGGCGGCGGATCTCTCCCATCGCCTGCGTACGCCGCTGACTGTGCTGCGCCTCAACACGGCCTCGCTCGGCGACGGGCCCGCCGCCGAGCAGACCCGGGCCGCCGTCGCGCAGTTGGAGCGCGAGGTTGACACGATCATCCGGACCGCCCGGGAGGCCAAGCCGCAGACCGCGGCCATAGGTGTGGGCGCCGGGTGTGACGCGTCCGAAGTCGTGCGCGAGCGGATGGACTTCTGGTCGGCGCTCGCGGAGGACGAGGGCCGCAAGGTGCGTGTGGCCGGGGTCGACCGGCCGGTGCGCATACCCGTCGCCCGCGCTGACCTCGCGGCCGCGCTCGACGCGCTCCTCGGCAATGTCTTCCGGCACACCCCGGAGGGCACGGCCTTCGCGGTCGACGTGCACAACGGCGAGGACGCGGTGATCGTGCTGGTGTCCGACGCCGGTCCGGGGATCGTGGACCCGGAGGCGGCGATGGCGCGGGGCCGGGGCTCCGGAAGCGACGGATCGACCGGGCTCGGGCTCGACATCGTGCGAAGGCTCGCGGAGTCAACGGGCGGGGATGTGCGGATCGGCTCCTCGGTGCTTGGGGGGACGGAGGTGCGGATCTGGATTCAGCTCGATGGGCGGGCGCCGGTCCGGCGCGGGCACAGGGGGTCCGTACGGCGTCGTAGGCGCGGCGTGGGAGTGCGCTGACGGTCGGGCGCTCCCGGCGTGGTCCGCCCGTTCCTGGCGTGATCCGTACGTTCTCGGCGTGATCCGTACGTTCCTCGCGGCCGAGGGTGCGATCCGGCGGTCGGATCCTCCGCGCTGGTCACGGCCTTCGCGGACTGCGGCGGGCGACTGCCCGCACCCCCAACTGGTCTCGACCTTTAACCACCCCCGATGCCTTCCTTAAGCGCACCCTAAGATCCTCAACCCCCGTCCGGATGAGCCGGTTTGCCCGATTCCGGATCGCTAGCGTGCTGCCGCACCCACCCCTCCCTCGGGAGTTCCCGGCTCTCCCGGGAACTCCCCTGTGGCCCCCGTGAAACCGCGAAGGCAGGCACGCGATGAGCAGTACGCACCGGCGCAAGGTCAGTGGCAGAAACAAGGCGATAGGCGGCATCGTCGCCGCGGCCGTGGTCGGCGGCGGCGCCTTCCTGTTCACCGGGACCGCGCAGGCGGCCGGCGTCGGTGCGGCGTACACCAAGACCAGTGACTGGTCGACGGGTTACACCGCGCAGTACGTCGTCATGAACAACAGCGGCCAGGCGGAGAGCGACTGGACGCTGGAGTTCGACCTGCCCTCGGGGTCGAAGCTCAGCTCGCTCTGGAACGCCGAGTCCAGTGTGAGCGGGCAGCACGTCACCGTGAAGCCGCCGGCCTGGGACAAGGACGGGTTGGCGGCCGGCGAGTCGGTCACCGTGGGCTTCGTGGTGAACGGCACCGGCGACCCGACGGGCTGTCTCGTCGGCGGCACCAAGTGCTCGGTGGATGAGGGCGCGACACCCGAGCCGAGCGGCCGCCCGACGGAGTCGGCGACGTCGACGCCCACCGCGACGCCGACTCCCACCGCGACGGAGACGCCCACCGCGACCGCGACGCCCACCCCCACCGCTTCGGAAACCACCGGCGGCGGCACCACCACGACCGCCGGGTTCGCGCCCTACGTCGACACCTCCCTCTACCCCGCCTTCGACCTGTTGAAGTCGGCCGACGCCACCGGCGTGAAGGACTACAACCTGGCCTTCATCACGGACGGTGGTGGCTGCACGCCCAAGTGGGGCGGGGTGACCGACCTCGCCAGTGACGGAGTGGCTTCGCAGATCGGCGCCCTGCGCGCGAAGGGTGGCGACGTCCGGGTCTCCTTCGGCGGGGCCGCCGGTTCGGAGCTGGCGACGGCGTGCTCCTCGGCGGACGCGCTGGCGACGGCGTACGGGAAGGTCGTGGACGCGTACGACCTCACGAAGGTCGACTTCGACGTGGAGGGCGGCGCGCTGCCGAACGCGACGGCGAATACGACCCGCGCAAAGGCCATCGCGAAGCTCCAGCAGCAACACCCCGGCCTGGACGTGTCCTTCACCCTCCCGGTCATGCCCGAGGGCCTCACCCAGGACGGCGTGAACCTCCTGTCCAATGCCAAGTCGAACGGCGTGAAGATCAACACCGTCAACATCATGGCGATGGACTACGGCCCCGCGTACAGCGGTGACATGGGCACGTACGCCGAGCAGGCCGCGACGGCCACGCAGGCGCAGGTCAAGAGTGTCCTCGGCCTCTCCGACAGCGCGGCCTGGAAGACGGTCGCCGTCACCCCGATGATCGGCGTCAACGACGTGACCTCCGAGATCTTCAAGGTCGACGACGCCTCGCAGCTGGTGACCTTCGCCAAGGAGAAGGGCCTCGGCTGGCTGTCGATGTGGTCCGCCACCCGTGACAAGCAGTGCGCGGGCGGTCCGAAGAACCAAGCCGACGCGACGTGCAGCTCGATCGCCCAGGACGACTTCGCCTTCTCGAAGGCGCTGAGCGCCTACAAGTAGCCATCACCAAACGGGGGTTGTGCGCCCCGGCCGGGACTCACCCCCCATCCGGCCGGGGCGCCGCGGTGACGCCGGTCAGCTGCCGCTGTCGAGGCCGGACTTGAGGGTGTGGAGGAGGCCGGCGAGGGCCCGGGGGGTGGCCGTGGCGATGTCGTGGGGGTGGTCGCCTTCGCGGAGGTGGATTTGGCTTGGGGCCGCCAGCTCTACGCAGTTGCCTTCGCCGCCCGTGCTGAACGAGGCCTTCTGCCAGGTGAGTTGGGGCATGGCGGATTCCGTTCGCAGGGCGTACAGGACGTGCTGGATCAAGCTCAGTGAGTCACGTGACTCGTGCGACTCCGGTGCCGACTCGGGTTCGACCGGCGCCAGTGCCGGCTCCGACAGCCGATCGAACATTTTGGCGTACTCGTCGAGTTGGTCCACATCCCGCAGGAAGAGGGAGTTCGTCGGATGTTCCAGGTAGACGGTGTCCAGTTCGAGGGCCGTGCGCGCAAGGACTGTACGACCCCTGTCACCCTCTACGCTGGATGGGCCGACCCACGCCGCCTCCGCGTGCTCGGCCATGACGAAGCCCCCGGTCTCCCCAACTGCCGTACCTCCGGCCCCGACAGCCACTCCATCAACAGGCCTTCACCGCACCACCGTTGGGTCTCCCGGCCCCCGGTGCTGACCCGTGAGAAGCCGGGCCCCCGGCAAGCCCCCCAGCGGTCAAGCCCCTCAGACCTTGGCCGGTGTTCGCCCCGGCTCGGTGCTCGTGCTCGTCCCCGTGCCCTCCGTGAGGCCAAGGCGGTCGTGGACCCTGCGCAGTGGCTTCGGGGCGTACCAGGCCGTGCGGCCCAGTAGGCGCATGGCCGCCGGTACGAGGACCCCGCGTACGGCCACCGCGTCGATCAGGATGGCCAGGCCGCTGCCGAGGCCGAACAGCTGGATGAAGCTGACATTGGCGGTGCCGAAGGCGAAGAAGCTGACCGCGAGCAGGCCGGCCGCCATCGACACGATCCGCCCCGTGTGGGAGAGCCCGCTGGCGACGGCGGTCTCCGTGTCGGCGCCCGCGTCGTGCAGTTCCTTGATCCGGCTGGTCACGAAGACCTCGTAGTCCATGGAGAGGCCGAAGGCGATGCAGAACATGAGCACCGTCATGGACGTGTCCATGGGCTGCGGCGTGAAGCCGAGTACGGACGCCAGGTGGCCGTCCTGGAAGATCCACACCATGACGCCGATGGCCGCGGCGAGGCTGATGGCGTTGAGCACCAGCGCCCGCAGGGGCTGCACCACGCTTCCCGTGAAGAGGAAGAGGAGGATGAACGTGGTGCCCGCCACCAGGCCGACAGCCGCCGGGAGGCGGTCCGAGATCGACTCCTTGGAGTCGACCAGCCGTGCGTCCGTGCCGCCGACCAGTGTCTCCGTACCGCTCGGCAAATCCACCGCCCGTACAGCCTTGACCAGGTCCTGCGCCTCGTCCGACTTTGGGGTCAGGCCGGTGACGACCGTAATCCGCTGAGCGTCGGGTCGGCCGAGCGCGGCGGATGCCGGGCCGGGTGGCGTGGAGCGGCCCTCCACGAAGGTGCCGGCGGAGGTCTCAACCCGTGCCGCGCCGTCCAGCCGCGAGAGCTCGGTCGCGTACGCGCGCACGTCGTCGGACGCCACAGGCCCCGTCGTGACGATCTGCACCGCCGACTCGTCGCTGCCGGTGAAGTCGCGCTGCACCACGGTGGCGACCTGTCGGCTCTGGGCGCTCTCGGGCAGCACCCGCTCGTCCGGCGTTCCGAAGGTGACGCCGAGCAGCGGACTGGCGGCCAGGAGCAGGACGGCCAGGACCGGCACCGCGGTCAGGGCGGGCCTGCGCATGGCCGTACGGGCCATCCGTCCCCACAGCGGCGCCTCGGTGCTCCGTACCGTCTGCGCCCACGGCAGGCGGCCGCTGTTGACCCGGTGGCCCAGTACGGCGAGCAGCGCCGGGATGACGAGCAGGGCGCTGACTGCGGCGATGGCCACCACGCCGATGCCCGCGTAGGCGAAGGAGCGCAGGAAGAACTGCGGGAAGACCAGCAGCGCGGCGAGCGCGGCGGCGACGGTCGCCGCGGAGAAGGTGATGGTCCGCCCGGCCGTCCGTACCGTCTGCCGGAGCGCGTCGGGAACCTCGGCGCCCTCGGCGAGGTGCTCGCGGAAGCGGCTGATCATGAGCAGGGCGTAGTCGATGCCGAGGCCGAGGCCGAGGGCGGTGGTGAGGTTGATCGAGAACACCGACACGTTGGTCAGGCTGCCGAGGACGTAGAGCTCCGCGAAGGTGCCGACGATCGCGATCAGCCCGATGGCCAGGGGCAGGAGCGCCGCGACCAGACTGCCGAAGGCGATCACCAGCAGGATGAGGATCAGCGGCACGGCGATCGTCTCGGCCAGCGCGAGGTCCTTGGCGACCTGGGTGGGCACCTCGTCGCCGACCGAGGCTTCTCCGCCGGCCCGCACGGTCAGCCCGTTCCGGTCGCCGGTGTACTCGTCCATGATCGCCGAGGCGTTGTCGCCCCGCTCGGTGTCGTCGCCCTTGACGTGGGCCAGCACCAGAGCCGCGTCCCCGTCCCGGGAGGTCAGCGTGGAGCTGCCGGTGTCCCAGTACGAGATCACGTTGGACACCGTGGGCTCGCCCTTGAGCTCGGAGGTGAGGGCGCGCCCCGCGCGCTCGGCGGCGGGGGAGCCGACGTCGCCGCCGTCGTCCGCCCGTACCAGCAGGACCAGGTTGCTCTCGCCGCCGAACTTCTCGTCGATGAGCTGCTGCGCGCGGGCGGAGGGTGCGCTCGGGTCCTCGAAGCCGCCGCCGAGGAGCTTGCCGAACGCCCCTAATCCGAGGGCTCCCATGGCGACCACGGCCACCACGGTGAGGGTCAGTACGAGCCGGCTCCGGTGGAGGGCCAGCCCTGCGATGCGGTCGAACACGGTGATCGCCTCCAGGCGATAGGATGTTTACGCCGTTAACTTCCAAGGTGCCACAGTCAAGTTAACAGCGTCAACTTTGAATGTTAACGGCATCAACTTTTGGGCAGGATGAGGTCGGAGACGCGTACGGGATTCGGGCAGGATGGAGCCATGGCATCGATCACGAGCGGCAAGTCCCGCTACCACCACGGCGACCTCCGCAACGCGCTGATCGAGGCCGCCGTCGAACTCGCGGCCGAAGGCGGCCCCGAACGCGTCGTCCTGCGGGAGGCGGCCCGCAGCGTCGGGGTGTCACCCACCGCCGCGTACCGCCACTTCGACGGCCAGGGCGAACTCCTCGAGGCCGTGAAGACCCGCGGACAGCAGGCGCTCGCCGCCTCGATGACCGAGGCCGTACGCGTCCTCCCGGGGCTCGACGACCCGGGCGAGGAAGCCGTCCGCAGGACCGAGGCGATCGGGCGCGGATACGTCCGCTTCGCGATCGAGCACCCGGGGCTCTACCGCACCGCTTTCTGCCGTACGAGCGCGGCGGAGGAACGCGACTTCACCGGCCTCGAAGCCCCCGACGGCGCGCCGGAGTTCGTGGCGTTCAGGGAGCTGTCGGACGCGCTCGACACGCTGGTGGCCACGGGCCGGATGCGGCCGGAGAACCGGCCCGCGGCCGAGATCGCCGCCTGGTCAGCCGTCCACGGCCTCTCCCTGCTCATCCTCGACGGCCCCCTGGCGCTGCTCCCCGCCGACCAGCGCGACACGGTCGTCGAACGCACCCTCACGACCATCGTCGCGGGCCTCACCCGGCAGGGGTGAACGTCCGCGGCCGAGGGACACGAAAGCCGAGGGACAAAAAAGCCGAGGGACACAAAAGCGGGGCGCGGCACCCCCCTCCGGTGCCGCGCCCCGTCCCCCGGAACCGATGGCCTACTCGGCCGCCGTCAGCGGCGGCAACGTCCCCGTGCGCGCCGCCTGTCCGTACCACCGGGCGCTCGACTTCGGCGTACGGGCCTGCGTCGCGTAGTCCACGTACACCGCGCCGAAGCGCTTGCCGTAGCCGTACGCCCACTCGAAGTTGTCCATCAGGGACCAGAGGTAGTAGCCGCGCACGTCCGCGCCGTCGGTGACCGCCCGGCGTACCGCCGACAAGTGGCCGTGCAGGTACGCGATCCGCTCGGGGTCGTGCACGCGGCCCTCGGGGTCCGGCTTGTCGTCGTACGCCGCGCCGTTCTCCGTGACGTACAGTGGAAGGCCCGGCGCCTCCCGCGCGTAGCGCATGAGCAGGTCGTACAGGCCCGTCGGGTCGATCGTCCAGCCCATCTCGGTGCGCTCGCCGGGCGTTTGGTGGAAGACGACGTCGTCCGCGCCGGGCCAGGGGGAGAACGCGCTCGCGCCGTGGCCGTCCGCGCGCGGGCCGTCGAGCGCGTGCGACGCCCCCGAAACCAGGGCCGGGGTGTAGTAGTTGAGGCCCAGCGCGTCCAACGGCTGTTTGATGGCGGCGAGATCGCCGTCGAGGACGTACGACCAGTCCGTGACCGACGACGTCGCCGCCAGCAGTGTCTCCGGGTACGCGCCGTGCAGCATCGGGCCGTGGAAGACCCCGTTGGCGAGGTCGTCGACGCGCCGGGCCGCCGCGAGGTCGTCGGGGTCCTGCGAAAGCGGCCTGACCACCGAGGAGTTGAGGCTCACCGCGACCGTGTTGCGGGCGGGCATCGCGGCGCGGAGGGCCGACGTCCCGAGGCCGTGGGCCAGGTTCAGGTGATGGGCCGCCCGGAGCGAGGCCGCCGGGTCCGTACGGCCCGGCGCGTGCACCCCGGACCCGTACCCGAGGAACGCGCTGCACCACGGCTCGTTGAGCGTGATCCACTGCTCGACGCGGTCGCCGAGCGCGTCGCCGACGATGTGCGCGTACTCGGCGAAGCGGAGCGCGGTGTCGCGCTCGGGCCAGCCGCCCGCGTCCTCCAGCTCCTGCGGCAGGTCCCAGTGGTAGAGGGTGAGCGCCGGCTTGATGCCGTGTGCGAGGAGTTCGTCGACGAGGCGGCGGTAGAAGTCCAGGCCGACCTGGACGGCCGGGCCGCGGCCCGTCGGCTGCACGCGCGGCCAGGAGACCGAGAAGCGGTACGCGGTCAGGCCGAGGTCCGCCATCAGGGCAACGTCGTCGCGGTATCGGTGGTAGTGGTCGACAGCGATGTCACCGGTGTCGCCGCCCGCCGTATTCCCCGGCGTATGGCTGAAGGTGTCCCAGATCGAGGGCGTGCGGCCGTCCTCCCGCACCGCCCCCTCGATCTGGTACGCGGAGGTCGCCGCGCCCCAGAGGAAGGCGGGAGGAAAGGTCACGGGGGTAACGGGCTCAGGCATGGAAGCGCTCCCATTGGGGGTCGTGAAGACCGACGGGTCGGAGGGGCAGGGAGGGAGAAAGGAGGGGAGTCGAAGGGGCCGAGGCGGCGGTGACTCGGCCCCCGGAAGGCGCGGAGGCGCCCGGACGGCGTACGGACGCGCGCACAGACGGCGTACGGACGCCCGTCGCGTCAGTGACGTCACCCCTTGATCGCGCCCTGCATGATCCCGCCCACGATCTGCTTGCCGAACAGCAGGAAGGCGATCAGCAGCGGCAAAGTGCCGAGCAGCGCGCCCGCCATGATCACCGCCTGGTCGGGGACATAGCCGGTACCGAGGGAGTTGAGGGCGACCTGCACGGTCGGGTTCTCCTGGTTGAGGGCGATGATCGGCCACAGGAAGTCGTTCCAGGCGAACACGAAGGTCAGCAGGCCGAGTACGGCCATCGCGGGCCGCGCCGCAGGGAAGACCACGTGCCACACCACCCGCAGACTGCTCGCCCCGTCCACCCGCGCGGCCTCGATCAGCTCGGTCGGAAGTGCCTGCACCAGGTACTGCCGCATGAAGAACGTGCCGAAGGCGGTGCACAAGGTGGGCAGGATGACGGTCTGCAGCTGGTTCGACCAGCCGAGGTCGGCCATCCACAGATACAGCGGTACGACGGCCAGTTGCGGCGGGATCATCATCGTGCCGATGGTCAGCAGGAGCAGCACACCCGAGAACTTGAACCGCAGCTTGGCGAAGGCGAACCCGGCGAGCGTGGAGAACAGCACCGTGGAGACGGTGATCGTGCCCGCGACGAACGTCGTGTTGAACATCGCCGTGCCGAGACCCGCCTCCTCCCACGCGGTCTCCATGTTCTTGAACAGGTTCCCGCCGAACCACAGCGGCGGCGGAGTCTCCGCGAGCCGCCGGTCGGTGCGTGAGGCGGCGATCGCGGTCCACACCAATGGGGCCAGCGAGACCAGCGCGAAGAGGGCCAGGACGGCGTACGTGAGCGGGCCGGCGTGCAGCTGCTTGCCCGCGCCCATGATCCGGGGGCGCCGGGACTCCCGTGGCTTCTCTGGCTGAGGAGGCGTCAGTTCACTTGTGATCATTGGGACTTCCTCAGGCGTCGGGTGAACACCAGATTGATCACGGCGACGATCACGAGGATCAGGAACATCGACCAGGCGATCGCGGACGCCTTTCCGAGGTTGCCGATGATCCAGCCCTGGTCGTACATGTACAGGCCGAGCGTCTGGTACTGGTGGTCTGAGCCGCCCTTGGAGCCGCTGACGCCGCCGAACAGCAGGGGCTCACCGAAGAGCTGGGTCGCGCCGATCGTGGAGACGACCACGGTGAACAGGATTGTCGGGCGCAGCTGCGGGATCGTCACGTGGATGAACTGCTGCCAGCGGTTGGCGCCGTCGATGGACGCCGACTCGTACAGGTCGGACGGGATCGCCTGCATCGCCGCGAGGTAGATCAGCGCGTTGTAGCCGGTCCACCGCCAGATCACGATCGACGACACGGCGAACTGCGAACCCCAGTCCGACTCACGCCAGTTGACCGGGTCGATGCCGATGCCCCCGAGCGCCCAGTTGATCGCGCCGCCGTCCCAGGAGTAGAGCAGCACGAACACCAGCGTCGCCGCCGCCACCGAGGTGGCGTACGGGGTGAGCATCACGACCCGCCATACGGTCGAGCCGCGCAGCCGGTAGTTGAGCAGGTGCGCGAGCCCGATCGCCATCATCAGCTGCGGCACGGTCGAGATCACGCCGATGGTGAAGGTGTTCCCCAGGGCGTTCCAGAAGAAGTCCGAGGACAGCAGGTTCTGGTAGTTGTCCAGGCCCGCCCACTTCTGGTTGTCCAGGTCCGACAGCTGCACGTTGTGCAGCGAGTACCAGGCCGTGTAGAGCAGCGGAACGAGCGAGAAGGCCCCGAAGACGATGAAGAAGGGGGCGATGAACGCGTACGGCGACGCCTTCATGTCCCAGCGGTACAGCCGGCTCCGCCAGGAAGTCGTGCCCGGGGGCGGCGTGCCGCGACCGTGAGCGCCCCCGGCCGCGCCCGGCTCATCGCCGGACGCGGCCTCGGCGCTCGACGCGGGATGCGCGAGAGCCTGCTTGGAGCTGGTCACTGGCCGAGCACGTCCTTGATCTCCTCGGACGCCGCGTCCCAGCCCTCGTCGGGCGAGGCGCCCTTCTGCTCGACCTGGAGGATGCCGATGTCGTTGATCGCGGTGTTGATCGGCTGGTCCTTGACGCCGAAGATCTGCGTCGGGATGGTCTCGGCGGAGGCCGAGAAGATCTCCGTGATCGGCGCGTCGGAGAAGAACGCCTGGGTCTCGGTCGCCGGCTTCAGGCCCGAGTACGCCGACGGGGTCGACGGGAAGCTGGCCTGCTTGGCGAAGACCTTCGCCTGCTGCTCGGGCGCGGTCAGCCACTTCGCCAGCTCGACGGCCTCCTTCTGGTGCTTGCTCGCCGTCGGTACGCCGATGAACGAGCCGCCCCAGTTGGACGCGGTCGGGGCCGCCGCCACGTCCCACTTGCCCTTGCCGGAGTCACCGGACTTCTCCTGGATGTAGCCGATCATCCAGGCCGGGCAGGCCACCGTCGCGAAGGTGCCGTTGGCGTAGCCCTGGTCCCACGGCTTGTCGAACTGCTTCAGCTTCGCCGACATGTCACTGGTCGCCACCTCCATGGAGACGTTCCAGGCCTTCTTCACGCCCGCGGACTTGTCCCAGACGACGTTGCCGTCCTTGTCGTAGTACCGTTCGCTCTCACCGTTGAGGACCGCGTTGTAGACGGAGGAGGCGGAGTCCACGAACTTGGTGCCCTTCGGCGCCTTCTCCATGTACTGCTTGCCGAGGTCGACGTACTTGCCCCAGTCGCCCTTCCACTGCTCGGCGAGCTTGGTGCGGTCGGTCTCCAGGCCGGCCTTCTGGAAGAGGTCCTTGCGGTAGCAGATCGCCATCGGGCCGATGTCGGTGCCGAGCCCGATCAGCTTGCCGTCCGCGGTGGTGGCCTGCGCGTTCTTCCAGTCCAGCCACTGCGATTTGTCGACGTCCTTGCCCAGATCGACGAACTTGTCGCCCTGCGTCTGCACGGCCTCGGTGACGTTGCCGACCTCGATCGCCTGGATGTCGTCGGTACCGGAGCCGGCCTGCAGCCGGGTCAGCGTCTTCGGCCAGTAGACGTCGGTCCGGGTGGTGACGTTCTCCTTGATGGTGATGTCGGGGTGGAGCTTCATGTACTCGTCGTACAGACCGGCCTGCTTGTAGCCGAAGACGCCGAACGTGCCGACGGTCAGCGTGGTCTTGCCGTTGGCGTTGCCGCCGCCCTCGTTCGAGCCCGACGGGTCGTCCGAGTCCTCGGCGCAGCCGGCCAGCAGGCCCGTAGTCAGCGCGGCGGCGACCGCGAGGGCCGACAGCCTGCGGGACCGGCGGGTACTCGTGCGCATTGCGTCCTCCTGTTGCCTGACGTGCCGACCCCCCGGCCAACTGCACTGTTGGGCCCGTTGGTTCTCGCTGCGGCTCGGGCGGGGAACGTGCGGGATGTTTATGTGTCAGGTACTGTGGGAGCGCTCCCACAGGTGATGTGTTGAAGAGTCGTCGGTCCGGGCGGGGGTGTCAAGGGAGTGGGCGCGGAGTTGTGCGTTCAGTTATCTGCCCGTTAGGTAAAGGGATTTGGGCCCGTCCGGAGATACGAGGTGTGGGCCCCTGCCATCGGGGCCCGCGCCCCGGTCCGGTGGGCGGCGCGGGTGAAGGAGGCCCGCGGCGGCCGCCCCCGGACCCGGTGACAGGCGAAGCCGCAGGACACGACTGTTAGATTCCACGCCAATGCGGTGTGACGGGAGGCGGACCATGGCAGGCCACGGAGCGCGGGGCCGGAGTGGGGGGCGGCCGACCCTGGAGGAGGTCGCCGCGCGGGCCGGAGTCGGCCGGGGCACGGTGTCCCGGGTGATCAACGGCTCCCCGCGCGTCAGCGACGCGACCCGCGCCGCCGTCGAGGCGGCCGTCGCGGAACTCGGTTACGTCCCCAACACGGCGGCCCGCGCCCTCGCCGCCAACCGCACGGACGCCATCGCCCTCGTCGTCCCCGAGCCGGAGACCCGCTTCTTCGCGGAACCGTACTTCTCGGACATGCTCCGCGGTGTCGGCGCGGAACTCTCCGACACCGAGATGCAGTTGCTGCTGATCTTCGCGGGCAGCGACAAAGAGCGGCGCAGGCTGGCCCAGTACCTGGCGGCCCACCGGGTGGACGGCGTCCTCCTCGTCTCGGTCCACGCGGACGACCCGCTGCCCGACCTGCTCTCCCAGCTGGAGATCCCGGCGGTGATCAGCGGCCGCCGCTCGGCCGACGAGACGCTGCCGTCCGTGGACTCCGACAACTACGGAGGGGGCCGCGCGGCCGTCGAGCACCTGATGGCCCAGGGACGCCGCACCATCGTCCACCTCGCCGGCCGCCTCGACGTCTTCGGCGCCCAGCGCCGCGTCGACGGCTACCGCGACGCGCTGCTCGACGCGGGCCGCCCGGTGGACGAACGGCTGATCGTCCCCGGCGATTTCACGGAGGAGGGCGGCCGCCGCGCGATGACCGAGCTGCTGGCCCGCTGTCCTTCGCTGGACGCGGTGTTCGCGGGCTCGGACGTCATGGCGGCCGGGGCCCGCCAGGTCCTGCGCGAGGAAGGCCGCCGCATCCCCGACGACGTGGCGCTCGTCGGCTACGACGACTCCGCCATCGCCCGCCACATGGACCCGCCCCTGACCAGCGTCCGCCAGCCGATCGAGGAGATGGGCCGGGCGATGACCGACCTGCTGCTGGGCGAGATCGCGGACCGGCGCCCCGTGGCGTCGCGGGGGCTGGAGACGCGGCAGTTGCTGTTGCCGGCGGAGCTGGTGGTGCGGTCGTCCTCCTGACCTGCCCGCCTACCGGTACCCGTCACCGCCGTCGCTGCGGAGCACCCGGCCAGACGGGTCCGTGATGCCGTCGCCCTCACGCAGCAGACCGGCGGGCAGCAGGCACGCCACCGCTCCTCGGCTTCGAGGCCCGCTCCTCGGCGGCGGCGAGCGCCGCGCGGCCTCCGGAACGCGATCAGCCGGTGACCGTTCAGGACGGTCACCGGCTGATCATCAAGGGTGAGTGACGGGACTTGAACCCGCGACTTCCTGGACCACAACCAGGTGCTCTACCAGCTGAGCTACACCCACCACGACCGGTCTTGGTTTCCCTGACCGGCCGAGAAAAAGTGTACAGGGTCCGAAGGGGTGCTCGCGCACGACTTTTGCGGGGGCCCGTCAGGGCCCCGTCAAAGGCCTACGACGCGGGTTGTTCTGCGGACTCTTCCGCCGGCAGCACGTGCTTTGCCGCGATCGTGCGGGCGGTCTCCGAGTCCGGGCCCGGCTGCGGGACGAAGATCGCCTCGCGGTAGTAGCGGAGCTCGGCGATGGACTCGCGGATGTCGGCCAGGGCGCGATGGTTGCCGTTCTTCTGCGGACTGTTGAAGTACGCCCGCGGGTACCAGCGGCGGGCCAGCTCCTTGATGGAGGAGACGTCCACGATGCGGTAGTGGAGGTAGTCCTCGAGCGTGGGCATGTCCCGCAGGAGGAAGCCCCTGTCCGTGCCCACCGAGTTTCCGCAGAGCGGGGCCTTGCCCGGCTCCTTGACGTGCTCACGTACGTAGGACAGGACGTGCGCCTCGGCGTCCGCCAAGGTCGTGCCCGCGGCCAGCTCGTCGAGGAGGCCGGAGGCCGTGTGCATCTGGCGCACCACGTCCGGCATCGTCTCCAGCGCCGCGTCCGGCGGGCGGATCACGATGTCCACGCCCTCGCCGAGCACGTTCAGTTCCGAGTCGGTGACCAGCGCGGCCACCTCGATGAGCGCGTCCTCCGACAGCGAGAGCCCGGTCATCTCGCAGTCGATCCACACCATGCGATCGTTCATGACACTCACCCTACGGCGCGCTCCGGCCAGGCGGACCCGCCCGTACCCGCCCATGCGCCCGGCGCGGGCCCGCACACAACGGCGCGGGCCCCCGCCAGGCACGTACGACAGGCGTACGACGGTCGTGGCTACGGCCCTACTACGGCGCGCTGCGCTGCCCCGGCAGGCTCGGCCGTCCCGCCACGTACAGCTCCGGGCCGGGCTTGCCCGGGTCCGTGGAGAGCGACGCGGCCGCGCCCAGGGCACCGGCGGCCGCGGTGCGGCGGGTCTGCATCGGGACCGGGCTGGGCCCCTCGTGGTTCAGGGACGGTGGTGGTCCGGCCTGTCCCATCGCGCCGTCCGCCTCCGAGGCCCGCTCGGACTGCGGCCGGCGCGCGCGGTACGCCGCCCGGTACGCGGCCGGGGACGAGCCCAGCTGGCGCCGGAAGTGGCCCCGCAGCGCGACCGGCGAGCGGAAGCCGCAGCGGCCCGCGACCTCGTCGACCGAGTAGTCGGAGGTCTCCAGCAGGCGCTGCGCCTGCAGGACGCGCTGAGTGATCAGCCACTGCAGGGGAGCGCTCCCGGTGAGCGAGCGGAACCGGCGGTCGAAGGTGCGGCGGCTCATGTACGCGCGGGCCGCCAGCGTCTCGACGTCGAACTGCTCGTGGAGGTGCTCCAGCGCCCAGGCGACGACCTCGGCGAGCGGGTCGGCGCCGATCTCCTCGGGCAGCGACCGGTCCAGATAGCGCTCCTGGCCGCCGCTCCGGCGGGGCGGGACCACGAGCCGGCGGGCCAGGGCCCCTGCCGCCTCATTGCCGTGATCCATCCGCACGATATGGAGACAGAGGTCGATTCCGGCCGCCGTTCCCGCCGACGTCAGGACGTCTCCGTCGTCGACGAAGAGTTCTCGTGGGTCGACGTGTACGGACGGATAGCGCTTGGCCAGTGTCGGTGCGTACATCCAGTGGGTCGTGGCCGGCCGGCCGTCCAGTAAACCCGCGGCCGCCAGCACGAAGGCACCGGTGCAGAGCCCGACGATGCGGGCACCCTCCTCGTGCGCCCGGCGCAGCGCGTCGAGCGCCTCCTCCGGTGGCGGCGAGGTGATCGACCGCCAGGCGGGCACGACAACCGTGCCTGCCCGGGAGATCGCCTCCAGGCCATGGGGCGCCGTGAGTTCCAGGCCTCCTGTGGTCCGCAGTGGGCCTTCCTCGCCCGCGCACACCAGCAACCGGTAGCGCGGCACGCCGGCGTCCTGGCGGTCAATCCCGAACACCGACAGCGGTATGGAACTCTCGAAAATGGGGCCGCCGCTGAACAGCAGCACCGCGACGATCTCCTTGCGGCGTCGCCCGGAAAGCTTCCGGGCCACGGCTTCCGGCGCGGCAGCGGAGTCGTGGCTCATCCTGCTAAGCCCCCCTCGGTGGTCGCGGCTCCTCGGTTGTGTCGCTCCTGCACGTTTCCCCTCGGTCCTGCACGAGTCCCCCGCCGTAAGACAAGATCGAATCTACTGTGTCCCGTAGCGCCAAGGTGACCAGTTCGGCACTCGACAGAATGTCGACATGGCAACTTGGCGTGAAGCATTCGATCACGAAGCGTTGCACTCGCGGGCCGCGCAGGGAAGTGCGCCTCGTGGCCGTGGCCAATCCACATAGGGTGCGTGAGGCCTGCGTGGGCCTTTCGGTGCAGGTCGAACGGGGGTTGGGGGGTCGTTCGACCAACGGATGCACGCGGCGCATAAGTTGGCTGAAAACCAACGGGGGCGTGCGCGCAAACCGGTCAGTCGGCTGGCTTGCTCCCCCCGCCGTGCCGACCGCCTCTGTGAGCCCCCGGACCACCCCTGCCGCGCACGGCCGGCGCGCCCGCGCCACCCCGGCCGCGCGCGGCCGGTACACCCGCGCCACCCCTGCCGTGCCGGCCGCGGTGCGGGGCGAGCTCCGCGGCGCGCAGCCGCGCCGCGCCCCGCTCGGACTGCCTCAGCAGCACCCGGCAGGCCCCGGTGACGGCCGCCAGGCCCAGGGCCGTACCGGCAGCACCGGCAAGCGAGGTGCCGTACCAGACGAGCACCAGCGGAACCAGGACACAGCTGAAGACCGCCCATCGCACCACAGTGCTCGCGGTGTCCGGTACGGGGGGCGGCGACGCGGAGTGCGCTCCGCAGGCTCCGGAGGGCGGGCGCGCGCCGGCGGGCGGGGGCGCGCTGGAGGAGGCGTCGGGCGCGGTCTCGGGTCCGGGCACGGTCTGCTCCCTAGTACTCCAGTGCTCTCCATGCTCTCCATGGCGGTGGCTCACCGGTTCAACGCGTGTTCGACCGGCCGGTCACTGTCTGGCCGCCGGTGTACGGCGCCGGTATGCGGCGCGAGGACGGCCCTGACCTTGGGTGAACGCTGTACAAACCGCCTGTACGGGGCAGCAACCATTGCGTTACGGGCGGCCTCTCATGCATGCTCCGGGGAACGCCGCGTAGCGCGCGCGGGATCTGGGCAGAGGAGGCGTGCCGCCGTACCCTTGGGGGTATGCGGTTGGGAAGATGATTCCCGGACACAGCTCTGCCGATCGTTGTCGTCCCCACCACGAGGATCCAAACGCCGAGATACCCATGGCCGGTCACGAATTCTTCGATCCCGCGGACCGCAAGCGCCCGCTCGCCGATCCCACGGCGGCCGAGCCCTTGGCGGCGGAAGAACCCCGCCAGTCCTGCGATCCCGCCTTCAAGCACGGCGTCGTCGTCGGTTTCGACGGCTCGACGTCCAGCGAGCGTGCCCTCGCCTACGCGATCGGCATGGCCCACCGCTCCGGCTCGGGCCTGATCATCGTGCATGTGGCCAACCGGCTGCCCACCACGGTGTGGGCGGGCTGTGAGCCACCGGTCTTCGTCGACGTGCCGGACCACCGCACCGAGGTGCTCGGGCTCGAGCTCGCCTGCGCCGAGTATCTGGCCGAGGTGCCGTGGATCCTCGTCGAGCGCGGCGGTGACATCTGTCACGAACTCGAAGAGGTGGGGCGGGAGTACGAGGCGGACGCGATCGTCGTCGGCTCCACGCACGGCCTCGTCGGGCGGATCTTCGGCTCCGTCGCCGGGCGTCTCGCCAAGCGGGCGCAGCGCCCCGTGGTCGTCATTCCGTAAACCCTGTCGTTGCCGAGTCGCAACTCGAAGTTGCCCCAGGTGAGATGAGTCCTCGGCGTCGTCAACTCCCGTGTGGCGCAGCGCAAATCTACTCACGCGTAGAGGTGGTTTGTGCCCTTGTGAAGGGTACATACCGGTCGCCGGACCAACCGCACGGCCGGTACCACGCAGCACAACCGAACATGCAAGAAGGGAGCCCGCCGTGGACAACGACGTCTCTGCGGGAAGCACCACCACGACCCTCGGCCACCTCGCGCTCGGACTCACCCTGCTGGCCTTCGGGCTCGGACACACCGAGGTGATCGACGGCGTCACGGCAGCCGACTCCGTCTCGCTCGCCACCTACATCGGTGGCATCGCGCTCTTCGTCGCCGGTCTGTTCGCCTTCCGCGAGCGTGACGCCTTCACCGGTACGGCCTTCTCCGGACTCGGCGCGTTCTGGTTCACCTGGGGTGTCGGCTCCGACACGCAGATGTCCGCCAACGCCGCCGGCCTCTTCCTGCTCCTGTTCGCCCTCTTCGCGCTCAGCCTGACCGCCGGGGCGAGCGGTGCGCCCCTGCTCACGAGGGGCACGTACGCGCTGCTCTTCGTGGGCCTTCTCCTACTGGCCATCGGGCAGTTCGGCGATTCCAGCGGTCTCGGCAAGGTCGCGGGCTGGTTCGCCGCGGCCAGTGGGCTGCTGGCCTGGTACGGGGCCACGGCGGCGCTCGCCAACTGGCCCACCGCACTGCCCGGACGCGCCGCCGGCCGGGGGGTGACGGCCACCGGCTGAAGCAGGCGCGGGCCGGGGCATTGGGCGGCCCTGGCCCTGGAAAGAACGACCCCCTGTGTGAAGGTGGCACACACAGGGGGTCTGTTCTCTGCGGCTAAACCGCCGCCGCTCTTCTATTCCACCGTGACCGACTTCGCCAGGTTCCGCGGCTTGTCGATGTCCCGGCCCAGGGCCAGCGCCGTGTGGTAGGCGAGGAGTTGGAGCGGGATGCCCATGAGGATCGGGTCGAGCTCGTCCTCGTTCTTCGGGACGACGATCGTCTGGTCGGCCTTCTCCTGCTCCTGGTGGGCGACCGCGAGGATCTTGCCGCTGCGGGCCTTGATCTCCTCCAGGGCGGCGCGGTTCTTCTCCAGGAGGTCGTCGTCGGGGACGATCGCGACCGTCGGCAGGGCGGGCTCGATGAGCGCCAGCGGGCCGTGCTTGAGCTCGGAGGCGGGGTAGGCCTCGGCGTGGATGTACGAGACCTCCTTGAGCTTCAGCGAGGCCTCACGGGCCACCGGGTAGCCCCGTACGCGGCCGATGAAGAGCATCGAGCGGGCCTCGGCGTACTCCGCGGCCAGCTTCTTGATCTCGTCCTCCTGCTCCAGGATCTCGGAGATCTGGCCGGGCAGCTTGCGCAGGCCCTCGATCATCCGCTTGCCGTCCCGCACGGACAGGTCGCGGGTGCGGCCGAGGTGCAGGGCGAGCAGCGCGAAGGCGACGGTCGTGTTGGTGAAGCACTTGGTGGACACCACGCAGACCTCGGGGCCCGCGTGCACGTACATGCCGCCGTCCGCCTCGCGGGCGATCGCCGAGCCGACGACGTTGACGACGCCGAGGACCCGAGCGCCCTTGCGCTTGAGCTCCTGCACGGCGGCCAGGACGTCGTACGTCTCGCCCGACTGGGAGACCGCGACGTAGAGGGTGTCGGGGTCGACGACCGCGTTGCGGTAGCGGAACTCCGAAGCCGGCTCGGCGTCCGCGGGGATGCGGGCCAGCTCCTCGATCATCTGGGCGCCGATCATGCCCGCGTGGTAGGAGGTGCCGCAGCCGAGGATCTTCACGCGGCGGATCTTGCGCGCCTCGCGGGCGTCCAGGTTGAGGCCGCCGAGGTGCACGGTGGAGAAGCGGTCGTCGATGCGGCCGCGCAGCACGCGGTCCACGGCGTCGGCCTGCTCGTGGATCTCCTTGTGCATATAGGTGTCGTGGCCGCCCATGTCGTACGAGGCGGCCTCCCACTCCACGGTGGTCGGCTCGGCCGTCGTCCGGGTGCCCTCGGTGGTGTACGTACGGAAGTCATCGGCCTTGAGGGTGGCCATCTCGCCGTCGTCGAGGGTCACTATCTGCCGGGTGTGGGTGACCAGGGCGGCGATGTCCGAGGCGACGAACATCTCCTTCTCGCCGATGCCGAGGACGACCGGGGAGCCGTTGCGGGCCACCACGATGCGGTCGGGGAAGTCGGCGTGCAGGACCGCGATGCCGTACGTGCCCTCGATCACACGGAGCGCGTCGCGGACCTTGTCCTCGAGCTTCTCCTGCTGCGAGCGGGCGATGAGGTGGGTGAGGACCTCGGTGTCGGTCTCGGAGAGGAACTCGACGCCGTCGGCCTCGAGCTTCTTCCGCAGCTCGGCGGCGTTGTCGATGATGCCGTTGTGGACGACCGCGACCGTGTTGTCGGCCGACATGTGCGGGTGGGCGTTCACATCGGAGGGGGCGCCGTGGGTGGCCCAGCGGGTGTGGGCGATGCCGGTGGTGCCCTTGAAGCGCGCGGGGACCTTGGCCTCCAGGTCACGGACCCGGCCCTTGGCCTTGACCATCTTCAGGCCGGCCGACTTGGGGGTCGTGACGACGATGCCCGCCGAGTCGTATCCGCGGTACTCCAGGCGCTGCAGGCCTTCGAGCAGCAGCGGGGCCACGTCACGCTTGCCGATGTAACCGACGATTCCGCACATATAGGGGTATTCCTAGCCGTAGACGATGCGGCGCAGCTGCCTGAGCGTGAGCTCCGGCGGCGCCACCGCGCGGTATTTCAGGTCCGCCTCGATCCGTTCGAAGATCGCCGCGTTCACCAGGCCCTGGGCCTGGAGCTCGCGATGGCGGCGACGGACGTAGTCCTCGGTCGTCTCGTCGAAGTAGGCGAGCACGTCCTGGATCACCCGCAGCGCCTCGCCCCGGCTGAGCGGCGAGGACCGCGTGAGATGATCAACGAGTTCGTCGTGCACCCGGTAGATCCTGGGGTACCGGCGGCTGTTTCGCAAGAATCCTGCCCGATATCGGGCAGCTTCCTGTGAAAGCCCTGTCCCGCAGGCCCTGGCGTACGCCTTCGGGCCGTCTCACATGCGCTTGAGGACCGCCTGCTTGGCCAGGGTGAACTCCTCGTCCGTCAGGACGCCGTCCTTGTGCAGCTCGCCGAGCTCGCGCAGGCGGCGCAGCAGGGCGTCGTGGTCGGCCTCGGCGGAGGGCCGCGGGACCCCCGGCAGTTCCTTCGCCGGTACGTCCGTCACGGCGGGCGGCGCCGTCGGATGCGGCAGCCGCGCCTGTACCGCCGCCGCGACCAGCGCCATCAGCGGGTCCTTCTTGAAGCCCCACAGGTCAACGGAGTTGGGGTCGTACATCGGCGGGGCCTTGGTCGCCGCGCCGCGCACGGTGAAGCGCAGGCAGCCGTTCTCCAGGCCGACCGCGGGATGCCATTCGACGGCCGTGATGTCGGTCAGGGCGAGTGAGCGGGCGCCCGCGGCGGCCTTCGCTTCCTCCGTCTTCCAGTTCCACTCCAGGCGTACGTGCTCGCCGTCGAAGCTTGCCGTGCCGTCACCGGCGGAGGCGGACAGCGGCACGGAGGGGCCGGGCAGGAGGTAGGCGTCGACCGGGTCGGAGGGCACCTGGTCGAGCAGCAGGGCGTTGCGGACCTCGTCCACGAAGTACTCGGCGACGCCGTAGCGGTCGGACTCGACGGTGAGCTGGTACGGGTCGTGCGGCTCGGCGAGCTTGCCGCCGGTCGCCTGGAGCAGCGGGTCGGCGCCGTCGCGCAGCCGCAGCCTGAGCCGCCCGGTCTTCTTGCCCTGCTCGAAGGAGACGCCCGCCAACGCGGCCAGCGGGACGGTGAGTTCACCCAGGCTTCTGCGGAGAAGGCCGACGTTCTTGTCGCGTCCCGGTGTCAGCCGCAGTGCGTCGCCGTCGAAGGTCCACGTGCCGTCCCGCTGGATGATTTCCGCCATGAGGGGGATTGTTTCACCGGGTGTGCGGGAGAGTGGTCTATACCCATTCGAAGGGAGCGCATGTGAGACAGCACAGAACGCCCCGCCTTCTCGGTACGCTGCTGCTTGTGGCGGCTGCCGGTATCTCTGTCGTCGGCGCGGCACCCTCCGCGGCCGACCGGACCGCGACCCCTCTGGGGCAGGTGGTCCCGGCCCCGGCCTCGGTCCACGCGAGCGGCTCCGCGTACCGCGTCACCGGTGACACCCGCATACGTGTCGACGACTCGCGCGAGGCCCGCCGGGTGGGCGAGTACCTCGCGGACATCCTGCGGCCCTCCACCGGCTACCGGCTCCCGGTCGGCACCCAGGGCGGTCCGGGATCCATCCAACTCCGCCTCGGCGCGAAGGGGTTGGGCGACGAGGGTTACCGTCTGGACAGCGGCCGGGACGGTGTCACCATCACGGCCGGCAAGCCCGCCGGGCTCTTCCACGGCGTCCAGACCTTCCGCCAGCTGCTGCCCGCCGCCGTCGAGAAGGACTCCGTACAGCCCGGACCCTGGCTCGTCGCGGGCGGCACCATCAAGGACACCCCGCGCTACGGCTACCGCGGCGCGATGCTCGACGTCTCCCGGCACTTCTTCACCGTCGGCCAAGTCAAGCGCTATATAGACGAGTTGGTCCTCTACAAGGTCAACAAGCTGCATCTGCACCTCAGCGACGACCAGGGCTGGCGCATCGCCATCGACTCCTGGCCGCGGCTGGCGACGTACGGCGGCTCCACGCAGGTGGGCGGCGGCGACGGCGGCTACTACACCAAGGCGGACTACCAGGAGATCGTCCGGTACGCCGCCTCGCGCTATCTGGAGGTCGTCCCCGAGATCGACATGCCGGGGCACACCAACGCGGCCCTCGCCTCGTACGCCGAACTGAACTGCGACGGGGTGGCGCCGCCGCTCTACACCGGCACGAACGTCGGGTTCAGCTCGCTGTGCGTCTCCAAGGACATCACGTACGACTTCGTGGACGATGTGATCCGGGAACTGGCCGCGCTCACCCCGGGCCGCTACCTCCACATCGGCGGAGATGAGGCCCACTCCACCAGCCACGCCGACTACGTGGCGTTCATGGACCGGGTCCAGCCGGTCGTCGCCAAGTACGGGAAGACGGTGATCGGTTGGCATCAGCTGACCAGTGCGACCCCGGCGAAGGGCGCCCTCGCGCAGTACTGGGGGCTCGACGGCACGAGCGCCGAGGAGAAGGCGCGGGTCGCGAAGGCCGCGCAGAACGGGACGGGGCTGGTACTGTCGCCCGCCGACCGGATCTACCTCGACATGAAGTACACGGCCGACACCCCGCTGGGCCTCGACTGGGCGGGGCTGGTGGAAGTGAAGCGGTCGTACGACTGGGATCCCGGCAACTACCTCCCCGGCGCCCCGGGTTCGGCCGTCCGGGGCGTGGAAGCCCCTCTGTGGACGGAGACCATCGTGACCTCCGCCGACATCGAGTACATGGCCTTCCCGAGGCTGCCGGGCGTCGCCGAGCTGGGCTGGTCGCCGGCCTCGACGCACGACTGGGACACGTACAAGGTGCGGCTCGCGGCGCAAGGGCCGCGGTGGGACGCGCTGGGGATCGGGTACTACCGGTCGCCGCAGGTGCCCTGGCCGACCGCGTAGGGACAGAGGCGGGGCTCAGGAGGACCGTCTCCTGAGCCCCGCCCGGTTCAGAGACCCGCGATGGGGTTCTTCAGGTTGCCGACCAATTGGAGGGCCCCGGCCGGGTCGGCGAGGTCCACCATCTGCTTGTTGTTGCGCAACTGGAGCCGGTTGAGGCAGGACAGCGCGAACTCGGGGGCGAACATGTCGTACTGCTTGAACTTGTCCGCGAGTTCGGGCGTGGCCGCCTGGTACTCGCGTACGACATCGGCGACCGTCCGCCAGAAGTCGTCCTCCTCCAGGACGCCCTCGGCGGCGAGGTTCGCGGCCAGGAAGCGGAAGAAGCAGTCGAAGACGTCCGTGAAGACCGACAGAAGCTTCGTGTCCTCCGGCACGTCCACGCGCAGCCGTTCGACCGCCGGCGGCAGCACCGCGTCCGGGTCCATGACCGCGATCTCCTCGGCTATGTCCTTGTAGATCGCGCGCTGTACGACGCCGTCCTTGAGGATGAGGATCACGTTCTCGCCGTGCGGCATGAAGACCAGGTCGTAGGCGTAGAAGCTGTGCAGCAGCGGGGTGAAGTACGCCCGCAGGTAGTAGCGCAGCCACTCCTTCGGGGCGAGGCCCGACTGTTCGATCAGCGCGCCCGCGAAGGACGCGCCCTCGTGGTCGACATGGACGAGGGAGGCCATGGTCGCGAGCGACTCGCCCTCCAGGAGCGACGGCACCGGGCTCTCGCGCCACAGCGCGGCGAGCATCTTGCGGTACGGCGAGTAGCGGTCCGTCGCCGCCTCGTACTCCAGGTGCCGGTAGCCGACCGCCGCCCGCTCACGGATGATCGACAGACCGGTCGACCTCAGCACCGGGTCGTTGTCGATGAGCTGGGCCAGCCAGTCGTTGATCGCCGGGGTCGCCTCCATGTACGCGGCCGAAAGCCCCCGCATGAAACCCATGTTGAGGACGGACAGGGCCGTCTTCACATAGTGCTTCCCGGGGTTCGACCGGTTGAAGAAGGTCCGGATGGACTGCTGGGCCAGATACTCGTCGTCGCCCTCGCCCAGGCAGACCAGGTGCCGCTGGGCGACCTCGGCCGCGAAGGTCACGGACAGCTTGTTCCACCACTGCCAGGGGTGGACGGGGATGAGGAGATAGTCGTCCGGGTCGAGGTCCTGCTCGCGCAGGATGACAGAGAAACGGTTCACTGTCTCATCGCCCAGCTCGTCCCGCAGGAAGGCCTCGTACTCGATGCCGACGCCCGCCGTGAACGCCGCCCGCGAGCGGTGCGCGGCCAGCCACACCAGCCGGACCGGGCTCGCGGTCTCGGGGGCGTACGCGAGGTACTCGTGCACCCCGAAGCCCAGCCGCCCGTTGTTGGCGACGAAGCAGGGGTGGCCCTCGGTCATGCCGGTCTCGATCGCCTGGAAGCCACTCTTCGCGAGTTCGGCGGACGGGATCTGCGGCTTGGTGAGCTTGAAGCAGGTGCCCGAGAGGGTGGAGGAGATCTCCTCCAGATAGACCGGCAGGATGTCGCCGCTCAGGCCGAGCGATTCCTTCAGTTCGATGAAGAAGTCGAGGGCGGCGACCGGGAGTTCACCGCCGTCGCGGTGCCGGGTGACCGACTCGGCGTCGATCTGCCAGTGGTCGAGGGCACGAAGGGTGGCGGTGAACCGGTAGCGGGTCAGCCCGTCGTCACTGCGTACCTCGTAACGGCTGTCCGGGAGACGCTCCGGCGTGATCAGCCGCTCGTGGGCGAACTCGGCGAGTGCCTTGCGGACGAGGAGGCGGTTGGCGTGGGCCCAGCGCTCGGGGGAGAGGTGGGCGACGGAGTCGGCGAGACTCATGCCGCCACCGCCTTCCGGAACTGCTCCCGCGTGCAGAAACTCAGCAACGCCGTCTTCTCCGGCTTCTGTATCTCCCGCTCGGGCACGAACCCGACGGCTTCGTTCAGGGCGTGCACCGCCTTGTTGCCGACGTCCGGTTCGACGACGACGCGTGCGGTGGCGGGGTCCTCGAAGAGGTGGGCCATCACGGCGGTGATCACGGCCCGGGTAAAGCCGTGCACGGGGGTGTCGGCCGGCGCGACCAGGAAGTGCATGCCGACATCGCCCGGCCGGGGCTCGTACAGGCCGACCAGTTCGCGCTGGGCCGGGTCGTACTTCTCCATGAGGAAGGCGGGCTCGCCGTCGTGCAGTCCGAGGAGGGCGTGGTGGTGCTCGGCGGCGGCGATCTCCATATAGGCGCGCTCGACGTCCTCGAGCTTGGCGTCCTGCATCATCCAGAAGGCGGCCTTGGGGTGGGTGACCCAGGCGTGCAGCAGCTCGGCGTCCTTCAGCGGGTCGAGGGGGCGGAAGGTGAAGGTGCCCACCTGTGGGCCGGTGGTCATGGGTGGCTCCTTGCGCGGATGGAGTACAAGTGCGCGTGGTACGGGCGCGAATTGGTGGTTGTTGACCGATTCCTTCCGACCAGCAAGACGTGCTCGGCGTGTGGCCTGCTTCGCGACGCGCTGCCCCTCGGAATCCGAATGTGGACATGTGAGGGCTGCGGCACCCAGCATGACCGGGACCACAACGCCGCACAGAACAGTGTGGCCGCCGGGCAGGCGGTGTCGGCCTGTGGAGGCCGCGTAAGTCCTCAACGGAGACCCTCCGGATGGGCAGCGGGCGATGAAGCAGGAAAGTCCATGGTGCGAGCCATGGGAGTCCCCGCACCCTGAGGGGCGGGGAAATGTCAAACGGCGAACTCCTGGAACGCGATCGTCTTCTCGACCGGGTAGTACTCGGTGCCGAGCAGCTCACGGATGATGTAGCTGTTGCGGTACGCGCCCATGCCCAGGTCGGGGCTGGTGATGCTGTGCGTGTGGACGCCGGCGTTCTGCAGGAAGACGCCCCGCCCGGTGACGTCGATCGCGTAGTTGCGGGCGACGTCGAAGCTGCCGTGGGAGTCGTAGCGCAGCCGGTCGCGTACGGGCTTCAGGAACTCCGGCTCGGCGTACTTGTAGCCGGTGGCCAGGATCAGGCCTTGCGACTCGACCTCGTAGTCCTTCTCCTGCTCCTCCTGCCGGAAGGACAGGGTGTACGTGCCGTTGTCGTACCGCGCGCTGTTCAGCGAGGAGTTGGTGAGGAGCCGGGTGGGGACCGGGCCGCCGAGGTTCTTCTGGTACAGCAGGTCGAAGATCTCGTTGATCAGGTCGCCGTCGATGCCCTTGAACAGGCCCTTCTGCTCGGCCGTGAGGCGGTGGCGGGTCTTCTCCGGCAGCGCGTGGAAGTAGTCGATGTACTCCGGGGAGGTCATCTCCAGCGTGAGCTTGGTGTACTCGAGGGGGAAGAACCGCGGGGAGCGCGTGACCCAGTTCAGCTGGTAGCCGTTGACGTCGATCTCGCTGAGCAGGTCGTAGTAGATCTCGGCGGCGGACTGGCCGCTGCCGACCAGCGTGATCGACTCCTTCTTCCGCAGCTCCTCTTTGTGCTGCAGGTAACGGGAGTTGTGGATGAAGTCGCCGCCCAGGCCCGAGCAGGCCTCGGGGATGTAGGGCGGGGTGCCCGTGCCGAGGACCAGGTGACGGGCTCGGAAGCTCTCGCCGGCCCCGGTCCGTACGACGTACACGTCGTCCTCGTACGTCACGTCCGTCACCGTCGTGCTGAAGCGGACGTTGCTCAGCTTGTCCGCGGCCCAGCGGCAGTAGTCGTCGTACTCGACGCGCAGCGGATAGAAGTTCTCGCGGATGTAGAACGAGTACAACCGCCCCTGGTCCTTGAGGTAGTTGAGGAAGGAGTACGGGGACGTGGGGTCGGCGAAGGTGACCAGGTCCGACATGAACGGGGTCTGGAGGTGGGCGCCGTCGAGGAACATCCCCGCGTGCCACGCGAAGTGGGGCTTCGAGTCCAGGAAGACGCCGTCCAGTTCGGCGATCGGCTCGGTGAGGCAGGCGAGGCCGAGGTTGAAGGGGCCGAGACCGATCCCTACGAAGTCGTACGTCTTATCCATGGCTTCAGGAAGCGCGGTCAAGGGAGTCTCCCAGGTACTGCTCGGCATGGCCGGCGATCAGATCGAGTACGGCGGTGATGTCGTCCACCGTGGTCTCGGGGTTGAGCAGGGTGAACTTCAGGTAGTGCCTGCCGCCGGCCTTGGTGCCCGCCACTACGGCGTCACCGGAGGCGAACAGAGCCTTGCGGGCGTACAGGTTGGCGCGGTCGATCTCGGCCGGGTCGGTGACGGCGGCCGGGATGTAGCGGAAGACGAGGGTGGACAGCGAGGGCCGTACGACGACGTCGAAGCGCGGGTCGGCCGCGAGGCGCTGCCAGCCTGCCTCCGCCAGCTCGCAGACCGCGTCGAAGAGTTCGCCGATTCCGTCGGCGCCCATCGTGCGCAGCGTCATCCACAGCTTGAGGGCGTCGAAGCGGCGGGTGGTCTGCAGGGACTTGTCGACCTGGTTGGGGATGCGTTCCTGCACCATGCGGCGCGGGTTGAGGTACTCCGCGTGGTAGGTGGCGTGGCGCAGGGTGGAGGCGTCGCGGACCAGCACGGCGGACGAACTCACCGGCTGGAAGAAGGACTTGTGGTAGTCGACGGTGACGGAGTCGGCGCGCTCGATGCCGTCGATGCGGTCGCGGTACTTGAGGGAGGCGAGGAGTCCGCAGCCGTAGGCCGCGTCGACGTGCATCCAGGTGTCGTACTGGGCACACAGCTCGGCGATTTCGGGCAGCGGGTCGATGGAGCCGAAGTCGGTGGTGCCCGCGGTGGCGACGACGGCCATGGGGACGAGGCCGTCGCGGCGGCAGCGTTCCAGCTCGTGGGCGAGCGTGACCGTCTGGATGCGCTGGTCGTGGTCGACGGGGACCGAGACGACGGAGTCCGCGCTCAGGCCGAGGAGTTTGGCCGACTTCTTGACGCTGAAGTGGCTGACCTCGGAGGCGAAGATACGCAGTCTGGCGAGGCTGTCCCCGGTGTCCCGCGCGGTGGTCTCCCAGTCTGCCCGCCCCGGCTTGGCCTCCTCGCGGGCAAGGAGCAGCGCCTGGAGGTTGGACTGGCTGCCGCCGCTGGTGAACACGCCGTCGGCGGTCGGGCCGAGGCCGACGCGCTCGTTCGTCCAGTCGATGAGCTTGCGCTCGATGAGGGTGCCGCCCGCCGACTGGTCCCAGGTGTCCAGGGAGGAGTTGACGGCCGAGAGGACGGCCTCGCCGAGCACGGCCGGGATGACGACCGGGCAGTTGAGGTGGGCGAGGTAGCGCGGATGGTGGAAGTAGACCGCGTCCCGGAGGTAGACCTCCTCCAGTTCGTCGAGGACCGCGGTCGTGTCGTGCAGCGGGCGGTCCAGGTCGATCTGCTCGATGCGGGGAGTGAGGGCGTCGACCGTGACACCCGTGAACGGGCCCTTGGTGGTGGCGAGTTTGGCCGCCACCCGCTCGACTCCTTCGGTCACGAAGCGGCGGTACCGCTCCGCGGTCGTGTCATTGAGCAGGTGCGAGCGCATGTGGGGGTCCTCCGTGCGGGAGAGTCCGAGCGGGACGAGAGAGGGCGGAGTCGCGATGTGTGACTTAGGTTAGCCTAGCCTAAGTTTGATCTCGACCTCGCCCAGCGTGTGTCTTCAGTGACCTACGCCTCTGTCGGATCGATGCGGAGGCGCTCCTGGCCTTCGAATCACTCGAACTATTCGCCCTGCTCGCGCAGTTGTTCCTCCGTCAGCCCGCGCCGCCAGTAGCCCACGAAGGTGACCCTCCTGCGGTCGATCCCGCGCTCGCGCACGAGATGCCGGCGCAACTCCTTCACCTGGCCGGACTCGCCCGCGATCCAGGCGTACGGCGCTTCGGCGGGCGGGAGTTGGGCGGCCCGTACGGCATCGAGGGCCATGGGGGACCCCTCGTCCCGTACGAGCCAGGTGATCTCGGCGTCGGCCGGGGTCGCCAAGTCCTGGATGTCACCGGCGTGATGGACCTCGAGCCAGGCGCGGACGCGGACGTTCACGGGCAGCGATTCGAGGATGGCGGAGGCGGCGGGTACGGCGGTGTCGTCGCCCCAGATCACGATGAGGTCGGTGTCCTCGGGCGGACGGAAACGGATCGCCCGGTTGTCCTCGACCGCCGGGCCGAGCAGGACGACACGGTCGCCCGGGGTCGCCCGGGACGCCCACAGGGACGCGGGGCCCGCGGGCGTCGCGGCGCCCGGCTCGACGCCGTGCAGCACGAAGTCGATGTCGATCTCGTCGGTCAGGCCCTGGGCGTTCCGCCGCAGCGCACGCAGGGTGTACGAGCGCATCACCGCCCGTACATCGTCCGGGAGTTCGCGCCAGGCCTGCCACCAGCCGTCGCCCAGTTCGATAGGGACGGCCGGCTCCCTCTGGCCCGGGTGCGGCAGGAACAGGGAGAGGCTCTGGTCGCGTCCGTCGGAGTGGAACGCGCTCAGGTCGGGCCCGGCGAAGGTCACCCGGGCCAGAGACGGGCCGAGCCGCCTCGTCCGTACGACCTGGAGGGAGAAGAAACGGAACGGGGCGGCTACGGCCGTCGTCATAAGTGCTCCTGAGTCATCGTCAGGGGATCACGGCAGGGGGTGTCAGGCGACCTTCTTGGCGTTCTCGATGGCCTCGGCGAGGTTGTCGAGGATCGGGGTGCACTTGTCGTAGGACAGGATCGGCTCGGGCGTGCGCGCGATGACCTGGCCGGCCTTGACGGCGGGCAGCTTCTTCCAGGTGGCCTCGGTGATGTCGGCCGGCTGGATGGTCGAGGTGCGGTCGTCCATGATGATGATGTCCGCCGGGTACTGGTCGACGTTCTCCCAGCTCAGGTTCTCGAACCAGCCGCCGCTGGCCTTGAGGGCCTTGGCCGACGGCTCGACGATGTTCACGCCGAGCGCCTTGAAGTACTCCAGGTCGATGGAGAGGTTCGAGCCGGAGACGTAGAAGATGTCCTGGCTCGCCGAACCGGCGAGGACCTTGATCTCGGGGCGGGCCTTGGCGGCCTTGCGCAGCCGCCCGGCGGCAGCCTCGAAATTCTTCTTCGCCTCGACGGTCTTCGCGGACTTCACATCGGCGCCGAGCGACTCGGCGAGCGCCAGCATGCGCTCCAGCGACTTGGGCATCTGCACGTCGTAGACGGAGATGCCGACGCTCGGGGCGAGCTTCAGGATCTTGGCCTTGGACTCCTCGGGGACGTACCAGAGGGTGCCCGCGTCGTCGTACATCGTCGAGATCAGCACGTCGGGGGCGAGGCCCGCGTACTTCTCGATGTTGAACTGGCCCCACTCGTTGCCGAGGATCGTCACCTTGCTGATGTCCATGTCGCCGGCCTGGACATCGGCCTTGCCGTCCTTGGTCTCGGTCGGGCCGAAGACGCCCTTGACCTCGATGCCGTAGTCGTAGAGCGCGGCGGCGGCACCGCTGAACGCGACGATGTTCGCCGGGACCTTGTCCGTCTTCACCGTCGTACCGCGGTCGTCCTTGAAGGTCCAGGGGCCGGACTTCGCGGCGGCGTTCGTCGCGTCCGAGCCACCGCTGTTCTTGTCTTCGCCGCCGCAGGCCGCGAGCACGGCTCCGAGGCCGAGGGCGCCGCCCGCGGCGAGGATGCCGCGGCGGGTGGGGTGGGTGGCACGGGCGTTGGGCATGAGAGGGCTGCTTTCGAACGGGGCGGAGCGCCCGCCGGACAATGTTCGAAGGTAGGTTAGCCTAACCTCAGCTGATGTCCAGAGGGTGCCCCGCGCGCCGCCCGCTTCGAGGGCTGGGTCCGGTGGGGCCCGTCTCCTCTCTCGCGCGCCGCACAGTCATGCCGCCGGCCCAAAGACGCTGGGCCGGCGGCATGGTGTCCCGCGGGTGTTGCGTGCTTCAGCGTTGCAGGACCGCCTGCATGACGCTGCGTGCGATGGGTGCTCCGAGACGGCCTCCGGAGATGTCCTCCCGGGAGATGTCCATGTCGGTCGGGTCGATGAAGACGGCCACCGCGACGGAGGCGCCGTCCGGGTTCTTTCCGTAGGAGACGAACCAGCCGTACGGCACCTCGTCGGCCACGTTGGCACCACGCTGGGCGGTGCCGGTCTTGCCGCCGACCGTGATGCCGTCGATCTGCGCGCGCTGGGCGCTGCCCTCCTTGGCGGTGAACTCCATCATCTGCTGGACCTTTTGAGCGGTTTCGGGGGAGACCGCCTGGCTCATCACCGCGGGCTGGGTCTTCTCCAGGGTGCCGAGGTCCGGGCCGCGGACCTCGTCGACGATGTACGGCTGCATCAGCTTGCCGTCGTTGGCCAGGGCCGCGGTGACCATGGCCATCTGCATCGGTGTACTGGTGAGGCTGCCCTGTCCCATACCGGTGAGCGCGGTACCCGGCTTGTCGAGGTTCTCCGGGTAGAGGCTCTTGGTGGCGAGCAGGTCGCCGAACTCCTCGGAGTAGACGTCCTTGTTGAAGCCGAACTTCTCGGCCGTCTCGCGCAGCTTGTCCTGGCCCAGTTTGGCCGCGGCGTCGAGGAAGACGTTGTTGCACGAGTACTGCATCGCGGTCTTCATCGACGCCTTGTTGCACACGGCGTCGCCCGCCTGGCTGCCGATCTTGTTCGTGGACTGCGGCAGGGGGTAGGGGGAGACGGCGTCCGAGCGGGCGTCGACGTCGGTGACGACGCCGTGCTCCAGCGACGCCGCCGCGGTGAGGATCTTGAACGTGGAGCCGGGAGGGTAGGTCTCCCGCAGGGCGCGGTTGGCCAGCGGCTTGCTCTTGTCCTTGCCGAGCGCGACGAACTTGTCGGACTCCTTGAACGTACTGCCCGCGAATACCGACGGGTTGTAGGAGGGCGCCGACACCAAGGCCAGCACCTTCCCGGTCTGCGGGTCCAGGGCGACCACGGCCCCCCGCGCGCCCTTCAGATCGGTCAGCCCGTCGTAGGCGGCCTTCTGCGCCTTCGGTTCGATGGTCGTGACCACCGAACCGGCGCGCCGGCCGTCGCCGGTGACGACGTCGGCGAACCGCTGGAAGGCCAGCCGGTCGTCCTGTCCCGTCAGGATCCCGTCGTACGTCCGCTCCAGCAGCGTCATGCCCTGCGCCTGCGACGCGTATCCCGTGACGGGCGCGTACATGGGCCCGTTGAGGTAGGTGCGCTTGAACTTGAGGTCCGTGCCCGACGTTTCGGTGGATCCGGTGACGGCCCGGCCACCGACGATGATGTCCCCACGGGGCGTGGCGAACTGCTCGATCTGAACCCGTCGGTTCTCCTGATCCGTCGCGAGTTCCGGGGCCTTGACGAACTGCAGCCAGTTCGCACGCAGCAGCAGGGCGAGCATCAGGAGCCCACAGAAGATCGCTGCGGCCCTCAGCGGCCTGTTCACCGGCACCCTCCGCCGGCATGCGGAAGCTCAGCGGCCTTCGTCGACAGGCCGTTGAGTCTGCTGGGCCCGACGGATATGGAGATGCGTCGTAGCAACATGTGAACACCCTAGACGACCATAGGAACCCCCGGTCGTCGCACCAGGCTCCTGCCGGCGCCGGACCAGGTGACTATGTCTCTCTATTTCGCCTTCACGCCTTCACTTGCGCGTGGCTGACCGCTTGAGCCGGTCAGGCCGTGTACTGCCTCACCGAGGCCTCCACCACGGCGGTCGGGGTGGAGGTCACCACGGCGGTCCGGGTGGAGGCCTCGGTCGGCGTCCGGCTCGTCAGCCCGTCAGCCCCAACTCCCGGGCGATCAGCATCCGCTGCACCTCGCTCGTGCCCTCCCCGATCTCCAGGATCTTGGAGTCGCGCCACATGCGGGCCACCGGGTACTCGTTCATGAAGCCGTAGCCGCCGTGGACCTGGGTGGCGTCGCGGGCGTTGTCGACCGCGATCGTCGACGAGTAGAGCTTCGCCAGGGCCGCTTCCTTCTTGAAGGGTTCGCCGGTGACCAGGCGGGAGGCCGCGTCGCGCCAGGCGAGGCGGGCCGTGTGGGCCTTCATCTCCATGTCGGCGATCTTGAACTGGATGGCCTGGTTCGCGCCGATCGGGCGGCCGAAGGCGTGCCGCTCCTTCGCGTACTTCACCGACTCGTCCACGCAGCCCTGCGCCAGGCCCGTCGCGAGCGCCGCGATGGCGATGCGGCCCTCGTCCAGGATGCGCAGGAACTGCGCATAGCCGCGACCCTCCTCGCCGAGCAGGTTCGTGGCGGGTACGCGCACGTCGGAGAAGGACAGCTCACGGGTGTCCGACGCGTTCCAGCCGACCTTCGAGTACGGGGCGGCGACCGTGAAGCCCGGTGTGCCCGAGGGGACGATGATCGAGGAGATCTGCGGCTTGCCGTCGGCCGCCCGGCCCGTGACCGCCGTGACCGTCACCAGTTCCGTGATGTCCGTGCCCGAGTTGGTGATGAAGCACTTGGTGCCGTTGATCACCCATTCGTTCGTCGACGCGTCCAGCCGGGCCGTCGTACGGGTCGCGCCCGCGTCCGAGCCGCCGTCCGGCTCGGTCAGGCCGAAGGCGCCCAGGATCTCGCCGGAGCACAGGCGGGGGAGCCACTCCCGCCTCTGGGCCTCCGTGCCGAAGAGGTGGATCGGCATCGCCCCCAGGGAGACGCCGGCCTCCAGGGTGATCGCCACCGACGAGTCGACCCGGGCCAGCTCCTCCAGTGCGATGCCCAGCGCCAGATAGTCGCCGCCCATGCCGCCGTACTCCTCCGGGAACGGCAGGCCGAACAGGCCCATGCGGCCCATCTCCCGCACGATCTCGTACGGGAACTCGTGCCGCTCGTAGAAGTCGCCGATCTTCGGCGCCACGACGTCGTGCGCGAACTCCTCGACGGTACGGCGGAGTTCTTCCAGCTCGGGGGACAGACGGTGGTCCATCGTTGATCACTGCTCCTTGTGGGAGAGGGCTCGGACGGTGCGGGACGGGCTGGGCCGGCCCAGTTGTTCGGCCATCCACACGCTGGTGGCGGTGAGACGGCCGAGGTCGACCCCGGTGTCGATACCGAGGCCCTGGAGCATCCAGACGAGGTCCTCGGTGGCGAGGTTGCCGGTCGCGGACTTCGCGTACGGGCAGCCGCCGAGGCCGCCGGCGGAGGCGTCGATGGTCGTGACGCCGTGTTCCAGCGCCGCGTAGGTGTTGGCGAGCGCCTGGCCGTAGGTGTCGTGGAAGTGCACACCGATGACGTTCGTCGGCACGCCCTCCTCATTGAGCATGGAGAGGAGTTCGAGCACATGGCCCGGGGTGGCCACCCCGATGGTGTCGCCGAGGCTCAGCTCGTCGCAGCCCATGTCCCGCAGCGCCGTGCAGACGCGGACGACCTGGTGGATGGGGACGTCGCCCTCCCAGGGGTCGCCGAAGGCCATGGAGACGTAGCCGCGCACCTGCTGGCCCTTGTCCTTGGCGCGGGCCACGACGGGCTCGAACACGGCCAGCGACTCGTCCACCGTCCGGTTGAGGTTGGCCTTGGCGAAGGACTCGGTCGCGCTGGCGAAGACGGCGATGTGCGTGGCGCCGAGGGCGAGCGCGCGGTCGAGACCCCGCCCGTTCGGTACGAGCACGGGCAGATGCACGCCCTTCAGGTCCCGTACGCGCGGGAACAGGTCCTCCGCGTCCGCCAGTTGGGGCACCCACTCCGGGCGGACGAAGCTGGTGGCCTCGACGGTGGTCAGGCCCGCGTCGGCCAGGCGCCGGATGAACTCCGCCTTGACCTCGGTCGGCACGGTCGCCTTCTCGTTCTGCAGCCCGTCGCGCGCGCCGACCTCGTAGATCCTCACCCGCTGGGGCAGATCCGAGGCCGGTACGACCATGGGCAGTCCCTGAACGGTCATTCCGCCTCCTCGTGCGGTGCGATCACGGCCAGCACCTGGTCCATGGCGACCGTCGTGCCCGGCGTGACATCCAGCTCGCTGACGGTCCCGGCGTGCGGCGCGGAGATGACGTGCTCCATCTTCATCGCCTCGACCACCAGCAGGCTCTGCCCGGCGGTCACGTCGTCGCCCACGGCGACCTTCACGACGGTCACCGTGCCGGGCATGGGTGCGGTGAGCGAGTCGGCCCCGGCATGGGCGGCGCCGCCGAGGGACGCGGCCACGGGGTCGTGGTCGCGCACGTGCCAGGCGTCGCCGTCGCGGCCCAGCCATGTGCCTGCCGGCAGGGCGGCGAAGGTGTGGGCGACACCGTCGAGCCGGAACGTGAACCGGGTCTTCGCTCCGGCGTCCGGGCCCGCTGCCCCCTGGAGCGGAGTCTCCTGGCCGTCACGCAGCAGCTCGACGCCGCCGCCCGCCGTGCCGCGCACGCGGACGGTCACCGGATCGTGCCCCGGCACCTGCAGGTGGTGGGGTGTCCAGGCGGGTTCGCCGCCCAGGCGCCAGCCGTCCGGTACGGAGAACGGATCGACCCAGATGGAGGAGCCCTTCGGGCGGAGGGCGGCGTGGCGCAGCATCGCTGCCGCCGCGTACACCTCGTCCGGTACGCCGTCCGGGACCAGCGCGTCGGCCTCCCGCTCCACCAGTCCCGTGTCCAAGTCCCCCGCCTCCACGGCCGGATGGGCCAGCAGCCGCCGCAGGAACCCCGCGTTCGTGGGCACCCCCAGCGTCACCGTCTCCGCGAGGGCCGCCCGGAGCTTGCGCAGCGCGGTCGCGCGGTCGGGCCCGTACGCGATGACCTTGGACAGCATCGGGTCGTACAGCGAACCGACCTCCGTGCCCTCGCTCAGCCCCGAGTCGGTGCGGACGCCGTCGCCCTGGGGCTCGTGCAGTGCGAGCACCGTCCCGCCGGACGGGAGGAACCCGCGCGCGCCCGCTTTAATGGACACGGTCTCCGCGCAGATGCGCGCCTCCACCGCGTGCCCGGTGAGCGTGATGTCCCGCTGCTCGTACGGCAGATGCTCGCCCGCCGCCACCCGCAGCTGCCACTCCACCAGGTCGAGACCCGTGATCAGCTCGGTGACCGGGTGCTCGACCTGGAGGCGGGTGTTCATCTCCATGAAGTAGTACGACGACGGGTCACCGCCCGGCACGATGAACTCCACCGTGCCCGCGCCCTCGTAGCCGCAGGAGCGGGCCGCCTGGACCGCCGCCTCGCCCATCGCGGCGCGGGTGCCGGCGTCGAGGAGCACGCTCGGCGCCTCCTCGATGATCTTCTGGTGGCGGCGCTGGAGGGAGCACTCGCGTTCGCCCAGGTGCACGACCGTGCCGTGGCCGTCCGCCAGGACCTGGATCTCGATGTGGCGGGGGCGGTCGATCCAGCACTCGACGAGCAGGGTGTCGTCGCCGAAGGAGGCGCGGGCCTCGCGGCGGGCGGCGGCGATCTCGTCGGCCAGTATCGAGGCGTCCCGCACCAGTCGCATGCCCTTGCCGCCGCCGCCCGCGCTGGGCTTCAGCAGCACCGGCATGCCGATCTCGCGGGCGGCGTCGGCCAGCTCCGCGTCCGTCAGGCCGCTGCCGGACGAGCCGGGAACGACCGGCACCCCGGCCGCCTTCACCGTCTCCTTGGCGCGGATCTTGTCGCCCATGAGGTCGATCGCCTCCGCGGGCGGTCCGATGAAGACCAGCCCCGCGTCGGCGCACGCGCGCGCGAAGGACGCGTTCTCCGCGAGGAAGCCGTACCCGGGGTGCACGGCCTGCGCGCCCGTCCGCGCCGCCGCCTCAAGGAGCCGCTCCACGGACAGATAGCTCTCGGCCGCCGGCGCCGGACCGATCCGTACCGCCGTGTCCGCCTCGCGGACGTGCCGGGCGTCGGCGTCCGCGTCGGAGAAGACGGCCACCGAGCGCACGCCGAGCGACCGCAGGGTGCGGATGACCCGTACGGCGATCTCGCCCCGGTTGGCCACAAGGACTGTCTCGAACATTCCCACCCTCACATCCGGAAGACGCCGAACTGGGGGTCACCCAGCGGGGCGTTGGCGCACGCGGTCAAGGCGAGTCCCAGCACCTGCCGGGTCTCCATCGGGTCGATCACACCGTCGTCCCAGAGCCGGGCCGTCGCGTAGTAGGCGTTCCCCTGGCGCTCGTACTGCGCACGGATCGGGTCCTTGAAGGCTTCCTCGTCCTCGGCGGGCCAGGATTCCCCGCGCGCCTCCAACTGGTCGCGCTTGACGGTCGCGAGGACCGACGCGGCCTGCTCGCCGCCCATCACGGAGATCTTGGCGTTGGGCCACATCCACAGGAAGCGCGGTCCGTACGCCCGGCCGCACATCGAGTAGTTGCCCGCGCCGTACGAGCCGCCGATCACGACCGTCAGCTTCGGGACCCTCGTGCAGGCGACCGCTGTCACCATCTTGGCGCCGTGCTTGGCGATGCCCCCGGCCTCGTACTGGCGGCCCACCATGAACCCCGAGATGTTCTGCAGGAACAGCAGCGGGATGCCGCGCTGGTCGCACAGCTCGATGAAGTGGGCGCCCTTCTGGGCCGATTCGGAGAACAGGATGCCGTTGTTGGCGACGATCCCGACCGGGTGGCCGTGGATCCGGGCGAAGCCCGTCACCAGCGTCTGCCCGAACTCCGCCTTGAACTCGGCGAACCGCGAACCGTCGACCACGCGCGCGATGACCTCGCGTACGTCATAGGGGGTGCGGGAGTCGACCGGCACCGCGCCGTACAGCCCGTACGGGTCCACCTTCGGCTCGGCGGACGGCTCCATGGACCAGGGGAGCGGGCCGCGCGCGGGGAGCGTGGCCGCGATGTTCCGGACGATCCGCAGCGCGTGCGCGTCGTCCTCCGCGAGGTGGTCGGTGACGCCCGACACGCGCGCGTGGACCTCGCCGCCGCCCAGCTCCTCGGCGGTCACGACCTCACCTGTGGCGGCCTTCACCAGCGGCGGCCCGCCGAGGAAGATCGTGCCCTGATTGCGCACGATCACGGCCTCGTCGCTCATCGCCGGGACATACGCGCCGCCCGCCGTGCAGGAACCGAGCACGGCCGCGATCTGCGGGATGCCGGCGCCCGACATCCGCGCCTGGTTGTAGAAGATCCGCCCGAAGTGCTCGCGGTCGGGGAAGACCTCGTCCTGCATGGGCAGGAAGGCCCCGCCCGAGTCGACCAGGTACACACAGGGGAGGCGGTTCTCGAGGGCCACTTCCTGGGCGCGCAGGTGCTTCTTCACCGTCATCGGGTAGTACGTGCCGCCCTTGACGGTGGCGTCATTGGCGACGATCACGCACTCGCGGCCGCTGACCCGCCCGATCCCGGCGATCACTCCGGCGGCCGGTGCCTGCCCGTCGTACATCCCGTCGGCCGCGAGGGGCGCCAGCTCCAGGAAGGGCGAGCCGGGATCGAGGAGCGTGTCCACACGGTCCCTCGGCAGCAGCTTGCCGCGCGCGGTGTGCCGGGCGCGGGCCTTCTCGCCGCCGCCGAGCCGGGCCGTGGCCAGCTTGCGGCGCAGCTCCTCGCCCAGCGCGCGGTGCGCCGCCTCGTTGGCCCGCCAGGCCTCCGACGCGGGGTCTGCCGCGCTCGTCAGCTCCGGTGCCTCGTGCATCCTGCGGTCCCCTCACCCAGTGGTCCACCAGTTAATGAGCGTTAACGCATTTCCTTCAGGTTAACGACCGCTAACCTCCCTGTCTAGAATTGCTTCCATGGCCACGAGAACCGACGCCCCCACCCGTCGCGAGCAGATCCTCAAGGAAGCCGCCCGGCTCTTCGCCGAGCGCGGCTTCCACGGCGTTGGAGTGGATGAGATAGGAGCGGCCGTCGGCATCAGCGGCCCCGGTCTCTACCGGCACTTCGCCGGCAAGGACGCGATGCTCGCCGAGCTACTGGTGGGGATCAGCGGGCAACTGCTCACGGGCGGCAAGCGCCGGGTGGCGGAGGCCGACGGGAACCCCGAGACGCTCCTCGACTCGCTCATCGAGGGGCACATCGACTTCGCACTCGACGACCGCCCCCTGATCACCCTGCACGACCGCGAGCTGGACCGCCTCCGGGACAGTGACCGCAAGCTCGTACGGCAGCTCCAGCGGCAGTACGTCGAGCTGTGGGTGGAGGTCGTGCGCGAGGTGTATCCGGGGCTGGCGGAGCCCACCGCCCGCTCCGCCGTGCACTCGGTCTTCGGGCTGCTGAACTCGACGCCGCACCTGGGGCGGCCGGGCTCGCTGCCGGGGCGTGCGGGGACCGCCGCGCTCCTGCACCGGATGGCGCGGGGGGCTTTCGCGGCGGCTGGGGAGTGATGAGCGTCTCGCCGGCCTGATGCCTCTGGACGGCCGTAGTGACCGGCCGGTAACGTGATACCTGAGCAAGCGCTTAGCCATGGGTCCGCAACCATCAATTGAGGAACCCGGGCGGCGAGCAACCAGGTACGCGAGAGCGGCGGCGGATCAGCCGCAGGGAAGGGGCGGTGGCGGTAGTGCGCCGTACTGTGTTCAACGAGGACCACGAGGCGTTCCGGGAGACCCTGCGGGCCTTCATCGAGGCCGAGGTCGTTCCCGTCTACGACGAGTGGTTCGCCGCCGGCCAAGCGCCGCGCGACTTCTACTACAAGCTCGCCGAGCTCGGTGTCTTCGGCATCCGCGTCGACGAGGAGTTCGGCGGCGCCGGCATCGACTCGTACAAGTTCGAAGCCGTGATGTACGAGGAGACCGCCCGCGCGGGCGTCCACTTCGGCGGCTCCGGCGTGCACGTGCTGCTCGGCCTGCCGTACATCAAGATGCTCGCCAGCGACGAGCAGAAGAAGCGGTTCCTGCCGAAGTTCGTCTCCGGTGAGGAGATGTGGGCCCTCGCGATGACCGAGCCGGGCACCGGCTCCGACCTCGCGGGCATGAAGACCACCGCCAAGCTCTCCGAGGACGGCACGCACTATGTCCTCAACGGCGCCAAGACCTTCATCACGGGTGGCGTCCACGCCGACCGCGTGATCGTCTGCGCCCGCACCTCCGCGCCCACCGCCGAGGACCGCCGCTTCGGCATCTCCCTCTTCGCCGTGGACACCAGGTCCGAGGGCTACTCCGTCGGCCGCAAGCTGGACAAGCTCGGCCTGAAGACCTCCGACACCGCCGAGCTGGCGTTCGTCGACGTCAAGGTCCCGGTCGAGGACCTCCTCGGCGAGGAGAACAAGGGCTTCTCCTACCTCGGCCACAACCTGGCCTCCGAGCGCTGGGGCATCGCCTTCGGCGCGTACGCGCAGGCCGCGGCGGCCGTCCGGTTCGCCAAGGAGTACGTGCAGGAGCGCACCGTCTTCGGCAAGCCGGTCGCCCACTTCCAGAACACCAAGTTCGAGCTGGCCGCCTGCCAGGCCGAGGTGGACGCCGCGCAGGCCGTCGCCGACCGCGCCCTGGAGGCCCTGGACAAGGGCGAGCTGACGCCCGCCGAGGCCGCCAGCGCCAAGCTGTTCTGCACCGAGGTCGCGCACCGCGTCATCGACCGCTGCCTCCAGCTGCACGGCGGCTACGGCTTCATGAACGAGTACCCGATCGCCCGCCTGTACGCGGACAACCGCGTCAACCGCATCTACGGCGGCACCAGCGAGATCATGAAGTCGATCATCGCCAAGGACATGGGCCTGTAGGACGTCGGACGACGTCGCCCCGTCGTGTGATTTTCAACCAGATGTCTACTCGTGGGTAACATTCGGCGGCCTGGCGTAACACGAGGCTGGGAGACTCATCCCATGAGTAAGGCACTTCAAGGTCTCCTCGATCTGCTCGACCTTGAGCAGATCGAGGAGAACATCTTCCGCGGCCAGTCCCGGTCCGCCGTCGTCCCACGCGTCTTCGGCGGACAGGTCGCGGCCCAGGCGCTCGTCGCCGCTGGGCGGACGGTTCCCGAGGACCGTCTCGCCCATTCCCTCCACGCGTACTTCCTGCGCATCGGCGACCCCGGCGCGCCCATCGTCTACACCGTCGACCGCATGAACGACGGCCGTTCCTTCACCACCCGCCGCGTCGTCGCGGTCCAGCACGGGCAGCCGATCTTCGCCCTGTCCGCGTCCTTCCAGAAGTACGAGGAAGGCTTCGACCACCAGGTCCCGATGCCGGCCTCCCCGGACCCGGCCACGCTGCCCACGTCCGAGGAGCGGTTGAGCGGGTACGACCACCTCGACCACCACGTCGTGGACAAGTTCCTGGAGGCCCGCGAGGCCGTCGACCTGCGGTACGTCGACGAGCCGCCGTACGGCAGGTTCGGCGAGCCGCGCGAACCGCACTCCCAGGTGTGGTTCCGCACCAACGGCAAACTCTCCGACGACCCCCTCCTGCACGTCGTGCTCGCCACCTACGTCTCCGACATGACGCTCCTCGACTCCGTCCTGCTCGCGCACGGCCGCGGCGGCTGGGCCGTCGGCGACGTCGTCGGGGCCTCCCTGGACCACGCGATGTGGTTCCACCGCCCGTTCCGGGCCGACGAATGGCTGCTGTACGACCAGGAGTCGCCGTCCGCGTACGGCGGCCGCGGCCTCGGCCAGGCCCGCATCTACACGCAGGACGGACGGCTCGCCATCTCGGTGATCCAGGAAGGCGTGGTCCGCGCCCCTCGGTAAGACTGAGGCATGACCGAAAACGCGCAGGACGGCGGCGGCGGGAGCATCTTCACGGTGATCGTCGCCGCCGTCGCCAATCTCGGCATCGCGGTCGCCAAGGCGGTCGCCGGCGTCATCAGCGGGTCCAGCGCGATGCTGTCCGAGGCCGCGCACTCCGTCGCCGACACCGTCACCGAGGTACTGCTGCTCACCGCGCTCAAGCGCAGCGACAAACCGGCGGACGAGGACCATCCGCTGGGCTACGGCCCGGAACGCTACATCTGGGCGATGCTGGCGGCGGTGGCGACGTTCGTGGGCGGCGCGGTGTTCTCCCTGTACGACGGTATCCACACCCTGGTCATGGGCGAGGAACTCGGCAACCCCCTCATCTCGTACATCGTGCTCGCCGTCGCCTTCGTCCTGGAGGGCTACTCCCTGAGGACCGGCATGCGCCAGGCGCGAGAGGAAGCGAAGCGCACCGGTGCACCTCTCGAGCGCTATCTCCGCCGCACCCCCGACACCGCGCTCAAGGCCGTCGTCATGGAGGACTCGGCCGCGCTGGTGGGCCTGCTGCTCGCCGCGGGCGGCCTGCTGGCCGGCCAGCTCACCGGCTCGGGCGTCTGGGACGGCATCGCCGCGCTGTGCATCGGCCTCCTGCTCCTGTACGTCGCCTGGGTCCTCGGCCGCGCCAACGCGGACCTGCTCATCGGCCGTCCCCTCCCCAAGCCCACGCGGGACGGGATCCGGGCCGAACTGCTGGCCGTGGAGCACGTGGAGGCCGTACTGCAGCTGACGACGCTGGTGCAGGGCCCGCACAAGGCGCTGGTCGCGGCGAAGATCGACTTCAGGGACGTGTCGACCGCGGCGCAGGTCGAGTGGGCCTGCGAACAGGCCGAACAGCGGCTGCGGGCCGCGTACCCGGCGGTGACCCGGGTGTACCTGGACCCGACGCCGGGGTATGCGCAACGGCGGCAGGAAGGGCTGAACCCGTGGCCGTGAGACCCGGTGGGTGATCCGGGGGCCGCCCGCGCGGAGCCGGCCCCGGGATCGACGGCCGCACCCTAGGCCAGGTCCGCCGCGGACAGCAGATAGGCCGTCATCGGGTCGTAGAACCGCGGGCTCGTGACGTGGTCGTCGAGCGGAATGGTCACCTGGACGGTGCCGTCGGCCTCGGCGAGGAACAGGGCGGGGTCGTTGCAGTCGGCATACCCGATGGAGTCGATGCCCTGCTGGCCGGCGCGCCCTGCCCACCCGTGGTCGGCGAAGACCAGGTCGGGAAGCGGGCGCCCCTCACGCTCGAGGCCGGCGAGGATCGCACGCATCGGCTCACCCGAATGGGTGTGCCAGAGGGTGGCACCATGCTCCAGCACGGCGACGTCGGCGAACTGCATGACGTACCCCTCGTCGGTCTGCAGCCCGTCCGGGATGACGACGATCTCGCAGCCGGCGGCACGCAGGGCGGCCGCCGTGGCGCGATGCACGTCGAGCAGCCCACCGGGGTGACCGGTCGCGAACAGCACCCGCTGCTTCCCGGCCGCCGCCTTGCGCAGCCGCGCCGCGGCCCGGTCCAGGGCGTCCACGGTCAGTTCCGGGTCGATGGTGTCCTGCCCGTACCGGTACTCCGGGTCGTCGCTCACACCGCACCGCTCCGCCATCACCGCGAGGACGTCCTGCTCGTCGGTCCAGCGGTCACCGAGCTCCAGGCCGAGCCAGAAGTGGCGGTCGCCGTTCGCGAGCTTGCGGTAGTGGGAGAGGTTGTTCTCGCGGGGCGTGGCGACATCGCCCGCGATACGGGTCCGTACGAGATGGTCGACAAGCTCGGCGCGGCTGGGAGTCCCGGGTATCGGCATGCCTCCCATTGTGCCGGTGCGCCGCGCAAGCCGGGCCGATGTCCCGAGCGCTGGGATACGCGTCACTCGGAGTTACGTTGCCCGAGTGGCCTCCGGGTTCCCCGTGACCGCCGCGCGCCGCGGACGGCCCCAAGTCGGCGGGGCGTCCGCGGCTTTCCCCTCAGCCCAGATGCGTCGGCGCGAACATCCGCAGGACGGCGGGGAGTACGACCACCGAGGGGCCGGGCGTGGCCAGGGCCCTGGCGAGGTCCTCCTCCAAGGTCTCGGGAGACGTGTGGATGCCCGGGACGCCGAAGGACTCGGCCAGGGCCACGTAGTCCGGGCGGGACAGTTCCGTCGCCGTCGACTGGCCGAAGGCGTCCGTCATGTACTCGCGGAGGATGCCGTAGCCGCCGTCGTCGACGATGAGCCAGGTGACGTTCAGGCCGTACTGCCTGGCCGTCGCCAGTTCGGCGATGGAGTACAGGGCTCCTCCGTCGCCCGAGACCGCCAGCACCGGTCGCGTCGGGTCGGCCGCCGCCGCGCCCAGCGCCGCCGGGAAGCCGTAGCCGAGGCCGCCCGCGCCCTGGGCCGAGTGCATGGTGTTCGCCCCGCGTGGGTCGAAGGCGGACCACGCCCAGTAGGCGAGGATCGTCATATCCCAGAAGGACGGGGACGAGGACGGGAGCGCCCGGCGTACCGACGCCAACACGTCCTGTTCCAGGGCGAGTTCCTGAGAAGCGATGCAATCGGCGACCTTCGCGAGCAGCGTTCGTACGCGGTCCGGTGCCGTGTCGTCCGCCCGCTCCGACACCGTCTCCAGCAGCGCCTGCAGGGCCAGGCGCGCGTCCGCGTGGATGCCGAGTGCCGGGTGGTTGGACTCCAGCTTGCCGAGGTCGGCCTCGATCTGGATCACACGGCCGCGGGGCTTGAACGTGTGGTAGTTCGAGGAGAGTTCGCCGAGGCCCGAGCCGACGACCAGGAGTACGTCCGCGTCCTCCAGGAAGTCCGTGGTGTGGCGGTCCTCCAGCCAGGACTGGAGGGAGAGGGGGTGCGTCCACGGGAACGCGCCCTTGCCGCCGAAGGTCGTCACGACCGGTGCCTGAAGCTTCTCCGCGAGCTGCCGCAGCTTGCCCGACGCGTCCGCTCGTACGACGCCTCCGCCCGCGATGATCGCCGGGCGCTCGGCGTGGGACAGCAAGTCTGCGGCCACCGCCGTCAGTTCGGGGCGCGGGACCACGTCCTCCGGCGTCGCGTCCATCGCCGTGACCACCGGCAGGTGCGTTGCGGCGAGGAGGACGTCCTGCGGGATCTCCACCCACACCGGGCCGTGCGGAGCCGTCAGCGCCGACTTCCACGCCTCGGCGATCGCCGAGGGGATCTGCGACTGCGTACGGACCGTGTGAACCGACTTCACCACGCCCCTGAACGAGGCCGACTGGTCCGGGAGTTCGTGCAGGTAGCCATGCCGGCCGCCGCCCAGACCCGCCGTCGGGATCTGGCTGCTGATCGCCAGGACGGGCGCGGAGGCCGATGCCGCCTCCTGCAACGCCGCCAGCGACGTCAGCGCGCCCGGCCCCGTCGACAGCAGCAGCGGAGCCGCCTCACCGGTGATCCGGCCGTAAGCGTCCGCCGCGAACCCGGCGTTGTTCTCGACGCGCAGGCCGATGTACCGGAGCGAAGACCGGCGCAGGGCGTCGAACATGCCCAGCGCGTGCTGGCCCGGCAGGCCGAAGACGGTCGTCGCACCGAGACCGGAGAGGGTCTCCACGACCAGGTCTCCGCCGTTGCGGCCGGGGGGAGGGTTCAGCGCGGCCTCCGTCTGCGCGGCGGACGGACGGAGTACCAGGTCGTGGTCGTGCGTCACTTCGCGCGGGCCTCTGCAATCTGGCGGGACATGATGGTCGTCAGCTCGTAAGCCGTGTGGGACGCCGCCACCGCCGTGATCTCGGCGTGGTCGTAGGCCGGGGCGACCTCCACGACGTCGGCCGAGACCAGGTTGCAGGACGCCAGCCCCCGCAGGATCTCCAGGAGTTCGCGGGAGGTCATGCCGCCCGCCTCGGGGGTGCCGGTGCCGGGCGCGTGCGCCGGGTCGAGGCAGTCGATGTCGATGGAGATGTACAGCGGGCGGTCGCCGATGCGCTGGCGCAGCTGGTCGGCGACCTCGTCCGCGCCGCGACGGTAGATGTCGGCGGACGTGACGATGCCGAAGCCCATCTTCTCGTCGTCGGTGAGGTCCTGCTTGCCGTACAGCGGGCCGCGGGTGCCGACGTGCGAGAGGGCCTCCGTGTCCAGGATTCCCTCCTCGACCGCCCGGCGGAACGGCGTGCCGTGCGTGTACTCCGCGCCGAAGTACGTGTCCCAGGTGTCGAGGTGCGCGTCGAAGTGGAGGAGGGCCACCGGCCCGTGCTTCTTCGCGACGGAGCGCAGAAGCGGGAGGGCGATGGTGTGGTCGCCGCCCAGCGTCATCAGCCGGGCGCCCGTCCCCAGCAGCTCGTCCGCGGCGGCCTCCACCGTCTCCACGGCCTCGTTGATGTTGAACGGGTTCGCCGCTATGTCACCGGCGTCCGCGACCTGCGCGAGGGCGAACGGGGAGGCGTCCTGCGCCGGGTTGTAGGGGCGCAGCAGCCGGGACGCCTCGCGGATCGCGTTGCCGCCGAAGCGGGCGCCCGGCCGGTACGAGACGCCGGAGTCGAACGGCACGCCGACCACGGCGACATCGGCGGTGCCGACCTCGTCGAGGCGCGGCAGCCGGGCGAAGGTCGCGGGACCTGCGTACCGCGGAATCCGGGAGGAGTCGACGGGCCCGCGGGGCATCTCGTTGCTGCTCATTTCTTTCCTTGCCTTCTTTCCTGCGCTTCGTCGCGTATGTACTGCTCGCGCTCCGACTCTACTGGTGAGCCGGGACCGGTTCGGACGCGAGTTCGGGAGTCCGTCCGGCGAGACGATCGCGCCAGGCGGCGAGTACGGCCGCGTCGGTCGGCTTGGTCGCCAGGGAGACGACGACATAGGTGACCAGGGAGGACAACAGGCCGTAGTAGATGGGCTCGTTGGCGAGGATGCCGTACGTCGCCATCAGGCCGATGACCGCGACACCGCCGACGACGACGGAGGCGAGCGCGCCCTGCCCCGTGCCGCGCTTCCACAGCAGTCCGCCGAGGATCGGCACGAGCAGGCCGCCGACGAGCAGGTTGTACGCGACGGTCAGCGCCTGGACGACGTCGTTGAGCGCGATCGCCGTACCGATCACCGCGATGCCCATGATGAGGATGAAGGTGCGGTTGCCCTTGACCTCGTCATGCTCCTCGCCGTCGCGCTTCACGACTCCGCGCAACCGCGACCAGATGTCGTTGTTCGCGACGGTGGCGCAGGCGATGAGTGCGCCGGAGGAGGTGGACATGACGGCCGCCAGGGCCGCGGCGAGCACCAGTCCCCGTACGCCGACCGGGAGTTCGTCCTTGACGATGGTCGCGAAGGCAGCGTCCGCACTGGGCAGCTTCGGGTAGAGGACCTTGGCCGCGGTACCGATGACGGCGCCCGCGAGGGCGTACACCAGGCAGTAGGTGCCCGCGACGGTGCCGCCCCACTTGGCGGTCTTGTCGCTGCGCGCGGTGAAGACGCGCTGCCAGATGTCCTGCCCGATGAGCATGCCGAACGTATAGATCAGCACGTACGTGAAGATCGTCTCGCCGCCGATGCCCAGCGGGTCGAAGTACTCGGTGGGCAGCTTGGCCTTCATCTCGCTGAACCCGCCGGCCTTGACGACGGCGATGGGGAGAAGGAGAAGGAGCACGCCGATGGTCTTCACGACGAACTGCACCATGTCGGTGATGGTGATCGACCACATGCCGCCGAGCGTCGAGTAGGCGACGACGATCGAGCCGCCGAGGACGATCGCGAGCGTCCGGTTCATGTCGAAGAGGACGTCGAAGATCGTGGCGTAGGCGATGGTCGAGGTGACCGCGAGCATGAGGGTGTACGCCCACATGACCACGCCGGAGATGACGCCCGCCCGCCCGCCGTACCGCAGGTCCAGCATCTCGGAGACGGTGTAGACCTTCAGGCGGGCGATGCGGGCGGAGAAGAAGATGGAGAGGGCGAGGAGGCCGAGGCCGATGGTGAAGACCATCCAGGCCCCGGACAGCCCGTACTGGTACCCGAGCCCGACGCCGCCGATGGTGGACGCGCCGCCGAGGACGATCGCCGCCATCGTCCCGGAGTACATGGAGGGCCCGAGCCGCCGCCCAGCCACGAGGAACTCACTCTTGGACCTGGCGCGGCGCATGCCCCACCAGCCCATGACCAGCATGCCGGCCAAATAGACGACGATCACTATGTAGTCGACGGCCATGGATCTCCTCCGCGCGCTCGGTGGCGTGTCGTGCAGGTCTATGGGGAGTGGTGGGGGACTGGCCGGTGGCTGATCGCGGGGACATCCGCCCGTACCCGCGGCTGCCGGCGGTCATGACACTAGGTGGCCGGCAAGCGACACTGAAGTGTACGTTTCATCCACTGCCGCTTGACCGGATGGAGGAACCGTCCACCATGTCGGACGCACAGCCACCTTCTGCACCTGCCGTACCCCCCACGCCCGCGGTGCCGCTGTCGGCGCTCCTGGCCCGCGATGACCTGGCCCTGCGCCAGATCGCGGGCCCGGTGGACGAGGCGACGGTGATCTTCTGGGTGCACACGTCGGAGATGGCGGACCCGTACCCGTATCTGCTCGGCGGCGAGCTGCTGCTGACGGCCGGGGTCCACATCCCGGAGGCCGCCGGCTCCGGTACCTACTTCGACGACTACGTCTCCCGGATCGTGGCGGCGGGCGGCGCGGCGCTCGGCTTCGGCCTTGCCCCGGTGCACGACACGGTTCCCCGGGCGCTGGTGGCGGCGTGCGACGCGTACGGCCTTCCGCTGCTGGAGGTCCCGCCCCAGACCACGTTCTCGGGCATCGCGCGGGCGGTCTGGCAGCTGATGGCGCAGGCCCGGCTGGCCGAACTGCGACGGGTGACGGAGGCCCAGCAGAGCCTGGCGGCCGCGGCGGCGCGCCCTGACCCGGTACCGGCCGTGCTGCGACAGCTGGCCCAGCGGGTGGGGGGCTGGGCGGTGCTGTACGGACCGGACGGGGTGGAGCTGGCGGGGGCGGGGAGGGTGTCAGGGGCCGACAGCGCGCTCCCGGTCACGCAGTCCCTCGCCGAGCTGGCCGCTGTTGTGCGGCCCGGGGAGGGGAAGGGGGCCGTGCCCTCCTCCGCGACCGACACCGTGGGTGGGGTGTACCTCGCGGCGTACGCGCTGGGCGCCGGGCAGGGCTTCGTCCTCGGGGTCGCGGCGCCGCGTCGGGAACCCGGGGATCACACCATCGCCTCCGTCGCCGCTGTACTGCTCTCCCTCCTCACCGGGGAGCACCAGAGCGTGAGCGGGGCGGCGCGGTCGGCGGCCCTGGTGCGGTTGCTGCTGGGAGCCGAGCCGGAGTCGGTCGCGCCGTTGCTGGGCGGGGAACGGTGGGTCGTCGTGCACGCGCGGCCCGCCGGGGACGGCCCCGCGCCGGACGCCGTCTCCGCGTCCGCGCTGGGGGCGGCGCTGGGGTCCGCGCTGGTCGACGCGGGCGACGACGTCGTACGCGTCCTCGTCCCCGGCGACCGCGAGCCCGCCGCGCAGCCGGGCTGGACCTGCGGGGTCAGCGCGCCCGTCGGCCCGCACGAGTGGGCGGCGGCCGACACACAGGCGGCCCGCGCCCTGGCCCGCGCCCGCGCGACCCGCACCGCACTCGTCCGCCACGGCGAGCGCCCCGCCCTCGCGGACCTCGTCCCCCCGGCCGACGCCGAGGCCCACGCCCACGCGCTCCTCGCCCCGGTCTCCGCCACCCCCGCCCTCACCGAGACCCTCCGCACGTGGCTCTCCCTGCACGGCAGCTGGGACCGCACGGCGGTGGCCCTGTCCGTCCACCGCAACACCGTCCGCCAACGCATCGCGCGGTGCGCGGCGTTGCTGGGGATGGACCTCGACGACCCTGACGTGCGGATGGAGCTGTGGTTCGCGTTGCGGGAGGGCTGAACTCGCGGGATTGAGCTGAACACCCCGTAGAACAGGGGGTGTTCAGCTCGCGGCACCGGTTACCAGATCGACTCGACCCACTCCGGGTGGTCGATGAACGGGTTGCGGTTGTGCTGGTAGGTGTCGTAGATGACCTGGTTGCGGTTCTCCTCGAAGGCGTCCGGCGGGTCCTCGTCGTTCCACTGCTTCAGGACCGAGAGGCGGCCGTGGTAGGGGACGCTGCCGTTGGTGACCGCGTCGTTCGGCTCCAGGTCGGGCCAGCTGTCGCCGCCCTCGTAGCGCACGGCCATGTAGAGGATCATGCGGGCCACGTCGCCCTTGACGGCGTCGCGCGGCTCGAAGGAGTTCGAGTCGGTGAGGCTGCCGCCGCTGTTGGTGAACGAGCTGCCGCCGTTGTCGAAGTCCTTGTTGCCGCGGATGCTGTTGACCTGGACGTCCTCGGGGCGCAGGTGGTGGAGGTCCGTGCCGGGGCCGGCCGAGGTGCCGAAGTCGCCGTGGGACTGGGCCCACACGTGCTCGCGGTTCCAGTTGCCGGTGGCGCCGCCGTTCAGCGACTTGCTGCGGGAGATGCCCGAGTACAGCAGCTTCACGTTGTTGCTGTTGTTCGGGTCCTGGTCCGTCACCTTCAGCGCGGTCCAGACGGCCGAGTACGAGATCGTCGTCTGGTCGCTGATGATCGTGTGCAGCGAGGACTTGAGGCTCGGGCCGGTCTTGCCGATCGCGTCGGCGTAGTACGTGTCGTCGTACGCCGTGGTCGTGGCGCCGGCCGGGGTCGCGGTCAGCGCGGGGAGAGTGAGGCCGACCAGGACAGCCGACGTGGCGAGCGCCAGGGGCTTCCAGCGGCGGCGTGTCAGCGTCGCGGGCATGGAGGTGTCCGATCTACGCGGATTGAATGAGCGGGACATTCGGGAGCGTGGCATGCACATGCGTTTCTGGGAATGAACGCGGCATGTCCATCCCGTGTCGGAAACCGGCAAGTCGCCTGCTGTGGGCGCGCGTTGAGGCGTGTGGAGCGTGGGGAGCGGTGGCACGGGAACGGCACCCGTACAACTTTCGGCCAGTTCCGCGAGTCAACCGGTGCGAACGCGCCTGCGTGGCGTGTTCACATCGGTTCCAGGGGATGGGAAGCCTCTATGACTCACCGGATAGCCCGGGGTACCCGTGTGCTCGCAGCGAGCCTCGGTGCTGGAGTGATCGTGCCGATCGTCGTGGCCGCGGCGCCCGCCGCCGCGGCCACCACGCCGACGGTCAGCTGTACGTCGAACCAGGCGGGCCTGGCCACCAAGCTGCAGAAGGACATCACCGCGGCGCTCGCGAACCGCAAGGGCACGATCGCGGTCGGCCTCTACGACCGCAGCACCAACACCCGATGCACCCTGCGGAGCAGCACCGCCTTCGACTCGGCCAGCGTCGTGAAGGTGACGGTGCTCGCCACGCTGCTGTGGGACGCCAAGAAGCACAACCGCTACTTGACGGCGCGCGAGGCCGAACTCGCCACCGCCATGATCACCAAGTCGGACAACGCCTCCACCAGCACGCTGTGGAAGCAGCTGGGCGTGACGAAGATCAAGGGCTTCCTCACCGCCGCCGGGATGACCCAGACCGTGCCGGGCGCCAACGGCTACTGGGGGCTCACCCGGATCACCGTCCAGGACGAGCAGAAGCTGCTTGCCCTCGTCACGGCCAGGAACTCCGTCCTGAGCGACAACTCCCGCGCGTACACCCTCAAGCTGATGGGCAAGGTCGTCTCCTCGCAGCGCTGGGGTACGCCGGCGGGGGCGCCCTCGTCCGTGGCCGTGCACGTCAAGAACGGCTGGCTCTCGCGGTCCACATACGGCTGGCGCGTGCACAGCGTCGGCACGTTCAACGGCGGCGGCCACGACTACATGATCTCCGTGCTCACGCATGGGAACAGCACCATGGACTACGGCATCGCCACCATCCAGGGCGTGGCCAGGGCCATCCACAAGGACCTCGTGGTCTGACCCCGTGCGTGACGCACGGCGACCGTGGGTGCCCCCTTTGTTGCGGAGGGATGAAATCCGGTTCGTTGAGCGTTGGTGTGTTCCGGCGGACAAGGATCTAAGGAAGGCACCGGCGTGGCAGCGCAACAGGGGGAGAAGCCCGGCTGGGCACGGCGGCTCGCCGGGTACGCGTGGCGGTATCCGAAGGACGTCGTCCTGGCACTCGGCTCCTCGCTGGCCGGCATGGCCGTCCTGGCGCTGGTCCCGCTGGTCACAAAGGTGATCATCGACGACGTCATCGATGACCACAGCCGCCCCATGGCCCCCTGGGCGGGCATGCTCATAGGCGCGGCTGTCGTCGTCTACGCCCTCACCTACATCCGCCGCTACTACGGCGGCCGCCTCGCCCTCGACGTCCAGCACGATCTGCGGACCGAGATGTACGAGACGATCACCCGGCTCGACGGTCGGCGCCAGGACGAGCTGTCCACCGGGCAGGTCGTCGGGCGGGCCACCAGTGACCTCCAGCTGATCCAGGGCCTGCTCTTCATGCTCCCGATGACCATCGGGAACGTGCTCCTCTTCCTGATCTCCCTCGGGATCATGGCCTCGCTGTCCCTGCCGCTCACCCTGGTCGCGCTCGCGGTCGCCCCCGCCCTCTGGTTCATCGCCAAGCGCAGCCGCACCAAGCTGCACCCCGCCACCTGGTACGCGCAGGCGCAAGCCGCCGCCGTCGCGGGCGTCGTCGACGGCGCCGTGAGCGGCGTACGCGTGGTGAAGGGCTTCGGGCAGGAGGAGCAGGAGACCGGGAAGCTGCGCGAGGTCGGGCGGCGGCTCTTCGCCGGGCGGATGCGCTCCGTCCGCCTCAACGCCACGTACACCCCGGCCCTCCAGGCCGTGCCCGCCCTCGGCCAGGTCGCGATGCTCGCGCTGGGCGGCTGGCTGGCCGTGCGCGGGCAGATCACGCTCGGTACGTTCGTCGCGTTCTCCGCGTACCTCGCCCAGCTCGTCGGGCCCGTACGCATGCTCGCCGTCGTGCTCACGGTCGCGCAGCAGGCCCGCGCCGGTGCCGAGCGCGTCCTCGAACTCATCGACACCGAGCCGTCCATCCAGGACGGGACGAAGACGCTGCCCGCCGACGCGCCCGCCACGGTCGAGTTCGACGACGTGTCGTTCGCATACGAGGACGGGCGGCCGGTGCTCGACGGACTGAGCTTCGAGATCCGGTCCGGCGAGACCCTCGCCGTCGTCGGTTCCTCCGGGTCCGGCAAGTCCACCGTCTCCCTCCTCCTCCCGCGCTTCTACGACGTCACGCACGGCGCCGTCCTCATCGGCGGCCACGACGTCCGCGAGCTGACGCAGGAGTCGCTGCGCGCCGCGATCGGGCTGGTCCCCGAGGACTCCTTCCTCTTCTCCGACACCGTGCGCGCCAACATCGCGTACGGCCGCCCGGACGCGACCGACGAGCAGATCGAGACCGCCGCCCGCGCCGCCCAGGCCGACCGGTTCATCGCCGAGATGCCCGACGGCTACGCCACCAAGGTCGGCGAGCACGGCCTCACCCTCTCCGGCGGCCAGCGGCAGCGCGTCGCGCTCGCCCGCGCGATCCTCACCGACCCGCGTCTGCTCGTCCTCGACGACGCCACCTCCGCCGTCGACGCCCGCGTCGAGCACGAGATCCACGAGGCCCTCGCCGAGGTCATGGAGGGCCGCACGACCCTCCTCATCGCCCACCGGCGCTCCACCCTCAACCTCGCCGACCGCATCGCCGTCCTCGACGGCGGCCGGCTCGCCGACATCGGCACCCACGAGGAACTCCAGGAGCGATCCCCGCTCTACCGCCGGCTGCTCACCGACCCGGACGAGCTGGGCGGCGTCTCCCCGGGACACGCCCAGCCCGCCGCGCCGCGGGAGGACACCTCCGTACGGGCGGAGCTGGACGCCGAGTTCGACGCCGAGCGCGGGGTCACTCCCCGCCTGTGGACCGGCGACCGCGAGCCGAAGGGCAACGCGCTCGACGGCATGCCGGCCACCCCCGAACTCCTCGCCCAGGTCAAGGCGTTGCCCGCGGCCACCGACACCCCCGCCATCGACGAGGGACGCGCCGTCACGCCCGAGGAATCGTACGGACTGCGGCGGCTGCTGCACGGTTTCGGGCTGCCCCTCCTGGTCAGCCTGGGGCTCGTCGCCGTCGACGCGGGCATGAGCCTGCTGCTGCCCGTGCTGATCCGGCACGGCATCGACAGCGGCGTCACCCGGCTCGCGCTCGGCGCGGTGTGGGCCGCGGCAGCGCTCGCGCTGATCACGGTGCTCGTCCAGTGGGCGGCGCAGATCGGCGAGACGCGGATGACGGGACGCACGGGGGAGCGGGTCCTGTACTCGCTGCGGCTGAAGATCTTCGCGCAGTTGCAGCGCCTCGGACTCGACTACTACGAGCGGGAGTTGACGGGCCGGATCATGACCCGGATGACGACCGACGTCGACGCGCTCTCGACCTTCCTCCAGACGGGTCTGGTCACCGCCTTCGTCTCCGTCGTCACCTTCTTCGGCATCATGGCCGCGCTGCTGGTGATCGACATACAGCTGGCGCTGGTCGTCTTCGTGTCGCTGCCGCCGCTGATCATCGGAACGTTCTTCTTCCGCCGGGCGAGCGTGAAGGCGTACGAACTCGCCCGTGAGCGGGTGTCGGTGGTCAACGCCGACCTCCAGGAGTCGGTCTCCGGGCTGCGGATCCTGCAGGCCTTCCGGCGCGAGCGCTCGGGCGGGCGGCGGTTCGCGGAGGGCAGCGACAGCTACCGCAAGGCGCGTATTCACGGGCAGTGGCTGATATCGGTGTACTTCCCGTTCGTACAGCTGCTGGCGTCGGTCGCGGCGGCGGCCGTCCTGATGGTCGGGGCCCACCGGATCGAGGCCGGGACGCTGACGGCCGGCGCGCTCGTCGCCTACCTCCTCTACATCGACCTGTTCTTCGCGCCCGTGCAGCAGCTCTCGCAGGTCTTCGACGGGTACCAGCAGGCGACGGTCTCGCTGGGCCGCATCCAGGAGCTGCTCCGGGAGCCGACGTCGACGAAGGCGGCCGACGAACCGCTGAAGGTCCTGTCGTTGCGGGGCGAGATCGCCTTCGAGGACGTCGACTTCGCGTACGGCTCCTCGGACGAGGCGGAAGAGGCCCTCAGCGGCGTGTCGTTGCGCATACCCGCCGGGCAGACCGTCGCCTTCGTCGGCGAGACCGGCGCGGGCAAGTCGACCCTGGTGAAGCTGGTGGCCCGGTTCTACGACCCGACCGGCGGGCGCGTCACGGCCGACGGAGCGGATCTGCGGTCGCTGGAGCTGACCTCGTACCGGCACCGGCTCGGCGTCGTCCCCCAGGAGGCATACCTCTTCCAGGGCACGGTCCGTGACGCCATCGCCTACGGCCGCCCCGACGCCACCGACGCCGAGGTGGAGGCCGCGGCCCGCGCGGTCGGCGCGCACGACATGATCGCCACGCTCGACGGCGGCTACCTCCACGAGGTCGCCGAGCGCGGCCGCAACCTCTCCGCGGGCCAGCGCCAGCTGATCGCCCTCGCCCGCGCGGAACTCGTCGACCCGGACGTCCTGCTCCTCGACGAGGCCACGGCTGCCCTCGACCTGGCCACGGAGGCGCTGGTCAACCAGGCGACGGACCGCCTCGCCGGACGGCGTACGGCCCGCCCGTCGCCCGACCACCACCCCTCAACGAGCGCTTACGCGCGCACCACCTTGATCGTCGCCCACCGGCTGACGACGGCCGCCCGCGCGGACCGCGTCGTGGTCATGGCCAACGGGCGGGTGGCGGAGGACGGCACGCACGACGAGCTCCTGCGACTCGACGGCCAGTACGCCGAGTTGTGGCGGACGTTCGTGGGGGCGCCGGAGCCGGAGGAGCCGGTCGGCTCCACTGCCTGACGCCCGCGGGCTCCACTTCCTGACGCCAGTAGGCGGATCGGCGGCGAGAGCAACCATCCGCCGTACGTCCCGCGTCCGTACACGCGTACGCTGATTGCTGCGGGAGGGACGACAGTGAACAGTGGTGCGATACGCCGACGGCTGGCGCTCGGCGTGGCCGTGCTGACCGCGTCCGGGCTGCTCGCGCTCGTGAGCCCCGGCAGCGCGGAGGCGGCCACCTCGTACTGTTCGGGACGCAAGGTCCGTACGCTGCCCTTCTCGACCGGGTCCGTGCAGGTCTACAAGCGCGGCGGTTACGTCTGCGCCGTCACCTTCCCCAAGCGGCAGGGGTCCCGCAAGCCGATGTCGGTGAGCGTGCAGGCGCGCGGCAGCCGGCCGGTGGTCGACCGGGGGAACTTCGAGCATCACGCGGGCCCGGTGACCGTGCACGCGGGCCGCCGCTGCGTCCGCGTCAAGGGTTCGGTCGGATCGGGCTCGGTGGACTCCGGCTGGATCCTCTGCTGAGTCACCGCTTTCGCACGGGACGGGGGTCCGGGAGTCTCCCCCGGGTAAAAACAGCCCATCTCCCCTGGTGTACCTGTGAGTTGCTCCGATAGCTTCCGGCGGACATCTGCGTATTCCCAGGGGAGGGTGCATGCGCAAGGCGCTCAGATGGCTGCTGGCGCTCACCGTGCTCATAGGCACGATGAGCACGGCCGGGGCGGCCACCGCCGCCCAGCCGGAGGCCACCGACACCAACGGAACGACCACCGAGGACATCAAGGACCGGCTCCTGGCGATACCGGGCATGAGCCTGATCGAGGAGAAGCCGTACACCGGCTACCGGTTCTTCGTCCTCAACTACACCCAGCCGGTCGACCACCGGCACCCGTCGAAGGGCACGTTCCAGCAGCGGATCACCGTGCTGCACAAGGACACCGCACGCCCGACGGTCTTCTACACCGGCGGCTACAACGTCTCCGTGAACCCCAGCCGCCGCGAGCCGACCCAGATCGTGGACGGCAACCAGGTCTCGATGGAGTACCGCTTCTTCACTCCGTCCCGGCCCGACCCGGCCGACTGGTCCAACCTCGACATCTGGCAGGCGGCCAGCGACCAGCACCGCATCTTCAAGGCCCTCAAGCAGATCTACGGCAAGAAGTGGATCTCCACGGGCGGCTCCAAGGGCGGCATGACCGCCACGTACTACGAGCGTTTCTACCCGCGTGACATGGACGGCGTCGTCGCGTACGTCGCCCCCAACGACGTGGTGAACAAGGAGGACTCGGCCTACGACCGCTTCTTCGCGAAGGTCGGCACCAAGGAGTGCCGCGACAAGCTGAACGCCGTACAGCGCGAGGCGCTGGTGCGCCGGGAGCCGCTGGAGAAGAAGTACGAGGCGTTCGCCGCCGAGAACGGCTTCACATTCGACACGATCGGCAGCCTGGACAAGGCGTACGAGGCGGTCGTGCTGGACTACGTCTGGGGCTTCTGGCAGTACAGCCTGCTGTCGGACTGCGACGCGATCCCGGCGGACGCGGCGCACGCGACCGACGACGAGATCTGGGCGTCGGTGGACGGCATCTCCGGTTTCTCGGCCTACACCGACCAGGGCCTGACGACGTACACGCCGTACTACTACCAGGCGGGTACGCAGCTCGGCGCGCCGACGATCCACTTCCCGCACATCGAGAAGATGTACATCCGGTACAGCTACCAGCCGCCCCGGAACTTCGTGCCGCGCTCCATCCCGATGGAGTTCCAGCCGTGGGCGATGCGCGACGTGGACACCTGGGTGCGCCACCACGCCAACCACATGCTCTACGTCTACGGCGAGAACGACCCGTGGGGGGCCGAGCCCTTCCGCCTCGGGGCGGGTGCGCGTGACTCGTATGTCTTCACGGCACCGGGCCTGAACCACGGCGCCAACGTCGCCGGTCTCGTCGCCGACGAGAAGGCCCTCGCCACCGCCCGCATCCTGGAGTGGGCGGGCGTCGCGTCGGCGGCGGTCCAGTCCGATCCGTCGGCCGCGAAGCCGCTGGCTCGCTACGACGCCAAGCTCGACCGGCACGACGTGCAGCGCGAGATGACGCTGCGCCCGTAACAACGCACCGGCTGCGTCCGCCCCCGGCTACACCGGGCGGGCGCAGCCCACCGGCTTGCTTCCGCCCAGCTGGACGTAAAGAGCCGTGACCGCCGGGCACTTGGCGCGGTCGGTCACGGCCGACGTCACGCGGTACTCCGGGGGTTTCCTGCCCTCGCCGTCGCAGGCCGTCTCGCGGACCTGGCCGCCGCCCGCGCTGTAGACGCAGTCGCCGACGATGGTGCGCGGGCCCCCGCCGCCGCCCGGGTCGCCGGGGTGCGGGGCCTGGAGCCCCCGCATACAGGCGTAGCCCTGGGGGACCGCGCCGTCGCCGTCCTCGTCGGAGGCGGGCGCGGTCTGGCTGATGTGCAGGACGAAGTCCGTGGTCGCGGGGCAGGACGGGCCGTCCGCCACCTTGCCGTCGTAGCGGGCGATCACCCGCGCCGCCGCCCGTTCACTGGAGCAGGACACCTCCGTGAAGCTGGTCGTCCCGAAGGAGCTGCACTCCTCGACGGCGAGGAACACCGCCCCGTATCCGGAGGGCCGCGTCGAGGACGGCGTCGGGCCGGCCGCGTCGTCGCCGGAGTCGGATCCGGACCAGCGCTGGCATCCGCAGAGCACGGCCAGGGCCAGCACCAGCACGCACACCGCCCCAACGGAACGCCCACACAACGCACTGCCTCGCATGGCTCCCCCCGATACCCCCGCCCAGCGTGACCCGCCGCAGCGGGCACACGCCAGACATGTGGGGTCCTTTGCGCCGATTGGGGGCGGTGCGCGAGGTGTGCGACGTACGTCTCGTACGTCAGTCCGTCTCCGATGGCGTACGTCTAGTACGTCAAGCCGTACCCGATCGGATACAGCACCTGCGCCGGGTCGTCCGCCCGTTGCACCGGCACCGGCAGTGTGCCGCGCGGGTTCACCCGGCCGGCGATCACCCGGGCGGCGGCGCGCAGTTCCACGTCCGTCCAGGAGTACGAGGCCACGTAGGCACCCACGCCGGGGAACCGGGCGACGTCGTACGGGTTCCTGATGGCGATCGCGACCACCGGGACGCCGGTGGCGACGAGTTGCTCGACGAGGGTCTTCTGGGAACTGGTCGCCGACACGTTGTACGTCCCGACGACGACGGCGTCCGCGTCCTCAGCCGCCGCGACCGCCTTGGCGATCGTCGCCGCCGAGGGCGTGATGCCGGTGGACAGGGCGGTGGCGGTGAAGCCGAGTTCGGTGAGGGCGGCGGCGAGGACGGTGGTGGGCGGCCCGTCGGAGAGTGAGGGGGAGGCGGGGTCGGCGCCCACGACCAGCAGCTTCGGGGTGCGCCGGCGGGACAGCGGAAGCAGGCCCTCCTTGTTGACCAGCAGGGTCGTCGTGCCCTCCGCGATCCGGTCGGCCGCCCGGAGGTGCGCCGGGGTGCCGACCGCGCGGTCGACGCCGTCGTCGGTGACGTACGGGTCGGTCAGCAGCCCGAGCTTGGACTTGAGGCGCAGGACACGCAGGATCGACTCGTCGAGGCGGGCCTCGGTCAGCTCACCGCCGCGTACGGCGTTCAGGACCGCGTTCCACGCGATGTCCAGGGAGGGCGGGTTGAGGAGCTGGTCGACACCTGCCTTGAGCGCGAGGACGGGGACGCGGTCGTCGCCGTACTTCGTCCGTACGCCCTCCATACCGAGCGAGTCCGTCACCACGACACCGTCGTAACCGAGTTCCTCGCGCAGGATGCCGGTGAGGATCGGGCGCGAGAGGGTGGCCGGGTCGCCGGCCGGGTCGAGTGCCGGGACCATGATGTGCGCGGTCATGATCGAGTCGATGCCGGCGCGGATGGCGGCCCGGAAGGGCGTGGCGTCGAGCTCCGACCACAGTTCGCGGCTGTGGGTGATGACGGGGAAGCCGTAGTGGCTGTCGACGGCGGTGTCGCCGTGGCCGGGGAAGTGCTTGGCGGTGGCCGCGACGCCGGATCCCTGATACCCCTTCACCTCGGCCGCGACCAGACCGGCCACCGCGTCCGGGTCGGCGCCGAAGGAGCGTACGCCGATGACCGGGTTGGCCGGGTTGACGTTCACGTCGGCGACGGGGGAGTAGTCCTGGCGGATGCCGATGGCGCGCAGTTCGGCACCGGCGATACGGCCGAGGGTGCGGGCGTCGGACCGCGAACCGCCCGCGCCGATGGCCATCGCGCCCGGGAACAGCGTCGCGGGCTTGCCCACGCGTGCCACTATCCCGTGCTCCTGGTCGGTGGAGACGAGAACGGGCAGCCCGCGCGGCTGGTCGAGGGACGCCTTCTGGATCCCGTTGGAGAGATCCGCTGTCTGATGGGGGTTCCGGGTGTTGTGCGCCCAGGCGAAGTAGATGATCCCGCCGACCCGGTACTTGGCGATCAGCTCGGCGGCCGTGCGGACGCCGATCTCCTTGAGGTTGGCGTCGATGTCGGCCTGGTCGGGCGCGGTGGCGGAGTGGCCGTACACGCGCATCACGAAGAGCTGGCCGACCTTCTCCTCCAGCGTCATACGGGAGATGAGGGCGCGGAGTTTGTTGTCGTCGTGGGGACGGGTGCCTTCGGCGTACGCGGAGGTGCCGGTGGCGAGTGCGGCGGTGACGCCCGCGGTGGCGGCGAGAACCGTACGCCGGGACGGAGTCGGCGAAGTCACCGGTGATGTCGGTGTCGCCGGTCTGTCCGGTCTGGCGGTGTTTCCTGTGTTTCCCGTGCTGGAGTCGCGCACGTGCGCTCCTTCCCTGGTGAAGGAAACTTCCGAGGAGTCACGAATATCCAGGAAGTTTCTTCCAGTCAAGGGTGTGCACAGTAACCCGGGTCGGGGCCGTCACCGGCGCAGTTGGAGGGGGGCGCGCCGGTGACGGCATGCTGCCGGCCGCAGGCGGCGGAGAGGGTGGTCAGCGATCGCAGCCAGCAGCGAGGCCGACACCGCACTGCGGAGACTCATCCGGCAGCTTGCGGATTGGACGAAGGGGGAGGGGGCCGGGTTCCCCGGATCCGGAAGTTGGGGCGGGGGTGCCGGATGGGGTTGGATGCGAGCCGATCAGCCCTCTGCGCTGGGGAGCGGCAGCCCTGCTGGTGGGAGGGGTGGCGCTGACGTCACTGGCGCCGTCGAAGAAGGCCGACAAGGCGGGCGTTCCATCGAGGGAACAGGTCAGTGAGCCGGCATGAGGAGGGCATGACCGAGAGCGCGTCAGAACAGGGTGACGTCCAGTGCGCCTTCGGCGTACTGCCTGCGGAGTTCCTTCTTGTCGAACTTGCCGACGCTGGTCTTGGGGACGGAGTGGATGATCGTCCAGCGTTCGGGGAGCTGCCACTTGGCGATCCGGCCTTCTTCGGCGAGGAAGGTGCGCAGGGTGGCGAAGTCGGCGGTGGCGCCCTGTTTGAGGACGACGGTGGCCAGGGGGCGTTCGCCCCACTTGTCGTCGGGGACGGCGACGACGGCGGCTTCGGCGACGTCGGGGTGGGACATGAGGGCGTTCTCCAGGTCGACGGAGGAGATCCATTCGCCGCCCGACTTGATGACGTCCTTGGCGCGGTCGGTGAGGGTGAGGAAGCCGTCGGGGCTGATGGTGCCGACGTCACCGGTCTTGAGCCAGCCGTCTTCACTGAACTTGTCGGCGGGGCGCAGTGGTTCGGTGCCCTGGCCGCCGTAGTAGGCGCCGGCGATCCAGGGGCCGCGGACCTCCAGTTCGCCGGCGGATTTGCCGTCCCAGGGGAGGCGTTCGCCGCTGGGGCCGGTGAGGCGGGCCTCGACGCCGGCGGGGAAGCGGCCCTGGGTGAGCCGGTAGGCGAACTCCTCGTCCGTGCCCACCGCGTGGGCCGGCGGCCGGGCGATGGTGCCGAGCGGTGAGGTCTCGGTCATGCCCCAGGCGTGGCAGACCCGCATGCCCAGCTCGTCGAAGGCGGCCATGAGTGAGGGCGGGCAGGCCGAGCCGCCGATGGTGACCTGGGTGAGGGAGGAGACGTCACGGGGCTTGGCGTGCAGCTCGGCGAGCAGGCCCTGCCAGATGGTGGGGACCGCGGCGGCGTGCGTGGGCCGCTCGCTCTCGATCATCTCGGCGATCGGCGCGGGCTGCAGAAAACGGTCCGGCATGAGCAGACCGGCGCCGGTCATGAACCCGGCGTAGGGCAGCCCCCAGGCGTTGACGTGGAACTGCGGCACCACGACGAGGGACGTGTCCATGTCGGTGAGCCCCATGGACTGGGCCATGTTCTCCTGCATGGAGTGCAGGTAGACGGAGCGGTGGCTGTACACCACGCCCTTGGGGTCGCCGGTCGTCCCGGAGGTGTAGCACATGGCCGCGGCCTGCCGCTCGTCGAGCTCCGGCCAGTCGTACGTCGTCGGCTTCCCGGCGAGCAGCTCCTCGTACTCGTGCACCCGCACGGACGTGCCGTCGAGCAGCGAACGGTCACCGGGCCCCGACACGACCACATGCTCGACGGTCGGCAGATGGGGCAGGAGCGGCGCCAGCAGCGGAAGCAGCGAACCGTTGACGACGACCACACGATCGGCGGCATGGTTGACGATGAAGGTCAACTGCTCCGAGGGCAGACGGAGGTTGAGGGTGTGCAGGACCGCGCCCATGGACGGGATCGCGTAGTACGCCTCGACATGCTCGGCGTTGTTCCACATCAGCGTCGCGACCCGCTCGTCGCCCGTCACCCCCAGATCGTCGCGCAGCGAATGCGCCAACTGGCCCGCGCGGTCGCCGATCTCCGCGTACGAGCGATGCCGCGGCCGGCCCTCGCCCGTCCAGGTGGTCACCTGCGATGTGCCGTGGACCGTCGACCCGTGGGTCAGGATCCTCGAGATCAGCAGGGGTACGTCCTGCATGGTGCTCAGCACAGCGTCCTCCTCGTGTCAGTGGTGGGTACCGGGTCAGGCGATCCGGGCCGCGAGTTCCGCGGCCTCCTCGGCGCAGCCCCAGGAGAGGGTGAAACCGGAGCCGCCGTGGCCGTAGTTGTGCACGATCCGGGTGCCGAACTCGGTCTCCAGGCGGACGTTCCCCTTGCGTGCCGGGCGGACTCCGACGCGTACCGGGTCGGGGAGAGGGATGGCGTCGCGGAGCATCGGGAGGAACTCCGAGCAGCGGCGGACCATCGCCCGTACCGGCTCGTGGCGGTAGGCCAGGTCGATGGACCACTCGCCCTCCTCGACGAGTCCGCCGAGCACGAGCGTGGTGTCGTTGCGCGGGACGACGAAGACCATGTTCTGGCCGGGGTGCGCGTCGTCGTGGGCCATCAGGTGCGCGGTGGTGATGCGGGGGAACATGCGGTCGTCGTTGCGTACGTGGAAGAGGGCGCCGCGCAGTGGGTACATCGAGGCGTCGGGGGACAGGAACATCGCCCCCAGGCCGGCGCAGTTGACGATGACGTCGGCGTCGTACCGGCGCAGCAGGTCCTGTTCGTGTGTCACCAACCCGGAGTCGATCATGCCCTGGACGAGGGTGGCCCCGGCGGTGAGCACCCGGGCCAGCAGCCAGTCCATGTACGCCTCGGTGTCGATCACCGGTGCGAGATGGGTGTAGGCGTCGACTGCCTTCGCGCCCTCCCCCAGGCGGTTCTCGGTGATCAGGGCGGCGTCGTGGCGGAAGCCCGGCAGGTGGCTCAGCTCCCGCATCTTGGCCAGTTCGCGCGGGACTTCGGCCACGGGGCGGCGGAAATAGGAGACGGCGGGGCGGAGGCGTACTCCGGTGGCCGGGTCCCCGCTCAGCTCCGTGAAGGCGCGGTAGGAGACCATGCACCACTCCTTGGAGCGCTTCAGGGAGATCGTGTCCTGGTGGTGTCCGCACACGGCCGGCGGCCACTCCCACAGGGCGCCGGCGACGGCGGAGACGATGTCGGGGGAGAGTTTGTCGGCGACGACGGTGACCGCGAGGCCCCTGCGCCGCAGACACAGTGCCGTGGTCAGCCCGCTGACCCCGGCGCCGATCACCAGGGCCCGGCTCCCGCCTTCGGTTCGTCGGGACGCGGACAGCACGCTCATGTTCATGTTCACCTTCCGGGGGCCGTACGAGGCCTGGTGGATTCCGGGAATTGCGAGAATTGCGGGGATTCCCGGGGATTCACAGGGGGGTTTCGAGGGGTGTGTTCGGAAGGTAGGCGGAGCGTACGGGGTGCGCGCTGGGCAGGCGCACAGGGTCCGGCGACATCGGTTGTACCAACTCCCAGCGAGAATCACGGAGTTGGCACGCGGTTGATCAGAGCGGCCCACTCCGGCCGCGCCTCGGGCAGGTGCTGGAGGGTGAGCAGCCCGAGATAGCAGGTGAGCAGGAACCTGTGGTCCTCCAGGGACCGCCCGCTCAGGCTCTCGATGCGCCGAAGGCGGTTGAGGATGGTGTTCCGGTGGCAGAACAGCAGCTCCGCGGAGCGCGCCGCGGAGCGGCCGTTGTGGTACCAGACGGCCAGCGTCTGCAGCAGGACGTCCCGTTCCTCCGCCGGGAGGTCGAGCAGCGGTCCGAGCGCCTGCCGGGCCAGCCGGGTCGCCAGCCCCGGACTGGAGATGACCAGCGCCTCCGGGAGCCGCTCCTCGATCCACGCCACCTCGGCGCTCTGCCGCGGCAGGGTCCGCAGCGCGATCTCCGCCATGCGGTGGGCCTCCGGCACCTCGTGCAGCGCCTCGAAGGGGCCCGAGACGCCGACCCGGCCGACCGGGTTGCGGCGCAGCGCGGCGATCAGCCGGGACACCGGAGCGTTGCCCAGGGCCAGCAGGCCGATCTCACGGTCCCCCCGGATGCGCCAGGCCGCGCTGTACGAGTAGGCCGCGCACGCGTCCTGGGCGGCGCTGAAGGTGTGGTGGGCGGCGATGTCGAAGGGCGCGACGACGAACGCGTACGGCCCCGGGGACGGCAGGCCGAGCACGGACAGTGCCTCGGCGGCGGTCTCGGGGTCACCGCCCCGCCCCTCCAGCAGTGCGTCGAACGTGGCCTGTTGGCGCTGTGCGTCGCGCGCCCGCAGTTCGGCCTCCGTCTGCCGGTAGCCGGCCACGACGGCCTCCGAGTGACGGTCCATCACCTTCATGACGGCGCTGGTCACTTCGAGGAAGGCGGCCAGCCCCTCGTACGGTGTGCCGCGGATCTCGGCCAGCAGGGCGTTCAGGATCGGCTGGGTCGCCAGCCGGTAGGCGCGCAGGACGGCTTCGAGCGGGACGCCCTGCTGTGCCCGGCGGCGGCCCGTGGTGCGGGCGACCGCCAGTTCCTCGTCCGCCGGCCGCTTGGTGCCGGCCAGCGCTTCGAGGATCTGCCGGGCGTTGTTCCCCACGGACTGGCTGAGCACGTCCTGCGGTACGGCGCCCGCGGACTGGTACATGGCCTCCCGGGCCACGATCAGTCCGACGATCCGCCGGGTGAGTTCGGGGAGTTGGTCGAGTACGCGCCTGGCTGCGGCCGTGAGCACGGCCTGGGAATCGGCGGGCATAGGCCCGGAGGGTAGCGAAGCATGTCGAATGCGTGAACGCCGTGAAACCGACGTGACGCGTCTGACGGAGCGGCTGTGCCTCGGGTCACTGGGTGAAGGTGAATTCCAGACGAACGAAAAGGGAACGCCCCCTGCACAACCGATGGCCCCGCACGCTGTGCGGCTGACCAGCGCCGGGCAGTGACCGCCTCAGTACGTTGACCCGGTACCCCCAACTCCCCTCCCCTCCCCCCACCTCTCCTCTCCTCCCCTCCCCTCAGCTCCCTTCCTCCCTCGTGTACTTCCCCCTGTTCCCTTCCCCTGTGTATTCGATCCGTCAGGAGGCGAACCCCATGGCGAATCCCATGGCGAACACCGTCGTGAACCCCATCGAGAACCCCATGGAGAACACCCAGCACCGCCCTCTGCTCGACGTCCCGGCCCTGCCCGCGCACCAGGAGTCCCGGGTGCAGCGGCTCGACCGGGCGTACGCGGAGATCCTCCAGGAGGTGCGCATCGCCCAGTGCGGGATCCAGATCCTCTTCGCGTCGCTGCTCTACCTCGGGGTGACTCCGGCGTTCACCGGGAGCACGTTCCTCGAGCGGTGCGTCTACTGTGTGTCGCTCGCCTGCTCGATCGGGGCGGCCGGCACGCTGCTGGCGCCCGCCGCCCTGCACCGCTTCATGTGTGGGCACCGCCTGAAGGGCGAACTCGTCACCTCCGCCCACCGCTGTCTGGTCGCGGGCCTGACCTTCCTGGCGCTGGCCATCAGCTCGGCGCTCATGCTGATCCTGGAACTGGCGCTCGGCGCCTTCGCGGCCGTCGTCGGCGGGGGCGCCGCGCTGGCCTGGTTCGTCCTGCTCTGGGGCCTGGGCCCGCTCCGCGCCCGTAACCGCGCCGACGCGGCCCGGCTGGCCGCCTGATCAACTCGGTGGCGGAGACCCGCAGTTGGCCGCGCACGTCGGCGAGCGACGGGTCTCCGAGCCCGTCCGCACGGCCGTGAAGGCCGGCTTCGTCAGTCCTCCCGTGCGCCGTGCAGGTCCACGCGCCAGTCCTGGCCGACGAGGTCCGCGCCGAACGAGCGGTGCGGTTTCTCGGAGACGAGGACGAAGCCATGGCGCTGGTAGATGCGGCGGGCGGCGGTCAGGACGTCGTTGGTCCACAGGACGAGTTCCCGATAGCCGACGCCGCGCGCGAAGTCGACGACGGAGGCGACCAGCCGGTCGCCGATGCCCAGCCCGCGCGCGTCCGGCTCGACGAGGAGCAGACGGAGCCGGGCGGTGCCGGGGACATCGTCCCGTACGCACATCACGGATCCCACGGGCCGCCCGTCGAGCTCGGCGATCCACACCCGCTCCAGATGCGGATCGTGATCCTCGGCGAAGTCGGCGACGATCCTCGCGACCAGGCCCTCGTAGTCGGTGTTCCACCCGTACTCGGCCGCGTACAGCGCGGCGTTGCGCTGCACGATCCAGCCGAGGTCACCGGGGCCGGGCTCGCGCAGCACGACGTCCTCGGGGCGCGGGGACCGGCGCTCACTGAGGATCGTCCGCACCGTGTGCATCGCCTCCGCGAGCCGCTTCCGCTCGGCGGGGGCCACGGAGGCGAGCAGCGAACCCACGGTGTCCCGCGCACGCTCGTCGAGCAGGTCGGCGGCGTCCCGGCCCCGCGCGGTGAGCGTGATCCGGCGGCGGCGCGGGTCCTTCTCGGACGGGCCCCGCTCGACCAGACCGTCCTGCTCGAACTTGTTGAGGATGCGGCTCAAGTACCCCGAGTCCAGGGAGAGTTCGGTGCGCAGGTCCACCGCGTCCGTACGCGGGGAGTGCGCGAGCTCATAGAGCACGCGGGACTCGGTGAGGGTGTAGGGGGCGTAGAGGTGCCGGCCGTAGTCGAGCGCGCCGATCATGTTCGTATAGAAGCGGTTGAAGGAGCGGATGTCCTGGACGGTCATGATGGCCCCGGATGGTTGACGCAGTCAGAGATATCGCTCCTCCGAGGATAGAGCGGACCTTCGCGCCCCGCCTATCCCTCGTGGCTGACCGGTGGACGCACCCCTGCCCGCCCGCGGCGGCGGGGGCGACGGGGGCGGGGCAACGGCGAGGGGGGTGGCGGGGGTCGCGGAGGCGGGCTCGAACGTGCGCGGCACACCGGCGCCGTGAAGGGCGGCCCCCGCACCGACGCCGCCGGCCGGTTGCCGTTCGGGCGACGGCGGGTTCACACCCGCGGCGCCCCCGTGGACCCCCGCACCATCAACTCCCCCCGCACCGTGGCGATCCCACCCGGCGGCGGCTCTTCGCGACCCATGGCGATCCGCCCGGCGCGGGCGCCTGCCTCGGAGAGAGGGAGCCGCACGGTGGTGAGGGCAGGCACCGCGTCGATGCTGAAGGGCAGGTCGTCGAACCCGGCTACGGACACGTCGTCGGGGATGCGCAGCCCGGAGTCCCGCAGGGCGGCGCACGCGCCGAGTGCCACCGTGTCGTTCGCGGCGACGACGGCCGTCAACGACGGGTCGCGGCGCAGGAGTTCGAGCGTGGTCTCGTAGCCGGAACGGCGGTCGTAGCGGCCGTGCACCGTCCACCGCGGATCGTCGTCGATCCCGTGCGCGGCCAGTGCGGCGCGGTGGCCTTCCAGACGGTGCCGCGTCGTCGTCCGCTCCTCGGGCCCCGCGATGTAACCGAGCCGCCGGTGCCCGAGCCCGATCAGGTGCTCGGTGAGCTGCCGTCCGCCGCCGCGGTTGTCGAAGGTGAGCGCGATCGCCTCGGCGGCCTCGGGCGCGGGCGGGCGCCCGCACAGGACGACCCGGGTCCCCGCCTCGGCCAGCTTGCGCAGCTTCGCGGCGACGGCAGAGGCGTGCGCGTTGTCCTCGACGGCGCCTCCGGTGAGGACGACCGCGGCGGCGCGCTGGCGCTGGAGGAGCGTGAGGTAGGTGAGTTCGCGCTCCGGGGAGCCGCCGGTGTTGCACACGACTCCGAGCCGTTCCCCGCCCGCGCGGCCCCCGGGGCCGCCGATCTCCGACTGGATCGCGGCCGCCATGATTCCGAAGAACGGGTCGGCGATGTCGTTGACGAGGATGCCGACTAGGTCGGACGTCGCCGCGGCAAGTGAGCTCGCCGGGCCGTTCAGGACGTAGTCCAACTCGTCCACGGCCCGCAGCACCCGCTCACGGGTGGAGGCGGCCACGGGGTAGTTCCCGTTCAGCACGCGCGACACCGTCGCGGGCGAGACCTGGGCACGCGCCGCCACGTCCGCCAGGGTCACGGTCATCTCGTCGTCCTCCGGTCACGGTCACGCATCTCGTCGCACCTCGTCGTACCTCGCACGGACCATCTCCCCAGGGGCCCCGCCCCCGCAGGCCCGCGCCACGCCCGTGCAGACCATACGGCCATCAGCCCCCGTTGTTCGCCCCCTCGAACAACTCGTCATCGTCACGGTCTTGTCCGACAGCTGATCAGAGGCTAGTTTCTTGCGCATAGAAAGCGCTTGCCGTCACGCTCGCCAGTGGAGCCAGAGCCCGGTGGAGCACACGCGGCGCGCACCCCGCGTACGGAGGGAATGACGTGACACGCGAGACGGTGCGTATCGCCATGAACGGCGTGACGGGACGCATGGGCCACCGCCCGCACCTCGTCCGCTCGATCCTCGCCCTGCGCGACGAGGGCGGCCTCGACCTGGGCGACGGCACCGTGCTGTGGCCCGAACCCGTGCTCGTCGGCCGCCGCGGACACGCCCTGAGGGCGCTCGCCGAGCAGCACGGCCTGGAGCACTGGTCGACCGACCTGGACGCCGTCCTGGCCGACCCGGCCGTCGGCATCTACTTCGACGCGCAGGTCACCTCGGCCCGCGAGGAGGCGATCAAGAAGGCCATCGCGGCGGGCAAGCACATCTACACCGAGAAGCCGACGGCGACGAGCCTGGACGGCGCCCTGGAACTGGCCCGCCTGGCGGCCGAGAAGGGGGTGCGGCACGGCGTCGTCCAGGACAAGCTCTTCCTCCCCGGCCTGCGCAAGCTCAAGCGCCTCGTCGACGGCGGCTTCTTCGGCCGGATCCTGTCCATCCGCGGGGAGTTCGGCTACTGGGTCTTCGAGGGCGACTGGCAGCCGGCCCAGCGCCCCTCCTGGAACTACCGCGCCGAGGACGGCGGCGGCATCGTCCTCGACATGTTCCCGCACTGGGAGTACGTCCTGCACGAACTGTTCGGCCGCGTCACCTCCGTCCAGGCGCTCACCGCCACCCACATCCCGCAGCGCTGGGACGAGCGGGGCAAGCCGTACGACGCCACGGCCGACGACGCCGCGTACGGCGTCTTCGAGCTCGCAGGGGGCGCGATCGCCCAGATCAACTCGTCGTGGGCGGTGCGCGTGAACCGCGACGAGCTGGTGGAGTTCCAGGTGGACGGCACGGAGGGCTCGGCCGTGGCCGGCCTGCGCACCTGCCGCGTCCAGCACCGGTCCGCGACCCCGAAGCCGGTCTGGGACCCGGACTTCCCGGCGGCGTACTCCTTCCGCGACCAGTGGCAGGAGGTCCCGGACAACGCGGACTTCGGCAACGCCTTCAAGGCCCAGTGGGAGCTGTTCCTGCGGCACGTCTACGCCGGCGCGCCCTACCACTGGGACCTGCTGGCCGGCGCCCGCGGCGTCCAGCTCGCCGAACTGGGCCTGAAGTCCGCGGCGCAGGGCCGCCGTCTCGACCTACCGGAGATCGCGCTGTGACCCTCCAACTCCCGGACGCGCGCGGCCGTGTGCGGTCCTACGAGCCGCGCACCGAGCCCCTCGCCTTCGCAGCCGGCGCCCCCTTCACCTCCCGTACGGTCTTCGCGGCCGCGCACGTGGTCGCCGACCCGTACGCGGACGTGTCCCCCGACGCGCCCGCCGCCGTCGACTGGGACGCGACCCTCGCCTTCCGCCGCCACCTGTGGTCGCACGGGCTGGGTGTCGCCGAGGCGATGGACACCGCCCAGCGGGGCATGGGTCTGGACTGGGCGGGCGCGGCGGAGCTGATCCGCCGGTCCGCGGCGGAGGCCGAGGCGGTCGGCGGCCGTATCGCCTGCGGCGTCGGCACGGACCAGCTCGCCGGCCCGGCCCGCCTGGAGGAGATCCGCACGGCGTACGAGGAGCAGCTGGCCGTCGTCGAGGAGTCGGGTGCCCAGGCGATCCTGATGGCCTCGCGCGCGCTGGCCGCGGCCGCCAGGCGCCCCCAGGACTACCTGGAGGTGTACGGCCATCTGCTCCGGCAGTCCGCCGAGCCCGTGATCCTGCACTGGCTCGGCCCGATGTTCGACCCGGCGCTGGAGGGCTACTGGGGGTCGAGCGACCTGGACGCGGCGACGGACACCTTCCTGGAGGTCATCGCCGCCCACCCCGGCAAAGTGGACGGCATCAAGGTGTCGCTGCTGGACGCCCGGCGCGAGACCGGCATCCGCCGCCGCCTCACAGACGGCGTCCGCTGCTACACGGGCGACGACTTCCACTACCCCGAGCTGATCGCGGGTGACGAGCAGGGCTTCAGCCACGCGCTGCTCGGCGTCTTCGACCCGCTGGGCCCGCTGGCGGCGGAGGCGGTACGGGTCCTGGACACGGGCGATGCGAAGGGCTTCCGCGAACTCCTCGACCCCACGGTCGAGTTGTCCCGCCACCTCTTCCAGACCCCCACCCGCTTCTACAAGACGGGCGTCGTCTTCCTGGCCTGGCTCGCGGGCCACCAGACACACTTCACGATGGTGGGCGGCCTGCAGTCGGCCCGCTCGCTCCCGCACTTCGCCCGCGCCTACGAACTGGCCGACGGCCTGGGCCTGTTCCCGGATCCCGAACTCGCGGAGGAACGGATGAAGAACCTGCTCGCGATGTACGGGGTGGGCCAGTGAACGCTTCACTGTCCCGCTTCTCCATCAACCAGATGACGGTCAGGCAGTTGTCGCTGCCCGAACTCGCAGAGACCTGCGGCGCGTTGAGCATCGGCAACGTGGGCCTGTGGCGCGAGCCGGTCCAGGCGTACGGCGTGGAGGCGACGGCCAAGCTGGTCCGCGCCGCGGGCCTGACGGTGACGACGCTGTGCCGCGGCGGCTTCTTCACGGCGATCGACCCGGCCGCGCGCGCCAAGGCCCTCGCCGACAACCGCCGGGCGGTCGACGAGGCGGCGACGCTGGGCACGGACACGTTGGTGCTGGTGTCGGGCGGCCTCCCGGCGGGCTCCAGGGACCTGCGCGGCGCGCGGGAGCGGATAGCCGACGCGCTGGGGGAGTTGGGCCCGTACGCGGAATCCCGCGGCGTACGCCTGGCCATCGAGCCGCTGCACCCCATGTACGCGGCCGACCGCTGTGTGGTCTCCACCCTCGCCCAGGCCCTCGACCTCGCGGAACGCTTCCCCGCGCATCAGGTCGGCGTCACGGTGGACACGTACCACATCTGGTGGGACGACACCGCACCGGAGCAGATCGCCCGCGCGGGCTCCGGCGGCCGTATCCACGCCTTCCAACTCGCCGACTGGGTCACCCCGTTGCCGGAGGGTGTCCTCAACGGGCGCGGGCAGATCGGGGACGGCGCGCTCGACCTGCGGGAGTGGAAGGGGTACGTCGAGGCCGCCGGGTACACCGGTCCCATCGAGGTCGAGCTGTTCAACGACGGGCTGTGGGCCCGGGACGGCCGGGAGGTCCTGGCGGAGACCGCGGAGCGTTTCATCGCACACGTGATCCCGTGAGGGGATGCGCACAGGTGCTCCCGTGACGGGATGAGGAAGTGGTCCCGGAAAAAGTCCCGGGGGACCGTGCAACCCTTTCGGCGGGCGGTGGGTCGTACTGGGTGTCAGAACTTCTGGAGGGGGATCTGGGGGGATCGCGGGGGTTCTGACGGTGGAGGGGGGAACCCGAGGGGGCCTGGTCGACGGACCGGGCCCCCTCGAAGCGTGTCACCGCCGGCTGCCGCCGCACGCGTCCTTCGTGGGCCTGGCGCAGAGTGCCCGCAGCGCTGCTGGCGCACTGGTGTGCTCGCAAGCGCGCGGAGCTGCAGAAGAAACAGACCCGCTCGGCCACCCGCCGCGCGGCCCGCCGCGCGAAGAAGGAACAGCGCCATGCCACGCATGTGAACCACCGGATCAGCAAGGAGATTGTGTCCGTTGCGCAACGCACCGGTCGCGGGATCGCCGTCGGGCAGCTGGACGGTATCCGTGAGCGGGTACGGCTTCGACGCGACCAGCGGGGCACCCTCTCCTCCTGGCCCTTCCACCAGCTCGGGCAGCACCTCGCCTATAAAGCCAGACAGGCCGGGGTGCCGTTTCTGGAGGTGGATGCGGCTTACACCTCGCAGCGCTGTCCGCGCTGCGGGCACACCGAGAAGGCCAACCGGCCCGATCGGGACCATTTTTCCTGTCGTCGATGCGGCCTCTCTGGGCCCGCCGACCACGTCGCCGGGGTCAACGTGCGCGACCGCGCGCGCTCGGCGTGGGCATCCGTCACCATGCCCGTCCCGCTCCTGGCATAGCCGACGGCGGGAGATGCGACCCGTGACCGCCCCGTCGTAGGGGGCAGTCGGGAGCGCGACAAGGTGTGAACGACCGAGTACACAAGCCCGGCCGTTCACGACCGAGAAGGTGACGAGCATGCTCACACGCCCCCACCGCGTACCGCATGGCTTCTTCTGGCCCACGGAACATCGTAGGGAGCGGGTGAGGAAGGAACGGGAAGGGAATCCGGAGAGAGCGAGAGGGGCGGCGGTGGCCGCGCCTCACGCCCGCGGCATCAACCTTGTGGATCAACGGTGTTCGTGCTGGTTGCTAGTGCTCGACGAGCTCGGGCGGTGTCCTGCTCATGTACCAGCCGTCGACACGGGGCCCGACGAGATCGGACGGCCAGCCCGCCGTCTCGACAGCGGCTTCGTAGACGGCGTCACCGAACGCGACGATCGCCTGGTGCGGGTCCGGTGTCTCCCTGAGTTTGTCCCACGGCAGCTGAACCAGACCGGCGTCGGGATGCCAGGCCGCGCCCTCGACACCCCAGGACCGGCCCTCGAGTCCGTCCGGCTGGGGCCAGATGTAGGCGTACATGCCGGCGTTCGGAGCCTTGGCGTCCCCGAAGGAGAATCCCACCGACACATACGCGTCGAGCTGGGCGTTCTGCTGGAACGGCGGAGCGTGGGGCGGCGGCGTGGTGGGCTGCGCCCGCCACCGCGTCGCGGACAGGTCGAACCCGCCCCACATCACACCGACCCGGGGACGGTGTCCCAGGAAGGGTGCCTGCCACGCCTCTAGCCCGTCGGCGGCGAGGTCCAGCGCGGTCCACATCAGCCGGGCCGCATCGCCGTCCCACGTACGTTCGACCTGATCGTCCCTGAAGGTCGGCGGGGCATCCGGAATCTCGCAGATCAACGAGCTGTGCGGCCGGTGTACGCCGAGCTCGGCCGCCGCGGCGCAGAACGACGCGAAGAACGCGGCGACCGACCCCTTGGACAAGGGCAGGGTCCGCGAACCGCTGTCGGACTCGATGACCACGTCACCGTCGAGCAGGCGGTAGTGGACCACGAAGGTCACGCCTCCCTGCCGGAATGTCGGCGTACTGAGCCCCCGGGGGGTGACTTCGAGGACGATGTTTCCCCAGCCGACTTCGAAGGGCTCGTCGAGGGTGTACTTGCCCGCGACCTGAACCACGCGGTTCACGTAGTCGATCATGGGCGCCAGGTCCTTGTAGACCAGCGCCGGCCATGTATGCAGACGTTCGCTCACGGAGAGCCTCCCAGCGTGTCGAGGGGATCAGCGGGAGGGGACGCCGGGCGCCACGGCCGCTCCCCCATGCTGTTATGGGCGGGCCTCGGACACCGAAGTGTGATCCAGCGCCCATTTTCGCACGCGGGTCACGGCCCTGCCCGCTCGGTGGCGTGACGAGGTTGTCCACCGGCCGGCCGCGATGTCGGACCTGGCCTGTAGCGTCGGATCATGTCCAATCAGGCAGGCAACCGGCAGGTGAACCTGGCGGTGGTGGAAGGGGTCCTGGAGCGGATCACGTACGCCAACGAGGAGAACGGCTACACGGTCGCCCGCGTCGACACCGGACGAGGAGGCGGTGACCTGCTCACGGTCGTGGGTGCGCTGCTCGGCGCCCAGGTCGGCGAGTCCCTGCGCATGGAGGGCCGCTGGGGCTCCCACCCGCAGTACGGCAAGCAGTTCACCGTCGAGAACTACACGACCGTCCTGCCGGCCACCGTCCAGGGCATCCGCCGCTATCTCGGCTCCGGCCTGGTCAAGGGCATCGGCCCGGTCTTCGCCGACCGCATCACCCAGCACTTCGGCCTGGACACCCTGCAGATCATCGAGGAGGAGCCCAAGCGGCTCATCGAGGTCCCGGGCCTCGGCCCCAAGCGCACCAAGAAGATCGCCGACGCCTGGGAGGAGCAGAAGGCGATCAAGGAGGTCATGCTCTTCCTCCAGACGGTCGAGGTGTCGACGTCCATCGCGGTCCGCATCTACAAGAAGTACGGCGACGCTTCGATCTCCGTGGTCAAGAACCAGCCCTACCGCCTCGCGGCCGACGTCTGGGGCATCGGCTTCCTCACCGCCGACAAGATCGCCCAGTCCGTCGGCATCCCGCACGACAGCCCGGAGCGCGTCAAGGCCGGTCTTCAGTACGCCCTTTCGCAGTCGGCCGACCAGGGCCACTGCTTTCTCCCGGAGGAGCGGCTGATCGCGGACGCGGTGAAGCTGCTGCAGGTTGACACCGGTCTGGTCATCGAGTGCCTCGCGGAGCTGGCGGAGCCCGGCGAGGACGGCTCCGAGCCCGGTGTCGTCCGGGAGAAGGTGCCCGGCCCCGACGGTGGCGCTGCCCCCGTGACCGCGATCTACCTCGTCCCCTTCCACCGCGCCGAACTCTCCCTATCCGCCCAGCTGTTGCGTCTCCTGCGCACCGGCGAGGACCGGATGCCCGGCTTCCGCGACGTGGCCTGGGACAAGGCGCTGGCGTGGCTGAAGGGGCGTACGGGCGCGGAGCTGGCGGCGGCGCAGGAGGAGGCCGTCCGGCTCGCGCTCACCCAGAAGGTCGCCGTGCTCACCGGCGGCCCCGGCTGCGGCAAGTCGTTCACGGTCCGCTCGATCGTGGAACTGGCGCGCGCGAAGCGGGCGAAGGTCGTCCTGGCCGCCCCCACGGGCCGCGCGGCCAAGCGCCTCGCCGAGCTGACCGGCGCCGAGGCCTCCACCGTGCACCGGCTCCTGGAGCTCAAGCCGGGCGGCGACGCGGCGTACGACAAGGACCGTCCGCTGGACGCCGACCTGGTGGTCGTGGACGAGGCCTCCATGCTCGACCTCCTCCTCGCCAACAAGCTGGTGAAGGCGGTGCCCCCGGGCGCCCACCTCCTCTTCGTGGGAGACGTCGACCAGCTCCCCAGCGTCGGCGCGGGCGAGGTCCTCAGAGACCTGCTCGCCGACGGGGGCCCCATCCCCTCCGTCCGCCTGACCCAGGTCTTCCGCCAGGCCCAGCAGTCGGGGGTGGTGACGAACGCGCACCGGATCAACTCCGGGCAGCACCCCGTCACCGACGGCATGAAGGACTTCTTCCTCTTCGTCGAGGACGACACCGAGGAGGCGGGACGGCTCACGGTGGACGTGGCGGCGCGGCGGATCCCGGCCAAGTTCGGGCTCGACCCGCGCCGGGACGTCCAGGTCCTGGCACCCATGCACCGGGGCCCGGCAGGCGCCGGCAACCTCAACGGCCTGCTCCAGCAGGCGATCACGCCCGGCCGCCCGGACCTCGCCGAGAAGCGCTTCGGCGGCCGCGTCTTCCGCGTCGGCGACAAGGTCACCCAGATTCGCAACAATTACGAGAAGGGCGAGAACGGCGTCTTCAACGGCACCGTGGGCGTCGTCACCTCGCTCGATCCCGTCGAACAGCGCCTGACGGTCCTGACGGACGAGGACGAGGAGGTGCCGTACGACTTCGACGAACTCGACGAGCTGGCCCACGCGTACGCGGTGACCATCCACCGCTCCCAGGGCAGCGAATACTCGGCGGTGGTGATCCCCGTCACCACGGGCGCGTGGATGATGCTCCAGCGCAATCTGCTCTATACGGCCGTCACCCGCGCCAAGAAGCTGGTCGTCCTCGTGGGCTCCCGCAAGGCCATCGGCCAGGCGGTGCGCACGGTGTCGGCGGGCAGGCGGTGCACGGCCCTGGACTTCCGCCTCTCCGGCTCCCGCCCGACGGCGGAGACCACTGCCGACACCCCGGCCCGGTCTGCCTGACGGAACGGCCGTCGGCCGGCTCGATCGGCGGCCACGATCGGGTGGTTCACGTGGCGCCGCCGCCCCGCCCCGGCGCCGCCAAGTCGCCTGGGCCAGGGGGCCCGACCCCCGGCATCACAAAAAATGATCGATCAAATGAGTCGCAAAGGTCACACAGCACTTCCGGATCCAGGGCGAAGGGGGGCAGGATGAGCAGCCTGGCGGCACTCAGTGCCGCCAACGGGCCCAATGGTCGACCCCGAGTGCACTCTCCAGGGCCAAATGGGGGATGGTAGAGACAGTCAGGGCACCTCAAAGAAGAGGCACAACGTCGGTGAGGGATGACGTGAGCGACAACTCTGTAGTACTGCGGTACGGCGATGGCGAGTACACCTACCCGGTGATCGACAGCACCGTAGGCGACAAGGGCTTCGACATCGGGAAGCTGCGCGCCCAGACCGGGCTGGTGACTCTGGACAGCGGGTACGGCAACACTGCCGCCTATAAATCCGCTATCACCTACCTCGACGGTGAGCAGGGCATCCTCCGGTACCGCGGCTACCCGATCGAGCAGCTGGCCGAGCGCTCCACCTTCCTTGAGGTGGCGTACCTCCTGATCAACGGCGAACTGCCGAACGTCGACGAGCTCTCCGCCTTCAAGGGCGAGATCACGCAGCACACCCTGCTGCACGAGGACGTCAAGCGCTTCTTCCAGGGCTTCCCCCGCGACGCCCACCCGATGGCGATGCTGTCGTCGGTGGTCAGCGCCCTGTCGACGTTCTACCAGGACAGCCACAACCCGTTCGACGAGAAGCAGCGTCACCTCTCCACGATCCGCCTTCTCGCCAAGCTTCCGACGATCGCGGCGTACGCCTACAAGAAGTCGATCGGCCACCCCTTCGTCTACCCGCGCAACGACCTCGGGTACGTCGAGAACTTCCTGCGCATGACCTTCTCGGTCCCCGCCCAGGAGTACGAGCTGGACCCGGTCGTCGTCGCCGCGCTCGACAAGCTCCTGATCCTGCACGCGGACCACGAGCAGAACTGTTCGACCTCGACGGTCCGCCTGGTCGGCTCCTCGCAGGCGAACATGTTCGCCTCGATCTCCGCCGGTATCTCCGCCCTCTGGGGCCCGCTGCACGGCGGCGCCAACCAGTCCGTCCTGGAGATGCTGGAGGGCATCCAGGCCTCCGGCGGCGACGTCGACTCCTTCATCCGCAAGGTGAAGAACAAGGAGGACGGCGTCCGCCTGATGGGCTTCGGCCACCGCGTCTACAAGAACTTCGACCCCCGGGCGAAGATCATCAAGGCGGCCGCGCACGACGTCCTCTCCGCGCTCGGCAAGTCCGACGAGCTGCTGGACATCGCGCTCAAGCTGGAGGAGCACGCGCTCTCCGACGACTACTTCGTCTCGCGCAGCCTGTACCCGAACGTCGACTTCTACACCGGCCTGATCTACCGCGCCATGGGCTTCCCGACCGAGATGTTCACGGTCCTCTTCGCCCTCGGCCGCCTCCCGGGCTGGATCGCCCAGTGGCACGAGATGATCAAGGAGCCCGGCTCCCGCATCGGCCGCCCGCGCCAGATCTACACGGGTGAGGTCCTGCGCGACTTCGTCCCGGTCGAGTCGCGCTGAGCCCCGTACGCAAGGCCCGCTGAGCTTCGTACCTGAGGCTTGGCGAGCCCCGTACGCCGGCACAGAACGAGCCCCGTACACCAGCACAAAAGTAACGAGCCCCGTACACCAGCACAAAAATACGGAAAGCGCCCTGCCACCGGTCCCCCCACGGGCCGACAGTCAGGGCGCTTTCCTTGTCCCGGTGCGGATTCCCCCCACGGGATCCGGCCGGGCGTCTGAGGACAGCGCCTGAATCGCTGCGAGCTGGCCGCAGGCCAGCGGTGAGCTGAACGAGCAAAACTCTCTGCACTGCTGCACTGCGCTCTGCCGGGACGCGCACGACGGGAGGGCCGCTCAAAGCTCCCCGGTGTACGTGCCCCGGCACCGCAATTTCCGGGAACGTCCCCCAAGACATCCCCAGATGTCAGTCACGCCCCCCAAGACGCTTCTGACATCGCCAACTTAGACCGACGAACCCCTTCGATGGTTACGTTCACATCACTGTGATCTGCGTCTCTTGCATATGTCCCGAAGATGCGCAAGAGCCCCGATACGGCAAAGGGGGCCCTGGCGTAAGGGAGATGCGCGAGCCTTGTGAAGAGCTTATGTGAGCCCGCCGTTGGACTCTAGGGGGACTCCTGCCCCAGCGTCATGAGAATGTCCTGAGCCGAAGGCTGTTCGTCACCACGAACACCGACGAGAAGGCCATCGCGGCGCCCGCGATCATGGGGTTGAGGAGCCCGGCGGCGGCGAGCGGCAGCGCCGCCACGTTGTATCCGAACGCCCACACCAGGTTGCCCTTGATGGTCGTGAGCGTCCGCCGCGACAGCCGGATCGCGTCCGCGGCGACCCGCAGATCCCCCCGTACCAGCGTCAGATCGCTCGCCTCGATCGCCGCGTCCGTGCCCGTACCCATCGCCAGGCCCAGGTCGGCGGTTGCCAGGGCCGCCGCGTCATTGACCCCGTCCCCGACCATCGCGACGGTCCGGCCCTCGCCCTGCAGCCGCTTGACGACGGCCACCTTGTCCTCGGGCAGCACCTCCGCGACCACATTCCCGGAGTCGATGCCGACGGCCCGCGCCACGGCCTGGGCGACCGCCCGGTTGTCGCCGGTGAGCAGGACCGGGGTGAGCCCCAGGGCGCGCAGCGCGCGTACGGCCTCGGCGCTGGTCTCCTTGATCGCGTCGGCGACGGTCACGACACCGAGTGCCACACCGTCCCGGGTGACCACGACGGCCGTACGCCCCTCGGCCTCGTCCTTGGCGCGGGCCAGCTCGTCCGGAAGGGCGCCATGAAGAAGCCGCCCCACGGTGACGTCGTGGCCCGCCACGCGGCCGCGTACGCCGAGCCCCGGAACGTTCTCGAAGTCTTCCACTTCCCAAAGCGCCCCGGCGCGTTCCTGAGCGCCTGCCGCGATCGCCTGGGCAATCGGATGCTCGGAGGCGTGTTCCAGGGCGCCGGCGAGCCGCAGGACGTCCTTCTCGGCGGCGCCGTCGGCGACGTACACCTCTTGAAGTTTCATCCGTCCCGTCGTGACCGTGCCGGTCTTGTCCAGGACGACGGTGTCGACGCGGCGTGTGGACTCCAGGACCTCCGGGCCCTTGATGAGGATGCCGAGCTGGGCGCCGCGCCCCGTGCCGACCATCAGGGCGGTCGGTGTGGCCAGGCCCAGCGCGCACGGGCAGGCGATGATCAGCACCGCGACGGCCGCGGTGAAGGCGGCGGCGGAGCCGCCGGCGACCGCGAGCCAGACCGCGAACGTGCCGAGCGCGATCAGCAGGACGATGGGCACGAAGATCCCGGAGATCCGGTCGGCCAGGCGCTGCACCTCGGCCTTGCCGTTCTGCGCGTCCTCGACGAGCCGCGCCATCCGCGCGAGTTGGGTGTCGGCGCCGACCCGGGTCGCCTCGACGACGAGCCGCCCCCCGGCGTTCACGGTCGCGCCGGTGACCGAGGAGCCCGCCGTGACATCCACCGGCACCGACTCGCCCGTCAGCATGGAGGCGTCGACGGCGGAGGAACCTTCCAGCACCGTCCCGTCGGTGGCGATCTTCTCGCCGGGCCGTACGACGAAACGGTCGCCGACCGCGAGACGCGCGACGGGGATGCGGACCTCACCGCCGTCCCGCAGTACGGTCACGTCCTTGGCGCCCAGTTCCATCAGCGCCCGCAGCGCCGCACCCGCGCGCCGCTTGGAGCGGGCCTCCAGATAGCGGCCGAGCAGGATGAACGCGATGACGCCGGCGGCGACTTCGAGGTAGATCGTCGACGCGCCGTCCATGCGCTCGACGGTGAGCCTGAATTCGTCGCGCATGCCGGGCATCCCGGCGTCCCCCCAGAACAGCGCCCACAGGGACCAGCCGAACGCCGAGAGCGTGCCGACCGAGACCAGCGTGTCCATGGTGGCGGCGCCGTGCCGCGCGTTCGTCAGCGCGGCCCTGTGGAAGGGCAGCCCGCCCCAGACGACGACGGGGGCGGCGAGCGTCAGCGCGAGCCACTGCCAGTTGTCGAACTGGAGGGCCGGGATCATCGACAGCAGGATCACGGGGACGGCGAGGAGGACGGAGACGGTCAGCCGCTGCCGCAGAGACACCAGCTCGGGGTCCTCAGCGGGGCCTTCGGCGGAGCTCTCGGTGGGCGGTTCCTCCTGGGGAGGTGTGGGCGGCGGAGGTTCCTCGGCCGTGTATCCCGTCTTCACCACGGTGGCGATCAGATCGGAGACCTGAACCCCCAAGGGGTAGGCGACCTTCGCCTTCTCCGTGGCGAAGTTGACCGTGGCGGTGACGCCGTCCAGGCGGTTGAGCTTCTTCTCGACGCGGGCCGCGCAGGAGGCGCAGGTCATTCCGCCGATCGTGAGTTCGACTTCCGAGAGCGCGGCTATGGGCGCTTCGGCGGGGGCTGTCTCAGCGGTGGTGCTGGTCACGTCCGTACTCCAGGGAACGGACCGGGCCGTACGGAGCCAGTATCAGCTGGTCGGTACGGCCCGGTGAGGTGAGCTGCGGGGTGCGGGGCTGTGCTCCAGGTTTGTGGAGAGCGGTGGTCCAGGGCTTGCGGAGAGCCGCGCTTCAGGCCTGGCCGACGAGCTCGAAACCCGCCTCGTCGACCGCGGCGCGCACCGCGTCCTGGTCGAGCGGAACGGCGGAGACGACGGTGACCTCGCCCGTCGAGGCGACGGCCTTCACCGAGCTGACGCCGGCGATCTCGGCGATCTCGCTGCTGACCGAGCCTTCGCAGTGCCCGCAGCTCATGCCGCTCACCTTGTAGACGGCGGTGACGGAACCCGGGGCTTCGGTCTGGGCGGTCATGGCGTTTCTCCTCGTCGAGGCAGGTGCGGCGTGACGTACGGATGCGGGAGGGAGTCCTGGGGTCCCAGGTTTCCCCTTGCCGCTCACCACCTTATACCCCTAGGGGGTATAACGCCAGCCTGAGTATCGGGCGTTTTGTCCGAACTTTAAGTTATCTGAGCGCTATGTCGCGGACTGGGCTCGCTGATCGTGGGTCAGCGGCGCCGCTCGCCGGAGTCCGGGGCGGTCGGCGGTGTGGGAGGTCCGCCGGGTTGACGGCTGTGTCGGCGTGGATCACCGGCCCGGGGTGACCGTGTGCCGGCGTCGATCAACGGCCCGGGATGACCGTGCCGGCGTCGATCACGGGTCCGAGGTAGCGGAACAGGACGTTCTTCAGCTCCTGGACGTACGCCTCGCGCTCGGCTCCCTCGTGGGAGAGGACCAGCTCAGGCCGGCCTTGTAGATGCCCAGACAGACCCGCGCGGCGCGTGACGTCGGCCTCGCGCCTCCTGCCGGGGGACGCGAGGCGTCCGCCGGTTCCGCGAGGAACTCGCCACCGGGCCACCTGGTGGGCACCGGGGCCGCTGCGCCGCTTCCACGACCGGTTCGGCCTCAGCGAGCGCGAAGCGCGATCCGGGGGGCTGGGGGGCGGAGCCCCCCAGGTACGGGACGGGTAGGGGCGGAGGGGGCGAGAACAGGGAGCGGGTCAGTCGTCCCGGCGGCTCCGGTTCCCCGGCCGGGAGGCGACCCAGGCCCGGACGGTGTCCGCGTACCAGTAGGGCTTTCCGGCCTCCACATGGTCGGGCGGAGGAAGCAGCCCGTGCTTCCGGTACGACCGGACGGTGTCCGGCTGCACCTTGATGTGCGCAGCGATCTCCTTGTACGACCAGAGCCTTCGGTCGGTCATGAGCTGCACCTCCCTGCGCGCACCGCGGCGGCGGCCGGGGGCGGCCGTCGGGGGAGCCGAGCGCTGCGCTGGCGATCACAAAGCCTGTGCCCGGTGAACGACACAGAGTGAGCACACGGCAGCGCCTGTCGACCGGGTGTGACCCAAGACCCGCGTACACGCGACATGTGTGACAGGAAGGCGATTTTTGTGACACGAGTGACGCATCGCCGGCCAAGCGACACCACTACCGCAGGGTGCCGCATGAGGCGGGCCCACGACCGCTGCGACTACGCCCCGCAGGACCGCAGGAACGCCCGTGTCCGTTGCGCGATCGGCAGTGGCTTGTCCGGCGGGCAGGGATACATGTCCTGCTCGACGATGGCGAAGAGATCGACGCCGAGCCGCTGCGCGGCAGCGAGTACGGGCTCGAGGGCCGGTACGCCGGACGGCGGTTCGCACATCACCCCGCGCGCCACCGCCGGCCCGAACGGCACCTCGTTCGCGCGCACTTCGGCCAGGACCAGCGGGTCCACCTGCTTGAGGTGGAGATAGCCGATGCGTTCGCCGTACGTCTCGATGAGCTTGACGCTGTCGCCGCCGCAGTACGCGTAGTGGCCGGTGTCCAGGCACAGCGACACGAGCGAGGAGTCGGTCGCGTCGAGGAAGCGCGTGACGTTCTCCTCGCTGTCGATGTGCGTGTCGGCGTGCGGGTGGACGACGATGCTCAGCCCGTACCGCTCGCGCACCTCATGGGCGAGCCGCTCGGTCTGGGTGGTCAGCTGGCGCCACTGCGCCGGCGTCAGCGTGCTGTCCTCCAGTACCGCGCCCGTCTTGTCGTCCCGCCAGAAGGCCGGGATGACGACGAGGTGCTCGGCGCCCATCGCCTGGGTGAGTGCCGCGATGTCCGAGACATGCGCCCAGGTGGACTCCCACACCTCGGGGCCCCGGTGCAGCCCGGTGAAGACCGTGCCGGCCGAGACCGTCAGCCCGCGCCGCTCGGTCTCCTCCTTGAGGACGGCCGGGTCGGTGGGCAGATAGCCGTACGGGCCCAGCTCGATCCACTCGTACCCCGACGCGGAGACCTCGTCGAGGAAGCGCTGCCACGGGACCTGCTGGGGATCGTCGGGGAACCACACGCCCCAGGAGTCGGGAGCCGATCCGATCCGGATGCGGGACAGTGAGGAAGGAGGCGTCGGCTGCGGCGACGGCCCGGGCGATGACTGAGGTGGCAACGACGTCATGCGCGTCAGCTTCCGGCGGCCCCGGAGGGGTGTCAAGGGCCTGGTCCGAATGTCTGGACAAAACGTTGACAGGGCTCCCGCGCGGGACTACACCTGGGGGCAGCCGATGGCGAAGGGAACTCGATGGCGTACGACCTGATCACCATGGGGCGGATCGGTGTGGACCTGTATCCGTTGCAGACAGGGGTCCCGCTGGCGCGGGTGACGTCCTTCGGGAAGTACCTCGGCGGTTCGGCGACGAACGTCGCGGTGGCCGCGGCCCGGCTTGGACGGCGTACGGCGGTGATCACACGGACGGGTGACGACCCCTTCGGCGAGTATCTTCACGAGGCGCTGCGCGGCTTCGGCGTCGACGACCGCTGGGTCACGCCGGTCCCCGGCCTGCCGACGCCCGTCACCTTCTGCGAAATCTTCCCGCCGGACGACTTCCCGCTCTATTTCTACCGGCAGCCCAAGGCCCCCGACCTGGAGATCGACGCGCGCGAACTCGACCTGGACGCCATCCGCGAGGCCCGCGTCTTCTGGGTGACGGGTACGGGCCTGAGCGAGGAGCCCAGCCGCACGGCGACCCTCGCGGCGCTGGCCCACCGCGCCAAGTCCGGTACGACGGTCTTCGACCTCGACTGGCGGCCCACGCTCTGGAAAGACACGGCCTGGAAGGACCCAGCCGCTGCCCGCCCGTTCTATGCCGAGGCGCTGCGTCACGCCACCGTCGCCGTCGGCAATATCGACGAGGTCGAGATCGTTACGGGGGAGCGCGAACCGCACACCGCCGCCCGCGCCCTGCTGGACGCGGGCGTGGAACTCGCCGTGGTCAAGCAGGGTCCCAAGGGCGTCCTCGCCGTCCACCGCGACGGCGCCTCCGCCGAGGTCCCGCCCCTCCCGGTGAACGTCCTCAACGGCCTCGGCGCCGGCGACGCCTTCGGCGGCTCCCTGTGCCACGGCCTGCTCGCCGACTGGGACCTGGAGCGCATCATGCGCCACGCGAACGCCGCAGGCGCCATCGTCGCGTCCCGCCTGGAGTGCTCCTCCGCGATGCCGACCCCCGAAGAGGTCGAGCACGCGCTCATGACGGGAGCGGTCCGATGAGCGCGCGGAACGTGGACATCCCCCACCTAGTCCACACCCGCACCCACCACCCCGAGGCCATCGCCGAAGCCGCCGCACGCCGCCCCCGGCGCCCCCTCGTCAACGACTCGGGCCGACTGATGATCGTCGCCGCGGACCACCCGGCCCGGGGTGCCCTGGCCGTAGGGGAGCGCAAGTTCGCCATGGCGAGCCGCGCCGATCTCCTTGAGCGGCTGTGCCTCGCCCTCTCCCGGCCCGGCGTCGACGGGGTGCTCGCCACCGCCGACATCCTCGACGACCTGCTGCTGCTCGGCGCGCTCGACCACAAGGTCGTCATCGGGTCGATGAACCGCGGCGGACTCGCGGGCGCCTCCTTCGAGTTGGACGACCGGTTCACCGGGCACCGCCCGCAGGACATCGAGCGGCTCGGATTCGACGCGGGCAAGCTGCTGCTGCGGATCGACTACGACGACCCGGGCTCGCTGCGCACCCTGGAGTCCACCGCCCGGGTGATCGACGCGATGGCGGAGCGTCATCTCCCGATCTTCGTCGAACCGTTCCTCTGCCGTCGCCGCGATGACGGAACCCTGCGCAACGATCTCAGCGCCGAGGCCGTCACCAAGTCCATCGCCATCGCCAGCGGCCTGGGCGGCAGTTCGGCGTACACGTGGCTGAAGGTCCCCGTCACCGAGAACCCCGACGACATGGCTCGCGTCATGGAGACCTCCACCCTGCCCGCCGTGCTGCTCGGTGGCGATGTCGGCGAGGACCAGGAGGGCGCGTACGAGAAGTGGCGCGGGGCGCTCCAACTCCCCACCGTCCAGGGTCTGGTGGTCGGCCGTTCGCTGCTCTACCCGGCGGACGGCGATGTGGCCGCGGCCGTGGACACCGCCGTAGGACTGCTGTGAGGTCCGCATGAGCAACGAGCTGTACCTCCCCAAGGGCGCCACCGCCGACGCGTACTACGCGCTCGACATCGACCCCAAGCGGGCCGGATGGGCCCACAGCAGCCTGCGGATCGTGGAGCTGGGACCCGGCGGCACGCACATGTTCACCACCGGTGACAGCGAGTGGATCGTGCTCCCCCTCAGCGGTGGATGCGCGGTCCATGTGAAGGACGGAACAGAGTACAGAGAGTTCCAGCTCTTGGGCAGGGACAGCGTGTTCGCCGGAGTCTCCGACTTCGCGTACGTGCCCCGTGACGCCCGGGCACAGATCGCCTCCGGCGCGGGAGGCCGCTTCGCCCTGGCAGGAGCGAAGTGCGAGCGCCGACTCCCCGCCCGCTACGGCCCCGCGCCGGAGGTTCCCGTCGAAGACCGCGGCAGCGGCACCTGCGCCCGCCAGGTGCGGGGCTTCGCCGCAGCCGACGCCTTCGACTGCGACAAGCTCATCGCCGTCGAGGTCATCACTCCCGGCGGTCACTGGTCCTCGTACCCGCCGCACAAGCACGACGAGAACCGCCCCGGCAAGGAGAGCGAACTCGAAGAGATCTACTACTTCGAGATCGACGGTCCGAACGGATACGGCTATCAGCGCGTATTCCCGTCGCGTGAGGGCGGATCCGACGTCCTCGCCGAGGTCCGCACCGGCGACGCCGTCCTCGTACCCGACGGATGGCACGGCCCGTCCATCGCCCAGCCCGGCCACACGATGTACTACCTGAATGTGATGGCCGGGCCCGGCGAGGAAAGGGAATGGCGGATCTGCTTCCACCCGGAACACGTAGACAACACAGCGAGCACAGAGGGATACCGATGACCTCAACGACGAGGCTGACGGTCGCACAGGCGCTGGTGCGGTTCCTGGCCGCCCAGTACACGGAACGGGACGGCGAGCGGCGGCGGCTGATCGGCGCCACCTGGGGCATTTTCGGACACGGCAACGTCGCCGGGATCGGTCAGGCGCTCGTCGAGTACGCCGATGAGATGCCGTACCACCAGGGCCGTAACGAACAGGCCATGGTGCACGCGGCGGTCGGCTACGCGCGCCAGTCCAACCGCCTGTCCACGCACGCCGTGACCACCTCCATCGGCCCCGGCGCCACGAACCTCGTGACCGGTGCCGCCCTCGCGACGATCAACCACCTCCCGGTGCTGCTCCTGCCCGGCGACGTCTTCGCGACCCGCCCCGCCGACCCGGTCCTCCAGCAGCTCGAAGTCCCGTACGCCGGCGATGTGTCGGTCAACGACTGTCTGCGCCCGGTGTCGAAGTACTTCGACCGGATCACCCGTTCCGAGGCGCTGATCCCGGCCGCCCTGCAGGCGATGCGGGTGCTCACCGACCCCGTCGAGACCGGCGCCGTCACGCTCGCGCTGCCGCAGGACGTGCAGGCGGAGGCGTACGACTGGCCCGAGGAGTTCTTCGCCGAGCGCGTCTGGGCCGTACGCCGCCCCGCGCCCGACGCGTCCGAGCTGGCCGCCGCCGTGCACGCGATCCGCGAGGCCCGCCGTCCCCTTCTCGTCGCGGGCGGGGGTGTCCACCACAGCCGCGCCGAGGAGGCGCTCGCCGAACTCGCCGCCGCCACCCGCATCCCCGTCGCCTCCACGCAGGCGGGCAAGGGCTCGCTGCGCTTCGACCATCCGCAGGACGTCGGCGGCATCGGCCACACCGGCACCGCGACCGCCGACGAACTGGCCCGCACCGCCGACCTGGTGATCGGCGTCGGCACCCGCTACACCGACTTCACCACGGCCTCAGGCACCCTGTTCGGCGCCGAGGGTGTCCGTTTCCTGAACCTCAATATCGCGCCGTACGACGGCCACAAGATGTCCGGGCAGACCCTGATCGCGGACGCGCGCGCGGGACTCGAAGAGCTCACCCAGGCACTGCTGCTGCACAAGCACCGCGCCGAGCCCGCGTACGTCACCGAGTACACGGACGACAAGGAGCGCTGGGAGTACCGGGTCGACGCGGCGTACGCAGCCGGGGACCCGGACGTCCGGCCGACCCAGCCGCAGGTCCTCGGCCTGCTCGACGAACTGGTCGACGACGCCGACATCCTGATCAACGCGGCCGGCTCGCTCCCCGGTGACCTGCACAAACTGTGGCGGACCCGGTCCCTTGACCAGTACCACGTCGAGTACGGCTACTCGTGCATGGGCTACGAGATCCCGGCCGCGATCGGCGTACGGATGGCGGCGCCCGACCGCCCCGTGTGGGCGCTGGTCGGCGACGGCACGTATCTGATGATGCCGACGGAGCTCGTCACGGCCGTGCAGGAGGGCATCGCGATCAAGGTACTGATCCTGCAGAACCACGGGTACGCCTCCATCGGCGGCCTCTCCGAGTCCGTGGGCGGCGAGCGGTTCGGCACCGCGTACCGCTACCGCTCCGCGGACCGTACGTACACGGGGGCGCCGCTGCCCGTCGATCTCGCCGCCAACGCGGCCAGCCTGGGCCTGCGGGTCCTGCGCGCGAAGACGGTGCGTGACCTGCGTGCCGCCCTTGCCGAGGCGCGCGCCGCGGACACTCCCACATGTGTCTACGTGGAGACCGAAACGGCAGACACAGTGTCGGGCGCGCCCCCGGCTCAAGCCTGGTGGGATGTCCCTGTGGCCGAGACCGCGACCCGATCGTCGGCGGTCAAGGCGCGCGAGGAGTACGACCGGCACGTCGCCGCCCGACGCCGCCATCTGTGAGGGAGTTTTGGCCATGACGAAGACCGTCAACCACTGGATCGGTGGCAAGCCCGTCGAGAACGCGGCGGGTGCGTCGGCTACGTACGGGCCGGTCACCGACCCGGCGACCGGCGCCGTGACCACCCGGGTCGCCTTCGCGACGGTCGACGAGGTGGACGCCGCGGTAGCCGCCGCGAAGGACGCCTACGCGACCTGGGGCCAGTCCTCGCTGGCCAAGCGGTCCACGATCCTGTTCAAGTTCCGCGCGCTGCTCGACGCGCACCGCGACGAGATCGCCGCGCTGATCACCGCCGAGCACGGCAAGGTGCACTCCGACGCGCTCGGCGAGGTCGCGCGGGGCCTGGAGATCGTCGACCTGGCGTGCGGGATCACCGTACAGCTGAAGGGCGAGCTGTCGACCGAGGTGGCCTCCCGGGTCGACGTAGCCTCGATCCGGCAGCCGCTGGGCGTCGTCGCGGGCATCACGCCGTTCAACTTCCCGGCCATGGTGCCGATGTGGATGTTCCCGATCGCCATCGCGTGCGGCAACACCTTCGTGCTGAAGCCGTCCGAGAAGGACCCGTCGGCCTCCATGAAGGTCGCCGAGCTGCTGGCGGAGGCCGGTCTGCCCGACGGCGTCTTCAACGTCGTCCACGGCGACAAGGTGGCCGTGGACCGCCTCCTGGAGCACCCGGACGTCAAGGCCGTGTCCTTCGTCGGCTCGACCCCGATCGCTCGGTACATCCACACCACCGCCGCCGCGCACGGCAAGCGCGTGCAGGCCCTGGGCGGAGCCAAGAACCACATGCTGGTCCTGCCGGACGCCGACCTGGACGCGGCGGCGGACGCGGCCGTGTCCGCGGCATACGGCTCCGCGGGTGAGCGCTGCATGGCGATCTCCGCCGTCGTGGCCGTCGGCTCGATCGGCGACGAGCTGGTGGAGAAGATCCGCGAGCGCGCCGAGAAGATCAAGATCGGCCCCGGCGACGACCCGGCCTCCGAGATGGGCCCCCTGATCACGGCGGCGCACCGCGACAAGGTCGCGTCGTACGTCCACGGCGCGGCGGTGCAGGGCTCCGAGGTCGTCCTCGACGGCACCGGTTACACCGTCGAGGGCTACGAGGACGGTCACTGGATCGGCCTCTCGCTCCTCGACAAGGTGCCGACGACCGCGGACGCGTACAAGGACGAGATCTTCGGCCCGGTGCTGTGTGTGCTGCGCGTCGACACGTACGAGGAAGGCGTGGCGCTCATCAACGCCTCGCCGTTCGGCAACGGCACCGCGATCTTCACCCGGGACGGCGGCGCCGCCCGCCGCTTCCAGCTGGAGATCGAGGCGGGCATGGTCGGCGTGAACGTGCCGATCCCGGTGCCCGTCGGCTACCACTCCTTCGGCGGCTGGAAGGACTCCCTCTTCGGCGACCACCACATCTACGGCAACGACGGCACGCACTTCTATACCCGCGGCAAGGTCGTCACCACCCGCTGGCCGGACCCGTCCGAGGCCCCGGCGGGAGTCGACCTGGGGTTCCCGCGCAACCACTGAGGTCTTGAACGCGTCTGTCAGGCCGTCCCCCGCGGACGGCCTGACGTCCCTTTTACCTGCGGGCGTAACGGGCCGTAGGCCGCATTCGATGGGCCGTTCGTACGACGGGCGCGGTATGCGGCAGCGGGGCCGTACTCCTTAGGGAGGGGCGGGGGTTCAGCCTGGTGGCTGCATCGGTTGTCAGTGGGCGCCCGTACCTTTGAGGGCATGGATCTTCGACTGCCCCGACTGCGCGGGCCCCGGCGGTGGGTCGCGGCCGCGGCCGCCGCCGTCGTCGTGCTCGCCGGCGCGGGCACGTGGACGGCTGTCGCGTCGGACGACACCCCGCGCGTGCACCGCGCCGACCGCGTCATGGCCATGGGCGGCGGGGTGCGGATCGACACCTCGTACTTCACGGTGGGCGCGAGCTCGGACCGCCGCCCCGCCGTCCTCCTGGGGCACGGCTTCGGCGGCAGCAAGGACGACGTACGGGACGAGGCGGAGAGGCTCGCCCGCGACGGATACGCGGTGCTGACCTGGTCGGCGCGCGGCTTCGGGAAGTCCACCGGCAAGATCGGGCTGAACGACCCCCAGGGCGAGGTCGCCGATGTGTCGAAGCTGATCGACTGGCTGGCCGAACGGCCGGAGGTCCAGCTCGACAAGAGCGGCGACCCGCGCGTCGGCGCCACCGGCGCCTCGTACGGCGGGGCGATCTCCCTGCTGGCCGCCGGGCACGACCAGCGGGTCGACGCAATCGCCCCGGCGATCACGTACTGGAACCTCGCGGACGCCCTCTTCCCGAACGGGGTCTTCAAGAAACTCTGGGCCGGCATCTTCGTCAACTCCGGCGGCGGCTGCGACCAGTTCGAGGCGCGGCTGTGCTCGATGTACAACCGGGTCGCGGAGTCCGGCACGCCGGACGCCGCCGCGCGGGAGCTGCTGGAAGCGCGCTCCCCGTCCGCGGTCGCCGACCGCATCACGGTGCCCACGCTCATCGTGCAGGGCCAGTCCGACTCCCTCTTCCCGCTCGGCCAGGCCGACGCGATGGCCAAGGCGATCCGGGCGGGCGGCGCGCCCGTGGACGTCGACTGGATCTCCGGCGGGCATGACGGCGGCGACATGGAGGCGGACCGCGTCCAGTCCCGCGTCGCCTCGTGGTTCGACCGCTACCTGAAGGACGACAAGAGCGCCGACACGGGCCCCGCCTTCCGCGTCACCCGCACCGGAGGCATCGACTCCACCAACGGCACCGCCCTGCTGCGGGGCGCGAGCGCGGACACCTATCCCGGACTGGACAGCGGCCGGCGCGCCGTCGCGCTGCAGGGCCGCGAGCAGAGCTTCGAGAACCCCGCGGGCGCGAACCCGCCCGCCGTCTCGGCCCTCCCCGGCCTGGGCGGCTCGGGCGGCCTCGCACAGCTCTCGACCCTTGGTGTCGGCGTCTCGCTCGACTTCCCCGGCCAGTACGCGCGGTTCGAGTCCACTGCGTTCGGCGAAGACCTGCGCATCACCGGCTCGCCGGCCGTCACCGTGCACGTCAAGTCGTCCACGGACGACGCGGTCCTCTTCGGGAAGGTGTACGACGTCGGACCGGGCGGCGGTATGCAGCAGGTGCTGCCCTCGCAGCTGGTCACACCGGTGCGGGTCGAGGGCGCCAGGACCGGCAAGGACGTCACCGTCGCGCTGCCCGCCGTCGACCACGAGGTGCGCAAGGGCCACCGGCTGCGCCTCGTCCTCGCCTCCACGGACCTCGGTTATGCGTCACCGGCGACCCCGGCGACGTACACCGTGTCCCTCAAGAGCGACCTCCAGGTCCCGACGGCATCCGGCGTGACGACCGCCGCCGCGCCGCTGCCCGCCTGGGTGTGGTGGCTGCCGCTCGCCGGAGCACTGGTCGCGCTGGCGCTGCTGCTGACGGGCCGCCGCCGTACGACGCCGGGGGCGCCCGATCCGGAGCTGGCCGAAGTGCCGCTCCAGATCACGGACTTGAGCAAGCGGTACGCGAAGTCGGCGGACCGGTACGCGGTACGGGACCTGTCGTTCCGCGTGGAGAAGGGCCAGGTTCTCGGCCTGCTCGGGCCGAACGGCGCGGGCAAGACGACCACCCTGCGCATGCTGATGGGCCTGATCAAGCCGGACGGCGGCGAGATCCGCGTCTTCGGGCACGCGATCCGGCCGGGCGCGCCCGTGCTCTCCCGGGTCGGCGCGTTCGTCGAGGGCGCGGGCTTCCTGCCGCACCTGTCCGGCCGCGAGAACCTGGAGCTGTACTGGCAGGCGACGGGCCGTCCGCCCGAGGACGCCCACCTGGAGGAGGCGCTGGAGATCGCGGGCCTCGGCGACGCGCTGGCCCGCGCGGTCCGCACGTACTCCCAGGGCATGCGCCAGCGGCTCGCCATCGCCCAGGCGATGCTCGGCCTCCCGGACCTCCTCATCCTCGACGAACCGACCAACGGCCTCGACCCGCCCCAGATCCGCGAGATGCGCGAGGTGATGATCCGCTACGCCGCCGCGGGCCGCACGGTCATCGTCTCCAGCCACCTCCTGGCGGAGGTCGAGCAGTCCTGCACCCACCTGGTGGTCATGGACCGCGGCCGGCTGATCCAGGCGGGCCCGGTGTCCGAGATCGTCGGCTCGGGCGACACGCTCCTCGTCGGCACGGGTTCCCCCGTGGAAGAGCCGGTCGTCGAGAAGGTCGGCGCACTGCCGGGCGTGGCCTCGGCCGTCGCCGCCGAGGACGGGCTGCTGGTCCGCCTCGACCCCGGCGGCAGCGCGCAACGCCTGGTCGTGGAGCTGGTACGGCTCGAAGTGCCCGTGGAGTCGGTGGGCCCCCACCGACGTCTCGAAGACGCGTTCCTCACCCTGATCGGAGGCTCAGCATGAGCACGCTCGTCGAGCGGGCCGAGACGGCCGACGGGTACCGGGCGCGGGGCACCCTGCCGCTGCGCGTGGAGCTGATCCGGCAGTTGAAGCGGCGCCGCACCCTCGTGATGGGGGCGATCCTCGCGGTGCTGCCCTTCGTCCTGGTCGTGGCGTTCGCGATCGGCGGCGAGCCGGGCGCGCAGAACGGCCAGGTCACGCTGCTGGACACGGCCACCGCGTCGGGCGCGAACTTCGCCGCGGTGAACCTGTTCGTGTCCGCGGGCTTCCTCCTGGTGATCCCGGTCGCCCTGTTCTGCGGGGACACGATCGCCTCCGAGGCGAGCTGGTCGTCACTGCGCTATCTGCTGGCGGCCCCCGTGCCACGGGCCCGCCTGCTGTGGTCCAAGCTCACCGTCGCGCTGGGCCTCAGCCTCGCCGCGATGGTGCTGCTGCCGGTCGTCGCGCTGGCGGTGGGCACCGCGGCCTACGGCTGGGGCCCGTTGGAGATCCCCACCGGCGGCGAGCTCGACGCGGGCTCCGCGGCCCAGCGGCTCCTCGTGGTGATCGCGTACATCTTCGTGTCCCAACTGGTCACCGCGGGCCTCGCGTTCTGGCTGTCGACGAAGACGGACGCTCCCCTGGGCGCGGTCGGCGGCGCGGTCGGCCTGACGATCGTGGGGAACGTACTGGACGCGGTCACCGCCCTCGGCGACTGGCGCGCCTTCCTGCCCGCGCACTGGCAGTTCGCGTGGGCGGACGCCGTGCAGCCGACCCCGGAGTGGGGCGGCATGATCCAGGGCACGGCGATCTCCATAACGTACGCGCTCGTGCTGTTCGCCCTGGCCTTCCGCGGTTTCCGGCGCAAGGACATCGTGTCGTAGGTCTCCGGAGGATCACCTACCGGTCTCGACGGCCGCCCGTCGTGGCCGCTTTGAGATCCATCCGCAACACCCCGGAGCGCACATCCCGGCCCCCTCGGACGTCACAGTCACAGACGTCGGCCCACACACAGGCCGCTCACCGAGGGGGCACAGATGGGGATGGACCACATAGGGACGGGCGGCACGCGCGGTCGGCGACTGCGCGGCACGCTCCTCGCACTGACAGCGGCGGGCGCCGTGCTGCTGACGGGATGCAGCGCGAGCAGCGGCGGCGGCAACTCATCGGACGGCATGGACAAATCCGGCGGCCGCAACCTCCCCCTGCCCGCCCCCGCCCAGCCGTCGGGCCCGGACACCGCCGAGGGTGAGCAGACCGGCGCCCCCGACCGCGAGTTCGCCCCGGCCCCCGACTACCTCTCCACCTTCGCCCTCGACGTCGACACCGCCTCGTACGGCTATGCCCGCCGCACCCTGGAGGGCGGGGGGATCCCGGACCCGTCCACCATCCGCCCCGAGGAGTTCGTCAACAGCTTCCGCCAGGACTACGAACGCCCCGGCGGCAACGGCTTCTCGGTCACCGTCGACGGCGCCCGCACCGACGACGACCGCTGGTCGCTGGTCCGGGTCGGCCTCGCCACCCGCGCCGCCGAGAGCGACCGCGAACGCCCGCCCGCGGCCCTCACCTTCGTCCTCGACATCTCCGGTTCCATGGCGGAGCCGGGCCGCCTCGACCTGGCCAAGGACTCCCTCGACGTGATGACGGACCGGCTGCGCGACGACGACTCGGTCGCGCTGGTCACCTTCAGCGACGAGGCCGAGACCGTACTGCCGATGACCCGCCTCGGCGACCACCGCGGTCGGGTCCACGACGCGATCGGCGGCCTGGAGCCGGAGGATTCGACCAACCTCGGCGCGGGCGTGGACACCGGGTACGAGACGGCCGTCGAGGGCCTGCGCGAGGGCGCCACCAACCGTGTCGTCGTGATCTCCGACGCACTCGCCAACACCGGCGACACCGACGCGGACTCCATCCTGGAGCGCATCTCCGACGCACGCCGCGAGCACGGCATCACCCTCTTCGGCGTTGGCGTCGGCAGCGAGTACGGCGACGCCCTCATGGAGCGCCTCGCCGACAAGGGCGACGGCCACACCACGTACGTGTCGGACCGCGACGAGGCCCGTACGGTGTTCTGCACCGAGCTCCCGCGGAACATCGGCCTCACGGCCCGCGACGCGAAGGCCCAGGTCGCCTTCGACCCGCAGACGGTCGAGAAGTTCCGGCTGATCGGCTACGACAACCGCAAGGTCGCCGACGAGGACTTCCGCGACGACCGGGTGGACGGCGGCGAGGTGGGCCCCGGCCACACGGTCACCGCGCTCTACGCCGTCCGCACCAGGCCCGGCGCCTCGGGCCACCTCGCCACCGCGAGCGTCCGCTGGCTCGACCCCCGCACCCGCGCCCCGCACGAGGCGTCCGGCCAACTGGAGTCCGGCTCCCTCCACGACGACCTGTGGACCTCCGCCCGCTCCTTCCAAGTCACCGCCGTGGCGGCCTACTTCGCCGACGCCCTGCGCGCGGACGGCGAGGCCCGCCGGAGCAGCACCCTGCCCGGCGCCCTCCCCCTGGACGAACTCGCCGGCCGCGCCCACAGGCTGGCCGACGACTCCGAGGACTCGGCGGTGAGCGGCCTCGCGACCGCGCTCGAGCAGGCGAGCCGACTGAGCGACTGCGAGCTGGACTGCCCGTAGCCCACCGTGCGCAACCCATTGAAATTCCGTTACGCCTGAGTAAGTTGACCCACGAGTAAGAACCCTGCGACCGGGAGCCGTCATGGGCGTACGCAAGGATCTGAAACGGGCCAGGAAGCGCACCGACCTGGCCATTCGCGGCACGTTGGAACTGGTCAGGGACGCGGCCGGCACCGTGCGCGAGGTGCGAACCGCCCGCCTGGCACCGAGCCCCGCCACCGGCAGCACCGCCGACCTGCCCTTCACCAACGCGGTCGAGGCACCGGACGCCGTCGTCCTGCGCCGCAAGGCCCAGGGCACCTGGCGCCCGGTCACCGCCGCCGCCTTCGCCCGCGAAGTCACCGACACCGCCAAGGGGTTGATCGCGGCGGGCCTCGAACCGGGCGGCCGGGTCGCGGTGATGTCCCGTACACGCTACGAGTGGACGGTCCTCGACTTCGCGATCTGGGCGGCCGGCGGCCAGACCGTCCCGGTCTACGCGACCGCGTCCGCCGAGCAAGTGGAGTGGATCGTACGGGACTCGGGCGCGCGTTTCGTGATCGTCGAGACGGCCGAGAACGCGGACACCGTGGCCACCGGCACGGCCCGGCACCCCGAACCCCCACGTGTCTGGGAGCTGGACAAAGTCGCTGTGCCCGAACTCGCCGCCCTGGGACGGGACATCCCCGACGAGGAGGTCACCAAGCGCCGCACCGCCCTGACCCCCGACACGGTCGCGACGGTCTGCTACACCTCCGGAACCACCGGCAAACCCAAGGGCTGCGTCCTCACGCACGCCAACCTGTACGCCGAGGCCGCCAACACGGTCGAGCTGCTGCACCCCATCTTCAAGGAGGTCACAGGCCAGATCGCCTCGACCCTCCTCTTCCTCCCGCTCGCCCACATCCTGGGCCGCACCCTCCAGATCGCCTGTCTGATGGCCCGGATCGAGCTGGGCCACTGCCCGAGCATCAAGCCGGACGAACTGCGCCCCGCCCTCAAGGAGTTCCGCCCCACCTTCCTCGTCGGCGTCCCGTACCTCTTCGAGAAGATCCACGACACCGGCCGCGCCACCGCCGAGAAGATCGGCCGGGGCGCCTCCTTCGACCGCGCCGACCGCATCGGCGTCCGCTTCGCGCAGGCGTACCTGAACAAGTTCCTCGGCGTGGGCAAGGGGCCCGGGCCCGGCCTGTACGCCGCCTGGGCTCTGTACGACCTGCTGGTGTACCGCCGTATCCGCAAGGAGATCGGGGGCCGGGCGCACTACGCCATCAGCGGAGGCTCCCCGCTCGACCGCAACCTCAACCTTTTCTTCTACGCCGCCGGAATCATCGTCTACGAGGGCTACGGCCTGACCGAGACCACCGCGGCGGCCACCATCGTCCCGCCTCTCCGACCCCGCCCCGGCACGGTCGGCCTGCCGGTCCCGGGCACGGCCGTCCGCATCGCCGACGACGGCGAGGTCCTCATCAAGGGCGGCATCGTCTTCGGCGCCTACTGGAACAACCCGGCCGCGACCGACGCCGTCCTCACCGACGACTGGTTCGCGACCGGCGACCTCGGCGCCCTGGACGAGGACGGCTATCTGACCATCACCGGCCGTAAGAAGGACATCCTCGTCACCTCCGGCGGCAAGAACGTCTCGCCCGCCGTCCTGGAGGACCGGCTGCGCAGCCGCCCGCCCGTCGGCCAGTGCGTCGTCGTCGGCGACAACCGCCCGTACGTGGCGGCCCTGATCACCCTCGACCCCGAGTCCGTCGCCCACTGGCTCGCCGTCCGCAAATGGCCCGCGGACACCCCGCTGTCCGAGGTCGTCCGCGACCCCCTGATGCGCGCCGATGTCCAGAAGGCGGTGGACTACGCCAACGAAGCGGTCTCCCGGCCCGAGTCCATCCGCCGGTTCACTCTGGTGGAGGGCGAGTTCACCGAGGACAACGGCCTGCTCACCCCGTCCCTGAAGGTCAAACGCCACGCGGTGTCGGCGGCGTACGTGGCCGAGATCGAGGCGCTGTACGGCGAGGCATGACGCAGCCGCGGCGTGACACGGCGGCGGCATGACACGCGAAACAGCGGGCCGCTCCGAAGAGCGACCCGCTGCGCGCGGTGCCGAGGGGGGTCAGCTGTTGCTGGCGCCGTTGCCCGACAGGACCGGGATGTTGTCCAGGATGTGCGAGAGCGGCTCGTCGCCCTTGATCTGGGTGGAGTTCTCGGTGCACTGCTGGTTCTGCGGGGCCGAGAGGACCGGCACGTCCTGGACGGCGGTGACCGGCACCAGGCCGACGACCGAGCCCACGTTGGCCTTGGCCGGCAGACCGACACACGGCTTGTTCAGCGAGCCCTGGATGAGCGCCATCTGCGGGCTCATGTCGCCGTGCGTTTCCTGGTTGCCGTAACTCTGGACGGCGTTGGTGCCCTGCTCGGTGTTGACGCCGTCGTCGTTGCCGATCGCCAGCGCCTGGGGAGCGGCGGCAGCTGAGATACCGGCGAGAGAGGCGGCAATGGCCGCGGTCGCCCACAGCTTCTTCATGTTCGTTTGCCCTTTCGGAGTGCGGACTCCGGTGCGGAGCCCCGTGATGATCAACAGTCCGCCGGGTGTGCCGGGACCGGAGGTGACGCGCGCCGCTGCCGCTGTCGTCGTGGACGGGACAGCGGCAGCGGGCCGCCGGGGGGATCGGCGGCCCGCTGCGCGCGGTGCCGAGGGGGGTCAGCTGTTGCTGGCGCCGTTGCCCGACAGGACCGGGATGTTGTCCAGGATGTGCGAGAGCGGCTCGTCGCCCTTGACCTGGGTGGAGTTCTCGGTGCACTGCTGGTTCTGCGGGGCCGAGAGGACCGGCACGTCCTGGACGGCGGTGACCGGCACCAGGCCGACGACCGAGCCCACGTTGCCCTTGGCCGGCAGGCCGATGCAGGGCTTGTTCAGCGAGCCCTGGATGAGCGCCATCTGCGGGCTCATCGAGCCGTACGTGTACTGGTTGCCGTAGATCTGTGCGGCGCCGCTACCGTTCTCGGTGGTGACGCCGCCGTCGTTGCCGATCGCCAGCGCCTGGGGCGCGGCGGCAGCAGAGGCTCCGACGACGGAAGCGGCGACTGCCGCGGCAGCCATAACCTTCTTGATCACTTACTGGTCCCTTCTGGAGTAACCCCGTCCACCGGAGCGCTCTGGACAACTGACCCCGGCCCGCATGGTTGCTCCGATTCACTCCGATGGCTCACGCGGCGGACGTGGTCACCGGGCCTCTGGACGAGGTGTTCCATGAATTCCAGGATCGCGAACGGTCCATTCGGGTGATGCCACGAAACCAATCCCGCCGCCCTCGGTTGATGTGGGAGCAGGAATACGTGTTCTCTGCCTAGGAAAGGACCGGAGAAATGCTCAAGAAGGCAATGGCCGCGGCGATGGTCGCGGCTTCCGTCGTCGGTGTCTCGGCGGCGGCCGCCCCGCAGGCGCTGGCCATCGGCAACGATGACGGTGTCACCACGGCCAACGGGACCGGTGCCGAGCAGTCGTACGGCAACGGGGCCACGCACGGCGACCAGAGCCCCCAGCTCTCGGCGGTCCAGGGCACGTTGAACAAGCTCTGTGTCGGTCTGCCGGCCAAGGCCAACGTGGGCTCGGTCGTCGGCGCGGTGCCGGTCACCGCCGTCCAGGACGTGCCGGTCCTCTCGGCCCCGCAGAACCAGCAGTGCACCGAGAACTCCACCCAGATCAAGGGCGACGAGCCGCTCTCGCACATCCTGGACAACATCCCGGTCCTGTCGGGCAACGGCGCCGTCGGCAGCTGATCGCCGGTCCCGGAGTGGCTCGGGCCGCGCGCCGTCGCGTCCGCGTGCCGGCCGCCCGAGCCGCCGTGAATTCGGGGGCGATTCGAGTGAATTCCCAAACGCCTCGCGTTCTGTAGTTCCCCCGGGCACTTATCCCTCGTTACAGCCTGCAGGTCATGGTGCGAGCCATTCATGGTGTGCTCGCTCGGTTTCGGCCGTCAAAGGGGCATGACCGCAAAGAAGGGAAAGTACGTGAAGCTCAAGAAGACCGCCGCTCTCGTCGCCGGTGTGATCACGGCCCTGGGTATGGCCACCCCGGCCTTCGCGGACACCGGCGCCGAGGGCCTCGCCACCGGAAGCCCGGGTGTCCTCTCCGGCAACGTGATCCAGATTCCCGTGCACGCTCCCATCAACCTGTGCGGCAACACGGTCGACGTCATCGGCGTGCTGAACCCGGCGTTCGGCAACGGCTGCGCCAGCGACTGACGATACGGGCACATCAGCCGCCTCGTCTGTGTCACGGTCGGCCTTGGAACGCCTCTTCGGTTCCAAGGCCGGCCCCCTTACTTCAACAAGCAGGAAGAGAACGAGATTGCGACAGACCCTGAGCAGGGGAATGGTCCTGGCCGCGGCCGCGACGAGCATTCTGTCCCTGTACGACATCCCCGCCCTCGCCGACTCGGTCGCTGACGGTGCCACTTCGGACTCGCCCGGCGTGCTGTCGGGCAACACTGTGCAGGCGCCGATCCATGTACCGGTCAACGCCTGCGGCAATACGATCAACGTCCTCGGTCTGCTGAACCCGGCGTTCGGCAACTCCTGTGCCAGCCAGGTGAATTCGGCCGCACAAGTCTCGCAGGATATCCCGAGGCAAGCGGGTTCCAGTGACACCGGCTCCTCGCAGACGCTCCTGCCGACGGGCGTCGCGAGCACCTCACCCGTCGCTCGCACTCCGGCTCCCCGGCTGCCCTCCCCCGCCGAACAGCCGCGGGGCGACTCGGCCTCCCCGGAGCAGCAGTACGACTCCTCCTCCACCCACCAGGCGCAGGGGGGGGATCTCACCCCCACGGAGGAGGATCTCACCGCGCAGGGGGAGGATCTCACCCCCACGGGGGAGGACCTCACCGCGCAGGGGGGGGATCTCACCCCCACGGGGGAGGATCTCACCGCGCAGGGGGGGGATCTCACCCCCACGGAGGAGGATCTCACCGCGCAGGGGGAGGATCTCACCCCCACGGAGGAGGATCTCACCGCGCAGGGGGAGGATCTCACCCCCACGGAGGAGGACCTCACCGCGCAGGGGGAGGATCTCACCCCCACGGGGGAGGATCTCACCACGCAGGGGGAGGATCTCACCGCGCAGGGGGGGGATCTCACCCCCACGGAGGAGGATCTCACCCTCATGGGTGGCGAAACCCAGTCCGTCCTGGCAGAGACCGGTAGTGGGACCCTGCTGGCGACCTCGGGCGTCAGCGCCGCACTCATCGCGGGGGGGATGATCCTGTACCGGCGAAGCCGAGCCGCGCACTGTAGGTGATCAGCCGGTGCCGACGCCCGAGTGCCCGGCACCCGTAGCAGTCCAGTCGTAGCAACCTCGATGGGTCTGCCATGTGTGAGGAGTCCACATGGCAGACCGTCAGTGACGTACCGGGGCCATCGCCCCGCTCCGTCCCCGCCCGCCGACGCCCGAATCGCGCTACTCCAGGGCTCCGTGGGCAGCCGGCGCCGTACCCCCGGTACGAGGTCGCAGCCGTGGAGGCCGCGTTGTGCGCGAAGCGCATGGCCGGGCCGAGGCCGGAGGCCGTTACCGGGCCGGCCATGGAGAGCCCGGGACGCGAGGACGCGAAGCCCCGCCCGACCGCCGACGCTCTGGCAGTTTGCTGGAGAACGGTCAGGGGCTGGTCCCAAGTCGTCGTCCTGAGACCCATCGCCGCGATCGCGTGCTCGGTCCCCCGGACTGGCCTCGCCCGCCCCGCTCACCGTCTCCGGTCACAGCCCGCCGCCCGTGGCTCCACGTCGGCGCCCTGGAGACCAGGGCGGGGGCGGGGCGCCGGGCGTTGTACCGCCTGCCGGCGTCCGTGCAGGCCGGTTCTTCGGCAGATCACTCCTCTGGCGGCACAACCTTCGCCGAAGCCGCGCGTTGACACAGCGTCGGGCATCCGCCCGGATGTTTGTGTCAACCCCAAGGAGAACCTCTCCATGTCGCTTATCGCGAAGGGCCTGGTCCTTACCTCCGTCGCCGCTGCGGCCGTTGCCGGCGCCGCTGGCATCGCCGCCGCGGACAGTGGCGCGAACGGCACCGCCAGCAACTCCCCGGGCGTCCTGTCGGGCAATACGATCCAGGTCCCTGTTCACGTGCCGGTCAACGTCTGCGGCAACACCGTCGATGTCATCGGTCTGCTGAACCCAGCGTTCGGCAACACCTGCGCCAACACCTGACGTCGCCGCGCACTCCATCGGCCGGCCGCCCCCCCCGCACGGGAGGGCGGCCGGTTCGCTTGTTCTGTGGCGCACGTGCGGTGCCCCGAATGGGCGGGAGGGGCGCCGGATCACCGGGCCGGCCCGAGCAAGCGCCTCACCAGGAACGATGGATGGGGCGGATCGTGACGCAGCGCTTCCGGTCGGTTGCAGATGATGGTGAGCGATTGAACGGTGGTCGCAAGATCCGAAGCACCACCGAAAGGAACCCTGCGTGGTCTGATCGCATGGCGCATCGCGTCCACCGCACTCTGCGCTGCCCTCCTCGCCGGCATAACCGGCCCGGCCGCCATGGCGGCGGACTCCGTAAGGGAGCGCAGCCATGCGGCATCCCATGCATCCGTCCCTGGTGTGGACACGCTCATGGCGCAGATCAAGAGCCTCGGCAATCTCGGCGAAGCGGTCACCCCGGTCACCGGCCTGCTCAACACCGTGCTCAAGGCCGACAACGGCCAACTCGCCACGACCGAGGCGACCCAGCTCATCAAGGCCGTGAAGCAGGCCATCGCCGACGTGACCCCGAAGGCCGTCGGCGACCCGCAGGCCAAGGACGCCGTGAGCGACGCCCTCGCCGCCCTGCAGAAGTCGCTGGACACCCTCCTCGATGCCGTCACCTCCGGGGATTCCGGCAAGGTAGCCACGGCGGTCACCGGCGTGGTCACGGCCCTCGTCAACTATGTCGCAGCCACGCTGCTCGCCAGCGGCCTGCCCGCGCCCGACCTGCCCGGCCTGTCGGTGCCGACGCCGTAAGACATCACGGGAAGCGGACCCACAGCCGTTGCGCCGGAATCTCCCAGCCGGCGCAACGGCTGTTTTCTTATTCCGATCTGATGACGACTCCCGGGTGCAGAAACTTCTGCACCCGGGGTTTCCGTCCCGGCCGGGGATCGTTGATCACGGCGTCAGAAATTGCTGAAGTGACATGAGTTGCCGAGGAAAGGAAGACGATGAAGTCTCTGAAGGCTGCCGCAGTCGTTGCCGGATCCATGGCCGTCGCCAGTGCCGCCGCGCCCGCGTTCGCCTACGACGCCGCCGAAGTGACGCCCACCAGCCTCAACGGCGCAGTCAACACGCTCACACAGGGCCCCATCGACGTGATGCCGCTGCGTCACCAGTCGAGCGCGCTCGACACGGAGAACAAGGATTCCGTGCTCAACACCGTCAAAGGCGCGACCGGTGCGCTGAACCAGCACAACCCGTTGCTGGGCGGCCTGCCGTTGCAGAGCTGACCTTCCCGGGACGGCGTTCGAGGGGCGTCGAGGGGCGTCCCTCGTTCGTGTGGAGGGAGTTCGAGGCATCGTCCACTCGGGTGAGAAGACACCGAGGCGCTTTCGGGGCGTCGATACGGTCGCGTGGTGACCTCAACCTCAAGCGAAACCCGCCCCCTGCGCCCTGCCGAGCTGGGCACGCTCGTCGTACTTGCCTGGAGCGGCGAGGCCCCCGACGGTGATATGCCCTATCTGCTCACCTACACCCTCGGCGACGGCGTGGGCGGCCCCGAGGCGTCATCCGCCGCCGTGCGGCAGTTGTTGGAGAGCAACCGCCTGCCTGTGGGCGGCGACCTCCTCGACGGTGTCACGAAGCCCGGCCTGCCTGTCAGCCTGCTGGTCGAGGCCGGGCAGGCGGTCGTCACCATGCCGCAGTTCACTGCCCAGTGCACCGCTCCGCCCGAATGGCTGAAGGCGGTCGCCCAACGCGGCTTCGCTTACCTGGTGTTCACCAGCCGTCCCTGGCCTGAGGCCGCACCGGGCAAGCTCGTGGCCCCCGAGGCGCTGGCAGCGTTCGCGGGCGCCGATGAGACGCTGGAGAAGGCGGCGCACGTCGTCCTGCCGGCCCGGAGCCTGCGCGGTTGATGGCGAGAACCGCGGGCGCAGGCCGGAGGCCTGGGTGCTGCCACTGCTGCACCCATCGCAATCGTCGGCATGCTGATCCTGACGCGGTGGTGGGACATCTGGACGAGCTGACGGATCCCTCCCTCCTGCAATGGCGGCGCCCGGTTGGTTCCTGAACCTGTTCCGTTCCCGGCTCGGCATGGTGCCCGATGCGGATCCCGCATGTCCGAAACGGACTGCATCTGAGCTGCCCGAGGTCGAGCGCCACCTGTCCGACGGGGATCGGCGCCGCGTACAGCCCACAAGGCGGGAAAAGGGAAAGCGGCCCGTGCTGCCCGCCGGACAGGCGGGCAGCACGGACCGTTCAGCTGGGCATAGGCGGCGAGGATGAGCCACACCCACCGGTCCGCCTGCTCGGGACTGCGCAGGCGGGGGCGGGTCAGGCCGAGGGTCTGCTTGAAGAAGCGGAAAGTATGCTCAATATCGAATCTTGGAAGGAAGATCCGCCACAGGCGGTCGACGTCATGCGCGGTGGCGTCGGGGTCGCTGTGCCACCGCCACAACCGCTTGGGGTCACGGTTGCCGGGCAGGTGCTCAACTGCCAGGTGAACCAGGGTTCCCTCGACGATGGGGAGTTCGCCCTGGTGGCCGGCCCAGGGCCGGTCCAGCTTCGGGTGCAGGTGACCCCAGCAGCGCGCCAGGACCTTGCCGAAGCGGTCATGGGTACCGGTCTGTCCGGCGAACGACGAACCCCACCAAGAAACGGTCGGCCCCGCCGGACGCCCCGTGCTTTCGCGCATCCGGAGTACTGGGCGGCGATCTCGTCCGCCCGGTCCAACTCCTTACACGAAGCGGCGTCCCGCGGCGGCGTGAGCCGGTTTTCCAGCCGGCCGATGCGGTGTCAGGGGCGTTCGCCCCCGTGGCAGTATCCGGGTGCCGCCGCTCCGCGATGCGGCCCGGGCGCCTGAGGGCCGGGCCGTGGGCTCACGGAGTCACCGTGGTGTGGCCGTTGAGTTGCCAAGGTCAGGATCGTTCGGGTTCAGTCCTGGGTCGGTGCCGCCTTCTTGCGGACGAAGAGTACCGCCGCGCCGCCGATCACCACGAGGCCGATGGCGATGCCCGCGATGAACGGGGTCGCGCTGGTGCTGCCGGTCTCGGCGAGGTCGGTGCCCCCGTCGGAGGTGCCGCCCACCGTCGCGGGGCTCGGCTCACTGACCGTCTGGGTCGAGATGTCGCTCGTGCCGCCCTGGACCTCGCAGTCGAGGACACCCTTGAAGTGCTTCACGAAGCCGCTTGGACCGTTGATTGTGAAGCCGTACTCCTGGTCCTCCTGCAGCGGGATGGTCACCGCCTGGGACGTGCCCGCCTCGATGGTGTACTCGATCCCCATCAGCTCGAAGCTGAACGCCTCGTCGCCCGCGTTGGCCGCCGTGATGTCCACGCCGCCCTCGGCGCAGTTCTTCTCGGCGGACAGGGCGGGTATCGCGCCCTTCTCGGCCCAGTTCGCCGTCGCCGTCGCCGTGACCATCGACTCGCTGGAGCCCGCGAGGATCTGTGTCTGGCTGCGGGTCTCCGAGGTGAAGGCGCGGCCGACCGGCACGGTCGTGGACGCGTGCACGGTCAGCGAGGACGAACCGTCCGCGCTGTCTATCGGTACGTCGAAGTAGAGCCGGCTGCCCTCGACCGCGGAGGTGATCTCCTTGCCGTTCTCGTCGACGATCTTCACCCCGTCGGCGGTGGCGTCCGAGGGCGGCGTCACGGTCACGCTGTCCGCGTTGGTGTGCACGGTGACCGGGCCGAGCCTCTCGCCCGCGCGGCCGGAGACCGCGGCCGGTTCGAGGGCCAGCGAGGCCTTGGGCTCCGCGAGGTTCCGCGCGCTCTTGTACAGATAGTCCGCCAGCTTCTCCGCCGGCGCGTCCACCGCTTCCACGTCGGCGCCGTCCGAGTACCGCCAGATGGCCACCTGGGTGCCGGCCGCCGCGTCCTTCTCGGTGAGGCTGCCGACACCGGCCTTCTTGGCGAGGGCCGCGAGGTCGTTCACCTGCGGGTAGGAGTTCTGCAGGATCCAGCGGATCTTGCCCGCGTCCTTGTTGCCGTTCAGCGACGTACCGCTCCAGGGGGTCTCCTGGTACTTGGCGTCCTGCTGCGTCGGGTTGTGGAGGTCGACGCAGTAGGTCTGCAGCATGCCGCCGCTGTCGACGGACATCTCGAACAGACCGGCGGACACCCACGAGTCCGCGCCGTCGGCGTGGATGACCGCGGACCCGTACGTCTTGAGGTCACCTATGGTGGCGGTCGCGCCGCCCTGGCTCTGCGGGGTCTCGTCGGCGACGGCCGTACCGGCGGTGGCCAGCGCCACCGCGGCGACGAGTCCCGACACCAACGTCCCGGCGGCGAGGCGGGCGACCCCTCGCCTGCGCGCGGACGACGCAGAGAACGAAGAAAACACAGAATTCCCCTTCGCGCAGGACCCGTTGACATGGGGGGACGGTCCCGCCAGCAGAATCAGAAGCCCCGAGAGCTGTGTTCGGCATCCTAAAGACGCGGCGCACCGCACTCCCCACTGGTGCGGTCGGGTAACCGATCCGACTCGGAATCGTTATCGCCCACACGGCTGTGAGCTGGGCCTATCGACAAATCCATGGGGACCGTTCGGAAGGTACTTGCCGGTAAGCCGCAGGTCGATTCAGGTTCTGCGCGTCTCTGACATCACGTCACTCCCGCTGGCTCGGGCCGCTGTTGGGGCGTGGAGTCGGGCTGGGCTTGCGGAACGGTTTCCCAACTGGGCTCCGGCTGAGCGGCCGGAGCCGGTCCCATGTCGCCCTTCGACGCCCGGCGGAAGGCGGATGTGCCTCGCGAGAGGTCGTGCCCGATCGCCACGGCGTCGACGTCCGCCGAGGCCCACGTCTGGCCGTCGCGTGTTTCCGTGCGTACCTTCAGCCGCCCCTGCACGACGACCGGATCGCCCACCGACAGAGACGCTCCCGCGTTCGTCGCGAGTGCCCGCCTGGCCCACACCGTGAAGAAGTTGGTGTGTCCGTCGGCCCACAAGTTCTTCTCGCGATCCCAGTAACGCGAGGTCACGGCCAGCCGAAACCGCGTCGACGCCCCCGTCGACAACTCCTTGTACACCGGCCGCGTCGCGACATTCCCCACCACGCACACCATGGTTACGCCTTAGGACTTGGGAGGTTGTGAAGCAGCCGACCCGTTCAGACAAGACAGCGGCCCCGCCCGGTGCTGGAACACCGGACAGGGCCTAGGTCGAACACCTGATCTAGGCAGGAGACGACCCATGACCGACACTACCCCTGACACGAACCCGCCCGCGGACCGCTTCAACTTCGGGCTGGTCCACGACGTCTTCCAGGTTCTCGAAGCACACGGCTACGAGCGCGGCAGCAACCAGGCCGTCGGCCACGCGGTCGGCATCCTCATGGGCCTCGTGAAGGCGTACGAGGGCGGCGAGGCGCGGTGAACGCCGACCCCGCCCGCGAAGAGGCCGAGTACGAGCGCTGGCTGAACGAGATGGCCGCGGCGCTGCCCCAGGGCCGCGAGAAGGCCGAGCGGATGGCGCGTATGAGCTGCGTCAGGCGTGCCTTCGGGCTCCCCGACGACCCCGCCCAGACTGAGGTAGCCACGTAGCAGACGACGAAGCGCCCCCCGCTCCCGACGACTCAGGGAACGGGGGGCGCTGTCTTGTGGGCTTACCGCTGGACCTGCGCCGTCCAGATGCGGGCCATGATCCGAAGGACGACAGGGTCAATCAGCTCCACCAGGTCGACGTGATCGCGGTGCGCGTAGATGTCCCATCCCGGACCGCTGTTGCCGAGTTCGTGAGCGACCAACACCGCGTCTTCGGGGTCGGTGATCGGCTCGTCGCAGTGTCGGCAGACGCGCACCGTCGCGGTCACCGGCTGCCACCCGCGGCGGTGCGCGCTTCCTTGTACTGTCGCCACAGTTCCGCGCCGCTCTCGCAGTGACCGCCGATAGCCTGGCAGCCCTCGCACTCCAGCGCGTGCGTGACGTAGCGCCTATAGGTGTTCAGCACCTTCTCGGTGACGCGCGCGACATGAGCCGGGACCATGGCCCGCGCGCCGCTTCCCCGTTGTTCGATCTCGTGCCTTGCCATCGGCCCCGCCTCCATGACTGCTGTCCTAGGTCAGACCGTAGCGTGACCTAGGACAGAGTCTCAAGGCATCTGCGCAACATCCCTCGCAGGGATTACCCGTGCCCTAGTACAGTCGCCCGTGCACTAGGTCACGCGCCATCAGGAGTCGCAATGCCGGACACAGATCAGCCTCCGTACATGCAGGTTGCCGAGCGCATTCGCCGCCGCATTCTTGACGGCCAGCTGAAGGAGGGCGCAAAGCTGCCGCCACAGCGCGAGCTTGCGCAACAAGAGGGCGTTGCAGTCGCCACGCTCGGCCGCAGCCTCGATCACCTTCAGGTGGAGGGGTACATCGTCACCTCGCGCCGCGGAACGTTCGTCGCCAACGCGCCGTCTGTGGCGCCCAGTTCGTACGACCGCATCACGCGGGTACTGCGTACCGGGTCTGTCCTCGGCGAGGGCGAGACGATGCTTGTCACGGCTGCCGAGCTGGTCGCCCCGCCGCAGTACGTTGCGGAGATCTTCGACCTGGACGAAGGCGATCAGGTGGTGCGCCGTCAATGGCACACCGGCAAGGGCTCCAAGCGCCTCATGCTCGCCGTCACCTGGTACCCGGCGCGGTTCGCTGCCCTCGTACCGGAGCTGCTGTCGACGGCGCCGGGCAAGGGCACAGGACTGCTGCCGCGTATCCAGGAGGCCGCTGGACGGCGCGTCACGGCGGGTCGGGACGACGTCCACAGCCGCGACGCAGACGAGCGTGAGGCGAGCTTCCTGGGCGTCCGCGTCGGGTCGCCCATCCTGGCCGGCGCGCACCGCCTATGGGACGACCAGGGCGTCATCGAGTACGGGGAATGGTGCCTGCCGTACCGGCTGACGGTGGGTTACGAGTACAGCTTCGAAGCGGTCCAGGACGGCGCCTGACGGAGAGTGACTGGGTGTCACGGACTGTCGACCAGGTGGAAGATTTCCTCCACCTGCTCTCAGGTCATCAGCGACTGTCGTGTGAGCTAGGCCCAGCCCGGACGCGACAGCCCTGTTCGACATGCCCTCGGCGCTCATCTCCGCGACGATCTCTCGCCGCTGGTCGCGGGGCAGGCGGACCATGCGAGCGCCCTCGAACTCCGTCGCGCAGTACGCGTCCCACGAGGCGTAGCCAAGTGCCTCCCAGACGACAGGCGCCGCAACGCCCTCCGTTGCAGGACATGGAAAAGCCCCCCATCACCGGCCCGACAGCGGTGATGGGGGGCTTCCTTCCCGCGCATGCCCTACGCGGGGGTCTTAGTCGATGATGAAGGCCGCGTGCAGCCGGAGAGTGGTCGTGCCAGTTCCGGCCGTGCCGCCGATGTTCGATGACGCCGTCCGGAGGGTGCAGATTCCGTCAGTGCCGATGACGAACCCGCCCTCGGAGATCCCGTTGTCCCACGGCCCGTTGATCGTCCCGTTCGTGGGACGCCATCCCGCGGGAACGGTGCAGATCTGCGTGTCGGTGATGTTGCCGCTGGTCTGCGTGATGTCGGTGCCGGTGCGCGCCATGAACATGTCCAGCACAATGACCTTCCCGGACTTATAACCGCGAAAGTCATTGACGCTGAACCCCGACGCGGCCACAAGCCCGCTGGCCGTGGTCGTGGCGTCGATGCCGTCGTTGAGGCGCGCCGCGGTGATCGTCATACCGGCAAGCCAGTTGGTCATGCGAACCCCCTACAAGGCGACGATCGCCGGATGAGTGAGACGGACATCGGTGCCCGCCAGCTGCGCCTTCACAACACCGTTGACGCTTCTCGTGACGGTGAACGTCTGAGGACTGGCCGCGCCAGTGATCGCGGTGACGCGCATGACCTCGCCCGCAACGGTGACGTCGAACGGCATCTCCGCGCCGGACGTCGTCCAGATGGGGCCCGACGTCGTGGCGACGCTGATAGACGTGGCCGTGCTGGTCGCGCCCACGCTCAGCTCGCTGCCCTCGGTGTCCGCCTTGCCGACCGTGGTGTTGTCGGCGGACGCGACGTCGAAGGGCCGCGCCGGAGTGCAGTTGAAGTCAAAGCCCCACTCGAACTGGTCGATGGTCTCGGTATAGCCCTGCATCAATAGATCGATCGTGTCGGGCGGGAGCCACGCGGGCGGGTTGCTGATGGTGATGCGGTCGCCCAGGTCCAGCGCCGTCACGGACTCGATCAGGCTCGGCGCCGCGGATAGTTCCACGTGCAACACCGGGTACCGGGTCACGTCCTGCGTACCCAGCCACAGGAGCCATCCGGCGTGGTCGTCAGCCTGGTCGTCCTCGAACAGATTGAGCGTCACCGACTCGTCGTAGCGCCCCACCCCGTCCGGCGGCGCCAGTACCGACAGCGCCCCCGTGTCGAGCGTGACGCGGGCTGAGCTGCCCCCGGTACGCGTGACTGTGACGTCGTTGCGTACGGCCTGGTCGTCGTCGACCGGTTCGAGGGGCGGCGTCACGTGGCCGGCTGTCGTGTAGCTCAAGGCCAGCGCGGGCGTCTGGTTGCACATGCCCGCAAGGTCCCTGTACTGGAGAGCCACAGAGTCGCGCGCCTCGTACAAAACGCCGTGATCCGCGTCGGCGCACTCGCCCAAGAGGTCCAGCAGGGGTGTAGGCAGCTGCGCGCCCACCGGGGTTGCGCCGTCCCCATACGCGAGCAGAGGTACCGACTCTTCGTCCGTGAGCCTGACGAGACGGTCGCCCGCGGTCTCCCCCGCCCACGCGGTGACGGCGCCGTCGTATGCGAAGGTCGTCTCAGACCCAAATACGGCGATGTGTCCGATAGCCATGCCGTCGATGTCTGCTGAGTAGCCGTCCGGGGGCGAACTGACGGCGAGGGGGCGACCCGTTGCGCCGGTAAAGGTCCCGGATATCTGGCCAGCGTCGCCGCCGACGTCCGTCCACTGGACTGCCCAGTGAACATCACTGCCGCTCGTACGGATCTGGAGTTCGGCCTGTATCCACTGGTTATAGAGATCGGTGCTCGTCACGAAGTCGTTCGTGAAGACGGTGACGCCGTCGCTGTCCTTGCCAAGGACGCGAGTCAAGTCGTTGCGGGTCTGGACGTACCACTCAGCGACCGTGCCCGTGCTGAGGACGCGCATGAAGGTACGGAGCGTGGTGTTCACCGTGTCGAGCCGGTACATCCAAGTGACGTTCCACTCAGTGACCACGCCTGCAGGGGTAGGGACAGTGCCTTTCAGCTCACACGGCGTAGTGGTCGAACTGTTCAGCGTCGGCAGCGCAGTGGAGCTGGCCAGGGTGTCGACGGCCGCCCAGCGCGCGGGCGTCAGCTTCAGCGGCCTCACGCCCTTGATGGGCGAGTACGCGCGCGTCGCCGTACTGCCCTCCTCCGCCGGCCAGTACGCGAGCAGCGGCTCAGAGGCGAACGACGGGATACGGCGCCGCAACGTCGACTGAAGCGGCGACGCGCCCTGACCGAGTCGGCGCATGATGCCCGCCGCTTCGACCTGTACATATACGTCCATGCCGGACACGTCCCAGCGGGCCGGCCACGAAGAGACCTCGCCGACGAACCGTGCCTTGCGGTTGGTGATGGTGGTGCTGGCGCCGACCGTCCAGGTCTTGCCAGTGCCGTCCGCGAACGACGTGGCGCCCGGCGTCTGCACGCGGAAGTTCGGGTTCGCAACCACGGTGCCGCCGATGCTGCTGCGCAGCTCGAAGGCGTGCACCGCCCCGGACGAGCACGGAAACGCAAGGTCTCCCCAGCCGTCGCCGGCGCGGACAGGCGCAGTGCTGTTGAAGATGCTGGTCGTCCCCGCGGTGGTGACGGCGCTCCCAAGCTGCGTCCACGTGCCACTGATCGAGGGCGCGGTGTAGAACGTCACCACGTTGTTGCCCGCGCCGTCGTTGACGTCCAGCGTGACCCGCACAGCGAGCCGGCCAGAGGGCGGCAGCGGCAGCGCGGCCGTGCAGTCCTTCTGAATGGTCGTCGTGCCCGCCGCAGACCATTCGAAGTGCAGCCGCTCGTCACGCATCATCAGGACCCACGACCGCTGATTGCCAGTGATGAGCCCCTTACCGCACAGCTCGACAGAGCCCGCGGCATTCCAGTTGCTGAGGGTCGCCTCAAAGCGGATGTCGATATCGCCCGTGATGTCCAGCGCAGCGACGTCAGGAGTACTGGCCCCGTTGTTCGAAGTCGTCGTTCCGGTCGTCGCAAGGTAAGAGTCACCGGCGTTCACGGAAACCCTGATCGGAGTGTTTCTGCCTATGAGTCCGTAATAGGCGCCCGTGGGATTCCGGGGCGAGTACTTGCCGTTGCGGTTATTGAAAGTCAGCTTGCACTTCGTGGGGTCGACGCGTGACGCCCAGTCGCCGCGCCCCCGCTCAATCTCGATGGGGTTACGCAGATAGACGTCAGAAGTGACGTCCGTCCACGTGCCCCCGAGGTTCAGCTCTACCTGCGTTGCAAGGGGAGTCGTCGGGAATGCCATGTCAACTCCCCTTACTCGAACAGTGCGTTGACGCTGCCGCGTCCTTCGACGCTGACCATCTTCCGAATGCGCCGCTTCAGATAGGCGTCGTCGGCGTCGACATGGAGATACACGTCAACTCGGGTGCCCGCCCCGCCTACAGGCAGCGGGGCAACTCCCGCACCCCTGGGCAGACTCAGGACTTCCGGCCCACGCTCACCGACCATCGCCATACCGCCGCGGGTGATGAGACCGCCCTTGGCGAGATAGGGAATGTTCGGCGTGCCGATCGTCACTCTCGGAAGACTCTTGCCCATGAACGAGCCGCCGCCGATGCTGAATCCGAAGTTGTTCCACTTACCGATGACCCAGTTGATAGCGGACCGGAAAGCGTTCTTCACTCCGTTGAACATGCCGCTCGTGGCGCGTCCGATCTTGCCGGGGAGGCCGCGGAAGAATCCGATGAAGCCATCCCACTTGCCGCGGACCCACGAAAGCATTCCGCCGACTACGGATTGCACCTTGTTCTTCGTTGAGTTCCAGGCGCCAACTACGGCGTCCCTGACCATGCCCGACCATCGCGGGATCGTCTGCGTGAAGAAACGGCCGATCGGCCCGAACACCTTGTCACGGATGAACGACCAACTAGCCGATACGGCAGTCTTGATAGCGCCCCATGCGACTTTCCATATGGTCTGGAACCATGTCGTCTTCGTGGCGATAATGACAATGATCGCGATCAGAGCGACGATGCCAACGATGATCCACGTAATCGGGGAAGCGAACAGGGCGCTGTTCCACAGCCATTGCGCGGCCGTGGCAACCGCGGTGGCAGCCGACCAGGCAGCCTGAGCGGCAGCCCACGCCATCATCCCAGCCTTGACGGTGAGGACGACAGCCGCGATGCCGCCGATCGCGTAAGCGAGGGGCTCGAAGACGCCCTGGTTCTCCATCGCGAACTTGATGAAGTGCCCGGCTATCTCCGAGAGATCTCCGACCACCTTCCGCTTAAAGCTCTCGATGGCAGCCTTCGGGTTGTCACCGAGCGTCTTCGCCATCTTGTCCGCGGCGCCCCCGACCTTCCCGAGGCTGTCAGCCGCCTTGGACGGGTCAAGTGACATCATCGCCTTCCCCATGTCTTCCCACTGCGTACCGAACAGTGCGACGCCCGCAGCGTTCTGCTTTACCGGGTCCTTCATGGCGCGGAGCCTGTCCAGGGTTTCGTCAAGTGCCTTGTTCGCTCCGGGGCCACCCGCCGCAATCTTCTTCGACATGTCGTCGGCGCTGAGGCCGATCAACTTGAAGCCATCGGCGGTCGTCTTGCTCCCGTCAATGGCCCTGATGCCGAATTCCTTGAAGGCATCCGCCACGATGTCGGCATCGCGGGCGCCACCCTTGAGTCCCTGACTGATTAGCCCGATTGCCTGTGGGCCGTCGATGCCCAGCTTCCTGAACTGAGTTGAGTACTCATTGAAGGTGTCAAGGAAGTCGCCGGACTTGTCGGCGCCCTTCTGGAAACCCACGGTAAGAAGGTCCATGGCTTCGTCGAAGTTCTTCGCCATTCCGGTCTTGACCATCTGGCCGGCCGCGTACGTACTCGCCGTCAAGTCCTGGTCGAATGCATCCGACAGAGCCATTACCTTGACCGTGGCGCCCTCAAGCCCGCCCTGCGCCTTCGAGGTGTCGCCAATGTTCATATACACGTTCTTGATGGCGTCGTTGACTTCCGCGGTGGACTCGCCCCACGCGCCCTCGTACACCTTCGCCGAGACCTTCGAAAGCTCTGCCGCCTTGGCCGGTCCGACCCCGAGCTGTGCGGCCAACTTATCGTTAGCCGCTTCCATATCGAGGTTGGCCGCAATGCCGACGCCCAGCGCTGCGGCCACGCCCGCGCCGATACCGGCAGCCGCCGCATCGAACTTCTCGCGGACCTTCTCCAGCGTCTGGCCGGTGTTGTCGCGTGCGACCAGGTTGAAGACAAGAGAAACATCCGACATCGAGTCACGCCCTCTTCATCTTCGCTTCTGCCTTCTGGCAGTCCTCTATGTATTTGTCGCAGACATCGCACACCGCGTTGGCGTCCTCAACGGTGAGTAGGTCCCATTCCCACGGGCGGATACCGAAGAGATTCGCCGCAGTCGCCATGTGCTTTATACGGCGAGCGGCGAACTGGCTTTTCCCGTCTCCTCGGAGTCGTCATAAGCGGCCTCGATTTCCTTGTCGATCTGCTCAAGGGCCATCGCAAGCTGATCGCCGCGGAGGCTTTCGGATGCGGCATCCCTCATCTCGATCCACTCACTCTTCGAGTACTCGATAGTGAGTTCATCCCACGCGAAGTCGACGTCTTCCCACTTGACCTTCGCGTGATCCCGCTTCGTGTACATGTAGAGCAGAGCACGGCGGCAGAGGCTGTTCCCCTGCATGACGTCCTTGTGGAAGTCAGAGAAGTTGCGGTCAGTACGCCGCTCCAACATCTCCCGCTCTGCTGACATGAGCCTCTGCGGCTGGTACTTGTACCGCGTCGGCTCTTCCTGTCCATCGGGCCTGTACACGAGATACATGGGTCCCCCTATTGGGCACGATTTGCGATGCGTTCGGCCATGGCTTCCATGGCCTCGAAGACTGCTTGTTTGTATTCGGCCTTGTGTGCGCTGGTCGCCCGGTCGAACCAGTTGAGCTTTCCGGGCTGATTGCGCCACACGCCGTTGCCCCACGACTGCGTGCGCCAGGTGTCGGACTGAGTCCGCTTCGGGGCGTTGGCGAAGCCGCGGACAGTCGGCGTCTTGCGCGCCTTGACGCGTGCGCCGGTCCAGCGACCGCCCAGCTTTACTTCCGGCCTGATCTTCTTGGCGATGGCAGATCGCAGCGCGGGTGACGTTCCCGGGCCGGCGCCACCCGAAGCCATCGACGCAATACCGCTCTTCGCCTGCACGGCCGCGGGCTTCAGGGCGTCGCGCATGTTCTTGGCAAGTTCCTTGCGGAGTTCCTTGCCGTCCGCTTCCTGGCGGATAGCGCGCACCAGAGCCTGAAGCCCGTCACATGAAACCGAGAGGTCGATAGGGTTAGCCATTACGCAGTCGCTCGGGTAACAGCTCCCGTAGTCGGGAAACTGACGCTCTGCGTCGCCTCATCGCCGACACCGCCGGATATCGGCTTCAGTTCCTTGACGAGCACGTTGCCCGTCCACTTCGGGTTGGACGTGCCGACGACGGACTGAGTAGGCCGGACCTCGAAGGCAACGACCGTGCCGAACAGCGGCCAGAGAATTGAATCCAGCGCGCCCGCGGCAAAGTCTGTCTTGAACTCAAGAGAGAGTTCACCGGACTTCAGGCCACCAATCATTTCCTTCCAGCCGAGGGACGCATACGTAGTCACGTCCTTCTCTTCCACTTCGACGCTCAGCTCAGCCTTGTTGCAGTACGCCTTGAGGTCGTTGGAAGCGAGGCTGATGTATTCAGCGGTAAGCACCATGAGAGCCACGGCGATACTCCTTACTGGATTCCGAAAGCGACAGCGAAAAGGAATGACGGCGTGGTGCCGGTGATGGTCCAGCCGACGCGCCACCACGTATCGTTGATCGCTGAGCCGCTGGTGCGCAGAATCTCGCCGCTGATAGCGGTGGCCGCGGTGAAAGTGAGTCGAGTCGTGGGCGCGGCGAATGCGCCGGAGGTGTCGGATTCGATGCGCGCTGTGATGGTCGGTGTGGCCGTACCGGCGACGCTGAGGACGTGCAGGGCCGCGTACAGCCGCTTGTTCAAGGCCGCGGCGCCCAGGTTGACGCCCGTGCCCGTACCGGTCGTGGTGCGCGCCGTACCGGGCGGGTGGGCTATCTGGCCGCGGGCGACAGGCCAACTGCCCGACGCCTTGGCCGACCAGGGGGCGACATCGCCCACGGCGCCCAAGAGCTTGTATTCAGCCCTCAGGGCGCTTGTCGTGTACGCCGGATCCCCGACAGAGGCGCCGACAGGCGCGACCGTCCACGGGCCCGTACCGCCTATCTGCGACCAGCTCGCGTCATCAACCTTGGAAGCGTCTCCGGCCTCCCAGAAGCCCTCAGCGGATATCTCGCTCGACGCGATACCGCCCAGGACTTCCTTCCAGCCATTCGACCCATAAGTCGTCGAATCTTTTTCCTCGACTTCCGCGCTCAACTCGGCTTTGTTGTTTGTACTGGTGAGGTCGGCGCCGACAGCGAAGAGGCGCACTCCCGTAAGCACTTGAAGTGACATTTACGCCCCGTCTCCGATTACTTCTACGACGAGTTCAGCGCCGACGTACTTTGTTCCGTCGTGCTCGTACCAGCGATAGGCCTGCACGCGGATCACGCGTAGGTCATGCGCGAGTCCGCCTAGAGCCTTTTGGCCGGGGGCGCCGCGCACCGCCTCGATGGCGACCTTCAATGACGACGGCCCACCTCTGGAGAGCAAGCCGTCCAGGATCTTTTGACACGAGAGGTCGTCTGCGCGCCCGACCAGCACGAGGCACGTGAACTCGACACGGTCCACGCCGCCGTAAGTCCGGTCGTATTCCTGGTCGTACTCGCCCACGTAGAAATGCGGCTCATAGATCGAGTCGGGCAGGTAGCCAGTACAGGTGAGCTTCCCAACGCCAGTCGGCATGACGACAGCTGACGCCGCCGCCGCTATCGCGGCGCGGATCTCTGATATCTGCATCTCATCCCCTCAGAAACCTGGAAGCGTGAGATGCTTGGTCAGCTCGAATACGTCGGGGTCGATGCGACCGAGACGCAGAGCGCCGCCCCAGTCGGCGGACCCCAGGACACCTTCCGGCGAGTCCTTGCGCTTGTAGAGGCGAGACGCCTGAATGAGCGCAGCCTGCGCGACCTCTTCCGGCACAGCCGGCCAGCCCCACTTAGCGGTGACCCTGACCCGCGATATGCCGCGGCCCCAACTTCCGCCCGTACGCAGAAGCCCCGTGACCGGGAGGCCACGGGGCGTTGCGTTCTCTGGGGTCGTCTCGTAATCGGTGATGGCCGTATAGGTTCCGCCGACAGAGCCGACTTCGACTATCAGGCCCGTGAGGCTTCCGATGTCATCAACGATCAGAAGCTCTCCGTCGTTCTTGCACAGGGCGCGGCCGTCAGGCTTATAAATACGCTGACTGATCGCCGCATCGAGGTAGAAGCGGCGCCCGGTATTCCGGTCGATAAGGCGTGACGCTGCGGCTATGGCGGCCGTCAGCAGATCATCCCTAGCGTTGTCCGTCGTACCGAACGATGCCTTCAGCGTGGCGATGTTGACGTACTCATTAGCCACGACGTCACTTCCTCGACTGCGGAGGGCGCCCCGGTCCGCGCCGTGTCTCTACTGGCTTGCGAACCGCGATGGGCTCAGCCACTCCCGCAGCGCAGAGCGCCGCGCCTTCGTCGTCGGGTACTTCGTATTCCCTGCCGGGCTCGCCCAGGCGGCCACTCCTGAGGGAGACGCCGCCCCAATTCGCCCGGACCGCAATGCGGACTCTCATCCTGTTTCTCCAAGGCTCGGAGCCGGGGCAAGGCGGGTAGGCCGTGCCCCGGCTGTAGGGGATTAGGTGAGAGTGGTGAGGACGCGAATCGCCTGCGTGTCACCGAGCTTGCCGTCAGTGCGGTACAGCACGCGGAAGCTGACCATGTCCGTGTCGAACTTGAAGTCGTCGGACCGCTCGAAGCGCAGGGGCGTGACATCGCGGATGAAGTAGCCGCCGAAGTCACCGAACGCGATGACCTTCCGGCCCGTCGCGCCGAACTGCTCCATATTCGGGTCGGCATAAACCGGCCGGCCAAGGAGCGTGTCAGGAACGCCCGCAGTAAGAGCGGGCTGCCAGAGGTACTGACCGGTGGTGTCCTTGAGCTTCCGCGCGGCCTTGATCGTGGTGTCGTGCATAAGCCACGAACCGCGGGGGCGGTACTGCGGCAGCACACCATGGAAAGCGTCGTAAAGGGTGTCCGCCTGCGTGACGCCAGCAACGAAGCCGTTGACGGTGCCAGTGCCCATCGAGGTCGTCTGAAGACCCGCGTTGACCAGGAAGCCTTCGGGGCGAGTGCCACCGGCACCCGCTACGTAGGCCTGGTCGACTGCAATGCCGATATTGCGCCCCGCGTGCTGCGAGATGAACCCGAGCAGATCGAAGCCCGTGTCCTGAAGCAGTTCGTAGGAGATAAAGATGGACTTGCCGACCTTGAAAGAGCCGAGCGTGACACTGGAAAGCGTCGGGTCGGACGGAGTCAGCGCCACGTTTTCAGCGGTCCACGTCGCCGTACCTTCTGCGGTGGAAATCGGAACAGTCAGGTTCTCACCCGAAGAGGTGGTATAGACCGTCGGGTTCGTGGCGCGCATCGTGGACGTGTCGACCAGGTAGTTGTAAAGCTGACCGATGAACGTAGTCGGAACAGGCGCACCCGACTTGATCAGCGAACGGTTCTCGACACCGCCGGACAGCTGCCGACGCTCGAAGGCACTCGGCATAGCAACATCGATGTTGCGGATTTCGCCAGCGGCAAGCTTGCGGAACTGGTCCGCAAGATCCTGGTCCGGGTTGCCCGCGGGGCTGCCGTCGCCCTTGCGCGGCGCGCCGCCGAACATAGCCGTGTCGGCGTCCTTGGCGCGCTTCTCCATCGCAAGGACATTCTTCACGCGCTCGTCAATGGTGTCGATCTCGTCGTTGAGGCGCGTCCATGTCTGCTCTTCTTCACCCGTGAACGCGCGGTTCTCATCTCCGGCCCGGTCGACGATCGCCTTAGCCTCGTTGTAGGCAGACAGGCGACGCTCATTGAGCCGCTTAGCAAGCTCTGACATTACCCAATTCCTTTTGTCTCGTGGGAATTGGGTGGCTGTCGGCCTGCCCGGCTGCTTCGGCTATTCAGTTAGCGAGGTGGATTTCGTCCTGCCTCGGATATGCCTTACGGAACGTAAGGCGAGTCGCGCCGCGCAAGCAGCTTCATCCGCGCCTGCGCGGGCGTGAGCCGGCTGCCCGCCGTGCCGCCGACTTCAGCGGCGCGAATGACGGGCTGGTCGGTGCGCACGAACAGCTTCCGCAGCTCTTCACGTTCGGCGAGCTTGCGCACGTCCTCAAAGGGCGCGTCGAACTTGCGCGCCAGGGAGCGGAGCCCTGCGGAGGTATCCGGGTAGGCGGGGCTGACAACCGGCGCGACGTCCAGCAATTGGACGCTCAAAAGCGTGCGCTTCGGGAAGCCCTGTTCCGTGGCCGACCAGTCATCTTCGAAAGTCCTAAACGCAAAAGAGGACTTCTGGACGTCGCCGCGCTGGACGAGTTCGAGGACATCCGCGCGGGCATTCGGCGGTGTCACATCGTAATTGAGCCCGGTGTTGTCCAGCGACAGCCGCAGCGTTCCGGCCGTAGTAGTGCCCAGAAGGAACATGTCCTCGTGATTGAAGCGAGCCACGACGTCCGGCCAGCCGTCGCCGCGGGACTTGTTGAACGCCGCGGGGTCGACAACCTCGACGAAGCCGCCCAGGTTCGAGGACTCCCGATTGAAGACCGCGGCATAGCCGGTGATGTTCTTCCCGTCGCCGCTCGCCCGCGCCTCAACACGGGTATAACGCCGCTCGACTTCACGCATTGGCGTCCCTTTCACTTGCGAGCAGTTCGAGGAACGCGCGGCCCTCTGGGCTCAGTTGCTGTTCGTCGGGCGGTACTGGCGCGGGCTGTGGTGCGAGCGACTTGTAGACCTGGCCGGCGCCGTTCGGAAGGGGCGCCAGATTCTCAAGGGCGCGCACTTCGTCAACGCTCATCCATCCGTTCTGAAGTGCCAGAGAATAGACCTCGTAACGCGTCCTCGTGTCAACGCGAATCATGGCGTCGACATTGAAGCGCATCATCTGTCGGCCGGCTAGCTGGTCAGAGACCGCGTTCTCAATCCTGACCAGCCACGCACGAAACGTCAGCGTCGTGAGGTTGATCGTCTGCTGTTCGACGTTGGCGTACGTGACGGAGCCGCCGCCCTGATCGCCTCCGACCATGCCCGGCGGAACGCCGTAGATCGACGCAATAGCCGTGGCGTTGAGCCGCCGCGTCTCGATGAATTGAGACTCATTGGGATTGACGTCAAGAGCCGTAAAGTCCCAGTCGTTACCGATGACGATGGGCTTTCCGGAACGAATCGCAATCGAGAGCCTATTACGAATCTCTTCCGACTCTTCCGGGTTGATCGTCTTGGCCGAGTTCTTCATGACCGCCGGAGGCGTGCCGCCGTTCTCGAACCACCTGCGGCCGTATTCGGTCGCCGCGACATTCTCACCGAGCGTGCTGGCAAACCACTGAATGGGCGACAGGCCGACTACACAGCCAGGCATCACGAACCACGGGATGTGAAATACGTCTTCCGTCGGAAGTGGCATGCCCTGCCAGTGGTAAATAGGCTCCGTGGGCCGCTCTTCGTCCACCCAAACGTCATCAGGGTGAAGCCATTCTATATTGACGGGGAATCCGAAATTGTCCCTTGCCGTGATGAGGCCGTACGCATTGCCGCGGGCCGCGAGTGAGACCACGCACTTATGCAGCCATTGAAACAGATTGTCCCGAGCGGCCGGACGGAACAGCAGATCAGGCAGAAAGGGATTCGGTAGCCTGGTCGCGGCGTTCCGCTGGAACGTCTGCACAGGAAGCGAAGCGATGTTGTCGGCAAGAATTCTCCAGCACGCGAAGAGCGGAACGATCCTCCCCGCCGTCTGGCTTGACACCTGACTCGGCATCGCCCCGCCGACGTCCCACGGCAGCGAGGTAATCGCGCGCTCCTCCGTCCTGCGGAAGAGACGCCGGGTCCACTTCATACGGGCCCCTTCAGAAGACGGAGTTGAGAACGTCGTAGTCATCGAGCACCGCAGCGCCCTTGGCGAGCAGCGCCCAGCGGGCATTGGTCACCGCGACCAACGGGGCGATATCGACGGGTGAGTTAGTGCGATCCAAAACCCACGCATCGCCATTACGCCTTGTACGGGCCGCATTTACCGCAGCCGTCAATGGCGCTTGGTCCAGGTGCGCGACGGCGCCCTGACGGACCGCGTCAGCGAACTGGGCAGCGGCCTCGCTCGCGTCGCCCGTGCGCAGCACGACCAGGTGCCCGCGGTGCGGGTTGCCCTTGTCTGCGGGCACCGTGATGCCCGCCGCCTCGATGTCGTCTATGAGGCTCTGCGAGGGCGCCCCAGAGCCGGCCACAGCGACGACCAGAGGGCGGCGGCGCTGCGACAGGAGCGCGAGCGCCTCAGCGACCCACGCGGTACCTGGACGGCGGGCGACCACCTCAAGGTGAGTGCGGCCGTCAGCGCGCTTCGAGGCGACACCTATCGACGACGACGAACGGTCCTGCGCCACGTCGACCGCGAACACGAGATCAGCGCCCGCCTGCGACGTCTCGTCGACCAGCTTCGGCCAGGCCTCACGCGGGATATTCGGATCGCTGATTGGGGTCGGCATTCTCGTCCGATTCAAATACGCCCTGTCGAATTCGGGCGCATCCATCGAGTCGAGTTCGCCGCGGATGACTTCCTCCTTGGCCGTGATTCCGAGCGCGGGCATACAGGTACGCCAAGTTTTCGGGTCATCACGCGGGAGATCGTCAGGAGCAAACCATTCGAAATAGGCGACCTGCGACCATTGACCGGTGGCCCAGCCGCGCTCGATAAGCTCGCGGCCCTGCTTACGCTTGTTATTAAGGAACGTCGCCTTCGTGTCGCCGCCTGCGGAAGCCCACCACATTTGCGCGTTCTGGCGCGTCAGCATTGCGGGAGACATCGACTGCTCGACACGATCGTCTCTATGGGCAAATATCTCGTCCATCATGCCCAGGTCGAGCGGCGGACCGTGCCCGGCTTTCTCGGTATTACTGACGATCCCAAGGCGCGAACGATTCGACTTCCAGATGATGGCTTCATTGCCCGTCGTCTTCCGCGGGTGATATCTGCCGAAGAGCCTGGACGCGTCCATCTTGGCAAGGAATTCGTCTTCCCACCGCTTGCGCGCATCGATACGCGTCTGTGCCGAGTAGACGATGTTCTGATTCGGCCAGGCCATCATGCGGTGAATCATCACCGTCAAAATCGTCTCGGTTTTGCCCTGCTGCCTCGGGACACTCAGGCCCACTTTGCGGTGGAGAAACAGCCCAGTATCGGGGTCGACCTCAAGGGCCGTATCCAACACATATTGCTGCCACGCCATCGGCTCATGGCCAAGAGCCCGCATCACCTTGGCAGCAGCACCGCCCAGGGTGGGGTGTTCGAATCGGCGCGGAGTTCCCCAAGCCGGCGGACATTCAAGCCCGTACTCGCGGCGCAGGTCTTCGGCGAAGCTACTCGGGGGCCGCCAGATCTCCGAACTCATCGTCGATCCCCCCGCCATGCCCCTGCGTCAGTTGCTGAAGGGTCAAGCGGAGTTCGCGGCTGAGGGCGGACATCTGCCGTCCCTCTTCGCCGCCGCCCTGGTCAATCTCGCGGGCGACGCGGTACGCGAGTTCGGCGAGCGTGGGCTCTACGCCCAGCAGCTGGCCGAGGTCTTTAACGTCGTCACGGACTGCGGACTCGACGGGACCCACCGGGTACCCCCTTGATCATCGCTGGGACATCCGGCCTGGCACAAAAAAGAAAGAGTTGGGCGCGGGGCTGGGAATGCCCGATTTCTAAAAAAATCTCGTAGATCTCTGAAGTCTCTGAGATTTTCTGAGAATTATTCAGCGAACCAATCACGCGAAGTTTTCAACGTGCTGACCTCACTGAGTAGCTTGTCAGACTTCTCGCCATTGCAGTTGCGCCCGCACGTCGGACACTTCTTCACGCCATGAGCGGGGCGCAGGTTATTGATGTCGAGCGGGTCGCCACCCTTGGCAATTGAGATGACGTGATCAGCAACATCTGCATTGGGATGGCCGCAGATATGGCAGATGTCGCATGCGCTCAGTAGCTGAGCACGCACCTGCCGATATGCATAGCTCGAATAGAGCGGGTTGCCTGCCACGTGGTCACCGCCCCTGTGCGGGGCGGGCAGGCGGGCTGTAGCGGACGCGGGGCGGGGCAGGGAAGCGGGGGGTGTCCGCGTTGTACTCCTGGCCGGCCAGCTCCCGCAGGTCCACAGTCTTGTGACCGCGGCTGCCACGCAGCCTGATACGCCCCTCACGGTGCCACCTGTACAGGGCGCCTGTAGGCCTACCGCACCACGCTGCCGCCTCTTCCACTGTCGCCCAGCGCGGGCCCGTGAGAGCGGGACTGAGGCCACGCCGCGGGAGCGGCCCGGGGGTCGTCGTTACCTGGGCGCCCTCGCCTGCTGGAGAGCCATCAGACAGCAGGCGAGGGCGAGTCATGGTCACCACCTCCGGGGCTCCCGAGACCTGGTCTCAAGGGCCTTGTCGAGCTTGGCGTCAACGCGCCCGAGGATCTCGGCAGAGAGCGCCATGGTGTCGGTGAGGACGTCGACCTTGTCACGCAGCCCGATCAGGGCCACGGCGAGTTCCTTGAGCGCGCTGCCCTCGGTTGCCTGCTCTGCGATCTCTTCGAGGACGGGGCGTCCATTGCTCTGCGACATGAGGTGAGACCGTTCTGTGTCGGGCCAGAGGAGCCGGAGGGTGTGTGAGACGGCCGCCATCGCCCCGCCATCACAGCGAAGAGCCCCCGACCAGCTACGGCGGCGGGGGCTCTGGATCGCGCGGGGCCTGGTTGGCAGCCCAGGACTCGATCTCGAAGGGGGCCGCCCAGCGGGCATGCCCCTCCGCTGCCTAGTTTGAATGATCGTCAGCGCTAGCGCAATAGTGCTAGCAAGATTGTTTAGCGCTCCTCGCGGACCTCGTACGTCCCGCGCTGGCGCCCTATGCAGTCAGAGGTGCGGTAGCCGTCGCCGTCGCCGACGTTGGGGCCCACGACGCCGTGGCGGTGTTCGCGATGGCAGAACGGACAGACGACGACCAGGTTTGGGCCATCGCGCCAGGCGATCGCCGTTGGAGTTGCTGGCATGGGTAGCTTCCTTCCTTGCTGATCCTTTGTCGTGTGACTTCAATGCGATGCGTCCGTGTGACCGTGAGCGCCCCCTTATAAGGGGGGGCGCAATCACACACATGTGACTGGTCACGTGTGACCGTGTTGGTCACGCGGGCTGACCAGGCCTTTTACTGGCCGCCGCGTGATCCATCCATCCTTCGAATGGCTTGCCGTGTGACGTCACACGCATGACCTGGGCGGATCCGAACCGATCTGACGGGCCGTCACGGTCACACGGGCCGAGCTGCACCTTTCTCCGTTACCACCCACGACCCGGGGAAGCCGGTCCGAAGGCCTTCCTGATGGGCGGCATAGCCCAGCTCGGTCAGAGTCTTGAGCCCCCTGGCGCACGTCTCGCGTACGAGTCCGTGTCCGTGCTCCTTCTTGACGCGGTCGACCAGCCGCTCGATCGTCTCGTACCCCTTAGCCTGTTGAAGCGCCTGCAATAGCTTCCATTCGGCGGGCTTCAGCTTGACCTCCTGGCCTCCCTGGTCGGGCATGGTGTCGATCGTCACGCTGTAGTGCATTGGCGAGTTGAGGTCGGTGGGGTCTTCGGCGCGGACGCGACGGATCAGGTTCACGCCAGTGTCGGCGATCTCGTCTCCGGCGAACTGCCAGTCAAGGACCACGGTCGATTCCAGCGTGACCGGGTTCGTGCTCTTGCTCTTCACGGCCACGGAGATCAGGAAGCGGCCCCATTCGGCAGGGCCTACGCCGCTGCTGCGGTCGTGCCCGTTGCCCTGTCCGCCCTTGTTCCAGTGGTGCGAGATCATCAGGCTCGCTCCGGCGTCCTGGACGACGCGCTGAACGTTGCCGAGCAGCGCGCCCATGGAGTACAGGTCGCTGCCCTTGGCGCCGCCTGCCGAGAGGTACAGGGGATCGATGATGACCAGCTTGGGGCGGTACTGCTCAACTGCCTTGCGCATCAAGTGCAGGTGCTGTTCGTCGTTCAGCTGCGGTGCACGGCAGCACACCACAATGTCAAGCGCATCGGTCTGCTCGTAGCTGAGCCCCTTGGCCGCACCGATGGCGCGAAGGCGTCGCGTCAGCTTGGCGTCGGAGCCCTCTCCGTAGAAGACCAGTACGCAGCCGGGCGTGCGGCACGGGAAGGCGCCCATCCACGGCATTCCAGCCGCGCACGATACGGCCGCGTCGCCCACTCCCCAACTCTTTCCCGCCTTCTTCTCCGCCGCCATGATTCCGTAGTCACCGGCCACTATTACCGGCTCGAACAGGAACTCCCTGGGCGGGCGCGTGTCGACGTCGCGTGCAATGTCGGCCAGCGTGCGGAAGACGAGATCCGGCGTGGGCCCTTCTTCGGTGGACTTAGCCGCGTCACGCGCCTCTTCGGCTTTCTTGATGTAGGTGTGGAACGTGGAAGGGTCGGTGATAAAGCCCGCCGCGGTCCAAAGGTCCGTCCTGGTGGCGTCGTTGAGTTCGCCATTCGTGATGGCGTCCGCGAGCGCACGCAGGGTCGCGTCATTGGGATTTTCAGGGCGGGCAAAGATCGGCTCTTCTTGTGCGGACCCCTGCGCCCCGTTAAAGTCGTACATGAAGTACTCGTCTCGATAAGCCCCCCGGATCGCGGTGACGGTCTCGGGGGGTTTCGTCGTGCAGGGGCTAAAAGGAGAGGCGCACGGAGAAGCTGAAGTGACGTATCAGATCAGATTGCGTCCAGGGGCGACGCTCGTAAAGGACGACCGGGCTCAGGTCGGTGTAGCGGTCCATTACGGTTTCGTCTTCTTCGTCGCGGTCGTTGTGCACGACTACGGCCCATCCGATAACGGGAACGGTCGTCACGTACTTGCCATCCTTGTAAAGGGATGCGTCAAGTTCGCGGTCCGGGGCGGGCGTGAAGCTGATGACGTGCGTGCCTTCGGCCAGGGCTTCGATGTCCATCACGCCCCCATTCCAGGACGCAGGAGCGAAGCCAGCTTGGAGAGCTGCTCGTCAGTGAGTTCGGGCGCCGTGTCTACGACGCGCCTGATGTGGTCTTCGAGGGAAAGGGCCTTGATCTCGCGGTCCAGATCGGTGGTGTCACGGTCCGGATGGTGGCGAGTCGTGATGGCTTTCTTCGCTATGAGGCGTCGCTGTTCTGCGGTCTTGGCAGGCATGAATGCACTCCCGAGTCAGAGCGCTATCCCCCGTAGGAGTGCGCTTCGATGACTCGCGTGCAACGCGTATGCCCCTCCGCAGCCGATATCCGAGGCCACTACCCCTGTCGGGGTACTCGGTCTTCGACTCTCCACAGCCGTGGAGTTAGGAGGCGTCCGGTCAATTCCGGCGTTCGCGAGAACTTACTAAGCACGAAGGTACGTACTGGGGCTTATAGAAGCAATGCCCCCTTGGCGGGGTTGTGTCACGTTATGTCGTGATGTCCGGTATGACGTCCCAAGTCTGTAGCTTCCTACGAGAGTTGTGCCACGCGAGAGCCCCCGGCGCGAAGCCAGGGGCCCAAGGTCGCAACCGGTCAGACGTCGCGAAGCCACCGGATCCGCTCTGTGACGGGCACGGAGACGCGGCCCGGCGCTGGCATGACCCGCACCTGCCCGAGCAGCCCAGGGGACAGCAGCAGCGCCGCAATGGCCCGCTGTCGCCGTACATCCAGGGCCGTCCACCACGACACCACGTCGGCCTCAGGATCGGTCGGCAGGAGTCCCGCCAGCGGATTGGGTGCGTCCGACTTCCGCAACGCAGCTTCTAGCTTCGTGATCTCCAGCTCGAACGCCTCCATATCGTTGGTCCGCGCGATCCGGGCGCGAGCCGTCTGCGGCGTGGGCGCCTCTTCGAGCTCTTTCAACTCCTTCTGAAGGCGGATCAGTTCGGCGCGCACCGCGGCCTCTTCGGCGGACGTGTCACCGGCTGGCCGGCTCAGTGCCGCGTGGCGGTGCGGCGCCGCGACGTACGTCAGGATCACGCCCAGCTTGGGCGGCAGCGGCTCGCCGTTCTCGGGGTCGACGCGCTCAAGCTCACCGACCAGGAACGCGTCTGTCTCATCCTTCGGAATCCGGGAGCATCCGCCCTTTTGGCACTCGTAACCGAGGCCGCGCCTGTGCTTGCTGACGACCATGGGGCCTTCGCATGAGTCGCACCGCAGCGTTGTGGACAGCGCCCACCTGACGCCCCCGCCCATGTAGGTGCGCCGCGACGGGTCGGCGAGCACCGCTTGCGCGCGGTCGAACAACTCGCGGGAAACGACGGGCGTCCAGCCCTCCCAGCGGGGAAGCTCCTGACCGTTGAAGATCCGGACACCCGCGTACACCGGCCGCACAAGCAACGCCCGGAGGTGCTGCGCGGTGAACGGGCGGGACGGGATGACCTCGCCGTTCTCCGTCTTCTCCGGGATCCACCAACCGCGCCTCTCCCAATCCTTGGCGATCGAGTAGATCGGCTCAGGGAGCTTCCCCCCGTCCCCGGCAACGCGCGTGAATAGTCCCTCGATCCGGGGGCCCCAGACTGAATCCGGGTACTGCTTCACGCAGCGCGGACGGCCGTCAATGCTCTCGTAATCGCGGCTGTAGCCGAGTGGCACGCGGCCGTGTGGCCGGCCGTCCCTGGCTGCGGAGTTGATGCCGCTCCGGGTGCGCTTGGACAACAGCCGGCTCTCTTTCTCTGCGTCGTTGATGCCGCCGATCAGGGAGTGGCGGTCGTCGTAGTTGGCCGGATTGAACGTGCGCTCCACGCTGGTGACGTGGATCAGGTAGCCGCCTGTCTCTACCGCGTCGATGAGCGCAACGCCCTTGCCCGTCTCGCGGGCCAGTCGGCTGATCTCCCACAAGACCAAGACGTCGCCGGGGTCGCCGAACGCGCCGGATCGCAGATCAGCCATGAGCCGCTCGAAGTCGTCGCGCGCCCTGGTCGCGTACTTGCTGGCGCTGCCGGTGTCCCTGTACGGCTCGCCCCACGACCAGGGGCCGTGCTCCTGCTCGGCCGTGAGGTTCTCGGTGTGCTGCCGGTCGATGCTGCGGGCGGTACGCCCCTTGCCCTTGGACACACGCAAATACTCGCGCGCTGTTGCTGTCATAGTCATCCCCCCAGCCCGGTGCGACTCTTGCACCACTGGCTAAGACGATACTATCGTCTCGTTCATCGTCCCGAACCCCTCTCCCGTACGAAATGCGTCTGTCGCGGCGACCGCATCCGCTGCGTTCGCCGCGAGATCAGACTGCCTTCGCCGGGCGGAGCCCGCTGAGCGCTGTGGGCTACCGGCTGGTTGTGGACAACCGCGTCACCCGACGGAGTGAGGCCACGTCAGCGCACCCCGGCACGGCCGCCGAGTGCGGTCGTCCCACCGGCGGGCGCTCTCGTCATCTCACCTGACAGGCGCCCACGTCGTCTCAGCCGACAGGCGCCGACGTCGCCGCCCCCGTGACCCGCACGTACTGCTCGCGCACCTCCCGGTAGCGCAGCAGTTCAGCGGCCACGGGATCCAGTACGCGGGCCCTCCCGCACCCCGCGGCGGCCTCGCGCAGCCGCCGTTCGGCTTCGAGCCCGTAGCGCCGGGCGGGCCCGCGTACCGCCATCCTGCTGCTCCACTCGACGGCCGGACCGCCGATGATGCCCGCCACCATCAGCAGCACCGGCACCCCGAGATTCGGCGATGCGACCCCGATGATCTGCGCCACCAGCCAGAGTCCGCCGATGACTTGGAGGATCGTCATCGAGGCCTGCGCCAGTACGGCGACCGGCCACCAGCCGGGCCGCGGCGGACGCCCCACCGGGGTCGTGGCGCGTGCCGCCATCTCGTCCAGGGCCTCGGGCAGGCCCTGCGCCCCGCGTACGGCGGCCTCGCGCACCGCCATCGCCCAGGGCGCGGGGAGCCCGTACGACGCCCGGTCCGCGACCGTCCGTACGGCCTGCTCGACGCGCTGGCGTGCCGTGGCCTCCTCGTCCACCAGGGCCCGTACGGGCAGGCGGCCGGTCACGGGCTCGCCCCGGCCCTCGTACCAGCGCCACAGCCGCAGCCAGGGCGTCCCGCAGGCGCGGTTGGCGTTGCGGCGCCATGCACGCTCGGCGGCCTCGCCGGCCGCGACGGCGCCCACCGCGTCCGCGAGCCGGTCCGCGAACTCGTCGCGTGCCTGCTCGCTGAGCCCGACGTGCCGCCCGGTCGCGTAGACGGGCCGCAGGCGGGCGGCGGCCGCGTCCACGTCGGCGGAGATCCGGCGCGCCGCGGCGCCGCGCTCGGCCACGAACTGGCCAAGCGACTCGCGCAGTTCACCGACGCCGTCCCCGTTGAGCGCGGACAGCGCAAGCACGGTCGCGCCCGGTTCGCCGTACTCGCCGAGCGCGATCCCGTCCTCGTCGAGCAGCCGCCGCAGATCGTCGAGGACCTGGTCGGCGGCCTCCCCGGGCAGTCGGTCCACCTGATTGAGGACGACGAACATGACCTCCGCGTGCCCGGCCATGGGCCGCAGATAGCGCTCGTGGAGCATGGCGTCGGCGTACTTCTCCGGATCCACGACCCAGATGACCGCGTCGACGAGCGCCAGGATGCGGTCGACCTGTTCGCGGTGCTGAACGGCGGCGGAGTCGTGGTCGGGCAGGTCCACCAGGACGAGGCCGCGCAGTTGCGCCTCCGCTTCGGGGCTCTGCAGCGGACGTCTGCGCAGCCGTCCGGGGATGCCGAGCCGGTCGATGAGCGCCGCCGCGCCGTCGCTCCAACTGCACACGATGGGCGCGGCGGTGGTCGGCCTGCGGACACCGGTCTCCGAAATGGCCACGCCGGCGAGCGCGTTGAAGAGCGTCGACTTGCCACTCCCCGTGGCCCCGGCGATGGCGACGACGGTGTGCTGCCCGGAGTGCTTGCGGCGCGCCGCCGCCTCGTCGAGGACCCGGCCCGCCTCGGCGAGCGTCCCGCTGTCGAGCCGCGTGCGCGACAGGCCCACCAGCTCGCCGAGGGCGTCCAGCCGTGAGCGCAGCGGTCCGTCGTACGCGAGGGGGGCTGGCGGGGTGTGCACGGCGGGCTTGGTCTCCACGACCGGCGCCGCCTCCTGCCCGGTGGCCGTCACTGTCACGCGCCGTGCGATGAGTCCGTCGTCCCAGACGGGGTCGCCGTCCGCGGGCGCGGACGTGTCGTCGTTGCCCTTCATGTCCTTCGCGCGCGTGTGACCGTCCATGTCCTTCACACGGTCCTTCACGCGCGCGTGCCCGTCGCTGGAGGCGGCGCGGTCGGCGAGCCCCCCTTCGGAGGCGCTGCTGTCCCCGGTGCCCTCCTGGGGCGGGTCCTCGGACATCGCCTCCCCGGAGAGGCCGTTTTCGAAAGTGCCCTCTTCGAAGGAGGCGTTTTCGGAAGCGGCGTCCTGGGGGAGGCCGTCTTCGCGCCGGTCCTCCCCGCGCCGGTCCTCCCCGCGCCGGTCCTCCCTGCTCCGGTCCTCCCCGGGCCGTTCCGGACGGTCGGCGTGATCCGTGTGGTCAGCGACGGCAGTCACGGCGGTCACCTCTCCTTCTGCAGTACGGACAGCGCGGCGATGAGTTCGGCCTGGGGTTCTGGGTGGACGTCCAGCGCGTCGAGGGGCGCGAGACGGCGTTCGCGTTCGGTGTGCAGGGCCCTGTCGAGGTACTCCGTGAGCAGCCGTCCGCCCCGGTCGCGCAACCGCAGCGCGCCGTGCGCCCCGATCCGCCCCGCGAGCCCCTCGCCCGCGGTGCGTGCCCTGCGTCCGCCCAGGAGCGCCGTGGCGACCAACGCGGCGACGACTTCGGGGTCCGGCGCGAAGTTCTTGTCCATGCCGCGCACTTCGTCCTCCGCGTACTCCTCCAGGACGCGCCGCCAGCGTCGTACGGCCATGCCGATCCGGTGCTCGGCGCTCTCCAGCGTCGGATCACCGTCCGTCAGCCCCGCAGCGCTCGCGCCCGGTTCGCGCCGCCACGCATCGTCCACGCGCTCGTCGGCCGCCGTGACGGAGCACAGCAGCAGGGCGCTCAGGCTCTCGGCGAGCGAGTCCAGCAGTTCGCTCGCGCTGCAGTCGAGGGGATAGGCGCGCCAGCGCTTGAGCGCGTCCCCGGAGAGCACGGCCCCGGCCTGCAGACGTCCCTTCACGCGCGCGTACTCGCTGTCGTACGCCCCGTCGACGGCCGCGTTGAGGCGCAGCGCGGCGGCGTGCTGCGCGGCGGCCGCGCTGGCCAGCTCGGGCATCCGCGCCTTCAGCGAGTCGAGGACTCCGCAGGCCGTACGGGCCATCGCCGCATGTCGGGCTGCCGGGTCCTGCGCCTGGTGCGTGAGCCACGTACGCAACGGCGCGACGGCGGTGGCGGGCAGCAGGCCGCCACCCCACGCGGACTCGGGCAGCTCGGGCACGGTAAAGCGGGGCAGCTCGCCGAGTCCGGCCTTGGTGAGCAGGGCGCCGTACTGCCGCGAGACCTCGGAGACCACCTGGTGGGGCACCCGGTCGAGCACGGTGACCAGGGTCGCCTTGTGCTCCTTGGCCGTACGCAGCAGATGCCACGGCACGGCGTCGGCGTACCGCGCGGCCGTGGTGACCATGACCCAGATGTCGGCCGCGCTGATCAGTTCGGCGGCGAGTACGCGGTTGCCGGCGACCAGGGAGTCGATGTCCGGCGCGTCGAGGAGGGCGAGGCCGCGGGTGAGCGTGTCGGCGGTCTCGATGCGCAGCACCCGTTCCTCGCGTTCGCTGAGCGAGGCCAGGTCGTCGCCGGGCTCCTGATGGGGCACCCACACGCGCGTGAGGTCGGGCAGCACCCGCATCCCGCTGAACCAGTGATGGTCCTCCGGGTGGCACACCAGTACCGGTGTGCGGGTCGTCGGCCGCAGCACCCCCGCCTCGCTGACCCGGCGCCCCACAAGGGAGTTGACGAGGGTCGACTTGCCCGCGCCCGTGGAGCCCCCGATGACGGCGAGAAGCGGTGCTTCGGGGTGTCTCAACCGGGGCACCAAATAGTCGTCGAGCTGTGCGAGCAGTTCGTCGCGGTTGGCACGCGCGCGTGGGGCCCCCGCCAGGGGCAGCGGGAAGCGTGCGGCGGCGACACGGTCGCGCAGGGCGGAAAGTGCGTCGAGCAGCTGAGGCCGTACGTCCAAGGTCACCACATGCGAAGAATGCCCAATTTTGGAGGCTTTCTGAAGCATATGGCTGTGTCTGCGCGCCGACAGGACACATGGGGCGGAAGGTGCGTCTGGGGCGCAGGCGCAGTCCAGGCATAACGAGTGCACAACACCAGGTGTGTGAGACGCCGAAAGCGGTGCACGATTCGTACCCGCCTGCGATTATCGGGACCGCTTCACTGAACCTCCACATCGAGCCACGGAGGCGAAGCGTGAGGGACAGGGACGCGGGAGCTCTATCCTTGTCCCCGGCAAGGTCACGGATCAGCCCACACCCGGGCACCAGGACACAGGCCACCACACCCGGCCCCCGTAGCTCAGTGGATAGAGCAGGCGCCTTCTAAGCGCTTGGCCGCAGGTTCGAGTCCTGCCGGGGGCGCCAACAGCATCTGTACGTGCTGTGGCCCTCGGGGCCTTTGACCTCGACGTGGCGGGCATGGAATCTTGCCAGTAGGTTGGTGAGCTGAATGACCTCGAACAACCGCGGAAGATGCTGCTGAGGCGCATGGGCGAGGTTGAGCGCCAGGTAGGGCAGTCCGTCCAGCAGATCTGCGTCCTCTTGGGTCGGCCGGACGGGTTCGGCGGCATAGGCTGCGTCCAGTTCCGCGAGAGTCGCATGCGGCGTCGTCGCCCCCAGTCGTAACCGGCTCGGCGATCTTGTGGCCGCGACGGGGCACGAGCCCTGCCGTCGGACCTCCTCCTGCCGGTCGAGGCCCGCGTGCTCGCGCCGGCTGTTCCGCCTGCTCGGCCTGTTCCCCGCACCGGAGCTCGCCGCCGTAGTCGCGGCAGCCCTCCTGGACGCATCGCTGCACCAAGCCCGATGCTCAGGGCCCCTGGCCGCTACCCGCCTGATCGAACCCGAGACGGCGGGCGGCCGATACCGCTTCCACGATCTCCTTCGTGAGTACGCGCAGGAGCGTGCGCAGGTGGCGGAAACGGCAGCGGGTCGTGGCGCCGCGTTGAAACGCGTCCTGACCTGGTACCTGCGTCCTGACGTGGTACCTGAACGCCGCTCGCGCCGCCGCGGGAACCTGGCTCTTACCGGAGCTGCCCGGCGATCTCGATCCCGGCGATCAGCCCGACGTTCCGTCCGCTGCCCGGAATGACAACGGCTACCAAATAAACCCAGCCAGCCCTCAGCGGTGGGGATGCAGGTGATGTTGCCGACTACACGCAGGCCCGGGGCGGGAGCGGTGAAGTCACGCCCGATCAGGTCCGGTGCCGGCGCGGCCTTGCTGTCGGCGCGGGTGAGGCTGCGACGCCCGGTGCGGCGGCTGTGACCGGCGATGCCGTGTTCGCGCAGCCTGACCCCGGAATTGCGCAGCAGAGTCTGGGGCTGGGTGTGGATCTTTGTCGGCATCGCACAGATCCTGGCCGCTCTGGGCGTCTTCATGGGGTCGAGAGCGGCGCGGATCACCGGCATCGTGCTCGCCGCCGCCTGTATGGTCGGCCAGCTGATCTTCCTCTCCACGTTCCCTCTCTGGTCCCTGGCCACGATGGCCCTGTCCGTGCTCGTCATCTACGGGCTGGTCTTCGTGCCTCGCCACCTTCCGGGCGAGCGGCTCTGCACCTGTCGCCGGAGCAGCTTCCGGGTGGGGCGAGCACCTGTGTGATGGCCCTCTACCGGGCTTCGCCTTCTCTACTCGGCTTCGCTGTCGCTACCGGGCTTCGCGGTCTTTGAGCCCTTCAGTCGCCCGTGCGCGGTCAGCGCGGTGCGCACGGGCGTCGTGTACGTCGAGCACGGACTGGAACTGCCGGTGCGCGTCGTGTACGCGGCCTGTCGCCAAGTAGGCGCGGCCCAAGCGGGAACGGATGTCCATCTCCAGCCAGTCGCAGCTGGGGTCGGTGAGCGGGTTCAGCAACTGGTGTTGCAGGAGGGCCTGGTGATGGAGGGCGATGGCCGCGCCCAGGTTTCCCTCGCCCTGCTCCGCCGTGCCCAGCCGGGTCAGGCTGCGGGCGCAGAGGAAGATGTCCCCGACCTGCTCGACCAGGTGGATCGCCTCGCGGTACAGCCTCTTGGCCTCACCGTAGTGGCCGAGGCGGAGGTGGACGTCGGCGGCGCAGCTCAAGGGCCTGCCGAGCATGCGCGGTCTGCCGTCTGTCTCGGCGTGGCTATGGGCGTCGGCAAAGCACGCCAGCGCCTCCTCGTTCTGTTACCCGAAGTAGTGCGCGAGGCCGAGGACGACGAGTGCCGTCGAGGCGAGCCAGTCGTTGCCCAGCCGCTCGGCCAGGTCAACCGACGCGGTGACATGGCGAATCGCCTGCTCACCCTCGCCCACACTCAGGTCGAGAGCCCCCAGCCCGGCGAGAGTACGGGCCCCTTCGCACGGGTCGGGGCGGCGTCGGCCGAGGTCCAGCGCCTCGGTGAAGCAGGTGCGCGCGTGCGCGTACCCGCGCTGGTATACGGCGGTGTAGCCCAGGCAGTTCCACAGTGCGAGGGCCATGCGCTGGTCGGTGGCCTCGTCCACGTGGTCGAGTGCGATCTCCAGAGCCATCTGGCACTCGTGGTAGCGGCCCTGTCGTACGAAGTAGTCGACCAGCGCCTCGGCGATCCAGCAGGCGAAGTCGGCTTCGCCGTGGGCCGCGGCGTGTCCGACGACGTCGGCGAGCTCTCCGCCGGCCGCGTCCAGCCAGGCCTCCGCATCCTTCCAGTGCGCGAACGGCGCGTCGGCGGGTCGGGGTCCGGTGGGGAAACCGCGTGGGCCCCAGTCACTGGCGATCCGGGCCGCGTCCAGGTAGAGGCGGAGTGCGGCGGTGCGTGTCGCGCCGGCTTCGGCGGGCGCGGCTTCCGCGAGCCGCCGCGCGTGCACCCGCACCAGGTCGTGCAGTCGGTAGCGGCCCGGACGCGGCTGCTGCAGCAGACTCGTGTCGACCAGGCTCTCCAGGACCTGCTCGGTGTCGTACGACGGCCGGTCGAGCATGGTCGCCGACGTCAGCACGTCGAACTCGACCGTCGGCACCAGGCCCAGGGCGCGGAATCCGCGCTGCTGCTCGGGTGCGAGCTGGTCGTACGACAGGCTGAAGGCCGCCTCCACGCTGCGATCCCCGACGCTCAGTTCGCCGAGCCGGTGCTCATCGCCCGCCATGCGGCCCACCAGGTACTCCACCGCCCAGGTGTGGCGGTTCTGCAGCCGCGATCCGGAGATGCGCAGGGCCAGTGGCAGCCGGCGTCGGCGAAGCGGCCCAGCAGAACCAGGCACTCGAGCCGTTCCACGCGAACCGTACGCAGGCGCTCCAGCAGCCGCTGCCGTTCCACGTCGGCGAACGGTCCGGGGAGCCCGGCCAGCGGCTCGCCGTCGAACAGGGCGAGTGCTCCCGACAACCGGTCCATCGCGGTGGCCGGATCGCCGGATGCCTTCGCGCGCTGGGCGCCGTCGACCTGCTCGGCCAGGTCCGCCACATCGAGCTGGAGGCCGTCCACGACGAGGCGGTACCCGCCCCGTTCCCCGCGGATCACCGAATCCGTCGGTCCGGTGCCCGGCGCGTCGAAGGTCTGCCGCAACGTGTAGACATAACTGGGCAGTACGCTGCGGCCCGACTTCGGCGGCTGGGCCCCCCACACCCCGTCGAGCAACTGTTCGTGGCTCACCAGAAAGCCCGGACGCAGCGCCAGCGCGGCGAGTACGGCCTGCCGTCTGACAGGTCCCAGATCCAGCGGTGTGCTGTCACGCCAGGCCCGTACCGGGCCGAGCACGGCGAGCCGCAGCCGCCGACGTAATCCCGTACCCACCCGGAAGCCTCCGCCCCGCTCCGCGCATCATCAGAATTTCATCCGCATTGCAGCGTCTCTCGCCATAGTTTGCAAGTGCCCATCGCACCCCCGGAGTTCAACCGCGGGAAGCACCCGAGGGCACGCTGTACCGGGCGGCGGCCATTGGCGGGGGAGCGGCCGCCGCCCCCGAGGAAGGGACATGGACTTGACCGTCGTAGACGAGTCTCTCGCCGGATTGCTGGCACAACGCGGGCTCTTCCTCATGCCCGAGCGGAGCGCTGCCGCGGACGACGTGGTGTACGTCTGCGTGGACGACGGGTTTCCCGGCGGCTTCCCGGTCGGCCGCGTCATCCGGTCGGTCGGCCCTGGCATCCCGTCCGACGCGGGGACCTGGTCCGCGTACGCCCGGGTCCGCCCCGGCCACAGGGTGTCCGCCGGGCTGTTGAGCCTGGAGGAGGCCGTACGCGCCGTCATCGAGCACGCCCGCTACGGGGACGTCACGTCCGCCCTGGAACAGCTGGAGCAGGAAGCCGTCTCCGCTGTCGCCCGTCTGCGCGGCGAGGAGCCGGGTCACGTCCGCCGCGGCCCTCTCCTGCCTGCCGAGGCCCATCAGTAGCCACGAGGGGCCATCACGCGATGCGGGAGATCGCGAACACAATCCGCCCGCTCACCAGTGGCCCTCGGGAAAACGGCGATCCGTCCTGCGCTGAGACAGCCACAGGGCGAGCGCCTCCGAGATCGGCTGCCCGGTCTCCAACTCGACGAAGCCGAACTGGCCGCCCTGATTGCACTCCAGGAACCACCAGATGCCGTCCTCGTCCTCGGCGAAGTCGAAGGCGGCGTACGCCAGTCCGGCAAGGGCGACGTAATCGTGCACCGACTTGCTGATGCGTTCGGGCACGGACACCGCCTCCCAGGCGTGCCCGGTGTCGCCGTAGCGCCCGTCGACCTGGCCGGGCTCGGCCGTCTTCCGCGCGGCGAACAGCCGGGTGCCGACACAGGTCAGCCGAATGTCGGCACGCTTGGGTATGTACCGCTGCAGCAGCACGGGACCGGCCGCGACCGCGGAGAAGTCCGCGTCGGGTCCGATCAGGGTGGTGGGCAGGGCCAGCGCGGGGTCACCGGGCGGCGGTCCCGAGGCGGACTTCACCACCACGTCCCGGTGCTCCTGCGCGAACTGCTGCGCCAGGCGCGGGGCGGTGGTGAAGACGGTCGGTGGAACGGCGAAGCCGCTGAGATGGGCGACCCTCAACTGCCATGGTTTCAGGCGGGCCTGGTCGGCGTTGCGCGGATGGTTCATCCACCGTGTGGAGGCGGAGTGGAGCATTCCGTACAGCGCCTGACGGGTTTCGGCGGTGAGCCACGGCGAGGGGTGTGCCGCGTTCGCGGCCGGCTCACCGGGCCTGCGCATCCATACGGAGCGCAGGCCCCCCATGCTGAGGACATGCCCGTTCACCGACAGATGGCCGTTGAAGTCGCCGTGGGCGTAGTCGGCGGACAACACGGCTTTGCCCGGCAGGTCAGCGGGGTCCAGCCGCATCACGGGTGCCCCCGCCTCATGAAGCTTGGCCACCACCATGTCGGCGGTCACGTCCTCTTCGGACGTGAGGATCAGTACGGTCATTCGGCTACGGGGCGTCAGTCGTCGAAGTGTGTCTGGGAACCGGCGGTGGACGTCGTCGTGCCGACTGCCAGAAGGAGGTCAGGGTCGCTGACGGCAGGGCGGCCATCGGGAAGCACGTTCAGTTGACGCGAAGCGTCGAAGTGGTACGGCGTTATGACGGCCGGAAGCCCTCTGGGGAACGCGTAGTTGAGGGTGAACGGTCGCACTCGAAAACCTCCAGGTCGCACGTTTGCTTGCGTGCAGTCCCTCACGCGTTCCTTGCGTAAGGAATTGATCACTGTCTGCCACATCGGGGTGAAGGCCATCACATTTCCAGCCGCGACATTCGCAACGACTGCATCAGCTACATCACTTGCTCGCACCTTCACCACAAGTCACACATCGGATTGAGCGTCACAAGCGTCACTGTGCTACCAAGGGTGACTGCGCCCTCACGCCTGGGAGGGCTCCGTGGACCCTTTTCGCGCACAAAAACGATGGCCACGCCTTGCAAGTCGGACTGGGCGCCTTCCGGTACTGGCCCCCATGGCGCAGGGCGCCTCGGATCCGTTCGCCCCACACGGGTGATCGATCGGATGCCGATGGCCGCAGTCGCGTTGGCCGGTCGGGGTCGGCCGCGGGGTGCGGCCCCGTCGTACGTCGACCCGATACCGGCAAGCGCCACCGTGCCCGGAATGACAACGGCTACCAAATAAACCCCAGGCTACTGACCTGGGGGTTTCATCGTGGAGCGGACCGGGCGGTGTCGGTCTCCGTGAAGTCCTCGACGGCCGCATCATCTTGCTGACCCCGCCTCCCGTCGACTCGAGCGACCACTTGAGGCCTTCGATCAAGACCGTGTCCTGCTCCTGCTGGATGCCGAGGTGGGGTTGCGCTTTGCGGCGCGCCGCCGTTCCGCCCGCCTCGGCAGGACTAGACTTTCCGCATGCTTTTGTTGCGATTTATCAGGATCATTCCCCCGCACGTCGTGCGCCGGCTGCCGCACCATCTTTCTTGTGCTGGGCGCCTCGCCTGCGAAAACCTGTGACAGATTGCGTTCGATGGTTGATGCTGCGTCTCCGGGCGTGGCCTCCATAGGTCCGGCTGCTTCATTTCTGGCTATTAGGTCGTTCGTCGTTAACGGCGGCGGTATTTATGTAATGGTCAACTACGCCGTGACGACTGCGTTGCTAGTTGCCCTTCACGCGGCAGGAAGGCTCCTTGGTCATGACCGCGACCACCCCCCCGATCCGGCTCTTCTGGTGGAGGCCAATGACGGGAACTCGCCGTCAGAAGGTCCTTGACCTCCGTTACCTCTGGACGCGTCGGAGCGATGGGCGTCTGCTGCCGCCTTGGGCGCTCCGTAACTTCGGTGATGAACTGGCCCCCTCAATTCTTCGTATGGAGCTTGGTGAAACGACTGCGGTGAGGCACGCGGATGCCCCAGCAGCGGAGGTCTTCACATTGGGTTCAGTTCTCCAGAGGGCAGCCCTGGAGGCAGGTGAAGGAACCGCCGTGATCGGGTCAGGTCTGCCTCAACTCGACTCCTCGGACTTGCTTGATCGGGTTCGACGCGGAGTGCGCCGCCTCGACCTGCTAGCCGTTCGCGGACCTGAAACGCGAAAGTTGCTGGGACTACCTCAAACTACGACTCTAGGGGATCCGGCTCTGCTGCTCGAAGGGCGCCTTGTGTCAGGCGATAGGAAGAGTGGCGGCGTGGTGGTGGCACACTACAGTGCTAAAAGAGATGCGCGGACAACCAGCAAATTGGAATCTCACGCGCAAAGATTGAACGCCTGCGTCGTATACACCTCGGATCCGCTTGACGGCGTGCTCGCGGCTATTGGGCGTGCTGAGTGGGTGCTGACCAGCAGCTTGCACGGACTGGTGGTGGCGGATGTAATGAAAACGCCAGCCATTCCTCTGGCTCGGGATGCAAATAGCTCGAGTGATTTCCGATTCGACGATTATGGTGGGTCGGTCGGTCGTGACGTTCGGGCGACGCTTCTTCAGCGCGTGACCAGGGCCGACGTTCTCGACGCCTCGTCCTGGCCGAAACCCGACGCCATCCGTGTTCGGGACGTCGCTGATCAACTCCGGTCCGTGACTGCGTCTTGGTTTGCGGAAAGCGGTAGTTCTTGAGCCGGTCATTTCGCGGTCCCTCTGTACCTGTTCGGCGCTGTTGCGACTGCGATAAACGCAGCGCTACTCTGGCCGTTCTTGGGTCGAGTGCTTTCGCTTGATGAATTCTCAACGGCCGTGCGCCTAATAGCAATCGGCAGCTCTAGCCGCGCCCGTACTGGCTCTAGGCGTTCACGCCTATGTGGTTCGCTGTCTAGGGGTAGGACTTTCCGTAACTGCTGGTCACGGCGATGGTCGGGCTCGAAAACTCGGTAGCTGCTTAGTTCACGCTGCCGGTAGGTTCCGGTCTCCCGACCGGCCGTGCCAGCGGCTTCCCGGTTCAGAGAGCGATTCACATGACCAGCCGGCAAGCAACGACGACCCTGTGGCGCCCCACCGGCTCCAAGGAGCTGGACCTGGTCCGCGATCTGAACTGGCGTGCGTGGCCGCCCCGCCTCCCCGAGCAGCCGATCTTCTATCCGGTCCTCAACGAGGACTACGCGATCAAGATTGCGCGGGACTGGAACGTGAAGCACAACGGTGCTGGCTTCGTCACCCGATTCGAGGTCGACGCGGAGTTCTTGAGCCGGTATCCCGTCCAGCAGGCCGGCGGGCAGACGATCCTCGAGCTCTGGGTTCCGGCCGAGGAGCTGGACGACTTCAACGCCCGCATCGTCGGCGAGATCCGGGTGGTGCACGAGTTCCGCTGAAGCGGGGAGGCTTGCTGGCGGGGCACCGGCCCGGTGCGATGATCGCGGCTTGGCTGCCGTGATCACGGCGTCGGAACCGTCCTGGACAGCCCCGTTCACCGGGCTGAGCCCGCGCTGCTTCGGCAAGCTGCTGACCGCCTTGTGCCGTGAAGGCGCGGACGCGGCACGGCGAGGTCGGCCGTGGGGTCCGCCGCTGGAGGACCGGGTGCTGCTGGTTGCGGCGTACTGGCGCACGAACTTGACGATGCGCCAGCTCGCGCCGCTGTTCGGGGTGTTCAAGCCGGCAGCGGACCGCATCATCGACCATCTCGGACCGATGCTCGCGCTCCAGCCGCGCAAGCGGTTCGCCAAGGACGCCGTGCTGATCGTGAACGGCACCCTGGTCCCAACCCGGGACCACACGGTGTCCGCACAGTCCAAGAACTACAGGTACTCCACCAATCACCAGGTTGTCATCGATGCCGACACCCGCCTGGTCGTCGTGGTGGGCCGGCCTCTCGCCGGAAACCGCAACGACTGCAAGGCGTGGGAGGAATCCGGTGCGACCGGCCCGGGCCGGCGCACCAGACCGGGCCAGCCTCAAACCATGATCGCGACCGCCACACCGACCAGCACGCACGCGGCGACCGAAGCCCGCAGCGGCGTGGAGAGCACGATGCGGATACCGTCCCGCCTTAAGTGGACGACGCTGACCAGGGCCCGGGTGGACAGACCAGCGGAGACGGCAAGTCCTCCGGCGGCCAGCCCCAGCGATCCGCCAGCCAGCGGGACGACCGCCACTGCGACGCACGCGCCGATGCCAGTCCCGATGGACACCGAGCCGCCCTTGCCGCTCCGCAGGGCCATTTCGGTCTGAAGATCTCCGACGCACTTGAGGGTGACCGCCGGTACCAGTGCGGCGACGGCCAGCGCGATCGGCCGAACGGGGTACGACGACGGCAGCAGGATGGGCAGGAGCTGCAGCGCCGAGACGCCTGCGATGGCGGCAAGTGCCACAGATGTCCAGGCAAGCCGCTGACCGTACCTCAGCGTCTCCCGGTAGAACGCCTCGTCGTCCTGACACCGGAGCGCGCAGGTGGACCAGTGACCGTGCAGGATGAGTACGGCCGTGATCGGAAACCCACCCAGCATGGCCGCGAACTGAAAGTATCCGGCCGCCGAATAACCCTGCGTCAACGCCACGAGGACGCGGACCCCCTGTACCAGCCCGAGGATCAGGACCAGGTGCGGCAACAGTGGCACCGAGAAGCGCAGCGCCTGGGCCAGCATGGACCGGTCGTCCCGGCGGGTCGCCGCGCGGCCGGTCGCCACCCGGTCGGCGCGGGTGGCTGGGCTTGCGGCGTCGCGGCGGACCGCGACCGCGGGTAGGACCACCACGGCCGCGTACGCGAGCATCGCGGTGTTGACCGAGCCGGTCCGCGCCAGCGCCAGCGCCGCCGCCGCCGGCGCAACGGTCTGGCCGCTCAGCGTCAACACGGCGAAGCTCCGGGCCCGGTCCAGGCCGCGCATGAGCCCGACCACGACGAGGCCGGCCGCGGCGCAGAGCACGGCCAGGATCGCGCTGCCCACCGTCGGCCAGAACGGCAGCAGCACCAGCGCGAGGCCGACCGCCGGCCCGATGACGGTCCGCATCGACACCTCCGCGACCCGCTCCGCCTGATGGCGGACCCGCGGGTCGGGATGGGCCGCGTGCCGCTGCACGTAGACGTGCAGTCCGGCTGCGGCGGCCGGGCTGAGCAGGCCGACCACGGTGAGGTGGGTGGCCAGTTGGCCGAGGAGGTCCGGGGCGACGTGGCGAGCCAGGACCGGCCACAGGAACAGTGTGTTGAGCCCGAGGCTCACCGCACCGGTGCAGTAGAGCATGAGTCGGGGCAGGCCCGCTCTCATGACTCAGGCCGTTCCCGGCCGCGTGGGCGATCCTGCGCAGCGTACTGATGCCGGCCGACCGGGCACAGCTCACGTCTCGGCCCCGGTCCTGGCTGTGGCGCTGTGCGTGCCGGCGCCGACGACCGGCATCGGCGGCGCGCGTCGTTCTCCTGCGGTGTCCGCACCACCGTGACGACGACGAGGTAGGGAATGGCCAGCAGCGCCAGCACGAACCCGTAGTTCACCACCACATACGCGCCGCCGCCGTTGATCAGGAACGTCCGCGTCGCCAGGATAAAGACGATGCACACCAGGACGACGAGTACCTCCCGGGTGGCCGTGATCCGGTGGCAACAGCGCTGCCAGGCGTAGCCGAGGGTCCCCGCGACCGCCACGGTGAGCACCGGCCCGACGCTGTTGATCAGGTACGCCGCGCCGCCAGTGGTGACCGGCACCAGGAAGTAGCCGCCGGTCAGCGGGGTCCCGGTGACGTGGGAGGAGACGATCTCGTCGTAGGCGAACACGGGGCCGCTGCCCAGCCCCAGGTAGTGTGCGGCGAAGTGGCGCAGGTCGTAGCCGAACACGGGGCTGCCCTGCGTGGCCGTCCGGCCCAACACCAGCGAGTACCACGCGGGACTCGCCGCCACGATGGTGAGCCGGTCGAGCAGGTAGCCGAGGGATGCACCGCCGGAACGAGCCACGGTCTGGTACTGGTTTCCGATCCAGGCTCCGTAGCACAGCGCCAGCGCCAGCAGCGGCAGGCCGGAGATGACGGCCGCGGGCCGCACGCGGCCCCGGAGCAGCACCGCGATGAGGAGAACGACCAGCACCTCGACCAGGCCACCCTTGAAACCGAGCGCCAGCCGCGACAGCACGAACACCGCCCACACCATGCCGGTGACCCACCTCGGCAGGCCGTCGTACTTCACCCCGCACAGCGTGGCCAGGATCGGCAGACCGAACAGCACGCTGCGGCTCGGCAGACCGAACAGGCCGGACGCGCCGAGGTTGAACCGCTCGATCTCCGGGTTTTCGCTCAGCGCGGGAACGCCCACAATGCTGAAGTGGGTCACGGTCAGGCCGCAGACGATCAACGCCGACACGGCCAGCCCGATCTGCCGCGAACCCCGCAGTGCCGCCGGGCGGACCCCCGCACGCCCCCCGGCCTTGCCGCCGCGCCGGCCCACGGCGAGCACGCCGCCGGTGAACGCCGGGACGGTGGCGTACACCGCCCAGTTGTGCGGAGCAGGACCGAGCCGCGCGCAGACCATCTCGAAGCCGACCAGGATCGGGGCCATGGACAGCACCAGGAGGAACGCCGGGGTGATCCTCCGCTGGATGCCGACCAGCGCCCCGAGACAGACCAGCACGACCGCAGCCGACACGAACCCGGTCATGGCCGGACCGCGCGCAGTCCGGCGACCAGACCGCGCAGGCTCGCCCCGGCCGCCGCTCGCGACGAGGCCAGCAGTCGCAGGCCCCAGCCGAGCCGGGCCACCGTCCAACACACGGACGTGCCAGGGCCGATCGTGCGTGCGACCATGGCCGCCGACCGGGCAGCGTGGTAGGCCTCCAGCGGGCTGCGCACGTTTCCGCCGCCCCGCGTCGTGGAGTGGCGCTGATGGACGCCGACGACCTGGGGGATCAGCCGCAACCGTCGTCCGGTTTCCCGCAGCCGCAGGGTCACCAGCATTTCGTCGTAGTAGAGGAACAGGTCGCCGGGGAATCCGCCGATCCGATCCAGCGAGGCCCGCTCGAACAGGGCGCACGCGCCCGCGTACGTGAAGACGCCCCCGCCCGCGGCCCGAGCGCCCGCGGGCACCACGTCAGGGGTCGGCGGGTCGGTCAATCTCCTGGTCCGGCCGGTACGCAGGGAAACCCATCCGCCGGCACAGTCGACCTTCCGCTTGGACGGTGTCCCGTCGCCCGGCACCGCTACCGGAGTCTTCACCAGCACACCGGACACGACTCCGGTGTCGGCTACGTGAGCCCGCAGCATGTCCGTCACCGCGCCGGGCAGGAGCACGCAGTCCGGGTTCAGGACCAGGTGGTACGGCTCGTCGCAGTACGCCAGCACGAGGTTGTTGCCGCGACAGTAGCCGCCGTTCTCGGCGCTCCAGACCACGACGCACTTCGTGCCGCCGGACCGCCACGACAGCACCTCGCGCACCGGGTACGCCCGGGCCCCGCTCTGGCGGCTGGACAGGCATTCGGCGCCCGCCGGGACCAGCGACGTCCAGCACCGCCAGTGTTCCGGCCACTGCGAATTCTCGACGACCACGATCGTGGTCGGTGGGGATGCCTGCCGCAGCGTCGATCGCAAGGCCTCGTGCGCCAGGTCGAAGGACCCGTAGGAGACGATTCCGACGCTGTATGAGGTCATCGGTCGAATCCCTTCGCCAGCAGCGCGTCGACCTCGCGCGCACGGGCGGACCACGTGTTGTCGGCGACGAACGCCTGCCGGGCTGACCGGTCGCCGGGCGTGGCATCGACGCCGGCCCGCACCGCCGCCAACGCCTGCGGGACGGATCGGTAGTAGCTGAGAAAGGGCCCCGCCGGCTGGAGTACGCGCAGCGGAGGCGCGAGGATCGGGCGATCCAGCCCGACATACTCGTAGAGCTTCACCGGATCGACCGATTCGGCGAAATCGTCAGACCGGAACGGGAGAAGCAGCACGTCCGACCAGGTGCTGGCCATCTCCAGCAACTCGAGCTGCGGCATCGCGCCCGACACGCACGGTCCTACCTCCGGCGGCAGCGCGGTCCTGACTGGGCCGATGATCTTCAGGCGGACGCCTGGCGCAGTGGCGAGGGCCGCGAGCAACTCCATGTCCAGCCATGGTCCGATCGTGCCGAAGAAGAGCAGTCGGACCGGGCCGTCCGGGGCATCCGGCCTGGCGTCGGACGCCGCCAGCGCCGGCCAGGCAAAATCGGCCCGGCACGCGTTCCGAACGAGATATGAGCCTGCTGCGGCGGGATATCGCCTGCTCAGTTCGTCCGCGATGCGCGGGGACGAGGCGATCCTCGTGTTCGCCCGCGCGGCCAGCCGCGCTTCGAGGTCCCTGACATAGCGATGATCCGCGCCTGCCATGTCCGGGGCCAGGTCCATGCAGTCGTACACCACCGGCACGCCGGTGAGTTCCCGGACCAGCGGCTCCAGCCGGGGATGAGTGACCCAGACGACGTCCGGCCGCAGCGCCCGAGCGGTACGGCCGAGCCGGCGCACCAGCGCGGCGTCACCTTGCCGCACCACCGGCCGCGACCAGCGGGGCAGGCAGCGGACCCCGGTGGGGGCGACCGGCAGTTCGATCCCCGAGTCCTGGTCGACCAGACCGGATCGTCGCCACGCCCGGAGATGGAAGACGTGGAGGTCGTGGCCGAGCCGGCTGAGCTCGGCGGCCAGGAAATGCGGCCGCTGCGGGATCCAGTTCCAGTCGACGTGCTGCAGGTAGAGGATTCTCACGCCATGGCCTCCAGGTAGACCCGCTCCACGGACTCGGCGACCGACGCCCACGAGAAGCGCTTCTCGATCTCGGCAGCGATCTGCGCGGCCCGCTCACCGTCCCAGCGGTACTCCGGCCGGAAGAACATCGACAGTCCGCCGAGCAGCGCGTCCGGGTCGCCCGGCCGCACCAGCGTCAGGCAGTCGCCGCAGGCGTCGCCAAGGTCGAGCAGGCCGCCGACCCGGGTGCCGAGGACGGGCACGCCGCAGCCCAGCGACTCGATCGCGCTCAGGCTGGTGGCCTCCTTGAGGGACGGGACCACGGTGAGGTCCGTGACCTGGTACAGCGCTGGCATGTCCGCCGTGGCGACGGCCCCGAGCGTGCGGACCTCGACCGCGGCCCCGGCCAGTGCCCGCCGCACCTCCTCCTGGTACGCCGCGTACCGGTCGGTGCCGCTCCCTGCGAACAGCACGGTGGCCGTCCGGCCGGACGGCACCCAGCGGCGGACCGCGTGGGCGAAGTGCAGGACGCCCTTGGTGGGCGCCCACCGTCTCGGCACGAGCACGACGAACTGGTCCGGGTCCAGGCCGAATCCGGCACGCAGGGAGGCCCGGCACGCCGGGCTGACCGGATAGAAGCGCGCCGGATCGTAACCGTTCGAGATGAACCGCATCGGGGGCCGGCAGGCGTCCTGGCGGGCCAGCTCGCTCGACGGGCCGATGCCGAGCCGATACGGCGCCGTCAGCAGCCGGGTCACCGTGCGCCCCGCCGGGTACCGGGCCAGGGCGAGGAACTCGCCGAGATGGTTCGTCCAAACCTGCGCGGCCGGCAGCCGGCGGCGCAGCCACAGGGCCATCGGCAGGGCCTCGCACAGGTCGTGGAAGTGCACCACGTCGGGTGTGGTCCCGACAACCCGGTCGGCCTGCCCGACGGCCTGGAAGCCGTTGAGGATCCGGCGCGCGACCTCGGTGACGGGCGACCGCTGGTACGGGGAAGGCAGCCGGCCCGGCCGCAGAACGACCAGCGGCACATCCGCCGGCGGTCGCAGCCGGGCCGCGCCGGAGCTGGTCCGGAACACGATCGGGTCATGGCCACGCAGCCGCAACTGGCGGGATACCTCGTAGACGTGCGACTCGACACCGCCCACCCCGACGTCGAGATAGGCGGCGGTCACCATCGCGATTCTCATCCTCACTCCGTTTCTGTTGGCGTGGCCCGCAACCGCCGACGCATCACAGACCAGCCACCAGCGCGCTCACCGGCTCGGGGACGAAGTCCGGCAACCGCTCGCCGCAGCCCGTCAGCGCGTCGATCGCGGCGACGCACCGTGGCGCCGCGTGGCCATCGCCGTACGGGTTGACACTGCGCGCCATTCGGCCGTACCGCTCCTCGTCCTCGACGAGCTCGCTGAAGCACTGGATGATCGCGCTCGCCCTGGTACCGGCCAGGACGGCCGTTCCCGCGGTGACCGCCTCCCGCCGCTCGGTGGTGTCTCTGAGCACGACGACCGGGACGCCGAGCGACGGCGCCTCCTCTTGGACTCCGCCCGAGTCGGTCATGACGATCGTGCTCGCTGCCATCAGCCGGCAGAAGTCCGGGTAGCACAGCGGCTCGAGAGTGTGAAGGTTGGGGCGCCTCGCGAGGTGGGTTCGGGCGGCTCCGCGCACCAGCGGATTTGGATGCAGTGGGATGACGAACCGGTGGTCAGGGTACCTGCGCGCCAGTGCACTGACCGCCGCGAAGATCTCCTCCATCGGCGCCCCCCACGACTCCCGGCGATGGGTGGTGACCGTGACGATCCCGGGCCGACGAACGCGGTCGATCGCGCCGGTGAGGATCTCCGCCAGCCAGCGGTCCTGGAGCGGCGGAGAGATTCGCAGCACCTCCTGGAGTGCGTCGATCACGGTGTTGCCGGTGACCACGACACGGTCGTCGGCCACCCCTTCGCCGACCAGGTTTTGCTTCGCCGCGACGGTGGGAGCGAGGTGGAGGTCGGTGATCCAGCCGAGCAGCGAGCGGTTCATCTCCTCCGGAAACGGAGTGCGCCGGCTGCCCGTACGCAGCCCCGCCTCCAGATGCACCAGCGGGACGTCGGCGTAGAAGGCGGCCATGCCTGCCGCGAACGCGCTGGTGGTGTCTCCCTGAACCAGGACGAGTTCCGGCTGAACCTCCGCAATCGCGGCGGAGGCGCGTTCGATCACCCTTGCGGTCATCGAAGCGAGCGGCTGTCCCGGCTCGAAGGCACGCAGGTCCAGGTCTGCCCCGACCTGCAACGTCCGGTGGATCTGATCGACCAGGTGCGGATGCTGACCGGTCACCGCCACGACCGGTTCATGGCGGCCACTGTCGCGCAACGACTTCACTACGGGAGCGACTTTCACGGCCTCAGGCCGGGTTCCATAAATCGCCAAGACACGTGCCATTACGTGCGGAGCCGCCTTTCGGTACCACACCAAGCCCGGGCCGGAGCCACACGTCCTTTTCGGGAGCGCCGACTCAGGCGCCTTCGTGGCGTGGAATTTATAGTGGAATTTCTAAAAGAACTGCGTTGACGAACGGCTGGACGCCCACCGGCATACGGGATTTCCACCAGCACAGGTGCCGCCAGCCGCCGAGCATTTCTTATCGCCTTCCGTAGTGCTGCGCTCTACGGCGTGACGAGCGTAGGGCGGGTAGGCAATGTTCCTTGCCGGGAGAACGGGATAGCCGCGGATACCACACGATCTGGTGCCGTCCGAACGGCGCATTCCAACATTCGCCCTGCCGAAGCTCAGGGCGGCCACGCAGACCGCCGCACGAGCGTCGGCGGTAGCGCAGGAATCAGCCGAATTTCCGGTCCACGCGGGACCGGACCGGAAGACCACGACGGCGTGTCAGGGCCAGCCTCAACGGCGGCGAATGCCGTACGAGACAGACGCGATCCAAGTGATGTTGTCCAGGCCCGCACGGCAGGCTCGCACGGCAGGCTCGCACGGCAGGTCCGCACGGCAGGTCCGCACGGCAGGTCCGCACGGCAGGCTCGCACGGCAGGTCCGCACGGCAGGTCCGCACGGCAGGTCCGCACGGCACGAACGGCAGACGTCCTGCAACGGGAGGTGGAAAGACGCGCCGGCTTCCCTCCGCGGAAGGAAGCAAACTCACCGGGACAGCTGGACCAAGGCGCGGGCGGGGAGAGTCCCAGCCCCGCTCGCTACGCTTGCGGCGATTCCGTACAGCCCCTGCCGACGGCTGCTTCGGTCCGGACCAGCTTTGGGATGAGAGGACGGTGGGGGCTCGACGGCATGGGCCCTCCGAGGGTGCGCGGCCGCCGCGATCCCGGACGCCCGGAAGCGGGCTGACAACCGCTCAGTACGCTCCGGCGCCCACCACGACGGCCCGCACCGTCCGCACGAGCACCACCACGTCCCCGGACGGGGACCAGTTGTCCACGTACCTGAGGTCCAGGGCGACCGTCTCGTCCCAGGAGAGGTCGGAGCGGCCGCTGACCTGCCACAGGCCGGTGAGCCCCGGTTTGACGGCCAGCCTGCGCCGCTCCACCTCGTCGTAACCGGCGACCTCGTCGGGCAGCGGCGGTCGCGGACCGACGAGGGACATGTGTCCCCGCACCACGTTGAACAACTGGGGCAGTTCGTCCAGGGAGCAGCGGCGCAGCACCCGGCCGACGCGGGTGATCCGCGGATCGCGGCGGATCTTGAACATGCGGCCGTCCTGCTCGTTGGTCCCGGTCAGCTGGTGCCTCAGCCGTTCCGCGTCGGCGACCATGGTGCGGAACTTGGCCATGGTGAACGGTTGTCCGCCGCGGCCGATGCGCGTCTGCCGATGTACGACGGGGCCCGGGGAGTCCAGCCGTACGGCGAGGGCCACCGCCACGAACACCGGGGCGAGCAGCGCAATCAGCAGCACCGCGCCCAGCCGGTCCGTCACCGACTTGACAAGCGTCGCAAGTCCCCGCCTCAGGGGCGGGGCCACGCTCAGTATCGTGAGCCCGGCCACGGAGAGGATGCCCACCCGGCGCCCGGCAACCTCGGTCAGGCCCGGTACGACCACGAGCGGGAGCTCCTCGCCGTGCAGGGCCCACGACAGCCGCCGCAGGCGCGTTCCGGTCATGTGCGGTCCCGGCACGATGAGGACCACATCCACGTCGAGCCGCCGGGCCGCCTCCAGTACCGGGGCGGAGTCGGCCGACGGGCGCTGCGGTGCCTGCCTGCCGAGGCGGGTGGCGACCGGGGCCAGTGCGTGCGGGTCCTCGTCGCCGATCGGGCACACCCCGACGACGACGAGCTCGTGGTCGGTCCGCTTCGCGAGGTGGCTCGCCAGACCGTCGACAGCGTTCGCCTCCCCGATCACCAGGGCGCGGCGGACGGCCCGGCCGTCGCGGCGTCGGGCGACCAGATGACGATGGATCAGCGTGTGCACGACGGCGCTCGTCGGCGCGCAGGGCACCAGGGCGGCGAGTGCGACGAGGAACGGGGACTCCTCGCCCGTCGCCGCGCGCACCACCGCGAGCAGGCCGACCAGTACCAGCCAGTCCTGCAGCGCGGGGCCGGTGTTGTCGCGCTCACCGAGACTGGGCTCGCAGTAGCGGTCCCGTGCGCCGCGCACGAGCAGCCATGCTGCGGCCGCCACCGTCGCGTAGGCCGCGGCATGCGTGCTGCCGGCCGGCGCGAAGGCCAAATACACCGGCACGGCGGCGCCGGCCACGTCGCCGATGACGGCGGCCGGCGCGTACCAGACGGGCTTGCTGGTGCGGCGCCCGCTGGGCGGCTGCTCCCGGATGACCTGTGTCTGCGCAGGTCTTGCCACTGGTACGTGGGGCATTGTCTCCCCGAATTGCCACATTCACCCTCCAAGCGGGCCAAAAGGGACTCTGCGAGTCTGTATGGCTGTCCACTGAATTGCGGGGCGCGACGCTGGGCCGCGGGCAACTCTCACCCAATGAGCAGAGCTCCATGCCCCGCGCATATGCAGACGCCGGGGCCGGGAGGCGAGGAGTTCCCGGGAGGCCGCTGCTGCGGGAGGGCGCTGGAGGGCGGTGTGGTCCGCCGGCGACCGGCGGACAGACGAGGGGGCGTACGACCCCCGTTTACTTCACGGGCTTCGGCTCCGGCTCGCTCTCCGACTCCGCCTCGCCCGCCGGGACGTCCTTGAGCTGCCCTCGGACGGCTTCTCCTCGCCCCCCATCGTCTTGCCGCCGCCGGCCAGCAGGTACAGGACCTGGGCGTGCGCGTGGTCGCGCAGCGACATGATCAGCAGTTCACTTACGCCGCCGCACTGTAGCGGCGTCGGCGGTGATCTGCGCCGCTGTGGGGCCGTCCCTCCGGTTCAGCCGCCGGGGCCGCCCGTCTGTCAGGCCGAGACCAACACCACACGGAACATTCTGGGCCAGAACTTCCCGGTGATCAGGAACTGATCCGTGCCGGGGACCGCCGCGATGCCGTTCAGCGTGGACCCTGGGACGAGTTCGTCGTCGCGCAGCAGGCCCGAGGCGTCGATGCTCGCCGTCACCGCGCCGGTGGCGGGATCGATGCGCACGATCCGGTCGGTGAGGAACACGTTCGCGTACACGGTGGCGCCGACGCACTCCAGCTCGTTCAGTTCCGCCACCGGTCGGCCCTTTTCGGTCACGGTGACCTCGCCCGTCTTCGCGAGCGTCGCTGGGTCACGGAACGTCAGCCGTGACGAGCCGTCGCTGGTCACCAGCCGGTGCCGGGCCCGCTGGAGGCACACGCCCCAGCCGTCGTCCGAGTACGGGACGCGTCGCAGCTCAGCGAGCGTCTTGGCGTCGCGCTCGATGGCGGTCCGGTTCCGCCAGGTGAGCTGCCACAGGGTTCGGCCCAGCACGGTGATGCCCTCACCGAACAAGGGCGCGGGGAGTGCCGCGCGGACCGTGGGCTTCTTGCCCAAAGGCCCCGCCCGTACCGAGGACCGGCCGGAGAGGCCGGTGCCTTCGTAGAGCGTGTCGCCGGCCATCTCGAGTCCCTGGGTGAACGCCTGCGGGTCGTGCGGAAGGGGCTTGAGCACCTTGACCCGCAGGTGCTCGACCCGGTGCGCCGCGGTCTGCCGCCCATCCATGGCTCGGCCTGCCGGGTCGTCGGGGGCGCGGTCTGCCGGCGGGCGTGACGCGAGCAGCAGCGCGGCCGCTAGTACGGCCCCCGCCGCGCGGCGCATACGCTCAGACATGGCAAGAACCTCCCGGCTTCAACGTGGCCCGCAGGGGCGTCACCAGGGGCTGCTGCAGCAGGGTGGGGGAGCCGTCCGCGTGCGGCTCCCGCAGGTGCAGCACGAGAGTGCGGCTGGAACCCGCGGGCAGCTCCAGGTCGCGCGTGAACACGGAGTGGCCGCGTTCGACGCCGGACGCGAGCAGCGCGCGGCGGCCATCCAGGGTTGCGTCGGCGAGGGTGGCCCCGACCCCCGCGTAGTACGACACCTGTAGGCGGTTGTCACCCGGCCGGGTGCGGTAGGGAGGGGAGTCCGCCCTGATGGTCACGTAGTCGGGCAGGCCGGAGGCCGGCGCCCGGTTGGTCAGGGTCATGGTCACTGTGACCGTGCGGCCGCCGCGGGAGCAGGCGCCTGCTTCCCAGGTCAGGCTCCGGTCGAGGTAGTAGTCCAGTTTGCCGCCGGCCGCGTTGTTCACCACCAGTCCCGCGAAGGGGCCGGGGGCGTTTGGGAGCGCGCCCGAGTAGGGGCGGGACTCCAGGAGGCGCTGCTCCTCCTTGTGGGCGCTCCAGACCTTCAGCCGTCCGTCCCGCTGGACGTCGTTCACGGCGACGAGCAGTGCGGGCAGTCGGCGCGTGTCGTCGAGCGCCCCCATCAGCCGTGCGGCGGCGGCACGGGCGGCGTCGACGAAGAACGCCTTGCGCCGGGCGATGTCCTCGTACTTCGCGTAGCTGGCCCGTTCGGTGAGGTCCACGACGTTGTCGGCGGTGAGCTCGGTGCCGTCGGCCATGCGGGCCGGGCCGGTGACCTGCAGGAGACGGCTCAGCGTGACCGGGTCGACGGCGATCGCCCCGTCCACGCGTTCGCCGGTGTGCTTGCGCCATGCCGCTGCCCAGATGCGGGCCGCGTTGGGGAAGTGCGGGCTCATGTTGGAGTTGGGCCAGACGTGGATGGGGTCGCTGCCCGCGTAGCGGGCGTTGAACTCGGCTCCGAGGTCGATGTCCGGCTTCGCCGTTTCCATCTCTGTGTTGTTGCCGAACCGCTCGAAGGACAGCCGGCCCCGGTCGGCCCGCAGTACGGCGAAGGCGCCCGGAAGACCCCCGGTGCCGCGTGCCTCGGCGATGTTCTGGAACGCGAGGAAGTAGCGCCGTTGTCCTTGCGTGCCGAGCATGGGCGGCAGGATGCGGGCCGCCAGGGAGGTGTCGGTCATGACCGGGGTGAGGCGGTCGAGTTGCTGTTGCAGTGCGGCACGGGCCCGGTCGGCCGTGGGCAGCCAGGTGGACCGGGGCAGACCGTGCACGTCGGTACGCACCTCGGCAACGACCTCTGCGGCCCGGGCGATTTCCGGCCCGTGCCGCTGCAACGCCGCGAGGGCCTCGGACATCCCGCCGCCGCTTCCGTTCGGCGTGGACGGCTGCAGGACGCCGGTCAGCGGGGGCAGCACGTCGCCGGCCAGCCGGTCCGCCGCGTAAGCGGCGCCGCGCACGGTTCTCACAGGATCCCCGAGGAAGGGCAGCTCGGCGGCGGAGTACCAGGCCGGGCCGGTGGTGAGACGATGCGCCCGAGCCGCGTGGACGGCGGCCGAGCGCACCGCCTGTTCCGGCACCGGGGCGGGCGCGGTCGCCTTACCGGAGGCGGAGCCGGTCACCGACGCGGCCGCCACCGAGTGCCGCAGCGCGCCGAGGTCCCGCTGGGCCGCGAGCAGCTCCCAATGGGCGAACAGCCCGGTGACACCGATCCAGACGGCGCCGGCCAGCGGGAGCAGCGCGATGGCCAGCAGTGCTTTCCTGAGTACGCGGCGGCGGCCCGGTGCCCGTTCGCCGGAGCGGTCTGCCCCGGGCATGCGGACGGCGTCCCGGTCGGGGCCGGGACGCCGTTGTGCCGCCGTACGGATGTCTCGCTCCGTCATGAACTGCCCGTCATGAGCTGCGGCGACGGCGTACGGCCAGCATCGTGCCACCGCCCGCCACGAGCAGCGCCGCCGTGGTGCCGCCCACGGTCAGGGCCTTGCCACTGCCCGTCTCCGCGAGGCCTTCACCGTTGTGGTGCTGAGTCTGGTGCTCGTAGCTCACGGGGTTCCCGACGCCGTATCCGTGGGATCCGTTTTGTCCGTCGTCATGTCCGTCGTGCCCACCGGGGTGTTCGGGCTTGTCCGAGTGGGTGGGCCGGCTGGTCGGCTTCGGGGGCTTGGTCGGCTTCGGGGGCTTGGTCGGTGTGGGCGTCGGAGTCGGGGTGCCACCGCCGCCCAGCACATAGATGGTGGCGCCGACGCTGAGGTCGGGGTTGTCCCCGGTGAGCCGGAAGACGTGCCAGCCGTTAGGGGCCGTCTCCGGGATGTCCACAGTCCCTGCCACCGATCCGTCGTCCTCGGCCTGGAAATGGCCGAGGACGATCGGCGTTGATTCCAGTAGCGCCGTGATGCTCTGCCCGGAATCGAAGACTCCCGGGGGGGTGTCGAAGCTCAACAGTCCTCCGGCCGTCACCGTGGAGGTGCTGATGTTCAGGGGTGGGGGTGATCCCGGGTATGGCTGCGCGTAGGCGGCCTGCACCCCCACCAGGGGTGCCGCGATGAGCATGGCAGCCGATGCTGCCGATGCCAGGACAACCCGCCATCTGGGCGACCTCGTCATCTACTTCACTCTCCTCGACTCGACTTCGGTCCGGACCATGCTGCAGCGTTGGTCGTGATCAAGATTTCGGGTACCAAGATCTTGATACAGGGAATAAATGGGACATACCGACATCTACTGGCGTGGCGGCATCCAGAAGCCACCGGATGGTGGAACGCTTGCCCACCGTTGGCCCACGCCGCCGAGTCGAGTGGCGGGACGGCCTGCGCCACCGGTGTCGTCCGACGGCTCGACATAGGGGTGGCTTCCCGGGTTTGAGCGCGCGAGTCCCTATGTTCGGCTGTGCGCGCAGGGAACAGAACACTTCATTTCGGATAGTTCCCTCGGTCTACGAGGGGTGATGAGGGGTGCAGCTTGGATCTCCACGGATTCCTTAAAGCTATTGCCAGACGCTGGCCGACCGCCGTGGTCTGTCTGGTTCTCGCGATCGGGGCGGCGCTCGCCGTGACGGGCTTGAGTACCCCCGTCTACGAGGCGAGGACCCAGCTCTTCGTCGCCACCCGCACCGGCGACGACACCACCCAGATGAACCAGGGGCAGAGTTTCTCGCAGGCGCGCGTTCAGTCGTACGCCGCGATCGTGACCACCCGTCAGGTGACCCGGCCCGTGGTGAAGGAGCTGGGACTGCGCACCACTCCGGAGGAACTGGCGTCGCGGATCACCGCCACCGCCCCACTCAACACCGTGCTCATCGACATCACCGTCCGGGACACCAAGCCCCAGCGTGCGGCGCGCATCGCCAACGCCGTGGCGCAGCGGTTCAGCGCGGTCGTCGAGCGACTGGAGGCGCCCAAGCGTGCGTCCGGCTCGGAGCAGACAGGAAAGAGCCGCCGTTCGGGCGCCGATGCCTCGCTCGTCTCCCTGGGCGTCACCCAGGAAGCCGTCGCCCCCGCCGGTCCGATCTCACCCCGCCCGCTGCTGAACCTCGTCGCAGGAGTGCTCGGCGGCCTGCTGCTCGGTGCCGGCCTCGTCGCCCTGCGCGAGACCCTCGACACCACGCTCAAGACGAGCGAGGCGCTGGGCGAGTTCACCACGCTGCCGGGTCTCGGCACCATCCCGTACGACAGGAACGTCCCCAAGCAACCGCTCGTCAGCTCCGACGAGCACTCCCAGCGTGCCGAGGCCTTCCGCAAGCTGCGCACCAACCTGCAGTTCTCGCAGGTCGACGAGCCGCCCCGGATCATCGCGGTGACAAGTTCGGTGCCCGGCGAGGGCAAGACCAACACCGCGGTGAACCTCGCCCTCTCGCTCGCTGAGACAGGTCTCTCCACCTGCCTCGTGGACGGCGACCTGCGCCGACCGTGCGTGGCCTCGACCTTCGGTCTCGTCCAGGACGCTGGTCTGACCACCGTGCTCATCGGACAGGCCCGCATCGAGGACGTGATGCAGCAGGCCGGCGCCCGGCTCTCGGTTCTCGCCAGCGGCGCCGTACCGCCGAACCCCACGGAGCTGCTCGCCTCGGCGCGCATGGAAGAGGTACTGCGCGAACTGGCGGACACCTACGAGGTCGTGATCGTCGACACCGCGCCGCTGCTGCCGGTCGCCGACACCCTCGGGCTCGCGTCCCTCGCCCAGGGCGCGCTGCTCGTCGTCCGCGCCGCGAAGACCAGCCGGGAACAGGTCCGCACCGCCGCGGAATCGCTGGACCGCGTGAGTGTCCGCGTTCTCGGCACCGTCTTCAACATGGCTCCGGTGCACCGGGGCAATCGCTACGGCACCTACGGCTCGTACGGCGAGCTGCCCGCTCCTCGTGTGTCGCACCCCCGGAAGGAGGCCGCCGCGGCGACACCCCTCGCGGACGAGAAATGACCCAGGTCCTGTTCGTCTGCACGGGCAACGTGCACCGCTCGGTGCTCGCCGAGCGGCTGCTGGCCGCGAGGCTTCCGCCCGGTTCGGCCGTACGGCCGAAGAGCGCCGGAACGCAGGCGCGGCCCTGGTCCGGCATGGAGGCCTCCACCAGGGCGGTGCTGGAGGAACTGGGCGGTGACGGCTCCGGTTTCGCGGCCCGCCCGCTCACCGCGCAGCTCGTCGCGGAAGCAGCGCTGGTCCTCGGGCTCGCGCACGAACACCGGGAGGCCGCCGTACGGCTCGCGCCGACGGCGCTGCGGCGCTGCTTCACCCTGAAGGAGTTCGTACGTCTCGCTGTGGGGGGAGCCGACACGGTGCGGGGCGGGAAAGGTACGGCGACCATGCATGGCGACGTACCGGACGGGCAAGTTCCGCCGGTCGTGGACGGTTTCGACGACGTGGTCGCGGCCACGGCCGGCCGTCGGGGTGTCGCCGCCCCGGTCCCGCCGGCCGAGGACGACATCTCGGACCCGTGGGGGAGGCCCCACTCCGTGCTGTACGAGTGCGCCCGCGAGATCGACGGGGCGGTAAGCGCGCTCGCCCGGTTGCTGGGCGGCGGAGCGAGCCTCTGAGCCGAAGGTCCGCGAGGGACCTCGCGTGGCTGGCCGGGCCCCGCACCGAGCCAGGGCCGGCGGAGCGGAAATCCCCGCGGGCCCACGGGACCATGTCGTCCCTGATCGGCGACGTACATGTGGAGACGGTCGCCCTGCCTGACGGACGAGCATCAGATGGGACATCGCACTGCCCGACGGGAGCGAGTCCGCGGTCCGTGCGGCTGTGCATGAACTGAGGGGGCGTGCCGGCGCACGGGCCGTAGAGCTGGACCGGCTCCGGGCGATCACGGGGGATCCGGGCGTGCCCGGTCCGTGAAGGGCTGGAAGTCGCCGTCGGGGGCGTTGCCCCCGACGGTGGTAGACGGGCTGTATTCCTGTGGCCGACCAGCTCAGGTGGTCAGCGGGCGCGATGTCCTGCCCGACGCCTCGTCGATCTCGTCGTGCGCCTTGGTCAGCAGTTTCATCGCCAACTCATTCAGTGCCCTCGCTCCCGCGACCTCCTCGCCGACTCTCGGCTGATTGGAGTCGGAGGGGTGGCGGCTTGCGTACCCGTGGGCACGCACTTCGTTTCCGTCCTGGAGACGTACGAGGGCTGCGGCGCGCGTGCGGTGCTCGTCCTCCTCGAATTCCAGCTCCACGTGCCATCCGACGGCGGTCCGTAGCGGAGTCTGCGCCTGTGTCATCACGATCACCTCCGGAGCCTCTGCCCTTAGTACGAGTGTGCTCCTTCGGGCGTGTACGCACGAGGCGACGGCCCGCCCGGCAGTTCCAGGTCGGCAAGGAGTGACGGGACGGCTACGAGTGCCGCCGGGGCCCGGCCGACAGGGTCGGCCCGGTGAAGCCAACCAGCGTGCGCCGCCGCGGTGTTGTGGCCGCCGCCACGATGACCCTTGCCGCGTGCGGGGGCCGGCCGCACCAGTGGAGTGACCCCCGAAATTCCGACATCTGGACGCTGGATGTTTTGTCATCCAGGGGAAGTGATCCAAGGTGGCAAAGCGGAAGAACTACCCCGAAGAAGCGATCAGCCGTTCCTGGTTGGCCCGACCACCGGAACCGTCACGGCGTGGGCCGGTCACCGTCGAAAGCGACGACCGCGCGCCCCTCGATCCGACCGTCTCGCAGGGCGCTGTAGGCCTCCTCCAGGTCTTGGAAGGCGTACGTGGTGACGTCGGAGGTGAGCAGGCCACGTTGAGCGAGCCCGACCAGGTCCTGCAGTTCCTGCATGGAATAGCTGGCCGTGGCGACGATGTGCACGCCCAGGGGCGGGTTCTGGAAACGGAACGGCAGGGTGCCGCCACCCGTGCCGACGAAGTTGATGCAGCCGGTGGGACGGACGACGTCGGTGGCGAGCTGCAACGTGGCGTCGACACCGACGAAGTCGATGATTGCGTCGGCACCGCGGCCACCGGTGAGCTCCCTGATCGTCGCTGCCGCCGAGGGGTCGCTGGTGACGGTGTGGTGGGCGCCTCGGCTGCGGGCGTGGGCAAGCTTGTCGGCCAGGTCGACCGCGATGATGGTGGCCGAGGTCTTCAGGCGCAGGAACTGCAGGGCGAACGAGCCGAGGCCGCCGATGCCGACCACGACCACGAAACCGTTCGGGCGGATGTACGGCAGGACGGCGTTGACGGCGCCGTACGAGGTTCCGCCGGCGTCGCCGAGCGGTGCGGCCTGGATCGGATCGAGGTCACCGATGGATACGAGGTCGCGGCGCCGCGCAAAGGAGGTAGGCGGCGAGGCCGCCGTCGTCACTCAGGCCGTAGTAACCGGGGCGATTGTCGCAGTAGTTGTCCTGGCCGGCCAGGCAGTATTCACACGTGCCGCAGGTCATACCCGAGTTCACTACGACCGCCTCGCCCACGACCACGTCCGTGACCCCTGGGCCGAGCGCGGCCACGTAACCGACGTTCTCATGCCCGAGCGTGTAGGGACGGTCCTTGTGCGGCACGAACTGCACGCCCTTGTCCATGATTTCCAGATCGGTATGGCACAGGCCGGCCGCCGCCATCTGGATCAGGACCTCGCCGGAGCTGGGCTTCGGCACGGGTACCCGTGACCATTGCGCGGAGCTGTGGATCGACGGGATGCGGTAGGCCAGCATCGTATCGGCAGACATGTCGGCGGCTCCTCCTCGAATTCCTGTCTCTGCGACCTTGCTCTGCAGTGCCATCGAGCGACCTTCTTCGTGTGGCCCGGATCTCCCGGGGTAAGCTTCTGACAGTTGTCAGACTACGCCGGTTCTGACAGGCGTCAAGCAGGCGTGATCCACCACACCGCAGGGTCCCTGGATCCGGACGAACCGACTGGAAGGCGTCAAATGGAGCCGCGACGAAAGAACGCTGCCGTGCAGCTCGACGAGAGCGAGATCCTCCGCCGGGGACTCGACACGTTCGCCGAGCTCGGCTACGACGCGACCACCGTGCGGGAGCTGGCCCGCCGGCTCGGCGTCAGTCACAACTTCATCAATGACCGTTACGGGTCGAAGGCGAGCTTCTGGCGCGCGGTGGTGGACTTCGCGCTCACCGACGTCCAAGCCGAGCGCGACGCGCTGCTGGCGCGGTACCGCGACGACGACGAACGGCTGAGAAACGCGGTGGGCCAGCTCTACCGCACGACGGCACACGCGTCGCAGCTCAACCGGCTGATCGCCGATGAGTCCACTCGCGACTCCGACCGCCTGGACTACCTGCACCAGCGGTTCGTGCAGCCGTTCTGGGACTCCATCACACCGACGATCACGGCTCTCGTCGAGGCGGGGCGCATCCCGCGCGTAGCCCCGCACATCCTCTATTTCGCGATCGTCGGCCCGGCACTGGCGCTGACACAGGACCCGATCGCCGACCGCCTCGATCCCGCCGCCCCACCGACCGCGTCGCGCGACCGGAACGCCATGGCCGACGCGTTGTCGGCCATGGTCCTGCACGGACTGCTGCCGCCGGCACAGCGAACATGATCCGAGCCCTTCACTCGTCCAAAGGACAACCCGGGCCTGCATCGCTCCTACAAGGCGGCTGGCTTCGCCCTCGTGCGCATAGTTGACCTACCTCACCGGCGGTCTGGCGCCCCGTTTCAACGGCCGCTGACGCCACCCCGGGACAAGGTCTGAGACCGGCAGATCAACTACATCGGTGTCCCCGCGAAGGGAGCAGGTCAGAAGCACCCGGCGATACGGGTTTCGTTCCAGTGGTAGCCGTCAGGCAAGATGGGTTGTTACTTGCCGATCTTGGGCATGAAACAGCCCCTCACCAGCGGGTTTCCCGTCGATGAGGGGCCGTGTCAGGCGGCTTGGGCCGTCTCTGGGCCGTCATGGGCGTGACCGGCGGCCCGGTACATGGCGCTGATGGCTTTGGGGTCCGGGTCTCGCTGCTCGGCATCAGGTGCGTGTACACGCGGAGCGTGAATCCCGGGTCACTGTGGCCGAGGTACAGACTCAGAGCCTTGATGTTCTCCCCGGCGTCCAGGAGGACCGAGGCGTAGAAGTGCCGCAGGGCGTGCATGCCGTGCTCCCGAGCCGCTGCGTAGCGCTCGCCCTTCTCGGGAGTCGGGATGATCCCTGCGGAAGCGAGCGAAACCAGTCGGTCGGGGATGGTGCGGATCCCGGCCAGCCGCAAAGCGGTCTGCTCCAGCAGTCGGCGGGTGCCTGCCACGCTCTCGGCCAGCTCACCCAACAGATGCGCGAGCCGTCCTGACGGACGTTTGCCCCGTGTCCGGCGGGCGTTTGTCTCCACTGCGGTCACCTCCCGCAGTGTTGCCCGGGCCACCATGGCGATCTCGCCGGTAAGCCGGTCGATCTCGCCCATAGCCTGGCCGGTGCGCCGCCGCAGCGTGCGTGAGATCTCCTTCAAGCGGCGGCCCGCTGACCGGCTGCGGTCCCGGAAACGGGTGCGCCTGGCGGCGCCCGCGGCCTTGATCCGCCGCACCAGTCGGCCCAGCTTGCGCACCCCGTGCTCCAGCAGATCGGCGTCCGTGGGGTGGTCGATGTCGGCCTCGACCACGGTGGTGTCGATGCGCAGCTTGCGGCACCGCAGCAGCTTGTCCTCGACCAGCTTCCCCAGCAGCGCGGCATTGAGCTGTTCCACGGTCTGTGGGCCGCTGCGGCGTACCAGTTTGATCAGCGTGGTGGAGTGCGGCACCGGAGAGGTCAACGGGATCCGGGCAAAACCGCCGCCAGCTCAGCGAATCCGCCACCTCACGGCATAACGTCTCGTAGCCGAGCTGGTAGCGGTGCTTGAGGTACAGCAGCCTCAGCAGTGTCTCGACCGGGACCGAGGGACGCCCCAGCCGCTCGGCGAACACCGCCCGCCACGGGGCGATGAACCGTTCGTCGTCCAAGAACGCATCGATCCTGGCCAGCTCCCGAGGCAGCTGTCGCGCCTGTTCCGGCAGCACCTCCCACCAAATGTCCGGCACTCCCGCGACACGCAACATCGCCACCACCCCCGGCCGCCGATGACCCACGTCAACTGTCCCGGCCAACCGATGGCTCCCACCAGCTCTCCCCAAAGCGTCACACCGCCGGCAGCCCCGACTTCTTCAGGGGCAAGTAGCTAGTTAGCCACCTTCAAGCGTTTACGTGACCGCCTTACGCAACGCAAAAAACTACAACACAAAGTCACTGAACGCAGGGCCGAAAGGCCCATTGCGGCAAGCGAGCTAGCGAGAGAAGCATGGGCTTTGTGGGCGTGCGGCCGTACCCACATCGGGACGGCCCTGATCGTCGCCAATTCAACAGGTTACCCCTAAGAGGTAAACCATCGCATCCAGCGCCAGATTCACGCACTCATGGAGTTGTCATGAATACCACGGTCCGGAGGCGAATCCCCCGGCTGATCTGTGTTTCGTGCATCAGCACTGCACTCCTCGTATCCGCAGGGGCTACCACAGCAATAGCGGCTTCCCAGTCACCCGCGAACACATCAATCCAGACAGCAGTCCGCGACGACAGCGGCGGTGGCTCCGACCATGGCGGTGGCTCCGACCATGGCGGTGGCTCCGACCACGATGGTGGCATCGACTATGGCGGTGGCTCTGACTATGGCGGTGGCTCTGACCATGGCGGTGGCTCCGACCACGATGGTGGCATCGACTATGGCGGTGGCTCTGACCATGGCGGTGGCTCCGACCATGGCGGTGGCTCCGACCATGGCGGTGGCTCCGACCACGATGGTGGCATCGACTATGGCGGTGGCTCCGACCATGGCGGTGGCTCTGACCATGGCGGTGGCTCCGACCACGATGGTGGCATCGACCATGGCGGTGGCTCCGACCACGGCGGTGGCTCCGACAGCGTCTAATCCATCCAAGGGGCCATGCCGCGCGGGAAATTTGCGCTGCCGCACCGCAAGATCCCGCTGATGTTGCCGATCGACTTCGATCTGTCGATTATCAAAAGTGCCAGGCACCCGGCTGAGATGAGCAGCATTCCAGTCAGGATACTCGACCAGTTTTTTCGGAGGCTACTGCCGAACCGTATGCGCAGTTCGCGCATATCTCGACCATGTGAGCTTGCGTATTGTGCGACCGCGGCCGTGCCGAATCCCCCTACGAGAGCAGAAATTGAAGCTACGGTCGTGTGTATGTCTTTCCTGCGATCCGCTGTTAAGCCGCCCCAGATATTGGGTGTCGGCGTCCAGTGCGAAAGGGCTGGAAGCAGGACACCTACATGGGGCAGGATTCGATGTCGGAGGACAAGGCCAAGGAACAGGGGCTCACAGCCTGCCAGCACTGCAAGAGGTAGCAGTGCGAGCGCCACGGCTGGCCGGTCGTCTTCGCCCAAACTACTGACGGCAGTGAAGGCAGCGTTGATGGCAACGACGACGGACGTCAGCGCCGCTGGGCGGCCCGGCACGGTAGCGACAGGGTGCCGCCGGGCCGTCCGAATAAGGTGTGCCCGCATCTTCTAAGCGCCTGGTCTCACAGCGCGTGCCACAGCCGTGCCAGATAGAGCGGTCAACCACGGTCAACAGCGGCTCGCATCAGCTGAGATGTGCCGGTGACCTGCGAGCTCTTCAGAGCTGGGGTGACCTGCGCACCAGGGTCCTTCCTCATCCCCGCCCTTACAAGGTGGCGGTCGACGAGTCGCCGGTGCAGTCATGATCTAGCGATGGATGAATACGCGTTGCCTACAGGTCCCGAGGTGCCGGCTGCGGACAGGGTTCGGCAGAGCTGGGCAGCAACCGTCGCGGCGCTGCCTGTGGGGGCCCGCATCGAAGGAGAGGTCATCGGCCGCCAGCGATTCGGCGTCTTCATCCAGATTGATGGCATGCCCGAAGCCGTGGGACTGGCTGAGGTCGGCAGCATGCCGCATGACATGGAGCTGCCCGCCATGGGGGCTGAAGTCACAGGCACGGTCGTCTGGCATGCAGACCACAACCATCAGGTAAAGATCAAGCTGGACGAGTGGGACCGGCCTGAATGATCGCTCGCTGGGCCGTCCCTGGGCCGTGCGAGGTCGCTCGGCAGTGACCGGCGGCGACAACCAGTGACAGGTCAGCTACCAGCGCGGTCGGGGAACGGCCAGGTCACGGGCCCCTGACCGAACGGGTTTCCTTCGAGGGGTAGCCGTCAGGCAAGATGGGTTGTATCTGCCCACTGCCGATTTCAAGCGTCCGGACGGTTTCTCTTGGCTGAGTTCATTTACACCATGCGCAAGACGCGCAAGGCGCACGGCGACAAGGTGATCCTCGACGACGTCACCTTGAACTTCCTGCCGGGTGCCAAGATCGGTGTGGTCGGTCCGAACGGTGCCGGTAAGTCCACCGTTCTCAAAATCATGGCGGGGCTCGAGCAGCCCTCCAACGGTGACGCGTTCCTGTCGCCCGGTTACAGCGTCGGCATGCTGCTCCAGGAGCCGCCGCTCGACGAGTCCAAGACGGTTCTGGAGAACGTCCAGGACGGGGCCCGCGAGGTCATGGACAAGCTCAAGCGCTTCAACGAGGTCGCCGAGCTGATGGCCACCGACTACTCGGACGCGCTCCTGGACGAGATGGGCAAGCTCCAGGAGGACCTGGACCACGCGAACGCCTGGGACCTGGACACCCAGCTCGAGCAGGCCATGGACGCCCTCGGCTGCCCCCCCGGCGACTGGGCCGTCACCAACCTCTCCGGTGGTGAGCGTCGCCGCGTCGCGCTGTGCAAGCTGCTCCTCGAAGCCCCCGACCTGCTGCTTCTCGACGAGCCCACCAACCACCTGGACGCCGAGTCCGTGCAGTGGCTGGAGCAGCACCTCGCGAAGTACCCCGGCACCGTCGTCGCCGTCACCCACGACCGGTACTTCCTCGACAACGTCGCGCAGTGGATCCTCGAGCTCGACCGCGGCCGCGCCATTCCGTACGAGGGCAACTACTCCACGTACCTCGACAACAAGGCCTCCCGCCTGAAGATCGAGGGCCAGAAGGACGCCAAGCGCGCCAAGCGGCTCAAGGAAGAGCTCGAGTGGGTGCGGTCCAACGCCAAGGGGCGGCAGGCCAAGTCCAAGGCCCGTCTCGCGCGGTACGAGGAGATGGCCGCCGAGGCCGACAAGATGCGGAAGCTGGACTTCGAGGAGATCCAGATCCCGCCGGGCCCCCGCCTGGGCTCCATCGTCGTCGAGGTCAACAACCTCTCCAAGGCCTTCGGCGACAAGGTCCTCATCGACGATCTCTCCTTCACGCTGCCGCGTAACGGCATCGTCGGTGTCATCGGCCCGAACGGCGCCGGCAAGACCACCCTCTTCAAGATGATCCAGGGCCTGGAGGAGCCGGACTCCGGTTCCATCAAGGTCGGCGACACCGTCAAGATCTCGTACGTCGACCAGGGTCGCGAGAACATCGACCCGAAGAAGTCGCTGTGGGCCGTCGTCAGCGACGAGCTGGACTACATCAATGTGGGCCAGGTCGAGATGCCTTCGCGCGCCTACGTCTCCGCGTTCGGGTTCAAGGGCCCCGACCAGCAGAAGCCGGCCGGCGTCCTCTCCGGTGGTGAGCGCAACCGCCTCAACCTCGCGCTGACCCTCAAGCAGGGCGGCAACCTGCTGCTCCTCGACGAGCCGACCAACGACCTCGACGTCGAGACGCTGTCCTCCCTGGAGAACGCGCTCCTGGAGTTCCCGGGTGCGGCCGTGGTCGTCTCCCACGACCGCTGGTTCCTCGACCGGGTCGCGACGCACATCCTCGCGTACGAGGGCGACTCCAGGTGGTTCTGGTTCGAGGGCAACTTCGAGTCGTACGAGAAGAACAAGATCGAGCGGCTCGGCCCGGACGCGGCGCGTCCGCACCGTGCCACCTACAAGAAGCTGACCCGGGGCTGATCGATCTTGCGGCACATCTACCGCTGCCCGCTGCGCTGGGCGGACATGGACGCGTACGGCCACATCAACAACGTGGTCTTCCTCCGCTATCTGGAGGAGGCGCGCATCGACTTCCTGTTCCGCCCGGAGAAGGACTTCAAGCAGGGGTCTGTGGTGGCGCGCCACGAGATCGACTACAAGCGGCAGCTGGTCCACCGGCACACGCCGGTGGACATCGAGCTGTGGATCACGGAGATCAGGGCGGCGTCCTTCACGATCACGTATGAGGTCAAGGACCCGGACCAGGTCTACGTACGGGCCTCGACCGTGATAGTGCCGTTCGACTTCCAGGCCCAGCGCCCGCGCCGTCTCACCGCCGAGGAACGGGAGTTCCTGGAGGAGTACCGGGACGACGAGGGCGACGCGGACGGCGAGAAGGACGCAGAGGCCGTCGCGGCATGACCGTCCTGCACCTCGCCGACACCGGGGAGGCGGCGGACCTCGCCGCCTTCCTCTCCCGGCTGATCCACTACGACCGTGCGGCGGCCGTACGACTGCAGGCCGCCGGGACCGCCCTCGCGGTCTTCGGCCGCCCGCCGTCCTTCGAGGTCCTCGCCATCCGTACGGCGCGCCTCGCCAAGCCGTACGAGAACGGGCTCGACGTCACCCTCGACGTGACCGTCTCCGCCGGTGAACTCCTGGAGTCCATCGACGAGCCGGGCGCCACGGCGGAGGTCCCGCAGGCCGTCACCGGACCGCCGTGGGCCGGGGTGCTGCCGCCCCGTGGCGGCTGGCGGCAGGAACCGGGGCTGCCCGCCCTGGACGCCGTACGCGCGATGGTTGCCGCCGCGGTCGCCGAATTCCGGTCCCGTACCGAGGAGTTGGCGCCCGAGGGCCGTACCCGCGCCGAACTCGACCGGATCGGGCGGGAGATCTGGTCCCGGCCGGTCGGCGACACCGGCCTTCCGGTACGGGCCGCGCACGCGGCGCAGTCGCTCGGATTCCTCCGCCCCGTGAGCCCGGAACGCCAGGTCGCCCCCGGCGAGAGCCTGTTGGGGCTGTACTCGTCGGGTGCGTGGCTCCGGCTGCGAACGCCGTACGGGTCGATCGCCGTGCGCAGGGCGGGACTTGGGGCGCTGGACGTCAGCGTCCGCTGACCGCCCCCCCGTGCCTTTGCGGCGCGGATCACGCGTGGCCGCGTGTGGTGGCGCTGGGCGACCCCACCGTGCTGTTGGTCCCCGACACCGCCTTCCACGCGGCCGGACGGGCTGGTACAGACCGGTGATCCGGACGCGCACCTGCGGGCCACCGGGCCGGTCGACGAGGGTGAGGCGCGCGCCGGGCTTGAGCCCGAGACGGCCGGCGGCCGTGTCGGGCAGGGCGACATCGAGGACCGGGCCGCCCGGGCGGCTGGGCAGCCGCCCGGCGGTGACCCGTATCTGGGTGTGGTCGAGGGCGGCGAAGTGGGTGAGGTCCGGGTCGCCGGGTCGCCCGGCGGGCGCCCGCAACGAGCGGGGGAGTGCGTACGGGCCCGAGCGCACCAGGGTGCGCAGCGTCACCGGGAACCCGTCGAAGGTCTGCTCCGCTCCCTTGCGTACGGCGGTGTCGGCGGCCTCGCGCTGCTCCGCGGGGACGCCGGCGCGGACGATCAGCGCGGTGTCGACGGCGTTGCGGGGTTCCTGGAGCGCGTGCCGCAGGGAGGCGTCGCCGATCGCGCCGGAGTACGCGGTGAGGGTCGCGAGCACCGCCGTCGTCAGCAGGACGGTGAGCAGCGCGGCGACGAGCAGCAGGGGTGCGCCCGCGCCCGCAAGAAGACGAACCCCGTCACCCGGCTCCCGCCGTTGTCCCGGATCTCGGACTTTCGCGCGATGCTGTCAGAGGGGAGGGGCGGGGGTAAGCGCTTGTAGCGCGGGCTTGACCGGATCGTGACCGGATTCCGGCGACGGACGACCGGAATGCGCGCGTCGGGCGTCAGGGGCGGCCGGTGTCAGCCCGCCGTGTTCACCATCGAGGCCGCCGCGTACGTCAGGTAGTTCCACAGCGTGTGCTCGTGCTCCTCGGAGAGGCCGAGCTCCTCGACGGCGACGCGCATGTGCTTGAGCCAGGCGTCGTGCGCGGCCTGGTTGACGGTGAACGGGGCGTGGCGCATCCGCAGCCGGGGGTGGCCGCGGTTCTCGGTGTACGTCGTCGGGCCGCCCCAGTACTGGATCAGGAACAGCGTGAGGCGCTCCTCGGCAGGGCCCAGGTCCTCCTCGGGATACATGGACTTCAGCAACGGGTCCTCGGCGACACCCTCGTAGAAACGGTGCACGAGGCGGCGGAAGGTCTCCTCGCCTCCGACCTGCTCGTAGAAGGTCTGTTCCTGAAGGGTGCCGCGCCGAATCTCTTTCACGCCTCCCATGGTCTCAGACCGCGTGACCGAGGACTCGAGACCTAGGACCATCACCGCGCGTGCCCGTTCGGCCCGTCACCGCGCGTGCCCGTTCGGCCCGTCACCGCGCGTGCCCGTTCGGCCCGTCACCGCGCGTACCCGATCGGCCGGTCCGACGCTCGCCTCGCGGCCTGTCCCGCAGCACAGTGGAGGTATGAGCGCGCACGCTCTCGACCACGACCTCGACGACGTCGCCACCCTGGCGCGGGCGGCTCTCGTGCGCGAGATCGACAGCAGCGGCGCCTGGGACGCCGACCCGGTCTGGCGGGAGGCGTTCGAGGCGGTCCCGCGCCACCTCTTCGTGCCGTACTACTACATCGGCGTCGTGGGCGGCTTCGAGCGCGTATGGGGCCAGGACCCCGACCCGGCCAGCAGGGAGCGCTGGGTGCGCGGGGCGTACGCGGACACCCCGCTGGCCACCCGGGTGCGCGACGGGGTTCTGGTGTCCTCCAGCAGCCAGCCGTCGCTGATGGCGATGATGCTGACGGAACTGGGCGTACGGGACGGGGACGCCGTCCTGGAGATCGGCGCCGGAACCGGCTACAACGCCGCCCTGCTCGCCCACCGCCTCGGCGACGACCTGGTGACCACGATCGACCTCGACCCGGAGATCACCGAGTCCGCGCGGCGGCATCTGGCCACCGCCGGGTACCACCCGACCGTCGTCACGGGCGACGGCGCGCGCGGAGTCCCCGAGCGCGCCCCCTTCGACCGGATCATCGCCACCTGCACGCTGACCTCGGTCCCGCGCCCCTGGCTGGCCCAGTGCAACCCGGGCGCCCGCATCCTCGCGCCGATGGCCACCGGCCTGATCGCGCTGGAGGTCCGGGACGCCGGGCACGCCGAGGGGCGCTTCCTGCACACACCCGCCTATTTCGTGCCCCTGCGCGGCGAGACCCGGCCCGGGCTGCCGGAGCCGCAGCAACTGAGCGGGCTGCCGCGCCGGGTCAGGAGCCACGAGCTGTTCCGGTTCCTGTTGAACCTGACGGCGCGCAGCCTCGACCCGTACGAGTCGTACGCGCTGTGGGAGCTCGAGAACCAGCCTTCGCGCGAGAGGTACGGGATCACGGTCAGCGGCGACCGCTCCTGGGCGTGGCTGGACGACCCCGAGGGGCCGTACGCCTGGCCGCTGCCGTGACCACGTACGTCTGCGCCCGCAGGCGTGTCCGTGTCCTGGACCGCCTACGTCCGCACGCGTGCCTTATCCGCGCCGGATGGTGATCGTCGTCCAGGCGCCCACGTGCACCCGGTCGCCGTCCTGGAGCGGAACCGGCACGAACGGCTGGATGGGCTCCTCGCCGCCGTTGACCGTGGTCCCGTTCGTGGAGTTCTGGTCGACGACTGCCCAGCTGCCGTCCGGCTGCTGGACCAGGACCGCGTGCTGGTGCGAGACGCCCGGGTCCTCCGGGGGCACCGACAGATCGATGTCCGGGGTGTCGCCGGTGGAGTGCCTGCGGCGGCCGATCGTGATCTGGTTGCCGCTGAGCGGGCGCTGCTGCTCCGGCGAGTACGCGGGGAGGTTGAGCCCCGCGGCCTCGGGCCCTGAGCGCTGCATCATCGCCATGAAGTACGCGCGGTCGGGACCGATCGTCGCGGTCCAGGCCAGCGGCTGCTGCTGGTGGACGGCGCCGGGGCGGCCGGGCGGGGCCTGGGTCGGGCCGGGCTGCGGGTAGCCGTAGCCACCGCCGGGGCCGCCGCCCTGACCCGCACCGCCGGGACCGCCGTTCGGCGTACCGGTCGACGGCGGGGAGATCACCCAGTCGTCGTCACCGCCGCCGAAGGACGGGCCGCCGGGCGGCGACGGAGGGGTCTGCGACGGGAAGCCGGGCGAGGCCGGCTGCTGGGTGAAGGCCTGCGGGGCGCCGGGGCCACCTGCCGGGGGCCCGGGCGGCGGCGGAACCGGACGTGAGGGATCGCCGCCGAAGCCCGAGGGACCGGCGAACGGCGCAGCCGGACCCGGCTGAGCGGGCGGACCCGGCGGGATCGGCTCGGCGGGCCGGTTCATCTGCGAGGGCCGCGAGCTCTGGTACTCGAACGGGTCATGACCGGGACCCGCGCCAGGACCTCCAGGACCCGCGCCGGGACCGGTGGGCTGCCCCGGCTCCTGCTGCTGGAACCGCAGCGCCGGATTCGGACCCCCAGGAACCCCAGGACCGCCGGGGCCTCCAAGACCACCGGGGCCCCCAGGAGCCCCCGGCCCGGGCGCGGGCGGACGCGGCGCGGCCGGCGTGTACGAGGTCGCCGTATTGGTCAGGAAGTTCCACCGGCACTCCTCGCAGAACGGCGCGGCGCCCTCGCGGGGCGTACGGCACTGCGGGCAGAGCTGCGGCTCGGGGTCGGGCACCGCGGACAGGTGCGGGCGCCCACCCGGGCCGTGCGGCGGCGGGGGCGAACCGGGCGGCGGATAGCCGTAACCCGCGGCCGGTGGCGGCGGCGGAGGCGGCGGGGGCACGGAACCGGCCATGCGGTGACCGCAGACCTCGCACCAGTCGTCGGAACCCGACTGGTGTCCGTTCGGGCAGGTCGGCATGTCGGCGCTTCCCCCTCTCCTTTTCCGGTCGTTGTGACCGGGTTTCTCCGGCTCCTTGCGGGAACCGGGCTCGCTACTTCTTCTTTACTTCTTTACACGAACAGTCTTGGTGGACCGTGTCTCGAGCGTCATCTCGTCGGCCTCTTCGACCTTCGCCTTCAATCGCACAGTACCTGCCGCGGCGTCGACGACGTCCACCACCTTCGCCAGCAGTTTCGCAGTATCGGCGTTACCGGAGGCGCTGGCGAGCTGAACAGCGCGTCCCAGCTTGGCCGTTGCCCCGTCGACATCTCCCGATTTGCGCAGATCGAGACCCTGTTGGATGACTTGCGCCAGTTCCGCCTGACCTGTGTAGTGGGCGACTTGGGGGTTGATGCTCGTCGAGGCCGCCATGTCGTCGGTCCACACGGCCCGTACGAGGCCCTGCGCGCCGAGGTTCTGCACGCTGCCGTCCCCCTGCGGGATCACCAGCGAGACCCGGGCGGCCAGCATCTCCTGGCCGATCCCGGCGGTGGGGACCTCGACGCACACGTGGTAGTCGCGGGACTCGTCGCCCCAGGAGCCGGTGGGGTAGTCCCCGGCGCGCGGGCCCGCCTCGGTGCGGCGGTCGGTCAACTCCTCGACCGTGGGAGCGACTTGCTTGACGAACTTGATCTCCGTGCCGACCGGCGTCCAGAGCCGCAGGGAGACGTCCGCGACCTCCTTGCCCATGGCCGTCTCCATCATCTGCGTGAAGTCGGCGGAGAGGGCGGCCGGGTCGGCGACGATGTCGGCGGTGCCGAGCAGCGCCGAGGCGATTCCGGTGACCTCCTTGACCTCCCAGTCGGTGCCCACTCCACGCGCGTCACACGTGAACCGTCCGGCACAGGAGTCGAGGGCCGCCTTCAGGTCCTTGGGCGACTCGTGTTCGTTGCGGCCGTCGGTGAGCAGGATGCCGTGCCGGATCGAGACCTCCGCCGAGGACAGCAGCCGGTCGGCGAGGCGCAGCCAGGTGCCGATCGCCGTACCGCCGCCCGCGCTCAGCTTGCGCAGCGCCTGCTTGGCCTGGTCGCGGGTGGTCGCGTCGGCGACCGCCAGCCGCCCGCTGCCGGGATAGACCTCCTTGGCGATGTGCGTGCCGCCGATCACCGCGAAGTGCACACCGTCGCGCAGGGTGTCGATCGCGGCGGCCGTCGCGTCCCGTGCGTTGCGCATCTTCGTCGGCGGGTAGTCCATCGAGCCGGAACAGTCGACCATGATCGCCACGGCGGCGTCCGGTCCCTGGCCGGGTGCGTACAAGTGTGGTGCCGCGACCGCGCTTCCGATGGTGCCGCCGCCGGTCGCGCTCACCGTGACGATCGCGTTGACCTCGCGGCCGCCCTCGGGCAGGTACTCGTTCTGGTAGACGTCGACCGAGAACTGCGGCACGTTCGACTTCGAGAAATTGGCCATGGCTTCTTCGTCCCCCTCAGGGCCATCCCCACGGGCGGAGGTGATGACTGTATGCGGACCGGTCCCCTCCGGTCCGAGGCCGTCCCCGTTGCGTTCTCAACGGCCTCAGGCCGATCCTGCCCCCTGGGACGGTGCCGGGAACGGCACGACGGCCACTGTTACGTTGTCGTGGCCCCCGCCGTCCAGGGCGTGGCCGACAAGGACCTGGGCGCTGTGCAGAGGCCTGTCGGCGGCGTCGAGGGGCACGACCTCGGCCATCTCCTCGGCCGCCTCCGCGTAGTTCCACAGCCCGTCCGTGCACACCACCACTACACCCGGCCGGTCCGGCTTGAAGGAAGCGGTGTGCGGCTCCAGTTCGTACGCGTCCGCGCCGAGCCAGCCCGTGATGGCGTGGGCGCGCTCGTCGGCGTACGCCTCCGCCTCGTTCATCAGGCCCGCCGCGACCATCTGCGCGGCCCACGAGTCGTCCTCGGTGAGCCGGGCCGGCGGAGAACTCCGGTCGACGGGCACCCAGTAGGCGCGGCTGTCGCCGACCCAGCCGACGATCAGCAGGGCCGGGGTGACGACGGCGCCGACGAGGGTGCAGGCCGGCGCGTTCACGTGGGGCGCGTGCTCACCCTGCGCGGTGGACGCGTCGGCCAGCGCGTTGACGGCCTCCGAGGCCACGACGATCGCCTCGTGCATGGCCTGCTGCGGGTGCGTGCCGAGCGGCAGGGCCGCGAGGAGCTTCTCGTTGGCGGCGTGGGAGGCGGCGAGCGAGGCCTCGTCGGGGCGGGTCGCCGAGGAGACGCCGTCGCAGACGACCGCGACGACCGCGGGCGAGCCGTCGGGCAGCGCGGTCGAGGAGATCGCGAACGCGTCCTCGTTGCGGTGGTGGCGAAGGCCCCGGTCGCTGACCGCGGCGACCGCGCCCAGCTCCTGCTCCATGTGATCGCGCTCGCGCGGCTGCGCGTGCCCGCAGTTCTCGCAGTAGCCGTCGTGGTCGACATGGCCGGAACGGCAGGCGACGCACAGCTTGGTGCTCGGGGGCGTGCCGAGGTCGGCGGTGCGGGGATCGACGACAGGCGAGGGCTCCGCGGACGGCTCGGCGGCCGGGGGAGCCAGCGGGTACTCGTCGGGCTCCGAAGGCCGGTCGAACCGCACACCCGATGATGGCTGTACGCCGCCTGACGGGTGTACGTCCGGTGACTGCCCGCCCGACGGCCGCGCGTCCGCGGATTCCGTATCCGGGTGCGGGAGTTCGGAGCCGGCCGAGTCCTGGCCCTGGATGTCCGTGGCGCGGTGCACCGGCGGGGTCGTGTCGGAGCTGTCCGCCTCCGGCGCGAGGGGCCAGTCCACGGGCGCGACGGACGAAGGGGGCCGCGGCGAGCTGCCGTTCATGGTGATCGTGGGGTTGTCCGCCGGCGGTGCGGGCACCGCCGACAGGTCGTAGCCGCACGCACCGCAGAAACGGTCACCCGCCTCCAGCGGCTCCTCGCAACTGGGGCACCGCGAAAGGGCCGTCGGCTGGGGCATCTGGGACATCAATCACACCCACGTCCGGGGGCGGTAACGGTTGGCACGTTCCACCAGGTCGATCCTCTCCTCGCCGCCCTGCGCGAGCCGGGCCAGCGTCCGGTACGAGCGCTCGAGGCCGAAGCGGAGGCCGCGCTCGTCCAGCTCGCTGCCGAGCAGCACACGTCCGCCGCCGGAGGCCGGAGCGGAAGCCTGGCTACCGGAGAGTACCCAGTCCAGGGCGCAGCCAAGGACTTCCGTCGACAACTGCTCGCGTCGGACCGCGTCCAGACCGTACCCGTCGAGCGCCTCGACCTGTCCGGCCGCCGCGGTGAGATCGTCCAGGAACGGCGCGGCCGCCGCCTCCTGGGCCATCCGCTGCCGCAGCCGCGCCCGTACGGCCGCGACCCGCGCCGCCGTGTAGTGGATCGACGCCTCCGGTACGGATTCCAGCGTGCGTACGGCGCCACGGCGGTCGCCCGAGGCGAGCTGCACGCGGGCAAGGCCGAACGCCGAGCTGACATAGCTGGGGTCGGTCGTCCACACCAGGCGGTAGTACTCGGCGGCGTTGTCCAGCTGCCCGAGTACCTCCGCGCACAGGCCGAGGGCGAGCTTCGGCGCGGGCTCGCCCGGGAACGCGTCGTAGATCGCGTCGAAGGACAGCGCCGCGATCTCGTACTCCCCGGTCGCCAGCGCCGCCACGCCCCGGTACCAGACCACCCGCCAGTCGTCGGGGTGGTCCGTCTCCAGGGCCTCGACAGCCCTGCTCGCGCTTGCCAGTTCGCCCATTTCCAGGCGGGCCCGCAGCTCGCGCAGCCGCAGCTCCAGCGAGCCGGTGGGCGCCGCGTGCAGCGCCGTGATCAGCTCGCCGGGCCCGGACGTCAGGAGCCCCGCGAGGAACCCGGCGTTGGGGTCGGTGGGGTCCACACGGGGGATGGGCAGCGCGAGCGCGGTGGCGGCGGCCTGAACGGGCTTGACCAGGCCACCGGGGACACCGGCGCCCACCGCGGTCATGGCTCCGCCGCCCGCACTCCCGGCTCCGCCGGCCACCGCGCTTACGGCTCCGTCGGCCAGAAAACCGGCGCCTCCGCCGCCCACCGCAGCAGCGGCTCCGCCGCCCGGAAGCCCGGCGTGCCCCGCGCCTCCAGCGAGGGAAGAGCTGCGCGACCGCCGCCCCACGGGCATGACCCGCGCCCCCAGCCGCGACACATCCCCCTCAAGACGCCCGAACAACTCCGTGTCCATGACCTTGAGTTCGGGCCCGAACAGAGTCGACAGGGCCGGGCGCGCACGCCCGGTCTGGAGGGAGACGACCTCGCGCAGGACGCCGGTCAGCTGCTCGGACATCTCCTGCGCGGAGGCGAAGCGGCGGGCCGGGTCGGGGTCGGTGGCCCGCACCAGCAGCCGGTAGAAGGACTCGTACTGCCGGAAGACCTCGATGTTGTCCGGGTCGGGCAGGGAGTCCACGAAGACGTTCGTGTAGCCCTGGAAGTCGAAGGTCAGCACGGCGAGCGTACGGGCGACCGTGTACAGGTCGGACGCGACCGACGGGCCGGCGTCCGCGACCTCCGGTGCCTGGTAGCCGACCGTGCCGTAGATGGCCGACTCGTCGTCGTCCATCCTGCGCACCGCGCCCATGTCGATCAGCTTGAGCTGGTCCTCGGTCTGGATCGCGTTGTCGACCTTGAAGTCGCAGTACAGCAGGTTGCGGCTGTGCAGGTGCCCGAGGGCCTCCAGGGCCTCGATGCCGTACGCGCAGGCCTGCTCCACCGGCAGCGGATCCCGCTTCCCGTCCGGCGTACGGCGGCCGTTGGCGATCTCCTTCAGCGACTTTCCGCCGACGTACTCCATCACGATGTACCCGTCCAGCGAACCCGTCCGCTGGTCGAGGTGCTCGACGAAGTTGTAGATCCGCACGATGTTGGCGTGCTCGATCTCGGCGAGGAAGCGCCGCTCGGAGATCGCCGCCGCCATCGCGTCCTGGTCGCCGGTGTCGAGGAGGCCCTTGAGGACCACCCAGCGGTCGGAGACCGCGCGGTCGACGGCGAGGTAGACCCAGCCGAGTCCGCCGTGCGCGAGACAGCCCACGACCTCGTACTGGCCGTGCACGATGTCCCCCGCGTGCAGCTTCGGCACGAACGAGTACGGGTGACCGCACTTGGTGCAGAACCCCTCGGTGCGCCCGGCCTTCTCACCGCGCGAACGCCCCACCGGGGCACCGCAGTCGGAGCGCGAGCAGAACCGCTTGCGCTCGGGCACCTCCGGGTTCTCCAGGACCATCGCGCGCGGGTCGGGCCGCGGCACGTCCGGAACCTGGACCAGACCGGCACCGAGTCGGCCGCGTCCGGTGGAACCGGCGGCCGAACCCGAGCTGCGGACCGACACCGAGCGGCCCGTCGACGACCCCGGCAGCGAGCGCGACAGCCGCCCGGAGACCGAGCGCCGCGACTGCGAGGACCGCGACGACGTACGCGAACTGGCCCGCGAACTGCTGTGCGCACTGCTGCTGTTGGAGCCGCGCGAGCCCTTGCCGCCCGCCGTGATACCGGTCGGGGGCGAGCCCACCATGCCGTTCGCCGAGACGACCGGGGCCAGACCGCACGTGTCGCAGTACAGCTCGCCGCCGCCCACGTCCTCGTACGACCCCGGGCAACCGGGCCGCTGGCACTTCTGCTGTCCCGCAGCTTGCTGACTCACGCTGCATCACCTTTAACGCTCACGCGTTGGGCCCCCTCCGGTCGTGTACTTCATCCGGCCCGCGGCCCTGCTGGGGCACGCGCGGGGTCAACAGGTCGGCGGCCGCCCGCTGGTAGCGCAGCACCGCCTCCTCCGCGACGCGCAGATCGCAGGGCGCGCTCCACAGCATGCGGCGCGCCGCGTCGTAGCGCTCGACGAGGAGCGGGTCCTCTGCGAGGCCGTGCCGGGCGACCTTCGCCTTGTACGCGTCGAGGCGGCCGCGCAGCTCCGCGCGGACCGCCAGCGGCGCGGTGACCGCGGTCAACGACTCGCGGGCGCGCAGGAGTTCGTCCTCCGCCTTCTCCTCCAGGGACTCCAGGAGCGGGGAGAGACGATGCCACTGGGCGTGTCTGCGGTACTCGGCGGCCGTCGCCAGCTGCTCCTGCAGCGCGGTCGGCGGACCGCTGACCGCCGGCACCTCCGACGCGGCGATCTTCGCGAGCACCTCGCCGCGGGCGCTCCTCGCCTCGGCGAGCGTGCGGTCCGCGCGGCTGAGTACGTCCCGCAGCTTCACCAGCCGCGCCTCCGCGTCCTGCCGGACCGTGAGCACCGCGTCGATCTCCCGGCGCACCTCCTCCAGGGCGCGCGCCTCACGGTCGTACGTCGTCGTGTCCGGGCGTCCGCCGCCGGGCGCCGAACTGCCCTGTGCGGGAACCCAGAAGTCGAGCGGGTCGGAGACGACCCGCTCGCGCAGCGTGGTCAGCGTCCGCGTGATCCGCTCCAGGTCGTCGCCCGCCGGGTGCTCGCCGGGGCGTACGCCCACGGAGTGTGCGAGCCGGCGGGTCCGCTGGAGCTCCGCGGCCAGTAAATCGATCCGGGCGGGCAGCGCGGACCACACGGCGTCCGCGGCGACGACCATGTCCAGCGAGGAGGCGTACAGCTCGTTCATCCGCTCGACCAGGGCCGTCAGCGAGAAGCGCTCGCTGAGCCTGCCGCTGCCGGCGAGCGTCGGCGCGTTCGCCGTGGCCGTGGCGCTGCCCGCGACCGTGACGCTCTCGCCGCGCAGCAGCTCGGTCAGCTCGGTCAGATCGTCACGGCTGGACCAGCGCCTGCGGGAACGGATCTCGCGCGCGGAGCGCAGCGCGTCCGTGTACGCGTCGAAGTACGCCCACAGCAGGGTGATCGACGCCTCCGCGGACGTCCAGCGCTCCTTGGTCGTGCCGGTGAGCTCGGCGCCCTCCAGGAGTCTGCGGCCCGCGTGGTCCTGCAGGGCGAGGAGCGAGGTCTCGATCGCCTCGTGCTCCGCGCCGAGCCGCGCCAGCGCACGGTCCACCTCGTCCCGGTCCATCACCGGCCCGGGGGGTCCCGTGACGCCCATCGATCACCTCTCGCTCTCTGTCGTTCCCTGTGCGCGTGTCCGGTGCGCCCGGGTAACTCTCCAGTCGTATCGGGTCGGTTACTTGTACTTCGCCGCAGGCGGGTTCGCCGACTCGGAGTCCGCGCCCAGGGTCGGGGACAGCCACTTGTCGTACGACGCGCGCCAGCCGTTCCTGCGGTAGTCCACGAGGACCTGGTTGACCCGGCGTACCAGATCGTCGGCGTCCTTCTTCATCGCCACCCCGTAATACTCGGTCGTGAAGCGGTCGCCCTTGAGCTCCACCGTCGGATCCTGCGCGGCCTGGCTCGCGGCGAGCGCGCCGTCGGTCACGACGGCGTCGACCTCACCGAGCTGCAGCCGCACCAGACAGTCGAGCTGATTGGGCACGGTGGTGGATATGTCGGCGCTGGAGACGAGCTTGCCGCCGTCCTTGTCCGCCTTCAGCTTGTCGTACGCGGTGGAGCCCGTCGCCGAGCAGATCCTTTTCTCCGCCAGCGACTTGTCGTACCCCGTGATGTCCGAGGTCTTCGGGGCCAGGACCTGCTGGCCCGTCAGGAAGTACGGCGCGGAGAAGGCGACGTCCTTGAGGCGGGCGCAGTTGATCGTCATCGAGCGGACCACCATGTCGACCCGGTCGTTCTTGATCGCCGGGATGCGCTGGATGGTGGGGATGGCCCGGAACCGGACCGCGTTCGGGTCGCCGAGGATCTCTCTCGCGATCTCGCGCGCGAGATCGATGTCGAAGCCCTCCAGGTCGCTGCTCTTCCTCGTGCTGTTCGGATCGCGGTAGCCCCAGCGGTAGCTGTTCTGGTCGACGCCGACCCGCAGATAGCCGCGCTTCTTGATGGCCGCGATCGTCTCGCCGCTCTCGTCACGAGACGGGGAGAGGCTCTGGTCCTGCGGATCCGTGCAGGTGTCGTCCGCGGCCTGGGTGACCTGGGCCACTCCCTTGCCGCCGATTCCCGTGCTGCCGTCCCCGCCCGTGTTGCTCAGCGGCAGCAGCAGTGCGAAGACCACGGCGAGGGCGCAGGCGACGGCCATCGCGCCCACGCCGCCCCAGCCCTTCAGGCTCGCCCTCAGGCGTCGTGCCGTCATCGCCGCTCCCCTCTCACCGGTACTCCGAAAGCCTGCGCCCGATGCCGAGCAACGCGCCCGACGCGGCCAGCACCGCGAGGACGGCCGCGCCCAGCGGGAGGCCGGTCATCGCGTCCCGGCCGTCGCCCGCCGCCTGCTTGAACTCGCTCTCCTCGTGGGTGAGCGCGAGCGCCAGATTCTTGTCGACGCCGTCGAAGCACTCGCCGGTCGGCTTGTCGCTCCTGGAGCCGATCACCTTGTCCAGAGCGCCCTGGTAGTCGCCCGCGTCGTCGGCCGCGCGGGCCTCGTTGTGGCGGGACTTCCAGACCTTCATGTTGCCGGTGGCGGCCTGCACGGGGTTCTCGCCGACCTTGTCGTCGGCGAGGTCGGCGGCCAGGGCCAGGCCCTTGGTGAGCGTCTTCATGTCCTGCTGGAAGTCGTAGTCGAAGGCGTCGACAGTCGTCGTGCCGTCGGCCAGCGTCCTGGTCTCGGCGCCTCGGCTGACCAGCGTCAGGTTCTCGTTGCCCCGCGCGTTCAGTGAGGCGATCCGGGCGTCGTGCAGCACGTTCAGCGAGCGGACGCCGTGGTCGTACGACTCGTTCAGCCCCGCGCGCGCGACGCTGTGCCCGACGACGAGCCACAGCAGGACGACCGCGGAGGCGGCGCTGGCGGCGACCATGCCCTGGTTCAACACCCGGTTCGTGCGCCGGTAGTTACGGCGCTGGGCCCATACCAGTCCGCCCAGCGCCAGCACGCCGAGGCCGATGGCGGCCCACGGGTAGGGCTTCGCGTCGGCGTAGTCGGCGCTCAGCCGCTGGTTCTCCCGCTCGTAGAGATCCTGGGCCGCCGGGAGCATCTCCTTCTGCATCTTCTCGTTCGCGTACCGCAGATAGGCGCCGCCGAGCGGGTAGCCCTGCCGGTTGTTGGCGCGGGCCCGCTCGATCAGGCCCTTGTACTCGGGCAGCAGCCTGTTCAGCTTGGAGATGGTCTCCGCCGAGGGGGAGCCAGGTTCCGAGCTGTTGGCGGCGGTGATCAGCTTCTCGGCGGCGGTCTTGATGTCCTTCTCGTACCGGTCGCGGGAGACCTTCGTCTCCTGGCCGCCCGCCAGGAAGGCGCTGGACGCCGCCGTGTTCGCGTCCGCGAGGGAGCGGTAGATGTCGGCCGCGCTCGCGCTCAGCGGCTGGCTGCTGTGCAGCACGTCGTCCGCGGCGGCCGAACGCTCCGTCATCTGCCAGGCGGTGACGGCGCCGAACGCGACGACCAGGAGGGCGAGGACGGCGCCGATGATGCGGAGCCGGCCCGGTTCCGTCGTCGCCGCGGCGCGCAGGCGGTCGACGCCCTCCGCCCACGCCGTACGCCGTTCGGGCGTCGCCGGATCGGTCTGCGGCGCGGTGAACTGGCCGTGTGGCGCGGTGGGTTGGGCCTGCGGCGGTACGCCCGGAAAAGTGGGCGTACGTGTGGGCGCGGGCGTGGGCTGCCCCGGTGGCGCCGCGCTGCCGTTCGGCGGGTGTGTCACTTGACCTCCCCCATGGTCATTCGCTCTTGCTCACCTTCGCCCGTGCTCGGGTAGCACGCACAAGGCTGCACGGCCGCAAGTATCGCCGCCGGGACTGACATCCGCACAGGCCTTGCCTGGATCTTGTTCGGATCACAGCGCAGCACGAAGCTCCCCGCACCACCCCCCTGCCCATGAACACGCGTTCCGAACGCGTTCGGTTCCCGGCCTACGCGGGTACGGGCCAGGCTTCTTTCGCCTCCGCCCCTTCCCGTCCCGTACCTGGGGGCTGCCGCACCCAGACCCCCGCTTATCGCGCTTCGCGCTCGTCCTCAAACGCCGGACGGGCTGAAATCGGAGCTTGTGAGGATGACTAGTTGCTGGGTCGCCCGGGTCATCGCGACATAGCGGTCTACCGCTCCTTCGATGCCGTTGCCGAAGTTCTCCGGGTCGATGAGGACGACCAGGTCGAACTCGAGCCCCTTCGACAGCTCCGGGGTCAGCGACCGGACGCGGGACGTCGGCCGGAACGTGGGATCGCCGATGACGCAGGCGATCCCGTCGGCATGCGCGTCGAGCCAGGCGTCGAGGACCGAGTCCAGATCCGCAACGGATCCGTGGACGACGGGGATGTCGCTGCTGCGGATGGAGGCCGGCACATTGGCGTCCGGGAGCACGGCTCGGATGACCGGCTCCGCTTCCGTCATGACCTCTTCCGGCGTCCGGTAGTTGATGCTCAGGGAGGCCACGTCGATCCGGTCGAGCCCGATCCGCTCCAGCCGTTCCTGCCACGACTCCGTGAACCCGTGCCTGGCCTGGGCGCGGTCCCCGACAATGGTGAAGCTCCGGGACGGGCAGCGCAGCAGCAGCATCTGCCACTCCGCGTCGGTCAGTTCCTGGGCCTCGTCCACGACGATGTGCGCGAACGGGCCGGCGAGCAGGTCTGGGTCGGCGGGGGGCAGTTCGGACTCGTCGACCAGGCTGACCTGGGCGTCCTGGCCGCGCAGCATCGTCACCAGGCCTTCGCCGTCGTCACCGTCTGCGCCGGAGTTGGCTGCGGCCTCGATCAGGTTGTCGACGACCTGCGCCATGTGCTCGCGCTGGGCGGCGAGGATGGCCTCGTGCCGACGCCGCCGCCGTGCCGTTTCCGGGTCGCCGAGTCGCTGCCGTGCCGCGTCCAGGAGCGGCAGGTCGGACACCGTCCAGGCCTGGGCATCCTCGCGCCGCAGTTTCCATACGTCCTCGGGACTGAGCCAGGGGGCGCACATGCGCAGGTAGGCGGGTACTGACCACAGGTCTCCGACGAGGTCGGCCGCTTCGAGCAGCGGCCATGCGCGGTCGAGGGCGCCGACCAGCTCCTCGTCGTGCAGCAGCGACCTGCGGAACAGGTCGGGCGGGACGTCGCCGTCGTGCTTGTCCAGCAGGATCGTGACCAGCTCCTCCCAGATCTGGTCGCGCGCTTCGTTGTGCGGAGTACCTGGTCCTGGTGCTTCGAACGCCTCGGCCCAGTCGTCGGCGCTCAGCCAGACGTCGGACCAGGAGGTCGTGACCGTCATCCCCTGGGCGGGCGGCTCCTCGTAGAACCTGACGGCCTTCTCGATCGCCTTCACCATGTCCGCGGACGACTTCAGGAGGGCCACGTCAGAGTCGGTCTCGACCGCCGCTCCGGCTCCCTCGGCGACGAGGTCCCGCAGGGTGCAGGTCTGTACCCCCTCCTCTCCGAGGCTGGGGAGGACGTCTTCGACGTAGGCCAGGTACGGCTGGTGCGGGCCGACGAACAGCACGCCGCCCCGACGGTGACTGAGGCGGGGGTCGGAGTAGAGGAGGTAGGCGGAGCGGTGCAGAGCGACGACGGTCTTGCCCGTACCCGGACCGCCGTCGACGACGAGAGCGCCGCGGGATCCCGCGCGGATGATGGCGTCCTGGTCGGCCTGGATGGTGGCGAGCACGTCTCGCATCCGGTCCGACCGGTTGCTGCCCAGGCTGGCGATGAAGGCGGACTGGTCGTCCAGCGCGGCGTGCCCGGCGAAGGCGTCCGAGGTGAACACCTCGTCCCAGTAGTCGCTGATCCGGCCGCGGGTCCAGCGATACCTGCGGCGGCTTGCCAGACCCATCGAGTTGGCGTGGGTGGCTCCGAAGAAGGGCTCAGCCGCGGGGGAGCGCCAGTCGAGCAGCAGCCGACGGCCCGCGCTGTCCGTAAGGCCAAGCCGGCCGACGTACACGGGCTCGGGGTGGTCCGCGCTGACCATGTGCCCGAGACACAGGTCCAAACCGAAGCGACGCAGTGCGCGCAGACGACCGGTCAGCCGGTGGATCTCCGTGTCCCGTTCCATCGCCTCCCGGCCAAGGCCGCCGGGCGCCCTGCGCACGGCATCGAGGCGGTCGGACAGTTCGGCGATCGCCTGCTCGAGGCTCTCCGCGATGGCCGCGAAGTGCTGCTCGTCGCCACCGATCAGCGTCGGGTCGGCCTTGGGGGAGAGGTGGTCGGGAAGGTCGAACGCACTGGTGGTCACAGGGTTCATGTCAGCAGCTCCGGTCCGAGGTCGCGTCCGCGAAGTCCGGCGGCACGCACACCCGTTCCTCGGCGCCGGGTGCCCGCAACCGCGGCGCGAGTCCCACCACCGCCTCGACGTCACCGCACAACCCATATGCCGACAACAGCACACGCACTTCGTGGATCCCCCATTTCTGCAGGTTCTGGCTTTCGGCCAGCGATTCTGCAGCACGACCGGGGCCTTGCCGCAAGGCCCCCTGTGCGCTATAAGTTGAGAGTGGCGAGGGGTGGGCGTTCAGATCTGTCTGCACCGCCCGCTGTGGACGGACAAGCCCGACGTCGTCGAGACCGCCGCCGTGAAACGTATCCGAGCGGCAGGTGTTCTCCGTCCCGAGGCCGCCTCTCTCCCCCCCCGGCTGAAACTCGTCAGCGCCCTCTCCGTCGCGCACACGGCGCGACACCCACTCACCTGCGGCTGCCCCAGGCCGACTTGGACCACCTTGAGGCGTCCTGAGCCAGCACTTCCGCAACGTGCTTGAGGCCAGGGCCAGTTGCGGTGAAGTCTCCGCTTCCGCCCTCCCCGCACACCAAGAGGCGGCACCCGGAACCCCGGACGCCGCCTCCCTCGTACGTCTTCCGCCTACTTCGTCGTACTCGGCGGAGCAAGCGGCGAAGCCGCCGTCGACTGGGGGGACGTCGTGTTCGCGAAGGCCGACGGGGCCGACATGCCTGCCGTCGGGTCGGTGGCGGTCTCCTCGGCCGACTGGGCCGGGAGCCCGCCGACGAGGCGGATGCCCTCGGCGTCGAAGGCGCGCTTGATGCGCCAGCGGAGTTCGCGCTCCACCGTCAGGGACTTGCCGGGCATCGTCTTCGCCGAGACGCGGACGACCATCGAGTCCAGCAGGACGCTGTCCAGGCCGAGGATCTCGATCGGGCCCCAGAGCATCTCGTTCCAGGGGTCTTCCTTGCTCATCGTCTCGCCGACCTCGGCCAGGACCGCCTTGACGCGGTTGAGGTCCTCCGAGGGGCGGACCGTGACGTCGACGCCGGCCGTGGACCAGCCCTGGGAGAGGTTGCCGATGCGCTTGACCTCGCCGTTGCGGACGTACCAGATCTCGCCGTTGTCGCCGCGCAGCTTCGTGACGCGCAGGCCCACCTCGATGACCTCGCCGGAGGCGACGCCCGCGTCGATCGAGTCGCCGACGCCGTACTGGTCCTCGAGGATCATGAAGACACCGGAGAGGAAGTCGGTGACCAGGTTGCGGGCGCCGAAACCGATCGCCACACCCGCGACACCGGCCGACGCCAGCAGCGGGGCCAGATTGATCTCGAACGTGGCGAGGACCATCAGGGCGGCCGTGCCCATGATCAGGAACGACGCCACCGAGCGGAGCACCGAGCCGATGGCCTGGGAGCGCTGGCGGCGGCGCTCGACGTTCACCAGGAGGCCGCCGATCGCCGTGCCGTCGACCGCCTGGGCCGTACGGTTCATGCGCTCTATCAGCTTGGTGATCGCCCGCCGGACCACCACCCTCAGTACCGCCGCGATCACCAGGATCAGCAGCACACGCAGGCCGATGGCGAGCCACGTGGACCAGTTCTGCTCGACCCAGCCGGCGGCGTTGGTCGCGCTCTCCTGGGCGTCCTTGAGCGTGGGCACCTTCGGAGCCGTCGTCGAGGGGGACGGCGACGGCGACGGGCCGGCGGCCAGTAGGACGGCGGGCAAGGACACGGCAGGTACCTCCAGGCATAGCGGTCTGCCCGCGGCAGGGGACATGAGGGGCACCGGCGGGCAGAACTACCACACTAACGGGGCATCGTCTGTGGATCGTGACGATGTCCGGGGGAGGGGCTGTGCCCAGCTGGGGATGAAGAGGGTGTGGTCGAAAACACTCCCAGCCCGTTACCGGGACATGGTGGCGCTTCCACCAGGCATGAGGGGAGACTGACTACAGATCGTCCCGGCGCGAGCCACGCGCCGCCGACGCCCAAGGAGGCATCCGTGCCGCATGTCCTGGTCCTCAACGCGTCGTACGAGCCGCTCGGCGTCGTACCGCTCCGCCGCGCGCTCGTGCTCGTCCTCGAGAACAAAGCCATTTGTCTCGAGGAATCCGGCGCCTTCATGCACAGCGCGACCGTTACTGTCCCCGCACCCAGCGTGGTCCGGCTGAAAAGGTTCGTTCGGGTCCCTTACCGGGGGCCCGTTCCACTGACCAGGCGGGCGCTCTTCGCCCGTGATGGCGGCCGGTGCATGTACTGCGGTGGCGTCGCAACCAGCGTCGACCACGTCATCCCGCGCAGCCGCGGGGGTCAGCACGCCTGGGACAACGTGGTGGCGTCGTGCCGCCGCTGCAACCACGTCAAGGCCGACCGTCACCTGGTCGAGATCGGCTGGCGCCTGCGCCACAAACCCGCCCCGCCGACGGGGCTCGCGTGGCGCATCATCGGAACCGGGCATAGGGATCCGCGCTGGCTGCCATATCTGCAGCCGTACGGCGCGGACGACGCGATGGCCCGGATCGACGGCATTTCCGCCTGACGATCCGGGCCTTCGTGTTGCTCCCTCGCCCGCTTCCGGCTTCCCAGGAGGACCCCCGTGCCTCCCGGGGAGCCGGCCGCGTCCGCCCTCCGGCACGAGGCACGCGGCACGAGGTCAGACCTGACCCGGCCCGCCGGGGTGTGAGATATCAGACGTAACCCCGCTCCGCCGGGTGTGAGATATCAGACGTAACGCAGTTCCGCCGGGTGTACGGAGCGGCGCAGCAGCGGCAGGGACGTGGCCGCCGCCAGCAGACAGGCCGCGTAAACGATCAGCGGCACCAGGAGCGGCACCAGCGGTACCGCGTGGCCGCCGCCTTCGACGAGGAACGCGTATCCGGTGCTGATCACCATGCCGCCGACGCCGGCCAGCGCGACCGCGGGGGCGAGCGGCAGGGCCGTTTCCAGGAGCAGCGCCCGGCCGAGTACGTTCCCCGGCACCCCGGCGGCTGTCTGCGCGGCGAGTCCGCGGCGGCGGGTGGCCAGGGATTCGGCGGTGCCCACGGCGAGGGCGGAGAGGGTGATCGTCAGGGCGACCACTATCGCGGCGCCGGTGAGGTTGAAGCCGGTGGTGTAGAAGGACATGCTCTCGGGGCGTGCCTCAGGGGCGCGGCCGTTCAGCTCGTCGAGCAGCACCTGCCGGATCCCCATGAACGCGGTCCCCACGATGGTCACGAGCAGGACGGCCGCGTGGGTGCGGGCGGCGGCCCACGGGTCGTCGCGCAGCCGTTCCGCTGCGATGAGCGTCGCCGGGTTCCCGGTGCGGGCCGCGAGCAGCCGTCCGGTGAGCCGGGCGGTGACGCCGGTCAGCCACACGGCGCCCGCGCCCGTGATGATCACGACGGTGAAGACGAGCAGCGGGGCCGTGCCGGGCCCGTGGAAACCGCGTGGGGCCATGACCAGCCCCATGACCAGCCCCGTGAGCAGGATCATCAGCGTCGCCACCAGGAACACGAGAACCGGTCCGCGGCCGCCGCTCGGGCGCACCCGCCGTACCCAGCCCAGCGGCGAGGCGACCACACGGCGCAGCGCGAACGCGCTCACCAGCGCTCCCAGCAGGGGCACGGTCACCGCGATGGCCGCGAACCCGAGCCAGACGACGGCCGGCGGCTCGTGCCACTCGCGCAGCAGGAGCAGCGCGGCGAAGACGGTGGCGACCGCCGAGCCCGCGAGGCACGCGAGCCCCGCCTCCAGCGCGGCGATCCGCCGCACCTGCGCCGGGGAGGCCCCCGCCAGGCGCAGCCCGGCCAGCCGCCGGTCACGGTGTACGGCTCCGATCCGGGCGCACTGCCCGAGGAAGCCCAGCACCGGGACCAGCAGGAGCAGCAGCGTGAGGACGATGCCCGAGCGCTCACCGGGCTGGTTCAGCAGACCGTTCGCGACGGACAGGTGGTACTGCCCCTCCAGCGACGCGACCGCGACGGCGGCGAGCGCGAAGCCGGTGGCGAGCGCCGCCCCCAGCGCGGTGAGGGTGACCCGCCACCACTCCCGCCGGTCGGAACCGCGGGTCAGCAGCAGCGCGAGACGGAGGTCCGTGATCATCGGGACACCTCCGCCGGCGCCTCGGAAGCGGAGCCGGCCGTGTCCGCGGAGCCGGACGTCCCCTCCGCCGTCACCAACCCGTCCCGCAGCGACACCTCCCGGTCCGCGTACGCCGCCACCTGTGCGTCGTGCGTGATCAGCAGGACCGCCGTGCCGGACTCACGGGCGGTGTGGACCAGCGCGGTCATCACCTGCTCCCCGGCGAGGGAGTCCAGCGCCCCGGTCGGCTCGTCCGCGAAGACCACCTTCGGGCCGGTCACCAGCGCCCGCGCGAGCGAGACCCGCTGGGCCTGGCCGCCGCTCATCTCACCGGGCCGCAGCGCCTCCTGCCCGCGTACGCCGAACCGCTCCAGCCATTCACCGGCCCGCTCCCGTGCCGCCGTACGCGAGGTGCCCGCGAGCAGCAGCGGCAGCGCCACGTTGTCGACGGCGGTCAGCTCGGGGATCAGCTGCCCGAACTGGAACACCACCCCGAAGTCGGTGCGCCGCAGTTCGCTGAGCCGCTTCTCGGGGAGCCGGTCGAGGCGTTCACCCGCGTACTCCACCGTGCCCTCGTCGGGCCGGACGATGCCCGCCAGGCAGTGCAGCAGTGTGGACTTGCCGCTGCCGCTGGCCCCGGTGACGGCCAGGATCTCGCCGGCGCGCAGGTCCACCGAGGCGCCGCGCAGCGCCGGGGTGGAGCCGTGCGCCTTGACGAGGCCCCGGGCGGCCAGGAGTGGGTTGCTCATGCTGCGTCGACCTCCGCGGTCAGGGTGGTGAGCCGGGCCGCCGTGGTGTTCATCCAACGGAGGTCGGCGTCGAGGTGGTTGAGGGCGTAGTCGGCCGAGAGGACGGTCGCGAGATCGGCGCCGGGCGCCGTCTTCACCGCCGTGAGCTCACGCATGCGCGCCATGTGTGCGGCGCGCTGCGCCCGCAGATAGCCGGCCGGGTCCGCCGAGGCGAGGATCGAGACGACGACCTTGGCGAAGATCTCGTTCGTCACGAAGGGCGCGGGCGGGGTGATCTCCCGCGCCCAACGGTCCAGTTCACGTGATCCGTCGTCGGTGGTGCGGTACAGCGTCCGTTCCGGACCGCCGTCGGAGTCGGTGCCGTCGACCTCGGCGAGACCGTCGCGGACCAGGCGCTGCAAGGTTGTGTAGACCTGCCCATAGGCCAGCGGACGGGCCTGCGGGAAGCGTTCGTCGTGCCGTCGCTTGAGGTCGTACCCATGGCTGGGCCCTCCGGCGAGCAGCCCCAACAGGATGTGACGGGTACTCATGGGGATCAGTATGTACCCAGGATATGTACTGAGTGAATAGTGATTCAGAAAGAAATGATGTCGAGGTGCCATCGGGTTGGCTCGGCGTCAGTCCGCCACCGCGTACGCTTCGACGGTCCACAGCGAATACCCGTACTGCGTCGCCCTCTTGACCCCCTGGACGCGCACGTAACGCACATCGCGCTCGTCGAAGCGGAGGGATTCGCGGCCGCCGTGGCCGTCGTCGACCGTCGTCGCGGTGCGCCAGGTGCGGCCGTCGGCGGAGACCTGGATGCGGTACGAGGAGGGGTACGCGTCCTGCCAGTGCAGGACGAGACGGCCGAGGCGGGCCGGCTCGGCGAGGCGGACCTGCCACCAGGCGCCGTTCTCGATGGGGGAGGACCAACGAGTCTCTGGATCGCCGTCGTTCGCCGCCGACGCGGGGAAGTCCGCCGTCTCGTCGCCGGAGGAGGAGGCCACTCCGGAGCGGGCCAGGTCGGGGCCCGTCGTACGCGGGAAGGCGCGGACCGTCAGGGTGCGGGTCTCCGCGCCGAAGGTGACGGGGACCGCGTACGTTCCTGATGGCGTCCCCGGCGGGACGGTGACCTCGATCGGGAGGTCGACGGTGGTTCCGCGGGGGAGGGTCGAGGTTTCCGGGACGCGCACCGTGATGGGCTGCGGTGCCCTCGTGGTCAGTTCGCCGTTGACGTCGGCGGGGCGGAGCGACGTGAGGCGGGCCGTCACCCGCTCCGTGCCGCCGATCTCCACGTCCGTCGTGGAGCGGGCCAACTTCAGCGAAGTGGCGGGGGAGTCGGCGAACCACGGCACGAGGTGGCGTACGCGGGAGGGCGCGGGGCCCGTGACGCGTAGGGCGTCCACGTGGAGGTCCGTCGCCGTGAGCTCCGTCGCGCCCCCGGCCGAGAGGGAGCCGAGGCGCCGCCAGCCCTCGCCCGGCAGATGGGCCTCGACGGAACCGGTGGTGCCGGGTTCGGTGAGGACGCTCACGGCGGTGAGGGCGCGGGTGTGCGGGAAACGTACGGTGCGGCCGTCCGCCGTGGCGCCGCGGTCGGCGGCCGGCTCGTGGTCGAGGCCCGCCCAGGTCTCGTACGCCTTCCGGGCCTTCGTCAGGAACGTGTCCAGCACGCCCTTGCCGACCGTCACCTGGCTCGCCGCGAGTTCGCCGCGCAGTCGGTCGAGGGCGCGGTACGCCGTCCAGGCCGCCGTGGCGTCGCCGTCCGCCTGGGCGCGCAGCATGGCGACCGCCGTCTCGCCGGCCTCGCCATAGCGCGCCAACTGCGCGGTCCAGGGCGCCACTTCGGCCGCGAGCGGGCCGTCGGCCAGCCGCTGCGGGGTCTCGCGCATCACGGTGAACGCGGCGCGCAGCCGCCGGGTCGCCGTCTCGTTCGCGGCCCGGTCCGTGCTCGTACGCGCCTGCCAGAACGCCTCCATGAGCGGGCGCAGATACGCCGACTCGTCGCCGCCGAGGACGGAGGAGGCGTCGTTGCCGGCCAGGGCGCGCAGCGCGTCCCCGCGGCGCGCGTCGCCGTCCGCGAGGTCGTCGATCGCGGCCTTCCAGGACTCCTGGGGGCGGTAGTCCCGCGGGTTCCAGGCGTAGTCGGCGGCGGTGAACAGCGGGATGCGGGACGCCTCGGCCTGGGGCATCGCGTTCGCCAGCAGGGCCGCCGAGCCCGTCGCGACCGCCGGCTCGCGCCCCTGGTACGGGCCGAGGAACACCCGGTCCTGCGCGTAGTCGTTGACCGGGTAGTTGTCCATGGTGACGAGCGGGTGGCCGCCGAACGCCTCCCGGGTGCGGGCCAGTTCGCGTCCTGTGATCGTCCTCGGTACGACGCCGACGCCCGTCCACGCCACCTCGACGCCCTCGTCCAGGGCGCTCGACAGCTTTCGGCGGTAGGTCGTCGAGCCGTCCTCGTAGTACTCCGTCGGCATCAGGGACAACGCGGCGGCGTCCGGGTGGCGTTCGGCCAGGTGCCGGGCCACCGCGTTCGCCACCCGGGCCTGCGCCTTCGCGGCCGCCTCGGGACCGGAGCCGAACATGTCGGCGTCCGCGCCGCAGTGCCACTCGCTGTAGCTGACGTCCTGGAACTGGAGCTGGAAGACCCGGAACCCGAGCGCCCACATGGCGTCGAGCTTGCGCGTCAGCGCCTTCACGTCGGCGTCCGAGGCGAAGCACATCGCCTGGCCCGGGGCCACCGCCCAGGCCAGGGTGACGTGGTTGCCGCGCGCCCGCTCCGCCAGCTCCCGGAACTCCGCGCGCTGCTCGGCCGGGTACGGCTCACGCCAGCGGGCCTGGCGGTAGAGGTCGTCGCCCGGGGCGTACACGTAGCGGTTCTGCTTGGTGCGGCCCATGAAGTCCGCCTGGGCGAGGCGCTGTTCGCGGGACCAGGGCGTGCCGTAGAAGCCCTCGGTGGTGCCGCGGACGGCGGTGCCGGGCCAGTCGCGGACGACGACCCCCGCGATCCGGCCGTCGGCGCCGATGAGCTGCCTGAGCGTCTGCACCGCGTGGAACAGGCCGTCCTCGCCGACCCCCGCGAGGGCGACCGTGTCACGGCCGTCGGTGCGGCCGACGGCCAGGCGGTAGCCGCCGGTCGGCAGGTCGGCGCGGGGCGCGGCGCCCAGCGCCGTGAGCGCCCGCTCCACCGGGCTCGTGGCGGCGCGCGCACCCAGGGCGTGCGCCCCATCGGCGGCCGCGCTCCCGGCGTGCCCGCCGAAGGGGTACGGGGGCTGGGAGGGGCGCGAGGACTGCGGGGAGTACGGGGACTGCGGGGGCTGCTGGGAGTTCGCGCTCCGCGCGCCCTGTCGGCCCGGTTGTGCCGCCTCCTGGCCCGCATACACCACCAGCGCACGCGCCGGGAGCGCATCCGCTTCGTGCGCTGTCGTGATCTTGCGCGCGCCGGCTTGGCGGAGCAGCGTGCGCAGCGCGTCGAGGGCGTACGGATCGGCCGTGCCGCCGGACGGCGAGCCGGTGACCAGGACGACCCCGTCCGGGACCGCGACCGAGGTACCGCCCGCGCGCAGGGACTGCGGGCGGGGCCAGACCGGGGGGATCCCGCTCTCGGCGGACTCGCGGTCGTCGGCGGAAGCCGTTGGTGCGGGCGGCGCGGCGACGGCGGGAGCCGTTCCCAGCGCGCTCGCGACGACGGCGAACGCGAGCGCGGCCGCCCCTTTCCCACGCCGGAGTTGCACGGTCCCCCTCCTCGTTGGTCCGCTCCCCGATGGCACCGACGGGGAGGCGCGTCGAGCCCACCATCCACGTGGTGAGGGTGTCAATGAGAGTGGCCGAAGTGCGTTGATTGCCCCAACCTGGAGAAGCCGCCTAGCCACGGAATGTGACCAGAAGCACGTTGTTCGTCCGGGAACGTCTGCCGTCGCGCCTGCTGGGTAGGGCTGCGATGACCCGCCCTGGGGCACGCCCCCGGCATCACCCGCCGGACCGGGCCCCAGGCCGCCGTACTCGACATTCGACGTACTCGACAAGGAGGCCCCCGTGGCCGCATCGGCACACCTTCTCCTCTCGGCCCTGTCCAAACCCGAGCCGGAGCGGTCCGTGCGTGACGCGGAGTCGCCCGTACGTGGGCTGGAGTCGTCCGTGCGTGACGCGGAGTCGCCCGTACGTGGGCTGGAGTCGTCCGTGCGTGACGCGGAGTCGCCCGTACGTGGGCTGGAGTCGTCCGTGCGTGACGCGGAGTCGCCCGTACGTGGGCTGGAGCCGTCCGTGCGTGACGCCGAGTCGCCCGTACGTGGGCTGGAGCCGTCCGTGCGTGACGCCGAGTCGCCCGTACGTGGGCTGGAGCCGTCCGTACGTGACGCCGAGTCGCCCGTGCGCCGGCCGGAGCCGTCCCTCGAACCCGAGGGCGCCCACCTGTGCCTGCTCAGCGCGGAAGGCGCCTGCGCGGAGGCCCCGCTGACCAGCGAACCCCCGCTGCCCGACGCCGAACCGCTGACCAGCGAGCCGCCGCTGGCCGACGCCGCGCACCTGACGAGTGAGCCCACCTCCACCGGTGCCGCGTCGGGGGTCTAGATGCCACCACGTCGGCCCGCCGACCCACCGCAGACGACACCGCACGCGACGCCACAGCCGACGCCGCCGACGCCCCTGTCCCGGCTCGCCGAACTGCACGGCGTCGCCACCTCCTACAGCCCCTCCCCGGACCGTACGGTCGCCGCCTCGGACACCGCGGTCGTCGCGGCCCTGGCGGCGCTCGACGTCGACGCGAGCACGCCCGGCGCCGTCAGCGCCGCCCTCGCGGCACGGGAGGCCGAGACGCGGGAGCGGCTGCTGCCGCCGACGGTGGTGTGCTGGGGCGGCCGCGCCCCCGCAGAGCTGGCCGAACTGCCGGACGGCACCCGGCTCCGTATCGCGACCGAACAGGGCGAGACCCGCGCCGAGGCCGAACGACTCCCGCCCGGCGTCCACGCGTTGCACGCCGCCGCCCCCGACGGCCGTACCGCCGACGTCCACCTCGTCGTCGCCCCCGCCCGGCTGCCCACCGGGCCCGGACGCACGTACGGCCTCCTCGTCCAGCTCTACTCACTCCTGTCCCGCCGCTCCTGGGGCATGGGCGACCTCGGCGACCTCGCCGAGCTGACCGCCTGGGCGGGCCGCGCGCTCGGCGCCGGATTCGTGCAGGTCAACCCGCTGCACGCGGCCGTACCCGGGGAACCCACCGACCCGTCTCCGTACCGGCCCTCCTCCCGCCGCTTCGCCGATCCGGTGCATCTGCGGGTCGAGGACATCCCCGAGTACGCGTACGTCGACGAGCCCGACCGGCTGCGTACGCTGCTGGAGCGCGCCGAGCGGCTGCGTGAATCCGTGCTGCGCAAGGGCGCGTTGATCGACCGCGACGCCGTGTGGGAGCTCAAGCGCGAGGCGCTGGAACTGGTGCGCGCGGTGCCCCTCGGGCCCGGCAGAAGGGCCGCGTACGCCGATTTCCTCGCCGAGGAGGGCGAGGCGCTGGAGGACCACGCCACCTGGTGCGCGCTCGCCGAGGTGTACGGCTCCGACTGGCGGCGGTGGCCCGCTGGTCTGCGTGACCCACGCTCGTCGGAAACCGCCCGCGCCCGGGGCGAGTTGATGGACCGCGTGGACTTCCACACCCGGCTCGCCTGGCTCACCGACGCCCAGCTCGCCACCGCCCAGCGCTCCGCGCGCGACGCGGGCATGCCGGTGGGGCTGGTGCACGATCTCGCCGTCGGGGTGCATCCGGACGGGGCCGACGCGTGGGCCCAGCAGGAGTACTTCGCCGCCGGCATGTCCGTCGGCGCGCCCCCGGACGCCTTCAACGCGCGCGGCCAGGACTGGGGCCTGCCGCCCTGGAGACCGGACCGGCTGGCCGCCTCGGGCTACGCCCCGTACCGCCGCCTCCTGCGTGCCCTCTTCCGCCACGCGGGCGCCCTGCGCATCGACCACGTCATGGGCCTGTTCCGGCTCTGGTGGATCCCGCAGGGACAGCCGCCCACGGAGGGCACGTACGTCCGTTACGACGCCGAGGCCATGCTCGCGGTCCTGGCGCTGGAGGCGTCGCGCGCCGGGGCGCTGGTCATCGGCGAGGACCTCGGCACCGTCGAGCCGGGGGTGCGCGAGAGGCTGCAGGGGCGCGGAGTGCTCGGCACCTCGGTGCTGTGGTTCGAACGCGACTGGGACGGCGACGGGCTGCCCCTTCCCCCCGAGCACTGGCGCGCCGACTGCCTGGCCACCGCCACCACCCACGACCTGCCGCCCACCGCGTCCCGGCTCACCGGCGACCATGTCGAACTCCGCGACCGGCTAGGTCTGTTGACCCGTTCCCAGGAGGAGGAACGGGCCGCGGCCGCCGCCGACACGCGGGAGTGGCTGGCGCTGCTCACCCGGCTCGGGCTGCTGCGCGGCACGCGCGGCGGCTGCCCCGCCGTGGCGGAGGAGGCCGAGATCCAGGCCGTACACCGGTTCCTGCTGCGCACCCCGGCCCGCATGATCGGCGTCTGGCTCCCGGACACGGTCGGCGACCGGCGCCCGCAGAACCTGCCCGGAACGTGGGATCAGTATCCGAACTGGCGCCTGCCCATCGCGGACGCGGAGGGCCGCCCGGTGACGCTGGAGGAACTGGCGGCCTCGCCTCGGCTGCATGAACTGATTGATGTGCTGCGGGGGCAGCGCTACCGGCGCTGATCCATCCGTACGGCACCCCGGGCGCGCGGCTCATTCAGGTGTTCGCTACGTTGGCACCGTGGACAAGAAGAACGCCCTGCGCGCCGGCGCCCTGGCCGCCGGTACGACGCTGATGATGCTGCTCATGTCGTCCCCCGCGCTCGCGCTGACCCGCGACGACGGTGACGACCCCGGCTCGGGCCTGAGCGTGATCGACACGCTGGGCCTCTACGTCGCGGCGCCGATCGTGCTGTTCCTGGTCATCGCCGGCCTCGTGATGGTCCTGGGCAAGTCCAAGAAGCAGCAGAAGCAGAGCTGACTCCGGGCCGCAGCTCGCACCGACTTCACGTCGAGGGAGTCCGCGCATCCGTTGGTGCGCGGACTCCCTCGACGTCTTTTCGCGGGCGGCCCCGCCGCGCACGGACTTGCGCCGGCACGGATCTGCGCCGGCACGGATCTGCGCCGGCTACGGACCTGCGCCGGCTACGGATGCGGCGCCGTCAGGTACCGCTGCACCGTCGGGCCCAGCCACGCCACGATCTCGTCGCGGTGCAGCGCGACGGCCGGCCCGAACCGCAGGACGTAGCGGGAGAGCGCGAGCCCGAGGAGTTGTGAGGCGCAGAGGACGGCCCGCGTCGGAGCCTGCTCGGGGTCGGGGCAGGCGCGCCGGGCGACCGGTGCGATCTGGTCTCGGAAGATGCCCTGCATGCGCTCGGCGCCGGCCTGATTGGTGACGCCGACCCGGAGGATCGCGGTGAGCACCTCGTTCTCCTCCCACAGGTCGAGGAAGTGGCTCACCAGGATGCGGCCCACCTCGTGCGGATCGTGCCCCACCGGATCGGGCATCCGCAGATCGATGTCGAGGACGGCGGCAAACAGCCCCTCCTTCGAGCCGTAGTAGCGCATGACCATCGACGGGTCGATCCGCGCGTCCTTGGCGATGGCGCGGATCGTGGCGCGCTCATAACCGTCGGCCGCGAAGCGCTCGCGGGCGGCCGCGAGGATCGCGGTGCGGGTGGCGTCGGAGCGGCGGGGCGCGGGTGCGTCTGTCGTGTCTGCCGTGTCTGTCTCGGCTGACGTGTGCGCGTCCGCCGCCGCTGACCTGGGCGCGGAGCGGTCCTTGAGTGCCATGCCAACAACCGTAGGCCAACACGTGTTGACAGTCCAGTGATGCCAACCTATGTTGGCAAACGGAGGTTGGCCAACAGTTGTTGGCAGGCGCATCGTCGCTGGCCAACAGGCGTTGGCCAGCGAGTGTTGACCGGCAGGCGTCGGTCGGCAGGCGTCGGTCAACAGGTCACGGGCATCGGGTACGCGTACGGGGCGCCGCGCGGCTCCCACCGCCTGGTCGGCACCCGCACCCCGGACGTCGCCCTGGCCGGCGACCGCCTGTACGAGGCCCTGCGCGGCGGCAGGTTCGTCCTGATCACTCCGGAGGCGTACGACGACGGGCAGGGCCGCAAGGACCGGCTGACCGTGGAACGGTGGGCGGGCGACCGCCGTACGACCGTCCTGGTGCGCCCCGACGGATACGTGGCCTGGGCGGCCGAATCCGCCGACCTGGCCGCGATCGAGGCCGCGGTTGCTGCGCACGTGGGGTGACGGTTGCCGCGCACGTGGGGTGACGGAGGACGCGCGCATGGGGTGAGGGAGAACGCGCGCATGGGGTGAGGGAGGACGCGCGCTCGGCGATCGCCTCGGAGGCCGGGGAGAGAAGTCTTCTCTCCCCGGGCTCTTCAGGCCGGTGGAACTACGGCAACTTCACGAACGGCGAGAGGAACGTGCGGGCGCCGGGCGTGTCCAGGCGGTACGTCACGTTCGTCGCGTAGCACGGGGTGTCGCCCGTGATCGTCGTGGCGGCCAGAACATTCCTGCCACCGATCACCGCGAAGTTGGGGCCGCCTGAATCGCCGTAGCAGGCACCGCCGTTGCCCTGCGGCGCGGTCATCGCCAGGCGCACCCACGCGTCGTTGAGGGCGTCGAACGTGACGGGCGCCTTCATGCGGATCCCGCCGCCGGGGTGGGTCTGGCCGCCGGGGCCGTTCACGGCCTCCTGGGTGCCGTACCCGGCGACGAACCAGTTGGTCGAGTTCAGCCCCTGCGGACCGAGCGCACCGAGCTGGTTGGCGGTCGGCAGTGTCGCCGGCGTGAAGGTCCAGCGGGCCTTGACCTTCGTGGCGGGCAGCTCGATCACCGAGATGTCGTGCGTGTCCGACGCGGGCCCGGGGTAGTCGGGGTGGCTGTGGGCGGTGCCCTGGACGGCGACGGCGTTCACCTGCGCGGCAGGGTCGCCCGGGTACTTCTTGGCGGCGGCGTCGAGCCCGGACTGCACGTTCTGGTCCAGCGACACGTAGAACTTCACGTTGTCCGGCCAGTCGGTGGTGCAGTGCGCGGCCGTCAGGAACGTGTCCGCGTCGATCATGGCGCCGGAACAGACCCAGTCGACCCGGTCCGGGGTCGCGGGGTCGTCGTCGTTGTCCCACGTGGCGACGAGCGCGCCGACCTCGGTGCGCTCGGGGGCGGGCGTCGCGTTGTAGGAGTTGATGGCCGAGGACGGCAGCGCGGTGGTGAGCACGGCCGCACAGGCCGCCGCGGTGACGGCGGTGGCGCGTATCGCTGACAAAAGAACTACCCCTTCTGCAGGTGGGAGTGGGCGTTCTCCTGTGGGAGGTGGGGCCAAGTGAAGCGCCTGGGGCAGGCCAGGGCAAGAGCGCGCCCCATCGCGGCGCCGGACGGCGGCGGAGTACGGAGTGCGGACTGCTGATACGGGAGCAGAGGGTGGACGGCAGGAGGTCGGGGGCGGGGTCTAGCCCGGGCTGACCTCCTGACCTCGGCGATCTCACGGACCTTTCGAGCGCGTCGGTTGCGCCACCATGTGCGGGCCCAGAGGAGGTGGATTCCGCCGAGCGCGATGACGACGGCCGCGGCGTCGAGGCGCTGCGCGGCCGAGTGGCCGGGGCCCAGGCGGGTCACCACGCGGGCGAAGAGCCTGACGTCCGCGGGCAGGGTGACGGTGGCGAGGAACGCCAGACACAGCGTGGTGCCCATGACGAGCACCACGCTGTACCCGCGCACGGCCCGCCGCTCGTGGACGGGCAGTTCGCGGCTGGGGTCCACAGCCTGTGTACGGCGCAGGAGACGCCGGGCCACGTACTTCGTGAACGCCACCCCGTCCCCGTACAGATCGCCCCTGGTGCTGCCCGGTGGGCGGGGTGCGGGTGAACGCGACCCGAGCGGGTTCGTCGCCGAGAGCACCTGGCTGTACCCCCCCCGCCGGTACGGGACCCTGACCGCCCTGATCGAAACGCCCGCCTGGTGCGTGCCCGCGGTGAGTGAGGCGCGGACCGTCGTCGACCCGGAGCGGGAGATCGCGCGGGTGGCGAGGTGTTGCTGGGGCAGACCCGGGAGCTGACGGCTGTGCTCGGCGCGTGCGGGCGGGCGGTGGCCGCCGTGCCCGAGGAGCTGGCGCCTCTGTGCGACGCCGCACGCGAACTCATCGACGTGGCACCGTCCATCGCCGACACCTGGGCCTCGGAGGAACAGAGCACGTATCGGGGCCACTTCGCGACCCTCGGCATCTCCGCACGCCGTATCCCGCTGCGAGCGGCGGCCATGATGCGCCGGGCGCTCGCGCGCACCGATCCGGGGACCTCCGACGTCCTCGCGAGCATCGTGCGCGAGTGGTGCCAGCAGCTGGAGAAGTCGTACGACCTCCGGTGGGTGCCGGTGTCCGCGCAGACCGGACTGCATGTGCGGACCATGATCGACACCGCCCGCCAGGTGTGCACGGCGGGCGGGTGACCGATTCGGTCACCCGCCCACCGTCCGTCACCACCGGTCAGGCGTGCGCGGCCTGCGCGTCCGCAGCCTGCGCCTTCAGCGCGCGTTCCACGCCCGAGCGCGACTCCGAGATGAGCCGGCGCAGGGCCGCGCTGGGCTCGGCGGAGGACAGCCACGCGTCCGTCTTGGCGAGGGTCTCCTCGACGACCTGGACGGACGGGTAGAGGCCGACGGCGATCTGCTGGGCCATCTCGTGGGAGCGGGCGTCCCAGACGTCCTTGACCACGGCGAAGAACCTGTCCGTGTACGGGGCGAGCAGCTCACGCTGGTCGGTCTGGACGAAGCCCGAGATCACCGCCTCCTGCACGGCGTTCGGGAGCTTGTCGGACTCGATGACCGAGGCCCAGGCCTCAGCCTTCGCCTCCTCGGTGGGACGGGCGGCACGGGACGTCGCCGCGTGCCGCTCACCGGCCGCCGTCTTGTCGCGCTCGTACTCGCCGGCGATCTCCGCCTCGTCGAAGCGTCCGACCGCCGCGAGCCGCTCCACGAACGCCCAGCGCAGCTCGGTGTCGACGACCAGGCCCTCGATGGTCTCGCGGGCTTCGAGCAGCGCCTCCAGCAGGTCCAGCTGCTCCGGCGTACGGGCGGTCGCCGCGAAGGCGCGCGCCCAGGCCAGCTGGTGGTCGCTGCCCGGCTCGGCCGCGCGCAGGTGCGCGAGCGTCGCCTCCGTCCAGCGGGTCAGCAGGGCCTCGCGGGCGGTCGGGTCGGCGTACAGCTCGATCGCCAGCTTCACCTGGCGCTGCAGCGACTGCACGACGCCGATGTCCGACTCCTTGCCGATGCCGGACAGGACGAGGGACAGGTAGTCGCGGGTCGCGAGTTCCGCGTCGCGCGTCATGTCCCAGGCCGACGCCCAGCACAGGGCACGCGGGAGGGACGACTCGAAGTCGCCCAGGTGCTCCGTCACGAACGCCAGCGACTGCTCGTCCAGGCGGACCTTGGCGTACGACAGGTCGTCGTCGTTGAGCAGGACGACGGCCGGGCGGCGCTTGCCGGCCAGCTGCGGTACGGCGGTCAGCTCGCCGTCGACGTCCAGCTCGACGCGCTCCACGCGCAGCAGCTTGCCGCTCGCGTCGTCCAGGTCGTACAGGCCGATCGCGATGCGGTGCGGGCGGAGGGTGGGCTCACCCTTCGCGCCGGCGGGCAGCGCCGGGGCCTCCTGCCGGATCGCGAAGGACGTGATGACGCCGTTCTCGTCCGTCTCGATCTCCGGGCGCAGGATGTTGATGCCCGCCGTCTCCAGCCACAGCTTCGACCACGTCTTCAGGTCGCGCCCCGAGGTCTCCTCCAGGGCGCCCAGCAGGTCGGACAGGCGCGTGTTGCCGTACGCGTGCGTCTTGAAGTACGCCTGCACGCCCCGGAAGAACTCGTCCATCCCGACGTACGCGACGAGCTGCTTGAGGACGGAGGCGCCCTTGGCGTACGTGATGCCGTCGAAGTTGACGAGGACGTCGTCCAGGTCGCGGATCTCGGCCATGATCGGGTGCGTGGAGGGCAGCTGGTCCTGCCGGTACGCCCACGTCTTCATGGAGTTGGCGAACGTGGTCCACGACTGCGGCCAGCGGGACTCGGGGTGGTACGCCTGGCAGGCGATGGATGTGTAGGTGGCGAACGACTCGTTCAGCCACAGGTCGTTCCACCACTCCATGGTCACGAGGTCGCCGAACCACATGTGGGCGAGCTCGTGCAGGATCGTCTCGGCGCGCACCTCGTACGCGGCGTCGGTCACCTTCGACCGGAAGACGTACTGGTCGCGGATGGTGACGGCGCCCGCGTTCTCCATCGCGCCCGCGTTGAACTCCGGCACGAAGAGCTGGTCGTACTTCTTGAACGGGTACGCGTAGTCGAACTTCTCCTGGAACCAGTCGAAGCCCTGCCGGGTGACCTCGAAGATCGCGTCCGAGTCGAGGAACTCGGCGAGCGAGGGACGGCAGTAGATGCCCAGCGGCACGCTCTGGCCGTCCTTCTCGTACACGCTGTGCACGGAGTGGTACGGGCCGACGATGAGCGCGGTGATGTACGTCGAGATCCGCGGCGTCGGCTCGAAGACCCAGGTGTCGTCCTTGGGCTCGGGCGTCGACGAGTTGGAGATGACGGTCCAGCCGGTCGGGGCCTTCACGGTGAACTGGAAGGTGGCCTTCAGGTCCGGCTGCTCGAAGGACGCGAAGACGCGGCGGGCGTCGGGGACCTCGAACTGGGTGTACAGGTAGGCCTGGTTGTCGACCGGGTCGACGAAGCGGTGCAGACCCTCGCCGGTGTTCGTGTACGCGCAGTCCGCGACCACGCGCAGCACGTTCCGCCCCGCCAGGAGGCCGGGCAGGGCGATCCGCGAGTCCTTGAAGACCTCGGCCGGGTCGAGCGCGTCCCCGTTCAGGGTGACCTCGTGGACGGTCGGGGCCACCAGGTCGACGAAGGACTCCGCGCCGCTCTCATCGACATCGAAGCGCACCGTGGTCACGGACCGGTAGGTGCCGCCCTCCTGCGCGCCGGAGAGGTCGAGATCGATCTCGTACGAGTCAACGGTGAGCAGCTTCGCCCGCTGCTGAGCCTCTTCGCGGGTCAGGTTTGTGCCAGGCACGCGGTCATCTCCTCGTTATGGGTGGGTTGCGCCATCCTTCCACGGGACCCGCACGGAATGCGATGTCCGTTTCCCGCCGGTGGCGGGCCCGCGCGGGCGCGAGCCTGGACGCATGACGACGGAGACTACGACGTACACCGCACGCCCCATCGAACCGAGGGCTCTGAAGGAACTCCGCGACACCGATGACGCGGGCCGCGCCTGCCGTCCGTTCGTGGACGCCGAGGGCGGCGCCCCGCTCCGTTGCTGCCTGCGCCGCAGCGAACCGGGGGAGCGCATCGCCCTCGTCTCCTACGCCCCGCTGCGCCGCTGGGCGGCCGAGACGGGCGCTGACCCGGGCGCGTACGACGAGCAGGGGCCGGTCTTCCTTCATGCCGAGGAGTGCGCCGGTCCGGCCGGGAGCGGCTACCCGTTCACCAACGCCCACCGCACGGTCCGCCGCTACTCCTCCGAGGGGCACATTCTGGGCGGCCTGCTCGTGGCGGACCGCGACGCCTTCGACGCGGCCTTCGCGGAGGCGTTCGCCGATCCGGAGGTGGCGTTGGTGCATGTCAGGGCGGTGGAGTACGGGTGCTTCCTCTATGAGGTGCGCAAGGTTTAGCGACTCAACGGTAGTACGATTGGTAGCCCATGCAGGTCATACTCTGCTATCGTGAGGGTATGAAGATCAGTGTGAGCCTGCCGCAGGAGGACGTCAGCTTCGTCGACGAGTACGCCGCGCGTACCGATGCCGACTCGCGGTCGGCCGTGATACACGCCGCTATCGAGCTGTTGCGGCAAGCGCAGCTGGTGGAGGAGTACGCGGAGGCCTTCGCCGAGTGGGACGGCAGCGAGGACGCGGAGTTCTGGGACCAGTTCTCGGGTGACGGGCTGCTCGATGAAGCGCGGTGACATCTACTTGGTCGACTACGAACCGGTGCGCGGCAGTGAGGCCAGCAAAGCGCGGCCGGCGGTGATCGTGTCGAACGACGCCGCCAACGAGGCGGTGGAGCGGATCGGGCGAGGCGTGGTCACGCTGGTGCCGCTGACGACGAACACGTCGCGCGTCTACCCGTTCCAGGTACTGCTTCCCGCCGGGGAGGCGGGTCTCCTGAAGGACTCCAAGGTGCAGTGCGAGCAAGTGCGTGCTCTGGCCCTGGAAAGGCTTCTGAGGCCGATCGGTGCGCTCCCGCGACAGCGCATGGCCGAGATCGACCTGGCGCTGCGACGACACCTGGCGCTCTGAACACGAAGAGGGGGCGCCCACCGGTTCAACGGTGGGCGCCCCCTCTTCGTACGTCCGTTACGCGCTCAGCTCCGCCGCCACCAGCTCCGCGATCTGCACCGCGTTCAGCGCGGCGCCCTTGCGGAGGTTGTCGTTGGAGATGAAGAGGGCGAGGCCGTGCTCGACCGTCTCGTCGGTGCGGATGCGGCCGACGTACGAGGCGTCCTTGCCGGCGGCCTGGAGGGGCGTCGGGATGTCGGAGAGGGCGACACCCGGGGCACCGGCCAGGAGTTCCGTGGCGCGCTCGGCCGTGATCGGACGCGCGAAGCGGGCGTTCACCTGGAGGGAGTGGCCCGAGAAGACCGGGACGCGCACGCAGGTGCCGGAGACCTTCAGGGCGGGGATCTCCAGGATCTTGCGGGACTCGTTGCGGAGCTTCTGCTCCTCGTCGGTCTCGTTCAGGCCGTCGTCGACGAGGTTGCCGGCGAAGGGCAGCACGTTGAAGGCGATGGGGCGCTTGTAGACGTGCGGCTCGGGGAAGTCGACCGCCTCACCGTCGTGGGTGAGCTTGTCGGCGTCGGCGACGACCTTCAGCGCCTGGCCGTGCAGCTCGGCCACGCCCGCGAGACCCGAGCCGGAGACGGCCTGGTAAGTGGCGACGACCAGGGCCTTCAGGCCCGCCTCCTCGTGCAGCGGCTTCAGGACCGGCATCGCGGCCATCGTCGTGCAGTTCGGGTTGGCGATGATGCCCTTGGGGCGGTCGGCGATCGCGTGCGGGTTCACCTCGGAGACCACCAGGGGGACCTCGGGGTCCTTGCGCCAGGCCGACGAGTTGTCGATCACGACCGCGCCCTGCGAGGCGACCTTCTCGGCCAGCGCCCTGGACGTGGCACCGCCTGCGGAGAAGAGGACGATGTCCAGGCCCGAGTAGTCCGCCGTCGAAGCGTCCTCCACCGTCACACCGTCGAGCACCGTCCCGGCCGAACGGGCCGAGGCGAACAGACGCAGCTCGGTGACCGGGAACTCCCGCTCGACCAGGATCCTGCGCATGACCGTGCCGACCTGACCGGTGGCTCCGACGATTCCGACCCTCACGGCGACTCCCTTTTGCATACGTATGACGTAGTCAAGCCTGTCCATCATGCGTCTCACCCGGGCCCGCCTGTCCAATCCTTTGCGGCCAGAGCTCACGAAGTGGGACAGCTCACAGTGCGGTGCGCTCCCTTGCGGGGCGCGGCGGAGGCAGGGAGTCCGGAAGATCCCGCCGACGTGGGCCGAACCTTTCGGCCCGCCCCGGCGTCGTAGAGGAAACGCGGGAGGGGAGGGGTGGCTGTGCTGCGCAGAAAGGTGCGCCGCGCGCCGGGGGTGGGCGAGTGGGCGGACGACCCCCTGGACGCGGCCCAGGAGCGCCGGGTGCGGGCGGTGCTCGCGCTCGGTGGCGTACCGCAGGCGGACCTGCCGGACGGGGTGCAGCAGGTCCGCCTGCGGTTGCTGGAGCGCGCGGCGAAGGGGGACGAGGCGCCGCGCGACGTGTCCGCGTGGGCGGCGGTCGTCGCCTCGAACCTGGCGATGGACTGGCACCGGGCCAAGCGCCGCCAGGAGCGGCTCGGTGAACGGCTGGCGTCGCTGCGGCAGTTGGAGCATCCCTCCGACGAGGACTCCAGCGTGCTCTCGCTCGCCGTGGCCCAGGGCCTGGACGAACTGCCCGACGCCCAGCGCCAGGTCCTCGTCCTGCGTTTCTACGCCGATCTCTCCGTACGCGGGATCGCCAAGGAGCTCGGCATCCCGGAGGGCACGGTGAAGAGCAGGCTGCACACGGCGGTGCGCGCCCTGCGCGCCCGCCTGCACGAGGACGAGGTGGTGTGACGTGGCCGAGTACGAAGGTGTGGACGCGCTGCTGGCCGCGATCACGGACGAGCCGCTGCCCGAGGAGGTCCAGGACGACGCCGCGTTCATGGCCGAGCACGGATCGGCGCTGGCTGACGTGGCCCTGCTGAAGGAGCAGCTGACGCTCATCGGGGACGCGCTCGCGGACAGTACGGAGACCGGTGAACCCGTCGCCCGCACAGCGAGGAAGCCCAGGAGGCCCAGAGGGGCCAGGAAGCCCAGGAACCGGCGTCCGTCAGCCGGCCCGAGGAAGCGCTTCAGGCGCCCCGACGCCCTCGCCGTCGCCCTCGGTACCTTCGCGGTGGCCGTGGTGGCGTCGATGGTCGTCGGCATGAGCTGGCTCATCGCGCACAGCGGGGTCGGCGGGGGGGACGACACCGCGTCGTCGGCCAGGGCGGACAGCGACAACAAGGATGCGGGCAGCGCGGACAGGACGGGGGGCGCGGAATCCTCGCTCAGTGCCCCCGGCTACATCGCCTGCTCCCGGCTCATCGCCGAGGGCACGGTCGCCGAGGTCGAGCCGGTGCCGGGCGTCGCGCAGGACCGGATCACCCTCGACGTGGCCCGCTACTACAAGCCGGACAAGGGGAAGGACCAGGTCACCTTCGTGATGAACGAGGACGTCGACCCGCGGCTGCGCAAGGGCGACCACGTCCTGGTCGGCATCCCGCGCAACGCGGCGTCGCCCGACATCTGGAGCACCCGGGAGAAGGACATCGCCCGCGAACGAGCGTGGATCCTCAAGGCGCTGCCCCAGTCCCGAGGCCTCGCCTGTGAATGAGACATGTGATGGAGAAAGGAAAGGGCGGGCGCCCGTTGTCCGGACGCCCGCCCCATCACCGTACGAACCGAAGTTACGGCGTAACCTTCTCGATCTTCACGCTGCCGATGCCCGCGACCGTGCCGCGCGCGTTCACCAGCTGGACCTGGCCGAAGAACTCGCGCCCCTCGGGCGCCGCGGCCGCCGCGGTGACCGAGCCGGACACCGTCGCCGAGTCACCCGTGCCGAGCTTCACCGGCGCCGACCCGTCGACCGTGACCGTGCCGAGCGCGGAGGAGAAGAACACGTCCTGGTAGTCGTACGCGGTCGAGCCCGCCGGGACCGAGTAGCCCACGACCTCGATGGTGTACGTCCCGGCGGCGGGCTTGGCGACGGAGACCGCCTCCTCCGAGTCGCCGTCCGCGGACGAGCCGACCTCTGTTCCGGCGGCGTTCCTCACCACAAGGTCGAGGTCAGCGGCCTGGTCCGAGACGTTGCCGATGACGACGTCCAGCGACTCGGCGCCCGCGGGCACCTCGACCGTGGTGGTCTGCGTCGCGCCGTCCGCGATGGTCGGCCGCGCGTTCTTCGAGGAACCGAGCGGGCCGCCCTTCAACGTGCCGTCCAGCGCGGCGTAGGTGTTCGTCACCTTCCAGGAGGCGGCGGCCGGGGTGCCGACCTTGGCCTCGGGCACGGTCACGACCTCCGGGTCGAAGGTCGCGCCGAGCACGGCGACGTCCAGCTTGTACGGGTTGTCGAGCAGCGGCGACGTACGGCGCGACTCGACCTCGATCTCCCAGACACCGGCCTGCGGGTCCGCGTACGAACGCACGTCGGGCTTGCAGCCGTTGCCGTCCAGGTAGTTGTTGTAGCAGAACGGCGTGCCGGTGGTGTCGACCGGAACTCCGTACGGGTGGATCGCGATGAAGCGGGTCTGGCTCTTGTCCTTGAGCCCGCCGATCGCGACCTCCAGGGACTTGGCGCCCTCGGGGACCGTGACGAAGTACGACTGGCTGCTGTTGCGCTGCACCGAACCCGCCGCGGAGAACGTGTACGTGACGGGGGCCGAGACGACGACCGTCGACAGGATCTGCTTGTCGATGCCCTCGGTCGTCGGGTCGTCGACCTCCAGGATCGCGCTCTTGAGGCCGGCCGAGGACGGCTTGGCGGCGATCTTCACGGTGACCGGCTTGTTCAGCGGCAGCGAGACCTCGTCGGAGCCCACGATGCGGAACGTGTCGCTCTTGTTGTTCTCGAGGTGCAGCTCGTGGCGGATCGCGCGGTCGGCGCCCGACGTGCGGGTGATCGTCACCGCGTACGTCTTGCTCTGACCGGCCTTGAGGCCGCCCTCGCGGTCGTAGACGCCCGTGCCGAAGCCCGGCGTCTTCAGTGCGAAGTCGATCGCGGTGTCGACCGGCGCCTTGACCGTGTATGCGTGGGCGGTGGCGCCGTCCTTGACGGAGTCCCAGGCGTCTTCGATGTCGATGAGGCCCGCGCCTTCCTCGTACGCCTGAACACCCGTGATGTGACCGGCGGTCGAGGTGAGCGCCGTGCGCAGGGTGGCGGGCTTCAGCTCGATGCCCTGCTGCTTGGCGGCGCTCAGCAGCAGCGCCGAAGCACCCGCCGCCTGCGGTGAGGCCATCGACGTACCCTGCAGCATCGAGTAGCCGGCCGGCAGCGAGTAGCCCGCCTCGGCGACCGGGCCGCCGGGCAGCCAGGTCTGGGTGGTGTTGATCGAGGCACCCGGCGCGGACAGGGTCGGCGTGAAGCCGCCGTCCTCACGCGGACCGCGCGAGGAGAAGGGCATCATCGCGTACTTCTTCTCCACGGCCGAGCCGTAGTTGGCGGCCCAGGTCGCCTTGGAGATGGTCGCGCCGACGGAGATGACCTTGTCGGCCAGGCTCGGGTCGCCGATGGTGTTGGCACCGGGGCCGGAGTTGCCCGCGGAGATCACCAGCTGGACGCCGTAGGTGTCGATGAGACGCGTGTAGAGCTCGGCGCGCGCGTTGTTGCCGTCGTTGAGCGCGGGCAGACCGCCGATGGACATGTTGACGATGTCCACGCCGCGCTTCGTCACGAGGTCGATCATGCCCTCGGTGAGCGCGACGTTGGTGCAGCCGCCGGTCCAGGTGCAGGCGCGCGAGGAGACGATCTTCGCGCCGGGGGCGGCGCCGTTCATCTTGCCGCCGAACAGGCCGTGCGCGGCGGTGATGCCCGCGACATGGGTGCCGTGCTCGGATTCGATGACGCCGATGTTGACGAAGTCGGACGTCTTGCCGATCCAGTCGCCGCCGTACGGGTCCATCGGGACGTCCTTGCGGATCTCCACGACGAACGGCTGGCGCTCGACGACGTCGGTCGACGGGTTGTCGGTCCCGAAGTAGCCGATCTGGTAGCCGTCCTTGTACGGCTTCATCGCGCTGTCGTCGGTGAAGTCGTTGTTGTTGTTCAGGTCGACGGTGGCCGTGCCGGCCGCGGCGTCGTACAGGACGCCCCAGGTGTCGGTGGTGTCGCCGTCCCGGTTCGCGTCGCCCTTGGCGTCGCCGCCCGTGGTCGCGGACTCCCGGAAGGTGCTGATCGCGTACGAGCCCGCCGGCGCCTTCCAGGTCTTGCCGTCGTAGGTGAAGGTAGGCCCGGACACGGCGGTGACCATCGGGCGCCAGGTCGCGTCGCCGTCCACGATCGGGTCGGTGGCGGTCACCCAGTCGACGATCTTGCGCTCGCCGGTGGTCGTCTTCCGCAGCGCGGGGTGGCCCAGGTCGACACCGGAGTCGAGGATGCCGATGGTGATGCCCCGCCCGTCCGCCTTCGGGTGGTCCTCCACGAAGTCGACGGCGCCCGTCTCGAAGGACGGGTTGTACGGGTTCTCGGCGGGGGTGTTCTTGCCGGGAGCCGGGTAAGTGGCGCCCGTGGAGGCGTTGTCGGCACCCTTGGCGGTGTCGGCGCTCGGCGTCGGGTCGTCCAGCGCGATCTCCTGGCGCAGGTCGATCCCGTGCACCGAGGAAAGCTTCGCGGCGGCGGCGATGGCCGAGTCGGCCCTGCCGGTGGGGACGGTCGCCCGGACGTAACCGAGCTCGTCGTACGTGCGGCCCACGGAGCCGCCCTTGACCGCGTCCAGCTCCTTGGCGACCTGTTCGGTCTGGCCGGGAGCGGTGGCGATCATCATCGTGACGTTCTTGTCGCGGTTGGCCTTGGCCTCGGCGAGGAGGCCGGCGTCGGACGAACCGAGCTTGGCGGCGGCGGACTTGGTGCCGGGGTCGGCCGCCGTGGCGTCCGTGCCGGTGCCCGCGTGCGCGTTCGCGGAGAAGGCCATGGGTATCGGCCCGGCCGCGGAGAGCGCGGCCACCAGGCCCGCGGCCACAGCTGTGCGGGCCACGCGTCTCGCGCCCGATATCGGAGCGCGCTGAGGGTCGGAAGTCATCTGCATCCCTTGTAGGTAAAGGAGCGAGCGCGGAGCGACCGGTTCCGATGGGCACTCGGGACGCGATCGCATCAGTCCGGTATGTGAACCCGGACGACCGCTCAGCTTTGCCTAAGGGACAGTTGTTTGGGGAGAGTTGACCGTGACGGCACGGAGCCATGGCGCAATTCCGCCATGCGTCACGCCGGTTATGCCGGTGTATGGAGTGACATGCGCGAAGGCTCAGCTCTCCTTCGTGCGCGCGTAGTGGCGGGACGCCTTCGCACGGTTGCCGCACGCCGCCATCGAGCACCAGCGGCGGGTGCCGTTCCGCGAGATGTCGAAGAAGTGCAGGGCGCACGCGTCGTGGGCGCAGTGGCGGATCCGGTCGGGGGCGGTGGTGAGCAGTTCCAGATAGTTGCGGGCCGGGCCAACCCGTGACGTGAGGGCCCAACCCGTGACGTGAGGGCCCAACCCGTGACGTGAGGGCCCAACCCGTGACGCGCGGGCCCAACCCGTGACGCGCGGGCCCAGAACTAGGTTCACTACCCCGCGAGATGAACACGGAGTGACCGCATTCCGGCCGTTCGGCGAGGCTCCGTGGGCGCGCAGGGTAGTCCAAGATCCACGTACGGTGATCGGTGTTGCCCGTTGCCGCCCAGTTAACGCGCAGGTCACCCCCGGTGCCAACGATCCAGTGTGAGCGGGGTTCGCGACACGAACGCCCCGCGACCACTGCCGACGCGTTCGCACTCGGGGAGACCGCGCCATGTCGCGCATACGCTCTGTCGCCGCCGCCGTACCCGCCCTCAACCGCCGCAGCCTCCTCGCCGCCACGGGAGCGGTGTCCCTCTCCGCGGGGATCGGCTTCGCCCTGCGCCCGGACTCCCCGGCACACGCCGCCACCACCCCGGGCCAGGCACCCGTCGCCGACTCCATCGCGGACGCCAAGGCCAAGGCGGCTGTGGTGCGCCCGTCGGCACCCGCGGCCCTGGCCCCGTACACGCGCGGCACCACCCTGCACAGCGTCGCCGCCCCACGCTCCGGCTCCGGGTTCCGGCGGCTCGGCGACGGCCCCGGCTGGAAACGGGTCGTGCGGGACGAGCTGGCCGCCGCCAAGTCGGGCCGAGCGGATCGGCACACCACGCTCGCCGCGTTCGTGCAGCTCACCGACCTGCACCTGATCGACGCCCAGCACCCGCTGCGGCTGGAGTACCTGCGGGCCCAGAACAAGAGCGCCTGGCGGCCGCACGAGACCCTGACCGTTGCGGGCGCCGTCTCGCTCGTCGAGCGGGTCAACTCGCTGCGGGGAGCCCCCGTCACCGGCTCCCCGCTGCACTTCGTCATGACCACGGGCGACAACACGGACAACAACTCCAAGACAGAGCTGGAGTGGTTCCTGAAGGTCATGAGCGGCGGCCGCATCAGCCCCAACAGCGGGGACCCGCGCCACTACGAGGGCGTTCAGTCCAGCGGCCTCAAGACGTACTGGCAGCCCGACGCGGCCCTCCGCGACGCCGACAAGCAGCTCGGTTTCCCGCGCATCGAAGGCTTCCTGGAGGCGGCGATCCGCGAGCTGCGCAGTCCCGGCCTGAAGCTGCCCTGGTACTCCACGGTCGGCAACCACGACGCCCTGCCGCTGGGCTGCTACGGGTCGCGCGGTGACTCGTACCTCACCGACTTCGCCGTCGGCGGCAAGAAGCTGATGTCGCTGCCCGCGGCGGAGTGTGCCGCCCTGCAGAAGTCCATCAAGAACGCCAGCAGCCCGAAGGGCACGGAGTACAGGGACCTGCTCAAGGCGCACACCCGGCAGATGCGCTCGGTCACGCCCGACGAGTCGCGCGCCCCCTTCACCCCCGCCGAGTACCTCCGGGCGCACCTCGACCCGGCGTACACGGGCCCGGGCCCCATCGGCCACGGCTACTCCTCCGCGAACCTCGCCGCGGGCACCCAGTACTACACCTTCCGCATCGCCGAGGACGTCATCGGCGTCAGCCTCGACACCACCGACCCCGGCGGCCACTACGAGGGCTCCGTCGGCACGGCCCAGCTCCGCTGGCTGGAGAGGACGCTGCGCGAGAACAAGGACTCCTACGTCGTCGTCTTCAGCCACCACACCAGCAAGACGATGCGCAACCGGGTCCCCGACCCCGCGCATCCGGGGGAGAAGCGCCACGGGGGCGAGGAGATGGTGGCCCTGCTGGCGAGCTTCGCCAACGTCCTGGCCTGGGTGAACGGCCACACCCACAAGAACGAGATCATCCCGCACGCCGCCCCCGGCAACCGCTCCTTCTGGGAGATCTCCACCGCCTCCCACGTCGACTACCCCCAACTCGCCCGCGTGATCGAGCTGGTGGACAACAAGGACGGCACGCTGTCCCTGTTCACCACGCTCATCGAGTCCGCGGCCCCGCACGCCACGGACTTCGGCGACCTGACCCAGACGGGCCTGGCGGCGCTCTACCGCGAGATCTCCTTCAACACACCCGGGGCTCGTACGGACCTGTCGGGGACGTCGGGGGACCGCAACACGGAGCTGGTCCTGAAGAAGGGCTGAACCCCCGGCTCTTCAGTGCGCGAAGAGGGTGCTGGCGAGGATCACTCCGCATGACGAGGACGGGCCCGGGAGGCGCGGCCGGGCGGACGCTCCTCAGCGGCTTGATCCGACGGGAAGACCGTGCGGGCCCGGCTCTCCGGGGTCAGTCCGACTCGGCCGGAGTGAAGGTCACGTCCGCCGTGCTGACCGTGCCACCGCGGCGGCCGGGTGCCTTCTGGAAGTCCCAGTAGAGGTTGGTGTGCGCGATCACCTTCTCCGGGCTCGGTGCGCCGTACTCGGTGAGGTCCTCCGTGGTGTGGGCGTCGCCGACCAGGGTGGCGTCGTATCCGCGGGTGAAGGCGCCGTGGAGGGTCGAGCGTATGCACGCGTCGGTCTGGGCGCCCGTGACGACGAGGCGGCCGACGCTCCGTTCGGCGAGCAGCGACTCCAGGTCGGTGGCCTCGAAGGAGTCGCCGTAGAGCTTGTGGACGAGGGGCTCCGAAGGAGAGCGGACCAGCTCCTTGACGTACTGCCAGGCCTCGCTGTCCCGCGGGAGGTGCTCGTCGGAGTGCTGCACCCACACCACGGGCACGTCCTCCGAACGGGCCCTGTCCACCAGGGTGTTGATGTTCGCGATCACGTCGTCGCGGTTGTGGGAGCTTTCCACCACCCCGTTCTGGACGTCGATGATGAGCAGCGCGGTGTTCGGCCGATCGGGCAGGGTCGTCATGGGACGTGACCTTCCTGTCTCTCGTCGCGGAGTCGTGCGGTCGTGGATCCAGTTCGCGCCCACAGTAGAGGCGGCCACTGACAACGCCAGGACTCCGCCGTCCCGCGCCATGTGCGTGATACCCGCGCCATGTGAGAAGGGGCCCCGAGACGACGGTCTCGCGGGCCCCTTCTCTCCCCTCCTGATACCGCCCGGTCCGTCACTACCGGGGCAGCACCACGACATACGCCGCCGGTTCGCGGTCGTTCGAGGCCATCAACGCCGTGCGGACGACGGTGGCTTGCTGTTCCATCGCGTCGCGGAGCTTCTTGGGGGTGATGTAGACGACGGTGATGCCCAGGCGTTCCAGGTGCTCGCGCTTGCGGGCGTACTCGGACCAGAGGGCGTCCTCGTCCTGGCGGGGGGCGCGGGTGTCCAGCTCCACCGCGACCGCCTGCTCCGGCCAGTAGGCGTCCAGGCCGCCGAGATGGGGGCCGCCCGGCAGGCGGAGGTCCACGTTCCACACCGGATCGGGGAGGCCGTACTCGCGGACCATCCGGTAGAGCCGGTCCTCGGCGATCGCGCGGCCCTCGGCGAGCAGCGAGTCCACCGCGTCCACCACGTGCGGGCGGCTCAGCAGCTTGGCCTGGGTCAACTCCCGAACGACCGAGGCCGGTTCGCAGTGGCCGCCGCGTACCGCCTCCGTCAGCAGCCGGCGTACGGCGCCCGCGTCGGCGAGGTCCGTGACCGCGTCGGCGAGGGCGCGGGGGACGGGCGCGACCGGGACTCCGGTGACGTGCAAGGGGGTCGGGAGGGACGGCGTACGGACGATGCGGGCGAAGCCGGTCGAGCGGAGGCGGCGCAGGCGGGGGACCAGGACGTCGATCTTGTGGAGGGAGAGCAACGGCGGGGCCGAGGTGAAGCCGTGCAGGGTGAGGGCCGCCAGGCCCGTGATCAGCGCATCCGTGTACGGCTGTTGGCCGTGGGGTTCCTCGGCGCCCGGCTGGGTGGGGACGGCGGTCGCCGGGCCGGGCACGGGGGAGCGGGTGGCGTACAGCAGGGTCGCGTGCAGCCGTTCCTCGGAGGTGGGTGGGCCGGGGTGGAGGAGGAAGACGCCCGGGAGGATCTGCTGCCAGGGGCCGCCGGGCCGGCACTGCTCGTTCGTGTCGGCGGTGCTCACGCCGTGGGCGCGCAGCTGGGCGGTGGTGAGGACCCGTCGCTGTACGTCGGCCAGGTGGCGGAGGGGGCGGGGGGAGTGGGAGAGCGGGGTGTTGTGGTTCATGACCGGGGGTTTCCCGCGCCCGGTCCGTCCCCTAACCGCTGTTACACGCCCGTCGACAAATCCGGACAAGACGGCACTAAAGTACGGGCGTTCGACTGCCGAAAGGCGCTGGTCCGGATGGGGAGTAATAAAGGTTACGGCTCTGAATACCTGTATTTCGTAACCACTGGGCGCATCGGGTGACGTCACCGAAGAGGGCACCGGCCGGAACCGGTGCCCTCAAGGTGCCTCAGACGGCCCGCGTCCTGTCCGGCCGCCGCCCCACCCGGTAAGCCCTAACCGGCCGCGACCGCCGCCGCATCACACGCCTGCCCCCGCAGCCCCCGCGCCAGATCGTCCCGCGCCTCCAGCACCAGCCGCCGCAGTGCGGGCGCCGCGTCCTCGTGTGCCGTGAGCCAGGCGTCCGTCGCGTCGAGGGTCTCCTGCGTGTCCTCCAGGGCCGGGAACAGTCCCTTCACCACGTCCATGCCGATCTGGATGGACCGCTCGGCCCAGACCCGCACGATCGCGTCGAAGTACTTCGCCACGTACGGCGCGAGCAGCTCCCGCTGGGACGGCTGCGTGAACCCGGCGATCGTCGCCTCGACGAGCGCGTTCGAGAGCGCGTCGGACTCGACCACGGCCGCCCAGGCCTGCGCCTTGACCGCAGCCGAGGGGCGGGCGGCGAGGCAGCGGATCTGATGGCGCTTGCCGGACGCGGTGTCGTCGCGGGCCAGTTCGGCCGTGATCGCCGCCTCGTCCGCGACACCGTGCGCGGCCAGCGGGCCCAGGAACGCCCAGCGCAGCTCCTGGTCGACCTCGAGCCCGTCGATCTTCGCCGTGCCCTCCAACAGCCCCTGCAGCAGCTGGAGATCGGCCTCGCTCGACGCGACGGTGGCGAAGAAGCGGGCCCAGGTGAGCTGGTGCTGGCTGCCCGGCTCGGCGAGCCGCAGCTCCCTCAGCGCGCCCTCGGCGAGCAGGCGCCCGCCCTCGTCGCGCCAGTCGGGCACCGCGTAGTGCGTGAGCGCCGAGTTGGCCCAGGCGTGCAGCATCTGGAGCACACCGATGTCGGACTCGCCGCCCGCGAAACGCAGCACCAGGTCGATGAAGTCACGGGCCGGCATGAGAGCGTCGCGCGTGAGATTCCACAGCGCCGACCAGCACAGGGCGCGCGCCAGTGGGTCGGTGATCTCGCCGAGCCGTTCCCGCAGGGTGGCCAACGAGCCCTCGTCGAAACGGATCTTGCAGTACGTCAGATCGTCGTCGTTGACGAGGACGAGATCAGGGGCCTCGGCGCCGGTCAGCTCGGCGACCACCGTGCGCGGGCCGTCGACGTCCACCTCGGCGCGCGCGTACCGCTCCAGGGTGCCTTCGAGTGAGCGCCGGTACAGACCCAACCCCACGCGGTGCGGGCGCAGTTCGGGGTGCGACTCAGGCGCCTCCTGCAGTACGGACAGCTCCGCGATCCGGCCCTCCGCGTTCAGAATCACCTGCGGGGTGAGGGAGTTGACGCCCGCCGTCTGCAGCCAGGACCGCGCCCAGGCCGCCATGTCCCGCCCGCTCGTCTCCTCCAGGGCCGCGAGCAGGTCGCCGAGGCGCGTGTTGCCGTACGCGTGCCGCTTGAAGTAGCGGCGCGCGCCTTCGAGGAACGCGTCCTGGCCGACGTATGCGACGAGCTGCTTCAGGACGCTGGCGCCCTTGGCGTACGTGATGCCGTCGAAGTTGAGCTTGGCGTCCTGCAGGTCGTGGATGTCCGCCGTGATGGGGTGCGTGGACGGCAGCTGGTCCGCGCGGTACGCCCACGCCTTGCGGCGGTTGGCGAAGGTGATCCAGCCGTTCTTGAAGCGGGTGGCGCCGACCAGCGAGAACGCGCCCATGAAGTCGGCGAAGGACTCCTTGAGCCACAGGTCGTCCCACCACTCCATGGTGACGAGGTCGCCGAACCACATGTGCGCCATCTCGTGCAGGATGACGTTCGCCCGGCCCTCGTACGACGCCTGCGTCACCTGGCCGCGGAAGATGAACTCCTCGCGGAAGGTCACGAGTCCGGGGTTCTCCATCGCGCCGAGGTTGTACTCGGGCACGAACGCCTGGTCGTACTTCCCGAACGGGTACGGGTAGTCGAAGTGGTCGTGGAAGAAGTCCAGGCCCTGCTTGGTCACCAGGAACACGTCGTCGGAGTCGAAGTGGGGAGCCAGGCCCTTGCGGCACATCGCGCCGAGGGGGATCTCCAGCGTCGTACCGTCGCCGAACGTGCGGGTGTAGGTGTCGGTCACGTGGTGGTACGGGCCCGCCACGACCGCCGTGATGTACGTCGAGATCGGCTTCGTCTCGGCGAACCTCCAGACGCCGTCGGTGAGTTCACCGGCGCCGTTGCTCCAGACGGTCCAGCCCTCCGGGGCCCGCACCTCGAAGCGGAAGGGGGCCTTGAGGTCCGGCTGCTCGAAGTTCGCGAAGACGCGCCGGGCGTCGGCGGGCTCGTACTGCGTGTACAGATACACCTCGCCGTCCTCGGGGTCGACGAAGCGGTGCATGCCCTCGCCGGTGCGGGAGTAGGCGCACTGGGCGTCGACGACGAGTTCGTTCTCGGCGGCCAGGTCTTCCAGCCGGATCCGAGAGCCGTCGAAGACCTCGACCGGGTCGAGATCCTGGCCGTTGAGTGAGACGGCCGTGACGCTCGATGCGATGAGGTCGGCGAAGCTCGCCGCGCCCGGCTCGGCGCAGCGGAAGCGGATGGTGGTCACGGACCGGAACGTCCGCGGCCCGTCGGCGCCGTCCTCGCCGGTGGCGGGATCGACGGTAGCGGACTCGCCCACCGCCGACCGCAGGTCGAGGGCCACGTCGTACCCGTCGACGGACAGCAGGGCGGCCCGCTCCCGGGCCTCGTCGCGGGACAGATTCTCACCGGGCACGGGCGGCACTCCCTCAGGACATCTCGGATACGTTGCGCATACGGCTGAACAGGACCGATCCTGCCATGCACCCCTGACCGCGGACAGCCGGGAACGGGCCGGGAATGGGATGCGGGAGGGCGATGTTGCCTGCTGAAGGAGTACCTGGAGCACCGTTGCCCTTCGTCCACCGCATTCCGAGGAGAGCCATGTCCGAGACCGCCACGACATCCGGCAAGACCCCCGTCGACTTCTGGTTCGACCCGCTGTGCCCCTGGGCCTGGATGAGCTCGCGGTGGGTCCTGGAAGTGGAGAAGGTCCGGGACATCGAGGTCCGCTGGCACATCATGAGCCTCGCCGTCCTGAACGAGCCCAAGCTGGACGAGCTTCCCGAGGAGTACCGCGAGATGCTCGCGACCACGGCGTGGCAGCCGGTCCGCGTCGTGACCGCCGCCTGGCAGAAGCACGGCGACGACGTCCTCGGCCCGCTCTACACAGCGCTCGGCACCCGCATCCACAACCAGGAGGAGGGCCCGACCCGCGAGGCGACCGCGGCCGCGCTCGAGGAGGCCGGCCTGCCCGCCGACCTCATGGCCTACTGGGACCAGGAGGACTTCGAGTACGACGCCGAGCTGCGCGCCTCCCACAAGGAGGGCATCGACAAGGTCGGCCAGGACGTCGGCACCCCGGTCATCGCCGTCCCCGGCCACGACGGCGAGCAGATCGCCTTCTTCGGCCCGGTCGTCACCCCCGCCCCCAAGGGCGAGGAGGCCGCCAAGCTGTGGGACGGCACGCTGCTCGTCGCCTCGGTGCCGGGCTTCTACGAGATCAAGCGCACGCGGACGGCGGGGCCGGACTTCAGCAACCTGTGAGCCCCGGCGCCGGCTGCCACGCACACGCCACCCGCGCCTGCTCGGCGTAGAGGACCCTCCTCCCACTCGGCGTGGAGGGCCCTTCGCCTACTCGGCGTAGAGGGCGCTGAGCCGTGGCAGCCGGCGCTCCGTCTCCCCGGTGTCGTCGAAGTCCCAGGCCGGCTCCAGATCCGGATACCTGATCGTGAAGGAGTCCTGGGGCAGCTCCTCGCCGGTCGCCCTGAGATACGCGTCCCAGGCGAGACCGAGGGCGCTCTCGCACTCCATCTCGAAGCCCTCCTCGGCCGCGTCCCGGACCACCGCCAGCTCCGCGAGCGCGTCGGGCTCGGCCACGACACGCTCGTACACCTGCTGTCCCTGCAGGAGCAGCCAGCCGCGGAAGTAGTCGAAGCCGTCGTCGGAACAGCCGCCGTTGATGACATACGCCGCCGCCCACAGGGGATTGCGGTACGACATGGCCAGCAGGTCCCACAGCACCTGCTGGGCGGCGACTATCTCCCCGGCCGGCCGCTCGGCGAGCAGCGCGACCGCCCGCTCGGCGACGGCCTCGCTGTCCGACGGGTCGCCCGTCTGGCGCCGCGCTTCTTCGACCACGTTCCAGAACTCTCCGGTGTCCATGGATGAAGAGTGCCAGGAGGGTCTGACAACGGGGCGTCAGCCTGTGTCGGGATCGGGCTTGGGTGTGCGGAACTCCTCGGGGAGGAAGCCGCCGTCGCTCCTCTTGTCGTAGCGCTGGAACCACAGACAGCCCGCGACTGCGCAACGCCAGTAGTCGTGCACGTAGACGATCTTCTTGATCGTCTGCACAGCTACCTTCTCGGCATCGGTGAGTGGACGGAAGTCCTGCATGCCGCCGCAGGTCGGACAGGCCTTGCTCTTCGTCATGAGCTTCTCCGCGCGATCGCCGCCAGGTCCGGGAAGTCCGTCACCACCGCGTCCACCCCCAGTCGGTAGTACAGCGCGTATTCCGCGAACGCGGTGCCGAAATCGTTGGCTCCGGTGCCCCGTCGGAAGTCCGTCGGCAGGAACTGGTTCTCCGCCCGGAAGGTGTACGGGCCGATCCGCAGGCCGAGCCCGCCGCGATGGACCCCCGGGCCGGCGCCTTCGAACCGTCCGGCGCGCTCGCGTACCCGGACAGACCGAACCCGCCCTGGGCATGGCCGTGTTGGCGGCGTACGGCAGTGGAGCCGCCCCTTCGCTCGCGGACGCCGCCGACCGCATGGTCCGCGTCCGCACGGTTGTCGAACCCCGCCCCGCCCGTACGGCAGTCTTCGCCGACCCGTACGCCCGGCTCGTCGACGAGCTGGAGCGGCGCGGCTGGCTGCCCCCTTCCGTCGCGGCGCACGCGCGCGTGCGCCTGGACCTGGATACTGCGGGGTCATGAGTACGACGAGCACCCGCGGTGCGACCCTTCTGCTGGCCCGGCACGGGCAGACCATCTGGCACGCCGAGAACCGTTACGCGGGCATCAGCGACGTCCCCCTCACCGACGAGGGGCGCGCCGAGGCTCAGGCTCTCGGCCGCTGGGCCGCCGCGCACCCGGTCGACGCGGTCTGGACGTCGACCGTCGCCCGCGCCATGGCCACCGCGGAGCCCGCCTGCAGCGCCCTGGGTCTCACCCCGCACCGCGAACCCGCCCTGCGCGAATGCGACTTCGGGGTCGTGGAGGGCCGCACGCTCGCCGAGTTCGAGGCGGAGAACCCGGACCGCGCGAAGGCGTTCCGGGCCGACCCGGTGTCGTACCCCTTCCCGGAGGCGGAGGACCCCCGCACCGCCGCGGCCCGCGGCGCGCGCGCCCTGCGCCGCATCGCCACCGCCCACCCCGGCGAACGCGTCCTGGTCGTCGCCCACAACACCCTCCTCCGCCTGGTCCTCTGCTCCCTCCTGTCCATCCCCCTGAGCGAGTACCGCCGCGTCTTCCCCCACCTGCGCAACGCGGCCCTCACCGAACTCCACGTACGGGACGGGGAGGCCGGCCTGCTGTCGCTCAATGTTCCCTGTGCGTGAGGGGCTTCACGCGATCCGGCCCGGGTCCGGACGCGGTCTCCTCGTGCGTGACCGTCACCGGCTTCTCGCTGATCGGCTCGTCATCGCGGCGGCAGATGCGTCATGGGTACCGTCACGTGTGCTTACCGGCCAGGTTCTCCAGATGCCCGAGCAGGCAGTCGACCGAGCGGGCCAGGCGCTGGGCGTGGGCAACCTGGCGGGACCACTGCATGCCGGGCACGATGTCCAGCCGCGTACGGGCCTGGACAACTCCCTTCAGGGCCCCCGCGGTGAGCGTGTCGTCGTCCGGCCGTCCCAGGCACGCCTTCAAGACCTCCGGGATCAGCAGCGTCAGGTGGCCCTCGCACGGCAAGGTCAGCGTGTGCAACTCGTCGGCCGTGGGCGGCTGCGCGTCCTCAGCGAGCACGCGGGCGGCCGTGGCGCGCATCGTCTCGATGGCGACCGGGAGAGAGGCGTTCATGGTCACAGGCGCTCACCCTGTGATCGCGCGTTGGTCGTGGCCACACGCGCGCAGGTCCTCCGGACGGGCATCCCACTCCCGGCCACCGCCGAGGGGGCGCCGAACGCGCCGGGGGATCCGCGCCCGGGCACACGACAGGGCCCTCGCACGAAACCGTCCTTCGTGCGAGGGCCCTCCGGCCACAGGGGCCGTATGTGTTGGGCGCGGGCGCGTGCCTGCCGCCTGTACGTGTCAGGCGCGGGCGCGTGCCTGCCGCCCGTATGCATCAGGCGCGGGCACGTGTCTTTCGGCCAGTACGCGTCAGGCGCGGGCGCGTGTCCTCTGCCAGGCGTAGCCGACCGACGCCAGGAACAGCGTCATGCCGCCCGACGAGTACAGCTGGACGCGGGTGTCCGACTCCCGTGCCATCAGCACGAAGATCGCCACCATCCCCGCCAGGGCGACCCAGGTCAGCACCGGGAAGGCCCACATCCGTACGACCAGCTTCTCCGGTGCCTCCCGCTCCAGCCTGCGCCGCAGCCGCAGCTGCGTGACCGCGATGAAGATCCAGACGATGAGGATCACCGCGCCGATCATGTTCAGCAGCCAGGGGAAGACGTCGTCCGGACGCCAGTAGCTGAGGACGACGCACACGAAGCCGAAGACGGACGACGCGAGGACGGCCACGCGCGGGACGCCGGACGAGACTTTGCCCAGGCTCTTCGGGCCCTGGCCGCGCTCCACCAGGGAGTACGCGATGCGCGAGGCGCCGAAGATGTTGGCGTTCATCGCCGAGAGCAGGGCCACGAACACGACCACGTCCATCAACTGCGCGGCGCCCGGGATGCCGAGCTGGTCGAGGACGGCGACGTACGGGCCCTTCTCGACGACCTCCTTGGAGTCCCACGGGACGAGGGTGACGACGATCGCCATCGAGCCGATGTAGAACAGCGCGATGCGCCACATGGCGGTGCGTACGGCGTTCGCGACGCCCTTGACCGGGTTCTCCGACTCGGCCGCCGCGATCGTCACGGTCTCCAGGCCGCCGTACGCGAACACCGACGCGAGCAGGCCGATGACGAGGCCCTCGGCGCCGTTCGGCAGGAAGCCCCCTTCGCCGAAGAGGTTCGAGGTCCCCGGGGAGTCCGCGCCCGGCAGGACCCCGGCGATCGCGAGCACGCCGAGGACGAGGAACAGGCTGATCGCGCCGACCTTCAGCGCGGCGAACCAGAACTCGAACTCGCCGAAGTTCTTCACGGCGGCGAGGTTCGTGGCACAGAAGACGACCACGAAGAGGGCCACCCATGCCCACTCGGGCGTGCCGGGCAGCCAGCCGGTGACGATCTTCGCGGCGCCGATGCTTTCGAGGCCCACGGCCGTGCACAGCAGTACCCAGAACGCCCAGCCGACGGTGAAGCCCGCCCACGGCCCGATCGCCCGCTCCGCGTGCGCGGAGAAGGAACCGGACGACGGATACGCGGCCGACATCTCGCCGAGCATCCGCATCACGAGCATAACGAGGAGTCCGGAGAGGGTGTACGCGATGACGATGGAGGGCCCGGCGGCGGCGATCCCCGCCCCGGATCCGACGAACAGACCGGCGCCGATCACCCCGCCGAGGGCGATCATCGAGAGGTGGCGCTGCTTGAGACCGTGAGAGAGGGAGACGTCCGCCTCCGGCGGGTTCTCCAGGGTGGTGCTGGGCATGGGCGCGGCTCGTCCGATACGTGAGGCGGGCAAAACTGCCCCATTCTGGGCAGTCACTCCGATTAGGGGGATTGACTGTTCATCATCCGGACGCAGCCCGTGCGGAGCGTGAGCATTCGGCTACCGGATGATGTGCAGCCCGTCCGGCTTTGAGGACGAGCGCGAAGCGCGACAAGCGGGGGGTCTGGGGGCGGCAGCCCCCAGTGATCGGGACGGGTAGGGGCGGAGGGGGCGAAAAAACTTTGGTGGATCCCCACAGTCACCGGCCACCCGCCCCCGTGGCCAACACGACCCCGCCTCAGTGACCGGCATCACCCCGACTCAGGTGTACATGCCATCGTTTGTAAGGAGCCCACCAACCCCCCGATCCCCCCTTTGTCGACCGCTGACGGTGATCGGTCGTGTACGCCTGGGATAGCGTCACGGTGTCCCAATCTGCCTTCCCCCAAGCTCACAAAGGAGCAGGGGGTATCCCATCGCCGGAGTCCCCATGAGCACCGCTGCCGCCACCACCTCCCGCCCCGGGGAGGTCCTCGCCGACCTGCTCCCCGCCTCCCGCGTCCGGGACGCCGCCCTCGTGCTCGGGGGCGCCGCCCTCATCGGCCTCGCCGCCCAGATCGCGGTGCCGGTGCCGGGCTCCCCGGTGCCGGTGACCGGCCAGACCTTCGCGGCGCTCCTCGTCGGCACGGCGCTCGGCGCGGGCCGCGGCTTCCTGTCGCTCGCGGTGTACGCGCTGGTCGGCCTGGCCGGCGTCCCGTGGTTCGCCGGGGGCGCCTCCGGCGTCAGCGTGTCCTTCGGCTACATCCTCGGCATGCTCCTCGCCTCCACCGTCGTGGGCGCCCTCGCCCGCCGCGGTGCCGACCGCTCCATGCCGCGGATGGCGGGCACGATGCTGATCGGCGAGGCGATCATCTACGCGATCGGCGTCCCGTACCTGGCCATGGCCGCCGACATGCCGGCGAGCGCGGCCATCGCGGCGGGCCTCACCCCGTTCCTGATCGGCGACGCCCTCAAGGCGGCCCTGGCGATGGGCGTCCTGCCCGCGGCGTGGAAGCTCGTCAACAAGAAGTGACCTCGAGCTGAGAAGTGACCTCTCAGTCCCCAGGTTGCAGTTCCTGCGGAAGAGAAAGGGTGGGCCGGGATGCCGCGTTCGGCATCCCGGCCCGCCCTTCCCGTATGGCCGAGTGGCCGCTAGGACTGCTGCCCCCGCTGCCGCGGACGCCAGTGGGCCCACCACAGACCCGCCGCCCCCGCGGAGATCAGCGCCGCGCCCGCCACACCGAGCGGCAGGACGTCGCTCCCCGCGCCGGTCCTGGGCAGCTCGTCACCGCCGGGTGCCACCGGCTGGTTGTCGGTGCCGAGCAGAAGCGGGGTGGCCGGGGCGTTCGGCGACGGGTTCGTCGTACCGAACGGCACCGGGCCCTGCTGCCAGTACGTCTTCTTCCCGTCGCTCGTCTGCACCGGCAGACAGATCTTGCCGGTCTTTCCCAGATCGAACGTCGCGTCGACGGCGTACGACTTCGACTTGCCCGCCGCGAGATTGCCGACGGCACAACTGAAACCACTGTTCGAGCCTTCGGGCAGATCCTTTTCGGCGAGAGCGGAGCAGCCCTGAACGCTCTTGACCGTCAGGCCGTCGAATCCGACCACCAAAAGCCTGATGTCGCCGCTGTCCTTGGTGCCTTCGTTCTTTACCGTGGCGGTTATCGCGGTCTTCTGTGAACTGTTGTCGACCGAGATCTTCTCGGGCAGCAGCGTGGTCAGCTTTACGCCCGCCGGTGCCTCGTCAATTACCTTTCCCCCCTTGCTGCTCCCCGGCCCCTGGTCGTCCGCGACGGCGGTGAAGGAAAGGATCAACACGGCCGAGAAAGATGCCGTGAGCAGCGATCCCGCGATGGTCGTCGTGTGACGAGAACTCATGTTCGTCCCCCTTGGCTGCGCCTGAATTCGCAGTACTTGAAGAGGTACCACAAGATTTCTCCGCACTATGCTGGTACGACCTGAAGTGTGACCATTGTGTTTCTGTTGTGCCGACAGGGTGTTGCGTGTGTTGAGGGGGTGCGGGGATTGTCTGCGCATGTACGGGGCGGTGTTCCGGGATTATTGGTGACGGGGCGTTATCGGCTGGTAGAGAGTATCGGGCAGGGAGGAATGGGGCGGGTGTGGCGGGCCGCCGACGAAATGCTCGACCGGCAGGTCGCGGTCAAGGAAATGCGCATCGACGGACTCGACCCCGAAGACTCGCGTACGCGCCGCGAGCGAACCCTGCGCGAAGCCAGGGCCACGGCCCGGATCGACCACCCCAACGTCGTCCGCATCTACGACGTCGTTGACGAGGGTGAGCGGCTGTGGATCGTCATGGAACTTGTCGCCGGACGTTCCCTCGAACAGATGGTGGTGGAGGACGGACCCATCGGCCCGCGCGAGGCGGCCCGCATCGGGCTCGAACTGGTCGCGGCGCTGCGCCAGGTGCACGCCGGGGGAGTGCTGCACCGCGACATCAAACCGGGCAACGTCCTGGTCGAGCGGCGCGGCAACCGCGTCGTCCTCACCGACTTCGGCATCGCCGCGTTGCAGGACGCGGAGGCGCTCACCATGGCCGGGATGCTGGTCGGCTCCCCCGACTACATGGCGCCCGAACGCGTCTCCGGCCGCCCGCAGGGCCCGCCCTCCGACGTGTGGTCCCTGGGCGCCACCCTCTGCGCGGCCCTCGGCGGCCGCTCTCCCTTCTCCCGCGCCACAACCTTGGCGACCCTGCACGCGGTTCTGTACGAGGAGCCGGAACTCCCGTCCACGGCGGGTGAGTTGCGGGACATTCTGGCAGCCTTGCTGGAGAAGGAACCGGAGGCGAGGCCTGGTCTGGAGGAGCTTGAGGGGACGCTGGGGGAGATCGCGTTTCCGGCTGCCGGGCCGCAGCCGGAGCTTGGGCCGGGATCGGGGTCCATTTCGTCGGCCCAGGAGGAGCCGGCCTCTGCTGCCCCTGTAGCCCCCGAGGTGCCTGAGGCCTCTGATGCCTTTGTGACTCCAGAGCTGCTTGCGACCCCCGAGGTACCTGCGGCCCCCAAGGCCACTGTGACCCCCGAGGCGCCTGATGCGCATCAAGCCCCTGAGGCACACCAGGAGTTGCCCACCCCTGCACTCCTGGACGCCGACCTGATACGTGCCATACGACAGCCCTCGCAGGCCCCACAGGCCCCGCAAGATCTCCCTGAAGCCGTCCCGCCCTCAGAGGAACCGCGGCCCGAACGAGCACCCAAGGCCGTATCCGAGCCCGAGCACGCACCCAAGGCCGTACCCGAGACGATCCCCACCCCCAACGCCTCCACCGAAGTCCCCTCCGAACTGCGCGCGGAGGCCGGCTCGGAGATCCCCTCGGCCGGTACCCCCGGCGCGACGACAGAGGTCGCCCGGCGGCCGACGGCCCCCGCCCCGATCCCCGTGATGCCCCCGGGCGAACTCCCCGGCCCCGCCGTGCCGTCCGCCCCGCGACGAAGCAGGCGCCGTACGGGTCTGGCCACCGCGGGCGGTGTGGTCGCGGCGGGACTCGTCGCCTGGATCGTCATCGCCGCGACGAGCGGTTCGCCCGACGGCAAGACCGGGTCGTCCGGGTCATCCGTGCCGACCGCCTCGGCCGGCACGAAGGGCAGCCCCTCGCCCACCGTCGAGGGCACCTCACGTCCGCCCAGCCCGCCCCCGGGAGCGCACCGGGAGGCTGGAGGGTACGCGTGGGTGACGCCCAAAGGCTGGCGCCGCGACCTGAAGACGGGCTCCGAGGTGCACTACACCTCACCCGACGGAAAACAGGAACTCGCGGCCAAGTCCTCCCTCGCCAAGGGTGACCTGATGCAGACCTGGCAGACCTCGGAACGGAACGCCCGGCAGGGCCGGGACTACCAGAAGATCCGGCTGGAGAACACGACGTTCCAGGGCCGGCCCGCGGTCGTCTGGGAGTACACCTTCACGCTCAAAGGCGTGCACTACCACGCCCAGCTGCTCGGCTTCGACGTCGACGGCAAGTCGTACCAGATCAACACCTGGTACGAGCCGGACATCGAGAGCCAGGCGCTCAAGGTCTACGAACAGGTCAGGAGGAGCTTCACCGTGCTGTGAGCGGAGCCCCCGCCGGACATGGACCCGGCCGGACGCACGCCGGACGTAGTCCATGCCGGACATACGGACGTGGACCATGCCGGACATACGGAGGGGGCTCGCGGCGTTAGCCACGAGCCCCCTCCGTCACGTCACGACGTGTCACGCCATGCCGCAGCCGACTCAGTGCAGTCGGCTTCAGCCGGCTCAGCCGACCTTCACGTGCTCTTCGTCGCGAGGCTCGTCCGAGGCCGCCTGCACGGAGGCCGCACCCGGACGCACCCCCGCTCCGATCTTCTGCCGGATCACCGCGATGACGAGGACCACCGCCGCGACCAGCAGCGACAGCAGCACGGTCGTACGGCCGTCGTGTTCGGTGTCGGTCAGCATGTAGCCGAGGACGAAGACGATCAGCGCGGCCGTCGCCCAGGTCAGGTACGGGTACAGCCACATCTTCACGACCAGCTTCTCCGGCGCCTCGCGCTGGATGATCTTCCGCATCCGCAGCTGCGAGAAGCAGATGACCAGCCAGACGAACAGGGCGACCGCACCGCTGGAGTTGACCAGGAAGAGGAAGACCGAGTCCGGGAACTTGTAGTTGAAGAAGACGGCGACGAAGCCGAAGACGACCGAGACGATGATGGCGATCAGCGGCACACCGCGCTTCGTGGTCCGGGCGAAGGCCCTCGGGGCATCGCCGCGCCGGCCGAGCGAGAAGGCCATGCGGGAGGCCGTGTAGAGCCCGGAGTTGAGGCACGACAGCACCGAGGTCAGCACGATGAAGTTCATGATCTGACCGGCGTGCGCGATGCCGAGGGAGTCGAGGGCGGCGACGTACGAGCCGCTCTCCTTGATCGACGGGTCGTTCCACGGCAGCAGGGCCACGACCACGAAGATCGAGCCGAGGTAGAAGACGCCGATGCGCCAGATGATGCTGTTGGTCGACTTGGTCACGGCGCGCTGCGGGTCCTCGGACTCACCGGCCGCGAGGGTCGCGATCTCGCTGCCCATGAAGGAGAAGACGACCAGGAGCACACCGGTGAGGATCGCGCCGGGCCCGTTGGGCAGGAACCCGCCGTGGCCGGTGAGGTTGCTGAGCCCCGCCTGCTCGGCGTCGACACCTGGCAGCACACCGAAGATGGCGAGCCCGCCGATGACGATGAACGCGCCGATCGCCACGACCTTGATGCCGGCGAACCAGAACTCGAACTCGCCGTACGACCCGACGGACACCAGGTTGGTGGCGGTGAGGACGACCATCACGATGAGCGCCCAGGCCCACTGGGGCACTGCCGGTATCCAGCCTTCGAGGATCGAGGCGCCGGCGGTGGCCTCCACGGCCAGCACGACGACCCAGAAGAACCAGTAGAGCCAGCCGATCGAGAACCCGGCCCAGCGCCCGAGTGCACGGTCGGCGTGCGCAGAGAAGGACCCGGAAGTCGGGTTGGCCGCGGACATCTCACCGAGCATCCGCATCACCAGCACCACGAGCGTGCCGACGAGTGCGTAGGAGAGCAGGATGCCGGGCCCGGCGGTGGCGATACCGGAGCTGGAGCCCACGAAGAGCCCGGCTCCGATGACACCGCCGATGGCGATCATGGAGAGGTGACGGTTCTTGAGTCCGGCATGGAGACCGCCACCGGGTTCTCCGGGGCCTCCATGGCCGTTTGCGGCCTTCGTGGGGGTCGGCTGCGAGGTCATTGACGGGATTTCCTTTGCGCCGGGTGAGCGGATGCGCGTCCTGCCGCGGTTGCGGCCAGGACGCCGGTACGAGCTCCCGTACGAGCGGTGCAGAAGCTGGACCGGTGAATCTGAGGTGTCCAAATACGGGAACCTTTGATTCCGTATTGTTACCCGAGGTATCCCAGAGGTTCTATAGCGCGGCTCACACCTGCCGGGCCGACACCCGAGGCTGCCGCGCCGAAACGGCCATGTCAGACTCGAACCATGCGCGTGTATCTCGGTTCCGACCATGCAGGCTTCGAGCTCAAGAACCACCTCGTCGAGTGGCTCAGGGCCGCGGGCCACGAGCCCGTCGACTGCGGGCCCCACATCTACGACGCCCAGGACGACTACCCGCCCTTCTGCCTGCGCGCCGCGAAGCGCACGGCGGCCGACCCCGGGTCCTTCGGCATCGTGATCGGCGGCTCGGGCAACGGTGAGCAGATCGCCGCGAACAAGGTGGCCGGTGTTCGTGCCGTCCTCGCATGGAGCGAGGAGACGGCGACCCTCGGCCGTGAGCACAACAACGCCAACGTGGTCGCGGTCGGTTCCCGCATGCACACGCAGGAGGAGGCGACGAAGTTCGTCGAGACCTTCCTCAACACCCCCTTCTCCGGTGACGAGCGCCACATCCGCCGCATCGGCATGCTCACGACGTACGAGACCACGGGCGAGCTCCCCCCGGTCCCGGCCCACCACCCGCAGCAGTCGTAGCCTCCAGGGGACCTTTGCCGGCCGGGCTGGAGATTTTCAGCCCGTCCGGCGTTTGAGGACGAGCGCGAAGCGCGATACGAGGGGTCTCGGGGCCGGAGCCCCCCCAGATTCGGGACGGGCAGGGGCGGAGGGGGCGAAGAACCGCCTGGGCCGTCACAGGACAGACAAACAGGAGGACCCGTGCCCGAGGGGCACACGATCCACCGGCTCGCCGAGGACTACCTCGCGAGCTTCGGGGGCGGGAAGACCCGCGTGACCAGCCCGCAGGGCAAGTTCACCGATGCCGCCACCCTCCTGGACGGCTCCGAGCTCACCACCGCCGAAGCCCACGGCAAGCACCTCTTCCTCGGCTTCCGCGCTGCGGACTGGATCCACATCCATCTCGGCCTGTTCGGCAAGGTCAACTTCGGCGACGCCCCCGCCCCGCCCCCCACGGACACCGTCCGCCTCCGCCTCGCGAACACCACGTCGTACGTCGACCTGCGCGGCCCCACCACCTGCGCCCTGATCACGGACGCCGAGAAGAAGGCGGTACACGACCGCCTCGGCCCGGACCCCCTCCGCCCGGACGCCGACCCGTCGGCCGCGTACCGCCGGATCTCCCGCAGCCGTACGACGATCGCCGCGCTCCTCATGGACCAGAAGATCATCGCGGGCGTGGGCAACGTCTACCGCGCGGAGGTCCTCTTCCGGCACGGCATCGACCCGTACCGCACGGGCAGGGACCTCACCCCCGCCGAGTGGGACGCGATCTGGGACGATCTGGTCGCGCTGATGCGCGAGGGAGTCCGCAACAACCGCATCGACACCGTCCGCCCGGAACACACGCCGGAGGCCATGGCCCGCCCGCCGCGCGTCGACGACCACGGCGGCGAGGTCTACGTGTACCGCAGGGCCAACCTGCCCTGCCACATCTGTGGCGGCGAGATCCGCACCGCCGATCTCGCCGCCCGCAACCTCTTCTGGTGCCCGGCCTGCCAGCGCCGCTAGCAGTCGGAACAGCGCTCGGACAGCAGTCGGAACAGCGCACGGACAGCTGTCAGAACCCGTGCGGCAGCCAGGGCGCCACCGCTGACGAGAACGCGACCGACGCCTCCGCCAGCGCGCCCTTGCGCACCTCCCGCACGCGCCCCGCCGCCGCAAGCGACGCCAGGCACACCCCGCCGAGATACGCGGCCCCCAACTCCCGTACGGACAGCACGAGATCGGCCGCGTCGTCCGTACGCGCGCACGACGCGCCCTTCGCGTCCCCGGCGAGCCGCCAACGCCCTTCGTTCCAGGGGCAGAACGCGTCCTCGACCTCGAACACCACGTCCACCGGCGCCTGATACGTCCGCGCCTCCAGCGCGGCGCCGACGTCGACGAGCCGTACGTGCAGCGAGTCCCTCATGCGCAGATTGCAGCGGCGGATGTCGGACACCAGGTGCTGCACGCCGTCGTCGACGGGCCGGCCACGGGTGACGAGCGTGGACGTCAGGTCGATGCCGAACAGGAACCGCCACAGCGCGGCCCGCGCCGCCGGGTCGAGCCCCTCCAGGTCGTTCAGAATCACCGAGCCGTTGTGCCCGGACGGGCCCCAGTTCGGCTTGACCCGGTAGCGTGCGTAGCCGACGACGGCGCCGGCCCGCTCGGCGACCACGCACTGCAACGGCGACGCCCCGCCCCCCTCGTCCTCCGGGTCGAGCACCTGCAACCGCTCCCAGCCGGGCTGCCGGGCCAGCATCCCCGGCCGTCCCGGAACGAGTCGCGCGTACACCGCCTCGCAGGCGTCGAGGACATCGGCCGGCGCCGCGTACCGCAGCTGTATGTCGTCGGTGCCGGGCGGCACGGACAGTCGTACGCGGCTGGTGTCGATCTCGGCGTTGAGCTGCAGCGTCGCGATGCCGTAGCCGAACCGGCCGTAGATCGCCGGCTCCGACGCGGTAAGGACGGCGAGCGGCTCACCCCCCGCTCGGATGTCGTCCAGCTGGCGTCGCATCAGCGCGGTCAGCACCCCGCGCCGCCGGTGCGTGGCCGCGACGCTCACCATGGTGATGCCCGCCGCCGGTACGGAGGCGCCGCCGGGGACGGTGACGCGGAACGAGAACGCGCTCGCCGTGGCAACGCAGTGATCTCCGGCCCAAACGCCCAGGGAACGGTCGTACTCTGTGAGCGCGTTGTACAGCTCACGCTCGTCGGACGACTCCGGCACCCCGCCGAACGCGCGGATGAGGTTGTCGTACCACTCTGTCCAGTCGGCCTTCTGCAACACCCGCACATCAGTCGTCATAGCCCATGCGTACCAGGGCAATGCGGTAGGAGCGAGGGGATTTCTCCCGGCTGTCGAGGCCGCCCGCTGTGAAGTTCTCTGTGAAGTTGAGCGCTCGGACGGGGGACAAGTGGGACCTCCCGTGCCAAGCACCTGGTCCGATGGATAGGGTCCCGAACTAATGGCAGCAGGACGAGAGCGGCGCGCGGAAGCCGAGACGTTCACGGCCCGGTTGAAGAAGCAGGTACACCGGGCCCGCACAGGCGTGCGCAGATCCGCCGTCGACTACTTCCGCGGGGACGGTTCCGACTGGATCGCGCTGGCCGGTCTGCTGCTGACCATTCCGCTGATCGCCGCCACGACGCTGGTGAACTCGGTGTGGTGCTCACCCGCGGCCCTGGTCCTTCCCATCGTGGCCGGCGGCCTCCTGCTCCGTCCGGCCAGCCTGCTCGGTCTGTACGCGGCCGCGGCCACCGCGCTCATAGTGGAGTCCGTGAAGCTGGGCCCGTACACGGAGGGCCCGTCCCGGGTGACGCCGGGCGTGGTGCTGGTGGTCGCCGCGTGCGGCTTCTTCGGCCTCCTCATCGCGCAGTTCCGCAGCCGGGTGGGCGTGCCCTGGCGACGGGGCGGCACCATGCTCTTCGACCTCCGCGAACGGATCCGGGTGCAGAGCAAGCTGCCGAAGCTGCCGCTGGGCTGGCACCGGGAAATGGCGCTGCGACCGGCGGGCGGGCAGTCGTTCTCCGGTGACTTCGTGGTGGCCGCCCGTACGAACGGCGGCCGCACGCTGGAGGTCGTCCTCACGGACGTGTCGGGCAAGGGCATGGACGCGGGTTCGCGCGCGCTGCTGTTGTCGGGAGCCTTCGGAGGCCTCCTCGGCTCACTCCCGCCGCACGCCTTCCTGCCCGCCGCGAACGGATACCTCCTCCGCCAGGACTGGGACGAGGGCTTCGCGACCTCGATCCACCTGGTCCTCGACCTGGACTCGGGCGACTACGAACTCTTCTCGGCCGGCCACCCTCCGGGCCTCCAGCTCAGCGCGGGCAGCGGCCGCTGGGAGGAGAAGGCGGCGGAAGGGCCGTTGCTGGGTGTGTACGACGGCGCTCAGTTCGACCCCGCGAAGGGCTCGCTCCGTCCCGGAGATGTGTTGATGCTGTTCACGGACGGACTGGTGGAGACGGCCGACCGCGACATCGTCGAGGGCATCGACCGCCTGACGGGCGAAGCCGACCGCTACGTCGCCGGCGGCTTCCACGGAGCCGCCTGGCACCTCATCGAAGCCGTGGCCAAGGACGTCAACGACGACCGGGCACTCCTGCTGATCTGCCGAGAGGGCCCCAACGTCCCCCTGCATTTCAGCCCGTCCGGCGCCGGAGATCATTCAGCCCGTCCGGCGTTTGAGCACTAGCGCGAACCGCGATGTTGTTCAGCCCGTCCGGCGCTTGGTTGTTCAGCCCGTCCGGCGTATGAGGACGAGCGCGTCAGCGCGATACGGGGGTCTGGGTGCGGAGCCCCCAGGTACGGGACGGGCAGGGGCGGCGGGGGCGAAAAACCTCCAACCACACGGCGTACGAGGGACACAGGGAGACACTGGGGAGGTGACGCAGACTCTTCTGACCCTGGCCGAAGTCGAAGCCCTCGCCCGCGAGGCGCACGCAGCCCAGACCGACAAGGCGGGCCGCCCGTACGCCGAGCACCTTGAGGCCGTAGCGGAAGGGGTCCGAGACCGCGGCGGAGACGACGAACAGATGGCGGCCGCCTGGCTCCACGACGCGCTCGAGGACGCCGCACTCTCCGAGGACTGGCTGCGCGAGGCCGCGCTGACCCGCCGCACGAAGGACATCGTGCTCGCGCTCACCAAACAGGAGGGGGAGCCGCCGGAGTCGTACGCGCGACGCATCCGTACGACCCCGGGCGCCCTCCTGGTGAAGGTGTCCGACCTGGCGCACAACGCCGACCCGGCCCGGCTCGCGGTCCTCGACGAGCACACCAGGGCCCGGCTGACGAAGAAGTACGCGACGATGCGCGCGCTGCTGGACCTCCCGCCGGGCCCCTGAGCCGGAACGCCCGGTCCTTGAGCCCGAACGCCCGGCCCCTGAGCCCGAACACGAGAATGCGGGCCCGGGACGGCTCCCGGACCCGCACTCAGGTGATCGTCTAGGCCTGGTCCTAGGCCTGGTCCTAGACCTTGGCCTGGGCCTGGGCCTGGGCCCTGGCCCTTTCCCGGGCCAGCTCCGCGGCGTCCCGCTTGAAGGCCCACTCCATCTTGGGCTCCATCGCGAAGCGGAAGATCCGCTGGACGGGCGGGGTGCACAGCACGGTGACGAGCGCGGCCGCGGCGAGCGTCACGAGGATCTCGCCGAGCGGCTCGTGCAGCCACGCCGCGTCCATCCAGCCCCCGTACTCGGAGGCCCTGACCACGAGACCGTGCAGCAGGTAGCCGTACAGCGTGCCCGCGCCGAGCGCCGTGAACCAGAACGAGCGCCGCGGCACCCACGCGAAGAAGCACGCGGTGAGGACCATCGAGCAGCCGAAGAGCGCGAGCGTCATCACGGCACCGGCCCACCACGGAGCGCCGAGTTCCTGCGCGGCGTCGCGGTGGTAGAACCACGCCGTGTTCATCCGGGGCACCGCCCAGTAACCCACGGCGAGCGCGGCGGCGAAGACCGGCACCGACAGGATCCGCACCGAACGACGGCGCACCAGCTGGAAGTGCTCGGGCTTCATGATCAGGCCCAGCACGAAGAACGGCAGGAACTGCAGGACGCGCTGCAGATCCAGCGTGGCGCCGATGTCGGGCGAGATGGAGGCGAGCACGGCGACGGTGAGCGCGAGCGGCAGCGGCCAGCGGACCAGCTTCCACAGTGGGGTGGTCAGCCGCCAGACGAAGAGCGCGACCAGGAACCAGGTCAGATACCAGGGGTCGAGCAGGCTGATCGGATGCGTGGGGTCGGGGGCGGCCCACCGCTTGAAGAGGGAGTACGCCGTCTCGAAGACGACGTACGGCACGACCACACCCGTCACCAGCCGCTTCAGCCGGTCGGGGCGCATGTCGAAACTGCGCGAGAAATAGCCGGAGATGATGATGAAGGCCGGCATGTGGAAGGCGTACACAACCGAGTACGCCGCTTCGAGGATGCGACTTTGGTCCTTCAGCGGTTCCCATGCGTGGCCCATGGCCACGAGCACGATCGCCAGGTACTTGGCGTTGTCGAAGAAGGCGTCGCGTTGCTTGGCGGGCTTGGCGCCCGGTGTGGCGGCACCGGTGGCCGACCGCGTGGACTGGGGTGAGCGCGGACTCGGCACTCCCTCCGCCGGCTGCTGTGCCGGGGGGAGCGGCGCCCTGTGGTGGCCGTGCGGTCGGAGCGAGTTCGTCACAGGCCCTCCCACCAAGAACTCGGGGAGACGATCCTGGACCTCGCTGCGCATGCGGGGGACGTGGCGGCGTGGAACATCTGAGGCACCCTAGCGTTGATTATGCGTCTGCGTAAAACGCCGGACGTCATTCCTGCTTAACGCCTGTGAGTACCCAGGATTTTGGAGATGTTTGCCTGTCTGCGCGCAAGGGACTCCGCATACCGATCCGTTGACCGTATAAGGCTGCTCTATCCCAATTCATCCTGACTAAAGGGCGCATAACACTCGCGGGCGACTCTGGTGATATGTCCGGTTCATTGGACTTTAGTGGTCGGTTGATGCCCCCCTTGCCGGCCCGTTGACGACCTACTGACGGCCTACCGATGGCCTGCTGGCGGCCGGTCTACGGCGTCTTCGACGTGCCCTGCGGCAACAATTCGAATTACCTGCGAACAGGTTGTGTGGACATGGCGACGGTCCCCCTGAATTTCCGATGCGGGGCCCCCGTGCGGGCGCATACTCTCGAATTGCGGTGCGTGGCCCCGCCGTTCACCCGCCCCGAGAGGCGCGGCGCGGGTGTACAGGTCCGGCGTGATCTGGCCGACGTTACGTCACCCGCCGCATACCCATGGCGCGTTGGTGGCACGATGGTTCTGGCGGGGGTGTGGGGTTGCACCCTCGGGCCGGGAGAGCGGACCGACCGTAGGGTGTGATCAGTTGTGGCCATTTCACTGTCAGTGGTAGTGCTGTTGGCGATCATCCTCGTGGTATTGATCCGCGGGGGATCGATCAAGGCCGGCCCCGCCGTCGTCGCGGTGCTCTTCGGCTTCTTCCTGGCCTCGACCGGCATGGCCGACGACATCCAGCGCTTCCTGAACTCCATAGCCGAGACGATCAACGAGATCCAGTTCTGACCGGCCGGCCACGCCCTACGCCGAGGCCGGAACCGGAGACACCTAAGGCCCAGGGAGAGGACGGAACCTCTCCCTGGGCCTTAGGCGTATGGAGCGGGCGACGGGAATCGAACCCGCGTAGCTAGTTTGGAAGACTAGGGCTCTACCATTGAGCTACGCCCGCAGCAGGTCGCGCCGCAGGTCAGTGACCGCGGCACAGGAGGCATCGTAGCGGGTTGTACGCCTTCACCGCACACCCCGTTCCCACCCGCACCGGCGCCAGTGAAATGCGGCAGCCGCACTGCCTGCGGGCATGTACCCTACGTGTCGCACCGACGGGGTGTGGCGCAGCTTGGTAGCGCGTCCGCTTTGGGAGCGGAAGGCCGTGGGTTCAAATCCCGCCACCCCGACCACCAGCCGGAACCCGGTTCGGTTCCGACCCGCCGCAAGATCACCTTTTGGGGCGTGTACCGCCTGCGGTTACTATGCAAGCTGCGCGCCCGTGTGTCTGCACTGTTACGTCTCTCCCTGGGCCGCGAATCCGCTGAAGGCTTTGCCCGACTCGGCAGAAGCACACAGCAGAACCCCCAAGAAGTCAGCCACAAGGAGACCGAACCGTGAAGAGCGCCGTGGAGACCCTGAACCCGACCCGGGTTCGGCTCACTGTCGAGGTGCCCTTCGAGGAGCTCAAGGACAGCCTCGACGCGGCGTACAAGAAGATCAACCAGCAGGTCACGGTGAAGGGCTTCCGGAAGGGCAAGATCCCGGCGCGCGTCATCGACCAGCGGTTCGGTCGCGGCGCCGTGCTCGAAGAGGCCGTCAACGACGCGCTCCCGAAGTTCTACACCGAAGCGGTCAACCAGGCTGAGCTGAATGTCCTCGGCCAGCCCGAGGTCGACATCACCGAGCTGAAGGACGGCGAGACGCTGAACTTCACCGCCGAGGTCGACGTCCGCCCGGCCATCGAGATCCCGGACTACTCCGGCATCGAGGTCGAGGTCGACGCCGTCGAGGTCACCGACGAGGACGTCGAGAAGGCCGTCTCCGAACTGCGCGAGCGCTTCGCGTCGACCTCCCCGGTCGAGCGCGCCGCCCAGGACGGCGACGTCGTCACCATCGACCTGGAGGCCAAGGTCGACGGCGAGGCCCTCGAGGACGGCATCGCCAGCGGTGTCTCCTACACCATCGGCTCCGGCGAGCTGCTCGACGGCATCGACGACGCCGTGAAGGGCCTGGAGGCCGGTGGCGAGGCCACCTTCACCTCCGAGCTCAAGGGCGGCTCCGCGGCCGGCAAGGAGTCCGAGGTCACCGTCAAGGTCACCCAGGTCGCCGCCCGTGAACTTCCCGAGCTGGACGACGACTTCGCGCAGCTCGCCTCCGAGTTCGACACCCTCGACGAGCTCAAGGCGGACAGCCGCAAGCGCCTCGAGAACATGAAGCAGTACGACCAGGCCACGCAGGCCCAGGAGCGCGTCCTGGAGAAGCTGCTCGAGCTGGTCGAGGTCCCGGTCCCCGAGAAGCTGCTCGAGGACGAGATCAACACCCGCAAGCACAACCTTGAGCACCACCAGCTCGGCCAGATGGGCCTCGACCTCGCGAAGTACCTGGAGATCCAGGGCAAGACCGAGGAAGAGTTCGACGCCGAGACCAAAGAAGCGGCGATCAAGGGCATCAAGACGCAGTTCGTTCTTGACGAGCTCGTCAACAAGGAGAAGCTGAACGTCAACCAGGAGGAGCTCACCGAGCACCTCATGCGGCGCGCGGCCTCCTCCGGCATGTCCCCCGACCAGTTCGCCCAGGCCGTCGTCGAGGGCGGCCAGGTCCCGATGCTCGTCGGCGAGGTCGCCCGCGGCAAGGCCCTCGCGGTCGTCGTCGAGGCCGCCACGGTCAAGGACACGAACGGCGAGATCGTCGACCTGTCCGACGAGGACGAGACGGAGACGGCGACCGAGGTCGCCGCCGAGGCCACCGAGGGTGACGCCGCCGAAGGCTCCACCGAGGCGAAGACCGAGGCCTGATCGCCCCGCTTGTACGCCGCGATGGGCCCCCGGGACTTTTCTGCCCCGGGGGCCCACCGGGTTTTCAGGGGCGCGCCACCCCCGGTCGGGCCGGCGCAGCGCATGCGCTCACAGCGAACAGTTCGCTCTGCGGGATTCACCGGAGGGACCAGCGCGTTAGGGTCCATGAATACGAGGGCAGGGGAGTCCCCGGACGCCGCCGGTAGGCGGCGCGGAACCCGGGGTCCCAGGCCCCTGCAGAAGACGTGAGACGGCCCGGCGCCGTCGTAAGACGAGCAGGTGGATACGTGACGAATCTGATGCCCTCCGCCGCCGGCGAGCCTTCCATCGGTGGTGGCCTCGGCGACCAGGTCTACAACCGGCTGCTCAACGAGCGGATCATCTTCCTCGGCCAGCCGGTGGACGACGACATCGCGAACAAGATCACCGCGCAGCTGCTGCTCCTTGCCTCCGACCCGGACAAGGACATCTACCTCTACATCAACAGCCCCGGCGGATCGATCACGGCCGGCATGGCGATCTACGACACCATGCAGTACATCAAGAACGACGTGGTGACCATCGCCATGGGCATGGCGGCCTCGATGGGCCAGTTCCTGCTCAGCGCCGGTACCCCCGGCAAGCGCTTCGCCCTGCCGAACGCCGAGATCCTGATCCACCAGCCCTCCGCGGGCCTGGCGGGTTCCGCGTCGGACATCAAGATCCACGCCGAGCGGCTGCTGCACACCAAGAAGCGGATGGCGGAGCTGACCGCCTTCCACACCGGCCAGACCGTGGAGCAGATCACCCGCGACTCGGACCGTGACCGCTGGTTCGACCCGATCGAGGCCAAGGGGTACGGCCTCATCGACGACATCATGCCCACCGCTGTCGGTATGCCGGGCGGCGGCGGCACCGGGGCGGCGTAAGCCCCGCCAGCGCCCCAGGGCGGCGCCGAGGCCCCCTGCCGACCCGGCAGGTCTCCCGCGCCCCCAGCCGACCGCCTCAGCCCTTTTCAGGCTTCTCAGGAGACACAGTGAACGACTTCCCCGGCAGCGGCCTCCACGCCCGCACGCAGGCCGAGTACACCGGTCCTCGCGCGGAGTCCCGCTACGTCATCCCGCGCTTCGTCGAGCGCACCTCGCAGGGCGTGCGTGAGTACGACCCGTACGCGAAGCTGTTCGAGGAGCGCGTGATCTTCCTCGGTGTGCAGATCGACGACGCCTCCGCCAACGACGTCATGGCGCAGCTGCTGTGCCTGGAGTCGATGGACCCCGACCGTGACATCTCGGTCTACATCAACAGCCCCGGTGGCTCCTTCACGGCGCTCACCGCCATCTACGACACGATGCAGTTCGTGAAGCCGGACATCCAGACGGTCTGCATGGGCCAGGCCGCCTCGGCCGCCGCGATCCTGCTGGCCGCCGGTACGCCGGGCAAGCGCATGGCGCTTCCGAACGCCCGCGTGCTGATCCACCAGCCCTACAGCGAGACCGGCCGCGGCCAGGTCTCGGACCTCGAAATCGCGGCGAACGAAATCCTCCGGATGCGTTCGCAGCTCGAAGAGATGCTGGCCAAGCACTCGACCACGCCGATCGAGAAGATCCGCGAGGACATCGAGCGCGACAAGATCCTCACCGCTGAGGACGCCCTGGCGTACGGCCTGATCGACCAGATCATCTCCACCCGGAAGATGAACAACGCCGCGGTCGTCTGACGTAACGCTGTATCGTCTACCGCTCATCTGCCGCGCCTTGGCGTGGTTCACGACAATGTGAACCGCGCCAAGGGGGGCCCGAACGGGGGGCTCGGCAAGGTACCGTCGGACATAAGGCAGCACCAGGAGCCGCTGGACCTAGGCGTCTCCCAGGCGAAGGGGAAGCACACCGTGGCACGCATCGGTGACGGCGGCGATCTGCTCAAGTGCTCGTTCTGTGGCAAGAGCCAGAAGCAGGTCAAGAAGCTCATCGCAGGCCCCGGTGTGTACATCTGCGACGAGTGCATCGATCTCTGCAACGAGATCATCGAGGAAGAACTCGCGGAGACGAGCGAGGTGCGCTGGGAGGAACTCCCCAAGCCCCGCGAGATCTATGAGTTCCTCGAGGGGTACGTGGTCGGCCAGGAGTCGGCCAAGAAGGCCCTCTCCGTCGCGGTGTACAACCACTACAAGCGGGTCCAGGCCGGTGAGAACGGCGGCGGCCAAAACCGCGACGACGCCATCGAGTTGGCGAAGTCCAACATCCTCCTGCTGGGCCCCACGGGCTCTGGCAAGACACTCCTCGCCCAGACCCTCGCCCGCATGCTGAACGTCCCGTTCGCCATCGCGGACGCGACGGCGCTGACGGAGGCGGGGTATGTCGGCGAGGACGTCGAGAACATCCTGCTGAAGCTCATCCAGGCAGCGGACTACGACGTCAAGAAAGCCGAAACCGGGATCATCTACATCGACGAGATCGACAAGGTGGCCCGGAAGAGCGAAAACCCGTCGATCACGCGTGACGTGTCGGGTGAAGGCGTCCAGCAGGCACTCCTGAAGATCCTGGAGGGCACCACCGCCTCCGTGCCCCCGCAGGGCGGACGCAAGCACCCGCACCAGGAGTTCATCCAGATCGACACGACGAACGTCCTGTTCATCGTGGGCGGCGCGTTCTCGGGTCTGGAGAAGCTCATCGAGGCCCGCGCGGGAGCGAAGGGCATCGGCTTCGGCGCGACGATCCGCTCGAAGCGCGAACTCGAGTCCAAGGACCAGTTCGAGGACGTGATGCCGGAGGACCTGGTCAAGTTCGGCATGATCCCGGAGTTCATCGGCCGCCTCCCGGTCATCACGTCGGTCCACAACCTGGACCGCGAAGCCCTCCTCCAGATCCTGGTGGAGCCCCGCAACGCCCTCGTGAAGCAGTACCAGCGCCTCTTCGAACTCGACGGCGTGGAACTGGACTTCGAGCGCGAGGCCCTGGAAGCCATCGCCGACCAGGCCATCCTCCGCCAGACCGGCGCGCGCGGCCTGCGCGCCATCATGGAAGAGGTCCTCATGTCGGTGATGTACGAGGTCCCGTCCCGCAAGGACGTGGCCCGCGTCGTCATCACAGCCGACGTCGTCCACTCGAACGTGAACCCGACCCTGATCCCGCGCGACGCCCGCGGCCGGGGCCCAGGGGAGCAGAAGACGGCGTAAGCAACGCCCGTACGACGAAGGGGGCGCCCAGCGGACTTCGCTGGGCGCCCCCTTCGTCGTGAAGTGCCGTACGGGCGTCAGATCTTGACGCGTACGTCCGTGCGGAACTTGGCCGTCATGTCGGCCGCGGCGCTCACGTCGGCACTCTTGCCCGCCAGGGCGCTGGCCGTGTCGACGTGGATGATGACGCCGAGGGTGCTGTGGTCGCCCCAGATGCACACCGGCATGCTGATCTCGCTCGGCCCGTCCGACGCTCCGGTGGAGCCGGTCTTGTACTTGATCTCCTGGCACTTGAGGACCGCACCGTCGAGACCGCTGGGCGTGTACGCCTTCGGGCTGCCGACGACCTCGCCCTCGTCCTCGTCCTTGGCGCTCTTCTTCAACTCGCTGAACATCCCGTCGACAACCGCCTCGGGGTCCTCGATGTCGCCGTACACGCCCATGAAGTTGATCGCCTGCCCGGCCAGCGGGTTGCTCGCGTCCCCGGACTGGTAACCGGCGTGCACGTCCTTGGCGTTCTTCACGCCGTGCTTCTCGGCGTCCTTGAGGTCGCTGCTGTCGAAGCCGCCGCTGTCGGCTTCGTTGGACTTCTTGTACTCACCGCTGAGCACGGTGGCCGGCGTCGTCAGCTTGTGCGGGCCGTCGTCCGCGACGTCCGAACCGCCGCCACCGCCGATGACGAGGTACGCGCCGACGGCGATCGCCGCCACGACGGCGACCGCGCCGATGATCAGGCCCGTCTTCTTCTTGCCCCCTCCCGGGGCGGGCGGCTGCGGGACGCCGTACGGGTCCTGGCCATAGGGCGGCTGCTGGCCGTAGGGGCCGGGCTGGCCGTACGGGGGAGTCTGCGGGGCGCCCTGGGGCGCCTGCTGGGGGTAGCCGTAGCCGGGCTGCGCGGGAGGAGCCTGCTGCGGGTAGCCGTAACCCGGCTGGGGGGCCTGCGGCTGCTGACCGTACGGTCCGGGCTGCTGGGGCTGCCCGCCGTACGGGCCCGGCTGGTTGTAGCTCATTACTGGGTTCCCCTCCAGATACTTATGTGTTCCGAACATCCTGACGCACAGGTCACGCGGCCAAGTCCCCGGGGGCCGCACCGTTACGAAAGAATCCCGTTTCGGGACACGGGCGTGACGCCCCTAAACTGACTCCGTGACCGACAACGCTCAGCAGCAGCCGCCAGCATCCACTCCCGAACTGCCGACCCAGTACGCGCCGGCCGACGTAGAGGGGCCGCTGTACGAGCGCTGGGTAGAGCGGGGCTACTTCGAGGCCGACGCGAAGAGCGGCAAGCCTCCGTACACCGTCGTCATCCCGCCGCCGAACGTCACGGGCAGCCTGCACCTCGGGCATGCCTTCGAGCACACGCTCATCGACGCCCTCACGCGCCGCAAGCGCATGCAGGGCTACGAGACGCTGTGGCAGCCCGGCATGGACCACGCCGGTATCGCCACGCAGAACGTCGTCGAGCGGGAGCTCGGCAAGGAGGGCAAGTCCCGCCACGACCTCGGCCGCGAGGCGTTCGTCGAGCGCGTCTGGCAGTGGAAGGGCGAGTCCGGCGGGCAGATCTCCGGGCAGATGCGGCGCCTGGGCGACGGCGTCGCCTGGTCCCGCGAGCGCTTCACCATGGACGAGGGCCTGTCCCAGGCCGTCCAGACCATCTTCAAGCGCCTCTACGACGACGAGCTGATCTACCGCGCCGAGCGCATCATCAACTGGTGCCCGCGCTGTCTGACCGCGATCTCGGACATCGAGGTCGAGTACCAGGACGACGACGGCGAGCTCGTCTCCATGAAGTACGGCGACGGGGACGACACCATCGTCGTCGCCACCACCCGCGCCGAGACGATGCTCGGTGACACGGCCGTCGCCGTTCACCCCGAGGACGAGCGCTACAAGCACCTGGTCGGTAAGTTCATCAAGCTGCCGCTGACCGACCGCTCCATCCCGGTCGTCGCCGACGAGCACGTCGACCCCGAGTTCGGCACGGGTGCCGTCAAGGTCACCCCGGCCCACGACCCGAACGACTTCGAGATCGGGCAGCGCCACAACCTGCCGTCCATCACCGTCATGGACGAGCACGCCGTCATCACGGCCCACGGCCCCTTCCAGGGCCTGGACCGCCTCGAGGCCCGCTCGGCCATCGTCGCCGCGCTGCGCGCCGAGGGCCGGATCGTCGCCGAGAAGCGGCCGTACGTCCACTCGGTCGGCCACTGCTCGCGCTGCAAGACCACCATCGAGCCGCGCCTGTCCATGCAGTGGTGGGTCAAGGTCGGCCCGCTGGCGAAGGCCGCCGGTGACGCCGTACGCGACGGCAAGGTCAAGATCCATCCGCAGGAGATGGAGAAGCGGTACTTCGACTGGGTCGACAACCTCCACGACTGGTGCATCTCGCGGCAGTTGTGGTGGGGTCACCGGATCCCGGTCTGGTACGGCCCGGACGGCGAGGTCGTCTGCGTCGGCCCGGACGAGGAGCCGCCGGCCGGCGAGGGCTGGCACCAGGACACCGACGTCCTCGACACCTGGTTCTCCTCCGGCCTGTGGCCGTTCTCCACGCTCGGCTGGCCCGAGCAGACCGAGAGCCTCGCGAAGTTCTACCCGAACTCCGTCCTGGTCACCGGCTACGACATCCTCTTCTTCTGGGTCGCCCGGATGATGATGTTCGGCCTGTACGCGATGGACGGCACCCCGCCGTTCCACACCATCGCCCTGCACGGCATGGTCCGCGACCAGTTCGGCAAGAAGATGTCGAAGTCCTTCGGCAACGCGGTCAATCCGCTGGACTGGATGGACAAGTACGGCAGCGACGCGCTGCGGTTCACGCTCGTCCGTGGCGCCAACCCCGGTGTCGACGTCCCGATCGGCGAGGACTGGGTCCAGGGGTCCCGCAACTTCGCCAACAAGATCTGGAACGCCACGCGCTTCGCGCTGATGAACGGCGCGACGGTCGGGGGCCCGCTGCCGGACGCCTCGCGCATGTCGGCGACGGACCGCTGGATCCTCTCCCGCCTCAACTCGGTCGTCGCCGAAGTCGACGCGTACTACGAGGACTTCCAGTTCGCGAAGCTCTCCGACACGCTCTTCCACTTCGCGTGGGACGAGGTCTTCGACTGGTATGTCGAGCTGTCCAAGACCACGTTCCAGGCGGGCGGCGAGGCGGCCGAGGTCTCCCAGCGTGTCCTCGGCGAGGTTCTCGACGTCACGCTGAGGCTGCTGCACCCGGTTGTCCCGTTCGTCACGGAGACGCTGTGGACCACCCTCACGGGTGGTGAGTCGGTCGTCATCGCCGACTGGCCGGCCGACAGCGGGTTCCGTGACGGCGCCGCCGAGCGCGAGATCGAGACGCTGCAGCAGGTCATCACGGAGGTCCGTCGCTTCCGTGCCGACCAGGGCCTGCAGCCCGGTCAGCGTGTCCCGGCCCGGCTGACCCTCGACGGGACGGCGCTCGCCCCGCACGAGGCGGCCATCCGCCAGCTGCTGCGGCTCCAGCCGGAGGGCGAGTCCTTCACGGCGACGGCCACCCTGCCGGTCGCGGGTGCCACGGTGGCGCTCGATCTCTCCGGCACGATCGACGTCGCCGCGGAGCGGAAGCGGCTCGCGAAGGACCTTGCCGCCGCCGAGAAGGAGAAGGCCCAGGCGAACGGCAAGCTCGGCAACGAGGCGTTCCTCGCCAAGGCTCCCGACCATGTCGTGGAGAAGATCCGGACGCGGCTCGCCAAGGCGGACGAGGACATCGCCCGTATCAAGGCGCAGTTGGACCGGCTGCCGGAGGCGTAGCTTTCGTACGTCGTGCGTGAAGGCCCCCGGGACCTCAGTGGTCTCGGGGGCCGTCGTCTGCGGAGCCTGCCGGCCGGGGGCGCCCTGAGGTTTTTTCGCCCCCTCCGCTCCTTCCCGTCCCGTCCTGGGCCCGCGGCGGAGCCGCTGATGGATGCAGCGCCGCAGACCCCGCTCCTCAAACGCCGGAGGGGCTGATTCCGTCCCAGCCCCACACGCGCGCCCGGCGCGGGGCTCCGTAGACTGGGCTCGTGAGTGAGCTCCCCCCGCACGACAGTGACGACCGTGGCGAGTCCGGCGAGCCGGAACCCCGCGACCCGCTCGGCCTCTTCGACGAGATCGTCGCGGAAGAGACCGACCGCGACCCCGACCTCGCGGTGATCGAGGCCGGCAGCCGCACCCTGCGCACGCAGGGCAGCGCCCAGCCGGAGCAGGACGTCCCCGCCCGCCCCACCGACCCCGAGGTCGACAAGGCGCTGCGCGAGGTCGAGTCGGAGCTCGCGACCCGCTGGGGCGAGACCAAGCTGGAGCCGTCCGTCGGCCGCATCGCCGCGCTGGTGGACATCCTCGGTGAGCCGCAGCGCTCGTACCCCTCGATCCACATCACGGGCACGAACGGCAAGACCTCCACCGCCCGCATGATCGAGTCCCTGCTCGGCGCCTTCGATCTGCGCACGGGCCGGTACACGAGCCCCCACGTGCAGTCGGTCACCGAGCGCATCAGCCTCGACGGCGCGCCCATCTCCGCCGAGCGGTTCATCGAGACGTACAACGACATCAAGCCGTACATCGAGATGGTCGACGGGCAGCAGGAGTACCGGCTCTCCTTCTTCGAGGTACTGACCGGCATGGCGTTCGCCGCCTTCGCCGACGCCCCCGTCGACGTCGCCGTCGTCGAGGTCGGCATGGGCGGCAGCTGGGACGCCACCAACGTCATCGACGGGGACGTCGCCGTCATCACGCCCATCGATCTCGACCACACCGACCGGCTCGGCGAGACGCCCGGCGAGATCGCCACGGAGAAGGCGGGCATCGTCAAGCAGGACGCCACCGTCATCCTGGCGCAGCAGCCGGTGGACGCCGCCCAGGTGATCCTGAAGAAGGCCGTCGAGGCCGACGCGACCGTGGCGCGCGAAGGGCTCGAGTTCGGTGTCGTCGCGCGGCAGGTCGCCGTCGGCGGGCAGCTGCTGACCCTGCGCGGGCTCGGCGGTGAGTACGAGGACATCTTCCTGCCGCTGCACGGCGCCTACCAGGCGCACAACGCCGCCGTGGCGCTCGCCGCGGTCGAGGCGTTCTTCGGCGTCGGTGCCGACCGCGCCCAGCGGCTCGACATCGGCACCGTGCGGAAGGGGTTCGCGTCGGTGTCGGCGCCGGGGCGTCTGGAGGTCGTACGCCGTTCGCCCACCGTCGTGGTCGACGCCGCGCACAATCCGGCGGGTGCCCGCGCCACCGCCGAGGCCATCAGCGAGGTCTTCGACTTCAGCCGGCTGATCGGCGTCGTCGGCGTGAGCGGCGACAAGAACGTACGGGGGCTGCTGGAAGCCTTCGAGCCGATCTTCGCCGAGGTCGTCATCACGCAGAACTCCAGCCATCGCGCCATGGACGCGGACGAGCTGGCCGGGATCGCCGTCGAGGTCTTCGGCGAGGAGCGGGTCCAGGTCGAGCCGCGGCTCGACGACGCGCTGGAGGCCGCGATCACGCTCGCCGAGGAGGAGGGCGAGTACGCGGGCGGTGGCGTGCTGGTCACCGGTTCCGTCATCACCGTCGGCGAGTCCCGACTGCTCCTGGGGAGGGGCTGACACTGTGCGTACGCTCTGTGCTTCGACGCTGATCGGCGAGTTCTGCGTGGTCGGCTTCGCCGGGCTCGTCGCCATGAAGGATCCGGATCTGTCCATGGCCACGGTGTGGACGGTCTGCGGGATCGTGATGGCGCTGAGCGTGCTGCTCTGCGGCATGATCACCCGGCCCGGCGGCGTCCAGCTCGGCTGGGCCCTGCAGATCGCGCTGATCGCCAGCGGATTCGTGGTGCCGCCGATGTTCTTCCTGGGCGCGGTCTTCGCCGCCCTGTGGTGGGCGTCGGTCCACTACGGGCGGAAGATCGACGATGCCAAGGCCCGCTTCGCCGCGCAGGCGGAGGCGCAGGCCGAAGCGGGCGGCAGCCCGGCGTGAGCCGGTGCCTGGTGCCCGTACCACCTGACTCTGCGTAACAACCACCCCGACACGCCCTGTAGCCTCGGGTCATCCGCACCCGTGTGACCTGAAGGAGCCACCCCGTGAGCCAGCGCACCCTCGTCCTTCTCAAGCCCGACGCCGTTCGTCGCGGCCTGACCGGCGAGATCATCAGCCGAATCGAGCGCAAGGCCGGCTGGCAGATCACCGCGCTGGAGCTGCGCACCCTGGACCAGGAGACGCTGGAGCAGCACTACGGCGAGCACAAGGGCAAGCCCTTCTACGAGCCGCTGGTTGAGTTCATGTCCTCCGGCCCGGTCGTGGCCCTCGTCGTCGAAGGCGAGCGCGTCATCGAGGGCGTACGGGCGCTGGCCGGGCCCACCGACCCGATCGCCGCCGCCCCCGGCTCCATCCGCGGCGACTTCGGTGTGATCGTCCGTGAGAACCTGATCCACGCCTCCGACTCCGAGGAGTCCGCCGAGCGCGAACTGAAGATCTTCTTCCCCGGCCGGGTCTGAGGATCGCGGAGACGACGTCTTCGGGAAGACATGGCGTCGCGGAAACGACGTGTCGCGAAAACGGCACTTCGCGGAGCCATCGCATCGCGAAGACATCGTCAATTTTCCGAGATATTTTCTGAGGGACCGTCATGTCACTCAGACGCCTGACCTGGGACGGCCGCATCTTTTCGGCCGTCCCGTGGCATATGCGTGCCGATCGGGGGAACGCGTTCCCCCGATGGCCCGTTTCCAGAAGCGAGGCGGTCCGTCATCTGCTGACAATGGCGAAGACCCTCGCGCAGTGTTCGGGAAGGCGCGTCTACGATGGAAGCCTTCACGTCGCTGCACCCACCTCGCCGTCCTAAAAAGCCGTCAAAGCTCCACTTGGGAAGGCCAGACGAATCCTGATGGGGAACTCAATGTCGTTCATCGGCCGTGACATGGCTGTCGACCTCGGGACCGCCAACACGCTGGTGTACGTCAGGGGTCGCGGGATCGTACTCAACGAGCCGTCCGTCGTCGCGATCAACACCAACACCGGTGGCATCCTCGCGGTCGGCGCGGAAGCGAAGAAGATGATCGGGCGGACGCCGGGCAACATCGTTGCCGTGCGGCCGCTGAAGGACGGTGTCATCGCCGACTTCGAGATCACCGAGCGCATGCTCCGCTACTTCATCCTGAAGATCCACAAGCGGCGCTACCTCGCCCGCCCCCGTGTCGTCGTCTGTGTGCCCTCCGGCATCACGGGCGTCGAGCGCCGTGCCGTCATCGAGGCGTCGTCCCAGGCCGGCGCCCGCCAGGTGCACATCATCGAGGAACCCATGGCCGCAGCCATCGGATCCGGCCTGCCGGTCCACGAGGCCACGGGCAACATGGTGGTGGACATCGGCGGCGGCACCACGGAGGTCGCGGTGATCTCGCTCGGCGGCATCGTCACCGCCCAGTCCATCCGCGTCGCGGGCGACGAACTGGACAACGCGATCATCCAGCACATCAAGAAGGAGTACAGCCTCCTTCTCGGTGAGCGCACCGCCGAACAGATCAAGATCACGATCGGTTCGGCGTACGACCTCGACACTGACGAGCACACCGAAATCCGCGGCCGGGACCTCGTCTCCGGGCTGCCCAAGACCGTCGTCATCGCCGCGGGCGAGGTCCGCAAGGCGATCGAAGAGCCGGTCAACGCCATTGTCGACGCGGTCAAGACGACCCTCGACAAGTGCCCGCCCGAGCTCTCCGGCGACGTCATGGACCGCGGAATCGTTCTGACCGGCGGCGGCGCCCTGCTGCGCGGCCTGGACGAGCGGCTGCGCCGCGAGACCGGTATGCCGATCCACATCGCCGAGGACCCGCTGGACAGCGTGGCGCTCGGCTCCGGCAAGTGCGTCGAGGAGTTCGAGGCGCTCCAGCAGGTTCTGGACGCCCAGCCGCGCAGATGAAGTAACGCTTCGATTCCGCCGTACGAGATGACCCCTTCTCGTACGGCGGATCGTTGGCATGGAGGCCTAAACTCCCATGTAGCTCCTGCGACATAGAGTCATAAGAGCCCCCACAACAACCTCATCACCTGACAGCCTCATAACACCCGCGGGCATCTTTTTGCTCGGGGTGCGCCCCTGTTGACCATTCCAACGAGGAAGGCACGGCCGCCGCACGTGAGGGACACACGAGAGAGCCGGCTGCTCCTGGTGCTGCTGATCGCCATCGCGTTCGCACTGATCACGGTGGACATCCGCGGCGGGCAGGACTCACCGGTCGACGGTGCCCGCCAGGCCGCCGCGACGGTCTTCGGCCCGATCGAGAACGGGGTGTCGTCCGCGGTCGACCCCGTCGGCAACGCCGTCGCGGCGATCCGTGACTCGGGCGACCGGCACGATCGCATCGCCCAACTCGAACACGACAACGCCGCGTTGAAGGCGAAGCTCGGCAGCGACGACCGCGACCGCAGCCGCCTCAAGCAGCTCGACAAGATGATCAGGGTGGCGGGCGAGGGCCAGTACGGCATCAAGGGTGCCGAGGTCATCGCCATAGGCGCGGCCCAGGGCTTCTCCTGGACCGTCACCATCGACGTCGGCGCCAACGACGGTGTCAAGCGCGACATGACCGTACTGAACGGCGACGGCCTGGTCGGGCGCGTCACCACGGTCGGCCCGAACACCGCCACCGTGCTGCTCGCCAACGACCCCGACTTCACCGTCGGTACGCGGATGGAGGCGACCGACGAACTCGGCTTCGCCTCCGGCCAGGGCGACCGCCCGCTGCGGGTCGAACTGCTCAACGGCAAGGCCAAAATCAAGAAGGGCGACCGTCTGATCACCTTCGGCTCGCAGGCCGACAAGCCGTTCGTGCCCGGAGTCCCGGTCGGCGTCGTCTCCCGCGTGGATCCCTCCGGCGGCGATCTGACCCGCACGCTCTACGTCAAGCCGTTCGTCTCGTTCACGAGGCTCGACATCGTCGGCGTCGTCGTCGAAGCACCGGACAAGGACCCGCGGGACACCGTGCTGCCACCCAAATCCAAGCCGACGCCCACACCGACGGTGACCGTGACGGTCACCCCCTCGGAGTCGGCGCCCGTCGACGGCGACGAGTCCTAGGAGGAGCTGAATCCCATGCGTTTCAACCGGATGCTGCTCTCCACCACCCTCGTGGTCGTCGCCCTGGTGATCCAGGTCAGCGTGCTCGCCCGACTCCACCTCCCGGGCGCCGTCCCGGACCTGGTGCTCCTGACCGTGCTGGCCCTCGCCATGGTGTACGGCCACGTCAGCGGCGCCCTCATCGGCTTCGGCGCGGGACTGCTCGCCGACCTCGCCCCACCCGCCGACCACGCCGCCGGGCGCTACGCCCTCGTGCTGTGCGTCATCGGTTACCTCGCGGGCCTGGTGAAGCCGGAGAACGGCCAACTCAGGTCCGCGACCGGGCCGATGGCCGTGGTCGTCGTCGCCGCGATGGGCTCCACCCTGCTGTACTCCCTCGTCGGCGCCCTCGTCGGCGACACCGCGGCCCGCCATGTGGGCCTCGGCAACCTGCTGTTCACGGCCGCTCTGTACGACCTGCTGCTCGCGCCCTTCGTCGTCCCCGCGCTGATGGCCCTGGCCCGGCGCGCCGACAACGACCCGCTCGCCGAGAGCAGTACGTCCGCCAAGGCCCCGGACGTCTCCTCGGGCTGGCTGTCGTCCGGCACCGGGCTGCGCATCGGCCGCCAGCGCGGCGGGCTGCGCGTGAAGGCCACCAAGGCGCGCGTCGCCCGCGCGGGACGCATCAAGGGGGTCAAGCGACTGTGAGGACAGTGGTGAGAGCAGTCGTGCGGGCAGTCGTGCCGAGTTCACCTCAAGCTTCGCTCGTGTCACGGAAGTTGACCGACAACGGTGTCTCCACGCACAAGTTCGCCGGGTACTCGTATGTCTCGTGCACACACTGAGAGGGGGAGGCAGCCGCAGTGACCAACATCCCCGAGACCGGTCGGACTCCACGGGTCCAGATCCGGCTCATCGTCATCCAGATCCTCGTCCTCTCCCTCTTCGGCACCCTCGGCGGACGCCTCTGGTACCTCCAGATCCGCAACGGCGACGAATACGCCAAGGAAGCCTCCGGCAACCACGTCCAGCAGGTCGTGCAGCCCGCCGTGCGCGGCTCGATCCTGGACGCGCGCGGCGTGCCGATCGCCGACAACGAGACCCGGCTCGTCGTCTCCGCCTCCCGCACCGATCTGCTGAAGATGAAGGACGACGGCAAGGCCGTCCTCACCAAACTCGCCGGTGTCCCGGGCGTAAAGCCCCAGGACGTCATGGAGAAGGTCCGCCTCTGCGACGCCAAGACGCCGCAGCCGTGCTGGAACGGCTCGCCGTACCAGCCGATCCCGATCACCGATGAGGCCACCCCCAAGCAGGCCCTGCAGATCCGCGAGCGCTCCGAGGACTTCCCCGGCATCACCGCCGAGCCGATGGCCGTGCGCCGCTACGCCGCCCCCGGCCAGGCCAACACCGCCCAGGTCCTCGGCTATCTCTCGCCCGTCACCGACGAAGAGATCACCCAGGCCAAGGACACCGACTCGCCCTACCTCCGCTCCGACCAGGTCGGCCGCAGCGGCCTCGAGCGCCAGTACGACAAGGAGCTGCGCGGCAAGGCGGGCGTCACCCGCTACGAGGTCGACAACCTCGGCCGCGTCATCGGCCAGGCCAAGAGTGACGAGGCCGAGGCCGGCGCCAACCTCGTCACCAGCATCGACGCCCGCGTGCAGCGGGTGGCCGAGTACGAGCTGAACGAGGCCATGAAGGAGGCCCGCAAGCAGTTCGACGACAACACCAACGAAAACTACAAGGCGGACTCCGGAGCCGTCGTGGTGATGGAGGCCAAGACCGGCCGCGTCGTCGCCATGGCGTCCAACCCGTCGTACGACCCGAACGCCTGGGTCGGCGGCATCTCCGGCAAGGACTACGCCCGGCTCACCGGCAAGAAGTCCAACTACCCGCTGCTCAACCGCGCCACACAGGGTCAGTCGGCACCCGGGTCCACCTTCAAGGTCATCTCCACCGCCGCCGCCGTCGAGGCGGGCTACGACTTCAACGGCCGCTACCCCTGCGGCAGCTCGTACTCGATCGGCGGCCAGGTCTTCAAGAACTTCGAGTCGCAGAGCCACGGCCCGATCAGCCTAGGCCGCGCCCTCGAGGTCTCCTGCGACACCGTCTTCTACGGCCTCGCCCACAACGAGTGGAAGAAGGACGGGGGCATCAAGCCCAAGAAGGACGCCAAGGACTGGTTCTACAAGGCCGCCCACCAGTTCGGCCTCGGCAAGGAAACCGGCATCGACCTCCCCAACGAGGTCACGGGCCGCGTCCCCGACCGCGCGTGGAAGCAGGCCTACTGGAAGGCCAACAAGGACGCCTGGTGCAAGAGCGGCAAGAAGGACGGCTCGTACGTCGAGAAGATCGCGTACGAGAACTGCCTCGAAGGCAACCTGATGCGCGCCGGTGACTCCGTCAACTACTCCATCGGCCAGGGCGACACCCTCGTCACCCCGATTCAGATGGCCACGGTCTACGCGGCCATCGCCAACGGCGGCACCCTGTACGACCCGGCCGTCGGCAAGGCCGTCATCAGCGCCGACGGCAAGAGCGTGCGGGAGATCAAGCCCAAGACACACGGCAAGCTGCCGATCAACAAGAAGACGCTCGCCGAGATGAACGAGGCCCTCGCCGGCGTCGCCACCCGCGGTACGGCCGCCTGGCGCTTCGGCGGCTGGCCGCAGGACGAGATCCCGATGCACGCCAAGACCGGTACCGCCGAGGTCTACGGCAAGCAGACCACCTCGTGGTTCACCACGTACACCAAGGACTACACGGTCGTCATGACCATCTCCCAGGGTGGTACGGGCTCCGGCGCCTCCGGCCCCGCCGTGCGCAACATCTACAACGCGCTGTACGGCGTCTCCGAGGACGGCGAGATCGACAAGTCGAAGGCCCTGCTGCCCACCCCGCAGAAGAGCCTGCCGAAGATCCAGACCGACGGCTCGATCGACGCACAGGCGATCTCCGAGTACCCGGCCAAGAAGAAGGCCGACGAGGACGAGCGGACCGGCGAGGACGAGCAGGCCGACGAGACGGACACCTCCGACCCGGCCGACCAGCAGCTGCCCGCGGGCACTTCGCCCTCGCCCACCGAGAGCAACCGCGACACCCGCAGGCGCACGGCCCGCCCGAAGAAGCGGCGGGGGAAGAGGATCCCGACATGACGACAGCGGCGACGAAGGTGCTGAGGATCCTGACATGACCGGAGCGAACAACTTCTCCGTCTCCGGGTACGGACCCGAGCGCGCGCGCTGGACACGACTGTTCGCCCGCGACTCGCTGGCCCGCCGCCTCGACTGGCCGATACTCCTGTCGGCCATCGCGCTCTCGCTGATCGGTACGGCCCTCGTCTACTCGGCGACCCGCAACCGCACCGAGATCAACCAGGGCGACCCGTACTACTTCCTCGTCCGCCACCTCATGAACACCGGCATCGGCTTCGCCCTGATGGTCGGCACGGTCTGGCTCGGCCACCGCACCCTGCGCACGGCCGTGCCGATCCTGTACGGCATCTCGGTCCTGCTGATCCTCATGGTGCTGACCCCGCTGGGCGCGACGGTCAACGGCGCGCACGCGTGGATCGTCCTGGGCGGCGGTTTCTCTCTCCAGCCCTCCGAGTTCGTGAAGATCACGATCATCCTGGGCATGGCGATGCTGCTCGCGGCGAGGGTGGACGCGGGGGACAAGCCGTACCCGGACCACCGCACGGTGGTGCAGGCCCTGGGCCTCGCCACCGTCCCGATCCTGATCGTCCTGCTCATGCCCGACCTCGGCTCGGTCATGGTCATGGTGATCATCATCCTCGGCGTGCTGCTCGCCTCCGGCGCGTCCAACCGCTGGGTGTTCGGCCTGCTCAGCGCAGGTGCGGTCGGAGCGGTGCTGGTGTGGCGGCTCGGGGTGCTCGACGAGTACCAGATCAACCGCTTCGCGGCCTTCGCCAACCCCGACCTCGACCCGGCCGGCGTCGGCTACAACACCAACCAGGCCCGGATCGCCATCGGCTCCGGCGGCCTCTTCGGCACCGGCCTCGGCCAGGGCTCCCAGACCACGGGCCAGTTCGTCCCCGAGCAGCAGACGGACTTCGTCTTCACCGTCGCCGGCGAGGAACTGGGCTTCGTGGGCGCCGGCCTGATCCTGGTCCTGCTGGGCGTGGTGCTGTGGCGCGCCTGCCGTATCGCCCGCGAGACCACCGAGTTGTACGGCACGATCGTCGCGGCCGGCATCATCGCCTGGTTCGCCTTCCAGTCCTTCGAGAACATCGGCATGACGCTCGGCATCATGCCGGTGGCGGGTCTGCCGCTGCCCTTCGTCTCATACGGCGGCTCGTCGATGTTCGCGGTGTGGGTCGCGGTGGGGTTGCTGCAGTCGATCAGGGTGCAGCGGCCCATGTCGGCGTAGGGGGCTGCGGACTGGGTTTTCGCCCCCTCCGCCCCTGCCCGTCCCGTCCTTGGGGGCTGCCTGCCCCCCAACCCCCCTGTCGCGCTGACGCGCTCGTCCTCAAACTCCGGACGGGCTGAAAACCAGCCCCTCCGGCGTTTGAGGAGCGGGGTTCGGGGCGGAGCCCCGGGTACGGGAAGGGCACGGGCGGAGGGGGCGAAAACACGCCTTCCCCACCAGCCCAGAAACGATGCGCACTGCCATCCCGGCCCCTCGCGCACTAGATTCAGGTCATGGCGGACACAAAGCGCGAGATCGAGCGAAAGTACGAAGGTTCCGCAACCGGCGACGACGCGGGACTGCCGGACCTGACCGGCGTCTCCGGGGTGTCGAGCGTCATCGACAAGGGCGTAGCCGAACTCGACGCCACGTACTACGACACCCCCGACCAGCGGCTCACCGCCGACTCCCTCACCCTCCGCCGCCGCACCGGAGGCGGAGACGCGGGCTGGCACCTCAAACTCCCCGTCTCCGAGGGCGTCCGCGACGAAGTCAGGGCCCCGCTCTCCGACACCGTGCCCGCCGAACTGACGGACCTCGTCCGCTCCCGCGTACGCGACGCCGAACTCGTCCCCCTCGTCCGCCTGCGCTCGGCCCGCGACATCCGCCACCTCGTCGACGCCTCCGGCGCCCTCCTCGCCGAGGTCAGCCTCGACCGCGTACGCGCCGAACGGCTCAGCGGGGGCGAGGGCACCACCGAGTGGACCGAGATCGAGGTGGAACTGGCGGACGACGGCGACCCCGCCTTCCTCGACAAAGTCGAGGAGAAGCTCCGCAAGGCGGGCCTGACCCGCTCCACCTCGCCCTCCAAGCTGGCCAAGGCGCTGGGGGAGACGGAGCAGGCCGAGAAGACGGACAAGCGCGAGAAGCCCGCGACGGCCACCACCCCCGAGGAACCCGTCACCGCGGGCGACCACGTCCTCGCCTACGTCCGCGCCCAGCGCGACGCGATCGTCGAAATGGACCCCGCCGTCCGCCGCGACGTCTACGACTCGGTGCACCAGATGCGCGTCGCCACCCGCCGTATGCGCAGCACCCTCCGGTCGTACTCCAAGGTCCTGGACCGTGCCGTCACCGACCCCATCGGTGAGGAACTCAAGTGGCTGGCGGCTGAGCTGGGTGTCGGCCGGGACCAGGAGGTACTGGCGGAACGCCTCACGGCCGCGCTCACCGAGCTCCCCCCGGCACTGGTGGCCGGCCCCATCGGCGACCGGCTGAACACCTGGGCCCACGCCGGCGGGTCCGACTCCCGGGGACTCATGATCGCCGTACTGGACGGGGAGCGGTACCTGCGGCTGTTGGAGACCCTGGACTCCCTGCTCGCGGATCCGCCGCTGCGCAAGGCGGCCGGGGGCGACCCGGAGAAGGTGCTCGGCAAGGCGGTCACGCGGAGCTTCGGCAAGCTGTCGGACCTGGTCGGACAGGCCCTCGACCTGTCGCCCGGCGCGGACCGGGACCTCGCGATGCACGAGGCCCGCAAGAAGGCCAAGCGCACCCGGTACGCGGCCGAGGCGGCCGCCCCCGCCCTCGGTAAACCCGCGGCCGGTCTGGTCAAGTCGACGAAGTCCCTGCAAACCCTGCTCGGCGACCACCAGGACAGCGTGATGGCCCGCGAGACCTTGCGTGAACTCGCAGGTCAGGCGCATGAGGCGGGGGAGGACACGTTCACGTACGGCGTGCTGTACGGGCGCGAGGAGCAGCGGGCGGCGGAGGCCGAGGCGGCGCTGCCGGAAGCCTGGGAGGGGGTCAAGGGCAAGGCGGCGGTCTAGAGGCGGTCCGCCGGTGCGGCGGGAAGGGGAGGCGCGGCGGCCCGGGACGTGCGGAGGCGAGGCAGGCCGGGCAGCGCGGAGCAAGGAGCGAGGCGGGCCGGGCAGTGCGGAGGCGAGGCGGCCCGGGCGGCGGGACGGTGCGGTGGCCCTCTCCGACCGCGTTAGGCTAGACAGTCATCCCTGTCAGCTCACGAAGGTTCGCGAGATGCCTGCCGAATCGGTCTTCCCGCAGCTCGAAGCTCTGCTCCCGCATGTGCAGAAGCCGATCCAGTACGTCGGCGGAGAGCTCAACTCCACGGTCAAGCCCTGGGACGCCTGTGACGTCCGCTGGGCCCTGATGTACCCCGACGCGTACGAGGTCGGGCTGCCCAACCAGGGCGTCATGATCCTCTACGAGGTACTGAACGAGCGCGAGGGCGTCCTCGCCGAGCGCACGTACAGCGTCTGGCCGGACCTGGAGGAGCTGATGCGCAATCACCAGGTCCCCCAGTTCACGGTGGACAGCCACCGCCCGGTGCGTTCGTTCGACGTGTTCGGCCTGAGCTTCTCCACGGAGCTCGGCTACACGAACATGCTGGCCGCTCTGGACCTGGCCGGGATCCCCCTCGAGTCCAAGGACCGCATGCTGGACGACCCGATCGTCCTGGCCGGCGGCCACGCGGCATTCAACCCCGAGCCGATCGCCGACTTCATCGACGCGGCAATCATCGGCGACGGCGAGCAGGCCGTGCTCGACATGACCGAGATCATCCGCGCCTGGAAGGCGGAGGGCCGCCCCGGCGGCCGCGAGGAGGTCCTGTTCCGCCTCGCGAAGACCGGCAACGTCTACATCCCGGCGTTCTACGACGTCGAGTACCTCCCCGACGGCCGTATCGCCCGCGTGGTCCCGAACAAGTCCGGCGTCCCGTGGCGCGTGTCCAAGCACACCGTCATGGACCTCGACGAGTGGCCGTACCCCAAGCAGCCGCTCGTCCCGCTCGCGGAGACGGTCCATGAGCGCATGTCGGTCGAGATCTTCCGTGGCTGCACGCGCGGCTGCCGCTTCTGCCAGGCGGGCATGATCACGCGTCCGGTGCGCGAGCGCTCGATCACCGGCATCGGCGACATGGTCGAGAAGGGCCTGAAGGCGACGGGCTTCGAGGAGGTGGGCCTCCTGTCCCTGTCCTCCGCGGACCACTCGGAGATCGGCGACATCGCCAAGGGCCTGGCGGACCGGTACGAGGACGACAAGATCGGCCTCTCCCTCCCCTCGACCCGCGTGGACGCCTTCAACGTCGACCTGGCGAACGAGCTGACGCGCAACGGCCGCCGCTCGGGCCTGACTTTCGCCCCCGAGGGCGGCTCCGAGCGCATGCGCAAGGTCATCAACAAGATGGTCTCGGAAGAGGACCTGATCCGCACGGTCTCCACGGCGTACGGCAACGGCTGGCGCCAGGTGAAGCTGTACTTCATGTGCGGCCTGCCGACGGAGACGGACGAGGACGTCCTGCAGATCGCCGATATGGCGATGAACGTCATCGCCGAGGGCCGCAAGGTCTCCGGCCAGAACGACATCCGCTGCACGGTGTCGATCGGCGGCTTCGTCCCCAAGCCCCACACCCCCTTCCAGTGGGCGCCCCAGCTCTCCGCCGAGGAGACGGACGCCCGCCTGGAGAAGCTCCGTGACAAGATCCGCGGCGACAAGAAGTACGGCCGCTCCATCGGCTTCCGCTACCACGACGGCAAGCCCGGCATCGTCGAGGGCCTGCTCTCGCGCGGTGACCGCCGCATCGGTTCGGTCATCCGCGCGGTCTACGAGGACGGCGGCCGCTTCGACGGCTGGCGCGAGCACTTCTCGTACGACCGCTGGATGTCCTGTGCCGAGAAGACGCTGCCGGAGTTCGGGGTAGACGTCGACTGGTACACCACCCGCGAGCGCTCCTACGAGGAGGTCCTCCCCTGGGACCACCTCGACTCCGGTCTCGACAAGGACTGGCTCTGGGAGGACTGGCAGGACGCCCTCGACGAGACCGAGGTCGAGGACTGCCGCTGGACGCCGTGCTTCGACTGCGGCGTGTGCCCGCAGATGGACACTTGGCCACAAGTAAGTAACAGCGGCAAGAAGTTGCTGCCGCTGACGGTCAAGAAGGACGCCGCGACCAGCGGACACGCCCACTGACGTGAGTGAGGCGTTGCAGCGCATCGTAGAGGCCCTGGGGGACGGCGGCGAGGAAGAGGCTGCTGCCGCCCTGAGGGCGCTCGGTGCTCAAAGCGGGCGGCCGAGGATCGTGCGGCAGGCGCCGAGAACGCCCCTGCCGCCGCCTGGGAGCTCTTCGGCCGTCCACTCCGAGGTGGAGTGGGTCTGAGGCCGGAAATCCTTTCTCTGGGCCAGTTGCGTCACTCGTGGGCCCGCGTGTAGACCTGCGCACGCGGGCCCACAGCGCTCTATCGGCGACTGCCCAATGCCAGGAACGGCGACACGAATGCTGCCGCCTCGGCGGGGCTTGCCTTACTGGCGTAGATCAATACGAATCCGCCGATCATGGCCACAGCTCGAAACAGAGCCGTCGGCCACGGTGACGGGGGTGGCTGGCCACCCTTGTCTGAAGAGTTCATACTGAAGTTGCCCCTTCCGCAGGAGGTGGGCAAGGCATAGAGGTCACTTGTTTCGTTTCTCAGGCGTGCAGGTGACCTCTTCCTTGCTTCTGAAGGTATGCATGCACCTTCAGGTGGCCAAGCTTCCCCCCTGGGGGTCCTGCGAGGCAATTCCGAAGGCGCCCGGCCTTCGAAATATTGCGGCGATTCGCCCTCTTTTGCCCCCTGAATGGGGCATTCCGTGTGACCGACGTCACGATATTGCCTTCAATTCCAAGGCTGAATCCCTTTAAATTGAAGGTAGTTGCGGCTCTTTGGTGCGCTTAAGCCTTCGAATCTTCGCTCTTCGGGCTGGGTTGGTTACGTCAAACCTCGTCGGCAAGGCGATGGTCTGGTGTGTCCGTGAGTCACGCACGGCCCCCTCGTCGCGGATCGGTCTACTCGATACGGTCGATGTCGTGTCTGGCGCACGTCGGGTTGGTCGCCCGTACGCGTGCGCTGGTTGATCGCGCGCGACTAGGGGAGCTGGTACGGGCATGGCGGTTGACGCTGCTCGGTCGGAAGAGGGATTCACGTCGGCGAGGGCTACGCGGGTGATGGTCTCCGCGTGCCGGGCTGCGGGGCTCGACGATAGAGGCGTGACCTTGATCCGCCTTGGAGAGAACGCGTTGTTCCGGCTGGCCTCGGCCCCGGTGATCGTGCGTGTGGCCCGTGGGCAAGAGTGGCTGCCGAAAGCGCGTGTTGAAGTGGCGGTCTCTCGATGGCTGGCAGGGGAAGGGTTTCCTGCTGCTCGCATCGTTGAGGATCTTGAGCAGCCGCTCGTGATCGATGGCCACCCCGTGACGTTCTGGCACCTGATCGTCGAGGGTGACCGGAAGGCGACTTACGGAGAGTTGGGGGGCGTCCTGCGGGACCTGCACTCTTTGACGGTGCCGGAGGGGCTTGAGCTGCCCTCGTTCGAGCCCTTCGACAAGCAAGATCTGAGGCTCAACCGGGCCGTGATCCCGGAGGATGACAGGGTCTTCCTGCGGAAGCGGTGGAGGGAACTGCAAGACAGGTATGCCGAGTTGCGGTTCGAGACGCCTAAAGGGCCGGTGCACGGTGACGCCCACGTGCAGAACCTCATGGTGGACGATCAGGGGCAAGTGATCCTGATCGACTTCGATGCCTTCTGTTTCGATCACCCGGAGTGGGACCTGATGGTTACGGCGGTGGAGCATCACAGCCTTGGGTGGCAGACCGATGAGCAGTACGCCGACTTTGTGGCCGCGTACGGGCGCGACCTGTACGACTGGGAGGGGTACAAGACGCTGCGTGGACTGCAAGAGTTCGGCATGACGACGTGGCTGATGCAGAACGTGCAGGAGGACGAGCAGACAGCGGCCGAGTATCGCCGGCGCATCGCTGGCCTGCGCAATGACGACGCGCCTCGGGACTGGCAGCCCTGGTAGCCGCTACCCGTCGTCGTCCTCCAGGCGGGCGAGCGCGTCGTGCACCAGGTCGTTGAAGGCGGCCACGGTCGGGTTCGCCGCGTGGGTGCTTACCTCGGTCTGGAAGTCGGTCACGTAGCGCAGGAAGCGGGAGGACTGGAGGCTGTCGCCGCCGTCCACGGCCAGGCTGGCGGTTGTGACGGCGGCTTCCAACTCGCCGTTCAGTAGGTGGCTTTGGGCGAGCACCATGCGGCAGAACCCCAGGGTGCGGGCGTACTTCGGGTCGGTTTCGTCGACCGCGCGCTGTGCGGCCTCGACCGACTCGCGGGGCATCTTGAGGTCGCGGAAGCAGTGGCAGAGTTCGCCCATGAGTTCCGCGGAGTCGAAGTAGCCAAGCCATGCCGGGTCTTCGGCCGTGTCGGCGCGCTCAAAGTGGCGTTCCGCTTCGTTCATCGCGCGGCCCGCTCCGGTCGGGTCACCTGCGTTGGACAAGGCGCGGGCTTCCATCGCTGAGTAGTTCGCCATGGCGCGTGGGGTGGCCCGTCCCTTGGCACCCTCGACGGCGGCGCGGGCGAGTTGGATGGCCTGGGCGTGGTTCCCGAGGTAGTTGGCTTGGTGGCTGAGGTTGCCGAGGATGCGGGCGCCGAACATGCGGTCGTCGATGACCTGCGACAGACGCAGCGTGGAGGTCAGATAGCGGTGGGCGAGCGGGTGGTTTCCGGTGTCGTACGCGGTCCATGCGAGCAACTGGGAGACCTCGGCGGCGGCGCCGAATAACGCGTTGCCGACCCTCTCGCTATAGCTGGCGTCCAGCAGGGGCAGAACTTCCTGGCGGAAGAGTGGCGCAATGCCTTGTGGCCGTGACCTCCGCCGTACTTGAAGTCGAGTTGCATGAACATGCTGGCGGCGTCTCTGATGGCGCGTACGTCGCGCATGCCGACGCGTTGGGGTGCGGGTCTGTCGGGCTGGACGCCGTCGGGGCGGGCGATCATCCATGAGAGGACGGCTGAACTGAGGTCGGCCTCCGCGATGATCAGTTGGTCAGAGGCGGGGGCTTCGGGGCTCTGGTCGGCGAGCCCCTCCAGCATGGACAGGACATCAGGGACGCTGCTCGGGTAGCCCACCGGCTGCGGGGCGCTCGACCGCGAGTGATCGAAGAAACCGAGATCGCCCGGTGTGATGCGACGGCCAAGCTTGGTGCCCAGTACCTCCGCCATGATCGCCGCTGTCTGCGGCTGGATGCCCGCGCCGTCCCGCCATCGCTGCACGGAGACGTGCGTCGTACCGAGACTCACGCCGCGCTGGGTGGCGGCGTCCTGCATCCGCTTCGCTAAGCCCTTGTTCGAGACCTTCGCTTCGTACATGACGGCGACTAACCGCGCGTTCGGCTCTCGGCTCATGCTCCCCTGCCAACCCGAGAATGACAGCGAGTGTCCATCGTGTCACAGCAGTGCCGCCTTGGGGGGTTCGTTGGTGAACCCCCTTTGCATTCGCCGGTGTTCACGTGAACCCCCTGGTGAACTCTCCCGGCCGCGCTTCCTGCGGCGTTCACTGGTCGGCACAGATCAACGGGCTACAGGGCCCGTCAGCGCTCGGGAGGGAAAGCGGTGGAAGCACAGCAGAGCAAACACGCAGCGAACGCCTCGCTGGAGGCCGCTTCGTGCCGCTCGGCTCACGACCCGACCAACGGACACTTCCGGGCGTTGACGCTCTTCGCGGAGTCGCCGGACTGCGCCAAGGACGCGCGGGACATGGTCGGCTCGTACCTCCAGACCTGGGGGGTGCCGCACGCGGTGGATGCCGCGCAACTGGTCGTGTCGGAGCTGGTCGGCAACGTGGTGCATCACGCGGTGCCGGATGACTGCCTTGCGCGTCCGGGTGCTGGACGGCGCATCGACGTGTCGCTGATGACCTGGCCTGAGGTGCTGGTCCTCGGTGTGTCGGATGAGGACTCGACTCCGCCCGATCTTCCGCCGGGTGAGTTCGTCTCGCCTGAGCTGGCGGGGGACTTCGTCGAGGCGCTATTGCCCGACCGGGGACGCGGGCTGCTGATCGCTCAGCGACTGGCCGAGTCGGTGTGGTGGTCGGCCGCGATCAAGGGCGGCAAGACCGTGTGGTGCCGCTTCGATCTCGGCAAGTTGAAGGCCGAGAACTCGGCCTGACAGGCGCCGGGTCGCCGCCCTGGTCTACTCCCTCGCGATCGGGAGCGGGCGGCGATCCGGTCAACGGCCGGAGTCCGACCACTCTGGCCAAGGGGCGCGGCTCCTCGGATGCCTCCGGGGGCTCCCCTCCCGAGCGAGGGGCCGCGCTTCACAACCTCATACCGAGACCGGACCACCCCCGCGCCTGGCAGCAACTGGGGTGGTCCGGCAGGGGACGCGGTGGCCCCCGGTGCCTGATGGTACCGGGGCTGCCGTGCTGCATTTATGCCCTGGGCCAATGAAGTTGACGATCCATTACCTAGATCAGGGCAGAGGTGGGCAAGGTGACCGGCGCGGGTGAGGACTGGCTGCGGGACGGACTGGACACGGAGGACGCTGGCTCCGGTCTGTGGGTGCCGGGGATTGACTACGTGGCGGGCTGGCGCGGTGCGCGGGAGGCTGCGGACGACCTGAATCGGGCGCTCCTCGGAGCAGGGTTCGAGCTGTCGGAGGTGCGGGCCGTGGCGTCCACGAGCGAGGACGGGCGCGGGGCCGTACGGGTGGCGGGCTGGCCGGATGCCATGGCGCGGCTCGCCGGGTTGCTGGGGTCGATCGCGGACGGCGACGGCGGTGCGGCGTGAGGCGCGCTTTCGCTGGTGAGTGCCGCGCGTGGGCACGTCGCCGGCCGCAGAGACTTTGGGCGGTAGCTGCCATGGGGCGAGTGAACAGGGGGCCCTACGCTGGCCCGGCGAATCGGGCAGGTACTGGACCTGCCCGCTGGTGTGCCCGATGGGCTCCCTGTTCTTCGAGGCTCGCCCCGTGGGAGCTGCCTAAAGTCTCGGAGGCCGTCGACCCCCAGCCACGTGGGCCCCGGCCCGAGACGGCCAGTAGATGTCTCTCCTCCTCGGGCGTGCTGCGGTGTGGGGCGTCGGGCGTCCGGCCGGGACCGGCGGTCACGCCGCACGCCCGGCCGGGGCGGCCGGGCGGCCCGGCGCGCCGCAGGCGCGCCCTTGAGGAAGTGAAGACGTATTCGACCGATGGCCGTCGACGCTCAGGCGCGGGGGCGTCGCGCGGGCTGCTCGTCGGCGGTGAGCCGGTAGGCGAGTTCGGCGCGATCCGCACCGGTGCGCAGCTCTTCGAGGATCAGCGGGCGGTCGTTGGTGCCGTGCGTGACGCGGGCCAGGTGCAGCATCGGGGTGGCGTCTGGGAGCTGGAGCGCGGTCCGCTCGTCGGGAAGCGGCATCCGGGCGCGGACCGTCTCGGACCACGACAGTTTGTGTCCGTCCTGAGTGAGGAGCCAGTAGATCGCTGCTGGGCGCTTGCAAGGCTCCTCAGCAAGCAGCGGGATGCTCTCGGCCACCTCGAAGGGGATCAGCGTGCGGTGCATGGCGCGCGTGCCGGTGCCGGGGTCGATGAGCAGTCGGTCGCAGGCGAACAGGGCTTCTTCCTCGCTGAGGTCGAGCAGGCGGCCCGTGGCCTTCGTGGTCCGTGTGCGGTACGGGGTCGGATCCTCGGCCTCGTCCCAGACGTCGCCGTTGGGCATCACGAACCGCCCGTCGGGCGTGCGGCTCACCCGGCGCTCGATGGTGATGGCGGGCTGGCCGTCGGAGCGTACGAAGCTGCCTTTGCCGTGCCGCACCTCGATCAGGCCTTCCGCGCGCAGTGCAGCGATGGCGTTGCGGACCGTGGGACGGGACACCTTGTAGCGGCCGATGAGCTGGGCCTCGGAGGGGAGCGGGGCGCCGGGCTCGAACTCGCCCGACAGGATCGCTTCCCGGATCGCGGCGGCGACCTGCTGGTAGAGGGCTCCGGGGCGTTGGATCTCCGTCATCTCGGCATCTCCGGGTTGAGGTCGTAGGCACGTCGCACGCGCGACATCACTCGTCAGCATAAGTAGTTGCACTCTCGCCGTACAGGACTTCATAGTCATAACTCATAAGGACAAGTGACGTCACGTCGAGAGTGGCGTCCTGGCTGGCCAAGGAGGCCAAGAAATGCAGTCCATTCCCGTGGACACGGCGCGGCTCGGCGTACTGCGGTGCGCCATCGCGCCCGAAGCGAAGATCAGCAACTCCGAGACACAGGAGGTGAAGAAAGACCGCGACGGCAACCCCGTCTTCACCGTGGCCGTGACGGTGCGGCAGGACCGGCGCCGCATCTCGGTGATCGAGATCGCCGTCGCCGGTGAACCGAAGGGGATCGAGGAAGGGCAGATCGTCAAGGTCACCGGGCTGGTGGCGTTCGCCTGGTCGATGGGCGACCGGCACGGAATCAGCTTCCGCGCGGACGCGATCACACCCATCGGCGCTCCGGCCGCGGGCAAGGCCGGTGGTGCGTGATGAGCGCGATCCTGATCGCCTTCGCGCTGGCCATGCTGGCGTGGGTGCTCGTCCTCGGCGACCTGGTCCGGCGGCATCGCCCGGTCTGGCACTGGTACGTCACCGGATACCCGGTCACCGCCTGGCGGGTGCTGTATACCTGGCGCAAGGTCGCCACGCTCAACGACCTCGCGGTCTCCCGCCGTCCGCCGCGCGGGCTGCTCGGCGACGTGGTGGTCAAGGGTGATCCGCTGCGGCCGGTGACTCCGCGCCTGTCGTTCCCGCGCGCTACTGCCATGGGCCTGACCGTGACCGTGCGCCTGCACGCGGGCCAGACCCCGGCGACGTACATGAAGGCGTCCGATGCCCTCGTACATGCGTGGAAGGTCCACGCGGTACGGGTGACCTCGCCCGAACGCGGCCTCGTCCTGCTGACCGCCACGGCCAGCGATCCGCTTCAGCGGCCCGGCCTGGCAACCGCGCCCACCGCGCTGCTGTCCGCGCTCATCGGCGCGCTGGAGAGCGGCGGGGCGTGGGTGATGGACCTGCGTTTGGTGCCGCACTGGCTCATAGCCGGGGCCACCCGCTCGGGCAAGTCGACGCTGCTGGCCCGGCTGATCACCCAACTCGCTCCGCAGCCCGTCGCCCTGGTCGGCATCGACTGCAAAGGCGGCATGGAGCTTGGCCTGTTCGCCGGACGGCTGAGTGCTCTGACTACCTGTCGGCGTGAGGCGGTCGCGGTCCTGGCCGCGCTCGTCGTCGACATGCAGGACCGCATGCGCGCCTGCCGTGCGGCGGGCGTCCGCTCGATATGGGAGCTGCCTGACAAGGTGCGGCCGGTACCGGTCGTGGTGATCGTCGACGAACTGGCGGAGCTGTACCTCTCCGACGGCAGACGCGAGAGCAGGGCGGAAGCCGAACAGTGCTCCACACTGCTGCTCCGCCTCGCGCAGCTCGGTGCCGCGCTCGGCATGCACCTGGTCGTCGCCGGACAACGCGTCGGCTCCGACCTCGGCCCCGGCGTCACCGCCCTGCGGGCCCAGCTCGGCGGCCGGATCTGCCATCGCGTCAACGACCCCGGCACAGCCGAAATGACCCTCGGAGACCTGAACAAGGACGCCGTGGCCGTCGCCCAAGCCATCACAGCGGAGGAACAGGGCGTGGCCGTCTGCACCGGCCCGGATGGCGGCTGGAGCCGCGCCCGTTCCCACCTCACCACCACCGAACAGGCCATGGCCACAGCACGCAAACACGCCGCCCTGACCCCGGAATTACCCGCCGTGGACCGCGCTCTTGCGGCGCTGGAAGGAGACGACAAGTGATCAGCGAAGGTACGGCGTTCACGTTCGCGGTGATCTTCGGGATCATCACCGTCCTCCTCGTCCGCTCCCGCGACGTACGCGCCTGGGAAGCGGTCTGCGTCGGCCTCTTCGGCGTCTACCTGGGCCAGACCCCCGTGATCTACACCGTCCACGGGTTGGTGACCTGGCTCATCACCGGCTTCTCCCACACCTGAGCAGGAAGGACAGACGTCATGCCCATGCCTCGCGTGAGGTGCCCCCACTGCAAGGGCGACGGGGCCCGTAAGACCTGGACTGGACGGCTCCGCCGCTGCCGGGTCTGCCGGGGCACCGGAACCATCCGCTGACTGGCGATCACCACAACTCGCCACCCACGCAAGGAGTGATCCCCATGCCCCACAACGCGCCACCCACCATCATCAGTGCCGCTGCGGCGGCCCACCCCGGAAGGTCACCACCATCACCCCGGCCCTCACCGCGGCTGACAGGCGCGCCGTCCTCGACCGCGCGGCGCGCCTGCGCCAGCTCCCCGAAACAGACCGCGACGCCATACGCATCGCCCAAGAACCCCAGTACACAAGATGGTTGGAGCAGATCACCGCCACCGGCGGCTGCGCCCACCCCGTCCACCTCTCCGGCTCGACCACCACCCTGGACGCGGAAACCGGCGAGATCCTCCACCACTACGACACCCACGACGAACCCGGCGAACGGCTCTCCGTCCGCTGCCGCAACCGACGTGCCACCGTCTGCGCACCCTGCTCCCGCCTCCACGCGGGCGACACCTTCCACCTCGTCCGCGCGGGCCTGATCGGCGGCAAGAACGTTCCCGCCACGGTCCGCCACCGGCCCCGGCTCTTCATCACGCTGACCGCCCCGTCCTTCGGCGCGGTCCATCGTGCCGGGGAGCTGTGCCGACCGCGTCGCGACGGCGGCAGGTGCCAACACGGTCGCCCCATCAGCTGCGGCGCCGCCCACGACGCGACCGACCTTCTCGTCGGCCAACCCCTCTGCCCCGACTGCTACGACTACACAGCTCACGTGCTCTGGCACGCCAACGCGGGCAAGCTGTGGGACCGCTTCGTCATCGGCGTCCGCCGACACCTCGCCTCCTCGGTTGACCTCGTACAGTCCCGCTTCCCGGAACACGCCCGGCTGTCTTTCGCGCGCGTCGCGGAGTACCAGCGGCGGGCGGCCGTCCACGTGCACGCCGTCGTCCGCCTCGACGGCCCGGCCGGTCCGGACGACGAACCCCCTGCCTGGGGCACTGCGGACCGACTCAGCGACGCCGTACGTGCCACGGCCCGGCGGCTCCTGGTCCGCACGCCTCACAGCCCCGCCGTGGGTGAGTTGGCACTCCGCTGGGGCGTCCAGGTCGACGCCCGTCCGCTGCGCGCCGACGGTGCCGGACTCGACGACGACGCTGTGGCCGCGTACGTGGCCAAGTACGTCACCAAGGGGGCGGGCGACACAGGCGCCGGCACCGACCATAGGGTCTCCACCTGGGACGACATCGACATGGCACCCGTGAGCGAACACGTCCGCACCCTCATGCGAACCTGCTGGCGCCTCGGCGGCCTCCCCGAGTACGCGCCGCTGCGCCTGCGCACCTGGGCTCATACGCTCGGCTACCGGGGCCACATCCTCACCAAGTCCCGCGCCTACTCGACGACGTACGCGGCTCTGCGTGCCGAACGCGCCCACCACGTCGGCCATTCCGACATTCCCAGCACGGTCACAGATGCGCACTGGCGCTACGTCGGCTCTGGTCACACCCCCGGCGCCGCTCTCATCGCGGCCGGGATCGCCGAAGACCTTGCAGAGTCCCGGCGGATCGGCGCAGACGCGAGGCAAGAGGGGGGTGGGGCCAATTACCCCTCTGCCCGAACCTGAGCCCAGGGACGACGGGACTGTGAGCCTGATCGACAGTGAGATCGTGATCGTGGATGAGGACGGCACGGAAGAACCGTTCGACGCCACGTCGTGGTTCGAGTGACACACGAAGCCGCCTGCCCCTGCACACGGGGAAGGCGGCTGTGTTCGTGTGCGGCTGGGCAGTGTCAGAGGGCTTCCGCGAAGTCGTCCTCTCGGATCACGAGCCGCTCGCGTACGTCCTTCGGGATCAGCAGACGGAGGTGCACTTTCGGGGCTCGCACCCTCGGCACCTTCGTGCGGGTGACCTCGCACCGGATGCCGACTCGGTACAGGTCTGCGGCCATGGCTTCCATGCCGCCTTCCTGCCAGTGCTCGCGGAAGGTCTTCCCGTCGTGGACGTTGACCCATCGGTCCTGTGCCGTCTCGGGGTCGATGGCTTCCAGTTCCCCGATGAGCTTGTCGAGCGTCGCCTCTGCCTGCTCCTTCGTGAACCGGGTCTTCGTGTACCGGCCCCCGGGTTCGAGTTCCTTCATGTAGAGCGCGATGGACTCTTGAAGGCGCTTGATCTCTCGGCGTACTTCGGCGCCCTCGGCGTACTGGCGAACCTGTACGGGGAAGTCGCCGAGAACCTTGAGCACGTCCTCCACGAGGCGCTCGTAGACCTGCTCGGGGTTGGGTGCGCCGAGTCCGCCGCTCTTGCAGTTGCGGCAGCGTAGGTAGTGGTAGGTCCCGTACGTGTTGTTCGTGATCTGTACGGTCATGTTCGTCTTGCAGTCGGCGCACAAGAGGACGCCGAGGAAGTGGGTTGCTCCGCCGACACGGCGCGGAGGCTGGTTTTTCTTGCGCTTGTCGAGAGCTGCGCCGAGGGTTTCGAACTCCTCCTCAGTGAAGACCGGGGGAGCAACCTTGATCGGCCTGCCGTCCTTGCCGAGGATCGGTTTCGAGCGCCGTTGTCCACCGTGCTTGTCCTCCTCTACTCGGTAGCCGAGGAGTGCAGGGTTACGGAGGCGGCGGTGAAGTGTTGCCACGGTGAGTCCCTGGCTCATGAGTCCGGATCGCTTCAGGCAGCGCACCATGAACCGGGCGGAGCGTCCTCGAAGTGCCATGCGTCGAGCCCAGTGCAGCGCCTTGTACGCCTGGGGATCTATGACGAGAACGAGTTTCCCTGACTCGTCGTCATCCGTTACGTAGCCGAAGGCCGGTTTACCGATGATCCAGTCTTCTTGAGTCTTCGCGTAGTCCCACAGACTCATGACCCGGGTAGAGGTGTTGGCCGCTTCGATCTCGGCGATACCACCAATGATCGTGACCATGATCTTTCCGGCTGTCGTCGTGAGATCAAGGCTGTCGTTCTTCGAGACGAGGTTCTTCCCGCGCTTCAGGCTCCACTCGATCATCGTTGAGAGGTCAGAGAGGCGGCGTACGAAGCGGTCCAGCTTCCAGAAGAGGATCTCGTCGAACTCGGGGGAGCGGTTGTTCAGCCAGTCTCCGAGTTTCTTCCTCTTCCATGGCGGCACCTTCGTTGCCGACACGTTCAGATCCGAAGCGACACCGACGACTCGACAGCCGCGCTCCCTGGCCAGGATGCGAAGGTCAAGTTCCTGCCGTACTGGCGACGTCGTGTCATCGGTCAACACAGACAAGCGGATAGATAGGAGAGCCCGAGGAGCGTCCTCGGGTAACAGGGACTCGGCCCGCTTCAGCTCCGCTAACAGAGCAAGGTCGGCCTCGGTCCACTCGGCTTCCACGCTGTAGGCCGCTCGGTCTGCCACGAGTCGGCGCTGTCCTCGTTTCCTCATGCTGACCAGCGTAGGGATAGTTTTAGAGGTTTTTCCATATGCCCGGCGATGGACACTTCCATCCAGATCGGCCCGACGGGCAAGAAGCTGCTGCCGCTGACCGTCAAGCAGCCCGCGAACAGCGGGCACGCCCACTGAGGTACGAGTGAGTGCGGGTCGGCTGGCGGCCCACCAGCGGACCGGCCGCAACACGGAAGCCCCTCCCCGATCAGGGAGGGGCTTCCGTGTTGCGGTGGCCAGGTGAGGGATCAGGTGCCGACGCGTGTGCTCGCGCCCGCCCCGGCGTCCAAGCGCAGCTTGGCGGGGCTTACCACGCCCGTCGCCATGATCAGCGCTAGCGAGGCCAGCACGCCGGCCTTCCTGAACCTGTCTCGCGCCACTGGGCCCAGCAGCGAGGTCGTCCTGTTCGCTGGACTCATGTACATGCTCCTTGCGTCAACTGGATCGGGCCGTGTCCCGAATCCAGTCAGAGCTTGAAGTGTGCACATGGCTCTGATTGGCGCGCCCCGTCGGAACGTGCACGCATATCGGCAAATCGGAATAATCGGCCGCTCTAGATGGGGTAATGGGCAATAAATTGATGTGATGTCAAGCTCGCGGGGATCAAATCGGCGCGCCGATCCGGCCCGCCTTCCGTATGGAGGGAGCCCTCAGGATCCGGCGTCGTACGGCTGCGGGTGACTTTGCGAGGAGCCGCGGCCCGGGCGCCACGTGGTCGCCCGGGCCGCAGGGGTCCGGTACTGCTCGCCAGGTGCCGCTCGCCGCTTGTCGCGACCCGGCGACGGCGAACTACTTGCTGACGGCGAAGCGCATCAGCGCGTGTTCGTCGCCCTGCTTGATCTTCCCCGTGACGTTGATGACCTCGAGCTTCCAACTGCCGTCGACCCGCACGGCCTTGGCCACTGCGCAGCCGTTGTCGTGGGTGAGCAGGCTCGGCCAGATGTCGGCGACCTGCTGGGAGCTGCCCCCGGTCGAGTCGTACACCTTGAAGCTGATGTTGCGCGCCTTCTGGAAGGAGCTGCCCTTCTTGTACGCGGCGGCGACGAACACGATCGCCGTGACGTTGGGCGGCATCCGGGAGAACTCGACCGTCACCGTCTCGTCGTCGCCGGTCCCGCGGCCGGTCTGGTTGTCGCCGCTGTGGACCAAGGCGCCGTTGCCCATGGGGTCGAGCGAGTCGAGGCCCGCGAGGCGCACCGGCTCCGCACCCTGCATCGCGATGGCGATCAGGTCGAGGTCGGTACCGGTCTTGCGGCGGAGCATGCCCACCACACCGCCGCTGCTGCCGGAGGTGGGATCCCAGGACACGCCGATGGACAGATGGGTCACTCCGTCCAGATCCGCCGGGCCGTCTTCCTTCGTGAGCGTAATCATGCGTGGATCATCCTCTTGGTGACGGGACTACGACAGGAAAAGTGTGCCTGGAACTTCGCGAAATGCGCCTGGAACTTCTGGAGTTCACCGCACCTGGGCGATCAGTTGCCGTTTTGTTGCGAAGTGCCGAGCACTGCATCCGGCGCAGTCGATGTCGCGTCTACCCGGGCATGGAGATCGAAAAGCCGTCCGGCCCGCAGCCCGCGGAGCGCGCCGAGGGATGCCTCGCCGTCGCGATCCGCGTCCCCGTACGCATCGTGGTGCTCGTCCTGGTCGTGCCGGTGCGGATGGTGTGGGACGCGCTCGTCGTCGGCGGGCGGTTCCTGCGGGACACCGTGCTGCGGCCGGTGGGGCGGGCCCTGGCGTGGGCGGCGTGGGCGGTGTTCGTCTTGCCGTGGGTGACGCTGTGGCGGTACGTGCTGGTGCCGGCCGGCAGGGGGCTGGCGTGGCTCGGGCATGTGCTGCTCGTCGTGCCCGCGGTGTGGCTGTACCGGACGGTGCTGACACCGCTCGGGCAGGCGATCGCCTGGGCGGCGCGGGGGACTTGGGCCGGGCTCGCCTGGCTGGGGTGCGGGATCGGCGCCGGGGTCGCGTGGGCGGCTCGGGGGATCGGCGTCGCACTCGCGTTGGTGTACGTGCGGCTGCTCACGCCCGTCGGGCACGCGATCGCCTGGCTGTTCAAGGGACTTGGGCTGGTGCTCGCGGCCGTCGGGCTCGGGGTGTACACGGCCGTGGCCTGGCTGGTGCGGTATCTCTTCGTCGTACCGGCCCTGTGGTTGTACGAGTGGGTCCTCGCGCCCGTCGGCCGGGCGATCGCCTGGCTGGCGCTGGGGCTCGTGTGGCTCGTACGGATGATCTTCACCGGGATCGGTGCCGCGCTCTACTGGACGCTGCGCATCCTGCTGGTGCTGCCCGCGCTCGCCGTATGGCGGTGGGTGCTCGTACCGATCGGGCGCTTCCTCGCCGTCATCGGGAGGGAGACCGGCGAGGCGCTCGGGCACGCCTGGCGCGTCGCCGGGCACATCTCGCTCGCCGTCGGCCGGTTCCTGGGGCGACTCTTCCGGTGGATCTTCGTGGAGCCGGTGCGCTGGGTGTATCAGGCCGTGCTGACGCCCGTCGGGCATGCCGTACGGAACACCGTCCTGCGGCCCGCCACCGAGGCCGCGCGCAGCGTGGGACGGGCGACACGGCAGGCCCTGACCGACGCCCGCGACTCCGCCCGGCAGGCACGCGCCGACTTCCGGCGGATGCTCTTCGGGACGCCTCGGGAGCCGCAGCCCGTGGACCGGCGGGAACCAACGGCTGGTGGGACACGTACTCTAGGTAGCAGTACGACCGCTCTCACGAAGGACTGAACGACACTGGGCAAGCGACAGCCCGAAGGCCCGCCGCCCGCACCCGCGGTGCAGCGCATCCGACTGCGCTACACCAAGCGCGGCCGCCTCCGGTTCACCAGCCACCGTGACTTCCAGCGCGCCTTCGAGCGTGCGCTGCGCCGTGCCGTGGTGCCGATGGCGTACTCGGCGGGGTTCACGCCGCATCCGAAGGTGTCGTACGCCAATGCCGCACCCACCGGCACGGGCAGTGAGGCGGAGTACTTGGAGATCGCGCTCACCGAGGCGCGTGATCCGGAGAAGCTGCGCGAGCTCCTCGACGAGTCGCTGCCCGCAGGGCTCGACATCATCGACGCGGTCGAGGCCCGCACCTCGGGTCTCGCCGACCGGCTCACCGCTTCCGTATGGGAGCTGCGCCTCGACGGCGTGGACCCGGCGGAGGCGGAGCGCGCGGTCGAGGCCTTCAAGGCGGCCGACACCGTCGAGGTCCAGCGCAAGACGAAGAACGGCATGCGCACCTTCGACGCGCGTGCCGCCGTAGCAAGCCTTGAGACGCACAACGCAGCAGCAAGCAGTAAGAGCGACGGTCCACAGGCTGATAGGCCTACCGACCAGCCCTGTGCGATACTGCGGCTGGTTGTTCGGCACGTGACGCCTGCCGTACGACCCGACGACGTCCTGTCCGGTCTTCGCGCCGTGGCCGACCTGGCGCCGCCGGTCGCCGCAGCGGTGACCAGGCTGGCGCAGGGGCTGTTCGATGAAGAGACCGGCACGGTGACCGACCCGCTCGCGCCCGACCGCGAGGCAGTCACGGCCGCCCCAGCCGATCGATCCGGGGTCGCCGCATCTGCCGCCGCGAAGGCGCCGGCGTAAGGAAGGTCCCGCGTAGGGACGGATGTCGTAGCGCCGCCCTCGTATCCGGGAGCCACCTGGGTCGGGCAGCGCACCGACCACAAGACTTTCGCCAGGCCGTACGCACACATGGTGTACGGAACCGGCGAGACAGGACACAGAGAGTTCCCGTGCGGCGCCCGCGCCCCGGACGGCGGCATCGCGCATCGCGCAGCCGCGGACGTCACCGGCACTGCCGGACCAGGCGCGGCGCCCGGGAGCCTGACGGGAGATCCACCCGCATGCTCGAGCCGACCGAACCCACTGAGGGTTCCGAGAACAACAACACTCCCAGCGACACCCTGCCGCCGCGGCGCCGCCGTCGTGCGGCGTCGCGCCCGGCCGGTCCGCCGGCCGCCGCCTCTGAGGCCGCGGCCGAGACGACCGCGCCGGCCATACCGGCTGTGGCGTCCGCCGACCTCGTGCAGGAGATGCCCTCCGAAGAGGTTGCTGAGGCCGCCGAGGCCGTAGAGACCACTGAAGCAACTGAAGTAACTGAAGCAGCCGAGACCGCTGCTGTCGTCGAGACGCCGGAGGCCGTGGCCGAGGAGGCCGCTCCCGTCGCCCGTACGCGTCGTCGTGCCACGCGTCGCGTGTCCGCGCCCGCCGGTGCGCCCGTGACGGCCGAGGCGGCCGAGGCGGCGGAGACGGTGGTGCCCGCGGCTCCGGCCGCTGCCGCCGCCGAGGTCGAGGAGACCCCTGCCGAGGCCCCCGCCGAGGCCCCTGCCGAGGCCCCCGCCGAGGCCCCTGCCGAGGCCCCTGCCGAAGCACCCGCCGCCGTAGAGGAGGCCGCTCCCGTCGCTCGTACGCGTCGTCGTGCGACGCGCCGCGTCTCCGCGCCGACCGGTGCGCCGAAGGCGGCTGAGGCGGTCGAGACGGTCGAGGAGCCGGTGAGCGTCGAGGCGTCCGCCGAGGCCGAAGTGCCCGCCGCGGACGAGGAGCCCGCCGCCGTAGAGGAGGCCGCTCCCCGCCGTGCCACCCGCCGGCGCGCCACCCGGCGCGTGTCCGCGCCCGCCGGTGCACCCGAAAGCGCCGCAGCCGACGAGCGTGTGGAGGCGCCCGTGACCGCCGACGAGACCCCCACCGAGGAGCCCGAGGCCGCGCAGGCCGAGGAGGGCGCCCAGCGTCGTACCCGCCGCCGTGCCACCCGCAAGGCCGCCGTTGGCTTCTCCGCGCCCGCGCCGAAGAAGGCGGAGACGGACGAATCCGCGCAGCGGCCCGCGCGTCCGGCTGCCGCCGTGTTCCAGGCGCCGGTGTTCACCGAGCCGATGTTCCAGACGCCCGAGCGGGCCGCCGCCGCGGCTGCCGCCGAGGCGGCGGAGGAGGCCGCGGAGACCGCCGAGGTCGTCGAGGCCCCCGAGCCGGCCGAGGCCGTCGAGGAGCTGACCGGCGGTCGCCGCCGTCGTCGTCGCCGTGCCGCCGAGGAGGAGCCCGCGGCCGTGACCGCGGAGACCCCCGAGGAGCCCGAGGAGCCCGAGGAGCCCGAGGAGGCTGAGGAGTCCGAGGAGCCGGCCGAGTACGCCGCCGAGGGTGAAGAGGGCGAGGAGGAGTCCGCGGGCTCCCGTCGCCGTCGCCGTCGCGGTGGCCGTCGTCGTCGCCGTGGCGAGTCCGCCGAGGCGGAGAGCGAGGCTGGCGAGGACGAGTTCGCCGCCGAGCAGGCCGAGCAGGCCACGCAGGACGCCGAGGACACCGCCGAGCAGATCGAGGAAGACGCCGAGGAGGCGGAGGAGCACGAGCGCGAGGAGACCGGCGGTACGGGCTCCAGCAGCCGTCGCCGTCGTCGCCGCCGTCGTCGCGCCGGTGACACCGGCACCGACACCGAGCCCGCCGAGACCGACCCCGAGCGCACCGTCGTCAAGGTCCGCGAGCCCCGCAAGAAGGACGAGCACCCGTCCGACGAGGTGCAGTCCATCAAGGGCTCCACGCGCCTGGAGGCGAAGAAGCAGCGTCGTCGTGAAGGTCGCGAGCAGGGGCGCCGGCGCGTTCCGATCATCACCGAGGCCGAGTTCCTGGCCCGCCGTGAGGCCGTCGAGCGCGTGATGGTCGTCCGCCAGAGCGGCGAGCGCACCCAGATCGGCGTCCTCGAGGACAACGTGCTCGTCGAGCACTACGTCAACAAGGAGCAGGCGACCTCGTACGTCGGCAATGTGTATCTCGGCAAGGTGCAGAACGTCCTGCCCTCGATGGAGGCCGCCTTCATCGACATCGGCAAGGGCCGCAACGCCGTGCTGTACGCCGGTGAGGTCAACTTCGAGGCGCTGGGCATGGCCAACGGGCCGCGCCGTATCGAGAGCGCGCTGAAGTCCGGCCAGTCGGTCCTCGTGCAGGTCACCAAGGACCCGATCGGCCACAAGGGCGCCCGCCTCACCAGCCAGGTCTCCCTGCCCGGCCGTTACCTGGTCTACGTGCCCGAGGGCTCGATGACCGGCATCAGCCGCAAGCTGCCCGACACCGAGCGCGCGCGGCTGAAGACCATCCTCAAGAAGATCGTCCCCGAGGACGCGGGCGTCATCGTGCGCACCGCCGCCGAGGGCGCGAGCGAGGACGAGCTGCGCCGCGATGTCGAGCGACTGCAGTCGCAGTGGGAGGACATCGAGAAGAAGTCGAAGAACGGCGGCAGCTCGAATGCGCCGTCGCTGCTGTACGGCGAGCCGGACATGACCGTCCGTGTCGTCCGCGACATCTTCAACGAGGACTTCTCCAAGGTCATCGTCAGCGGTGACGAGGCGTGGGACACCATCCACGGGTACGTCTCGCACGTCGCGCCCGACCTGACCGACCGCCTGTCGAGGTGGACCTCGGAGGTCGACGTCTTCGCGACGTACCGGATCGACGAGCAGCTGATGAAGGCGCTGGACCGCAAGGTCTGGCTGCCCAGCGGTGGTTCGCTGGTGATCGACAAGACCGAGGCGATGGTCGTGGTCGACGTCAACACCGGCAAGTTCACCGGTCAGGGCGGCAACCTCGAAGAGACCGTCACCAGGAACAACTTGGAGGCGGCCGAGGAGATCGTGCGCCAGCTGCGGCTGCGTGACCTGGGCGGCATCGTCGTCATCGACTTCATCGACATGGTCCTGGAGTCCAACCGGGACCTGGTGCTGCGGCGCCTCCTGGAGTGCCTGGGACGCGACCGTACGAAGCACCAGGTGGCCGAGGTGACCTCGCTGGGCCTGGTGCAGATGACGCGGAAGCGCGTCGGACAGGGCCTCCTGGAGTCCTTCTCCGAGAACTGCGTCCACTGCAACGGCCGCGGTGTCATCGTGCACATGGAGCAGCCGACCTCCGTCGGTGGCGGCGGCAAGCGCAAGAAGCGCGGTCGTGGCGCCGAGCAGGTGCCCGAGCACGAGGCCGTGGCCGCGGAGGCCCCGGAGGCCGTCGAGGTGGAGACCGAGGCCGAGGTGGCCGCCGAGGTCGCCGCGCCCGTGGCGCTGGCCGCACCGCCCGCGGAGGAGCCGCTCATGGGCGCTTTCGTGCCGGACGAGGAGCTGTACAGCAGCGCCGCCGAGGCGGAGGCCGCAGCCACCCGTGGCCGTTCGCGGCGCCGGGCGACCCGGCGCGTGTCCGCTCCGGCGGGTGCGCCGAAGGCCGAGGGGCGTCCGCCGAGGCGGGAGGAGCGCGCCGAGCGGGCCCCCAAGTCGCGTGAGGCCGCCGAGGCCGAGCCGGTCGCGGTCGAGGACCCGGTCGTGGAGACGCCCGAGGCCACCGCGGTTGCCGAGGCCCCTGCGGTCGCTGAGGCCCCCGTTGCGGAAGCTCCCGTGCAGGAAGCTCCCGTACAGGAGGAGGCCGCTCCCAAGGGCCGTACGCGTCGTCGTGCGACCCGGAAGGTGTCGGCCCCGGCCGGTTCGCCGAAGGTGGCGGAAGAGGCCGCTGTGACGGTCACGGAGCCGGTCGCGGCGCCCGCGCCGGAGGCCGTCGAGCCGGCGCCCGAGCCGGTGGCCGAGCCCGTGGCCGAGCCGGTGGCCGAGCCCGCCGCGGAGGCGCTGGCCGAGAGTGCCGCGCCGGCCCGTCCGCGCCGCCGTGCCGTCCGCAAGGCGACCGCGCCGACCGCGCCCGCGGAGGCGGCCGTCGTGGTCGTACCGTCGGCCTCGGCGCCCGCGGAGGCGGAGGCGGAGGCGGCTGAGGCTGCCGAGGCCGAGGCTCCGGCCGCCGCCGCGGCCAAGAAGACGGCCGCGCGCAAGACGGCCAAGAAGGCGACGGCGAAGAAGGCCGCCACCAAGAAGGCCGCCACCAAGAAGACCGCTGCCAAGAAGGCCACGGCCAAGAAGGCGACCGCGAAGAAGGCGGCCACCAAGGCGACGGCCGCCAAGGCGACCGCGAAGAAGACCGCGGCGGCGGAGGAGACACTGTCCTCCGTCACGGCTTCGGCCGGCGAGAGCTGAGCCCCGGCCCGACGCCTGGGTCCCGCGCGTCAGCGGGGCCCAGGCGTCGGCGTGACCGGTGGCACACCCACGGGGCCGGGCCTGGTTTGACCCCTTCGGCTGTGGCCCCGTAACCTTGACCGTCGGCGTGTTCACTGACGCGCCGCATCCCCGTAAACCTCTTCCTCCCGGCGTCATGCGTGTCGTGCGCTTCGGGAGAGGCCGCTCGCGAAGTACATCGCGTACGGCTGGACTGCGGGGTCCCGTTCCGAGCGAGAGAGAGATCCGCGTGTACGCCATCGTGCGCAGCGGTGGTCGGCAGCACAAGGTTGCTGTCGGCGACATCGTTGAGGTTGACAAGATTTCCACTGCCAAGGTTGGCGACACGGTCGAGCTCTCGACCCTGCTCGTTGTCGACGGCGACGCCGTGACCAGCGACCCGTGGGTCCTGGCCGGCATCAAGGTCCAGGCCGAGGTCGTGGACCACCACAAGGGCGCGAAGATCGACATCCTTCGCTACAAGAACAAGACCGGCTACCGCCGTCGTCAGGGCCACCGCCAGCAGTACACGGCGATCAAGGTCACTGAGATCCCCGCGGCTGCGAAGTAAGGGACTGAGGAGAGATGGCACACAAGAAGGGCGCATCGTCCACTCGGAACGGTCGCGACTCCAATGCTCAGCGGCTCGGCGTGAAGCGCTTCGGCGGTCAGGTCGTCAACGCCGGTGAGATCCTGGTCCGCCAGCGTGGCACCCACTTCCACCCCGGCACCGGTGTCGGCCGTGGCAAGGACGACACGCTGTTCGCGCTGGACGCCGGTGCGGTGGAGTTCGGTACCCGCCGTGGCCGCAAGGTCGTGAACATCGTTCCGGTCGCCTGATCACTCGGGCTCACCTGAACAGAGTTCTTCGCGAGGCGGACCTCCCTTCCCCGTTGGGGAAGTGGGTCCGCCTTTCGCGTGTTATGCAGAAGACATTCCTGTACGTTTCTGGAGGCATTGACCATGACCACCTTCGTGGACCGCGTCGAACTGCACGTCGCCGCGGGTAACGGAGGCCACGGCTGTGCCTCCGTACACCGGGAGAAGTTCAAGCCGCTGGGCGGCCCGGACGGCGGCAACGGCGGCCGTGGCGGTGACGTGATCCTGACGGTCGACCAGTCGGTGACCACGCTGCTCGACTACCACCACTCCCCGCATCGCAAGGCCACCAACGGCAAGCCGGGCGAGGGCGGCAACCGCTCCGGCAAGGACGGCCAAGACCTGATCCTGCCGGTGCCGGACGGCACGGTCGTCCTGGACAAGGCGGGCAATGTCCTCGCGGACCTCGTCGGGCACGGCACGGCGTACGTCGCCGCACAGGGCGGCCGCGGCGGCCTCGGCAACGCGGCGCTGGCCTCGGCCCGCCGCAAGGCGCCCGGCTTCGCGCTGCTCGGTGTTCCCGGGGACCTGCAGGACATCGTCCTGGAGCTGAAGACGGTCGCGGACGTGGCCCTCGTCGGCTACCCGAGCGCGGGCAAGTCGTCGCTCATCTCGGTCCTGTCGGCCGCCAAGCCGAAGATCGCGGACTACCCCTTCACGACCCTCGTCCCCAACCTCGGTGTGGTGACGGCCGGTGAGACCGTCTACACGATCGCCGACGTGCCGGGCCTCATCCCGGGCGCCAGCCAGGGCAAGGGACTCGGCCTCGAGTTCCTGCGCCATGTGGAGCGCTGCAGCGTGCTCGTGCATGTTCTGGACACGGCGACGCTCGAGTCCGAGCGTGATCCCGTCTCCGACCTCGACATCATCGAGGAGGAGCTGAAGCAGTACGGCGGCCTCGGCGACCGGCCGCGCATCGTCGTCCTCAACAAGATCGACGTGCCGGACGGCAAGGACCTGGCCGAGATGGTCCGCCCGGACCTGGAGGCGCGCGGCTACCGCGTCTTCGAGGTGTCCGCGGTCGCGCACATGGGCCTCAAGGAGCTGTCCTTCGCTCTCGCCGACCTTGTCGGGCAGGCGCGGGCTTCCAAGCCCAAGGAGGAGGCGACCCGGATCGTCATCCGCCCGAAGGCGGTCGACGACGCCGGTTTCACCGTGGTCCAGGAGGAGGACGGCCTCTTCCGCGTGCGCGGCGAGAAGCCCGAACGCTGGGTCCGCCAGACCGACTTCAGCAACGACGAGGCCGTCGGGTATCTCGCCGACCGCCTCAACCGCCTCGGTGTCGAGGAAGAGCTGCTGAAGGCGGGCGCGCGCTCGGGCGACGGCGTTGCCATCGGTCCCGAGGAGAACGCGGTCGTCTTCGACTGGGAGCCGACGGTGATGGCCGGTGCGGAGATGCTCGGCCGGCGTGGCGAGGACCACCGGTTCGAGGCGCCGCGGCCTGCCGTCCAGCGTCGCCGTGACCGGCAGGCGGAGCTGGACGAGGTGGAGAAGGCGTACGACGACTTCGAGCCGTTCTAGGGTTTCGCCAGCGCAAGTTCCCTTCCCCTGAGGGCTGCCGCCCCCAGACCCCCGCTTGTCGCGCCAACGCGCTTGTTCTCAGACGCCGGACGGGCTGATTCCAGCCCGTCCGGCGTCCCTTGTTGCCCTGAGTCGTTCGATGCTCGTGCATTTGTCATGCCTGCGATGTGTTCCGTTCAGCGAGCGGGCCGTCGCGCCGTGTGAGCTTCCCGGTGTCCAAGGGGCCACCGACGCAAGGGAGTTCGCCGATGCCCGGAGCAGTCTCACGCGATCGACGCCGCTTTCTCACCGCGGGGGCCGCCGTGCTCGGCGCTGCCGCCTCCGCCCAGCTGTGGCTTCCCACCTCCGCGCGCGCGGCCGAAACGCCGCTGCCCGACGGTGTGTTCACCCTCGGCGTCGCCTCCGGCGACCCGCTGCCCGACGGCGTCGTGCTGTGGACCAGGCTCGCTCCCGACCCGCTGAACGGCGGCGGCATGCCCGACCGCACGGTGTCGGTGCAGTGGGAGATCGCCGAGGACGGCCGCTTCAGGAAGCCGGTGCGCCGCGGCACCGCCCAGGCGCGTCCCGAGTACGGGCACAGCGTGCACGTCGATGTCCGCGGGCTGCGCCCCGGCCGCGTGTACTGGTACCGCTTCCGCGCCGAGGGACAGCTCTCGCCCACCGGCCGCACCCGCACCGCACCGCATCCGAGCAGCTCGGGCGGCTCGCTGCGGGTTGCCCTGGCCTCCTGCCAGAACTGGCAGAACGGCTACTTCACGCCGTACGCCGACATGCTCGGCCAGGACCCTGACGTCGTGCTGTTCGTCGGCGACTACATCTACGAGTCCACGCCGTCGGCCACGGCCGTACGCCGGCACGAGGGCAGCGGCGAGCCGTACACCCTCGTCCAGTACCGCAACCGGCACGCGCAGTACCGCACCGATCCGCACCTCGCGGCGATGCACGCGAACGCCCCCTGGGTGGTCACCTTCGACGACCACGAGGTCGACAACGACTTCGCCGGGGAGATACCGCAGGACCCCGCCAAGCAGACGCACGAGGCGTTCGTCGCCCGGCTGACCGCCGCCTATCAGGCGTACTACGAGCACATGCCGGTCCGCGCCACCTCGATCCCGAACGGGCCGCACATCCAGATGTACCGGCGGCTCGACTTCGGGCGCCTGGCCCGCCTCAACGTGCTGGACACCCGGCAGTTCCGCAGCGACCAGGCGACCAGCCAGGAGGGCGCCAAGGACCCCTCGCTCACCATGCTCGGCGCCGGGCAGAAGGAGTGGCTGCTCCACGGTCTGCACCACTCGCCGACCCGGTGGAACCTGATCGCCTCGCAGATCATGATGGCCGAGACCGACCTCCAGGTCGGCGAGGGCAAGCTCTGGTACTACGACGCCTGGGACGGCTACCAGGCCGAACGCAACGCCCTCATGGGGGAGTTCGCGAACGTCCGCAACCCTGTGGTCATGACCGGCGACCGCCACCTCACGATGATCAGCGACCTCAAGAAGGACTTCGCCGACCCGGACTCCGACGTCGTGGGCGCCGAGTTCGTCGGCACCTCCATCTCCAGCGGTGGCGACCAGGACCAGGCCGCCTTCCACGCGCAATGGGACCCGCGGATGCCGGACAACCCGCACTGGAAGTTCATCGACGCCCACCGCGGCTACCACCTCTTCGACATCCGCCGCGACGGCATCGACGCCCAGGTGCGGGTTCCGGAGACGGTGCTCAAGCCGGAGGCCGCCTCCAGCACGCTGGCCCGGCTGCGGGTCGAGGCGGGGAAGCCGGGCGTACGGCTCGTGTGACGTACTGACCGCACTGACACACCGCGGTACTGCCGTACTCGACAGTGATGCCCTGGGACTCACGTGAGTCCCAGGGCATCACGTGCTTACAGCGGGTGTGAGCTCGTGACGTGATGTTCTGTGAAGAACCCACGGAAATCGTGTGCAGTTACTCACAGGAAATCCGGACAATCCGGTCCCTGCTCATGGAAGGCGCCTGCGCACAAGGTGAATAACCGGTTGCGCGCACATATGCAGCAGTGGTCGCTCACCTTGCATGGCAGTAACCGTAAGTGGGAACATTCCCAAGTTCCCTGTCGCCCCAAGGTAGGTCACCTGTGTCTGAGCACATTGCCAAGCCCCGTACCACCGCAGTGATCCTGGCTGGTGGGACCGGTCAGCGCGTGGGTCTGTCGATTCCGAAGCAGCTGCTGAAGATCGCCGGCAAGGCGGTCATCGAGCACACGCTGAACACCTTCGAACAGGCCGACTCGATCGACGACATCATCGTGCTGATGGCCCCGGGCTATGTGCCGGACATCGAGAAGATCGTCGCGAAGGCGGGCTTCACCAAGGTAACCCGCGTCATCGAGGGCGGCACGACGCGGAACGAGACCACCGAGCGCGCGATCGCCGCGCTGGGCGAGGGGCTGGCCGAGGGCGAGGACCGCAACGTCCTGTTCCACGACGCCGTGCGTCCGCTGCTGTCCGAGCGCGTCATAGACGACTGCGTGACCGCGCTCGAGCGTTACCAGGCCGTCGACGTCGCCATCCCGTCCGCGGACACGATCATCGTGACCCGCACCCACGGCGAGGACGGCGAGTTCATCACCGAGATCCCGGACCGCTCCCGGCTGCGCCGCGGCCAGACGCCCCAGGCGTTCAAGCTGTCCACGATCCGGCGCGCCTACGAGGTCGCGGCCGGCGACCCCAACTTCCAGGCCACCGACGACTGTTCCGTCGTACTCAAGTACCTGCCGGACGTGCCGATCCACGTCGTCGCGGGCGACGAGTACAACATGAAGGTCACGCAGCCCGTCGACGTCTTCATCGCCGACAAGCTCTTCCAGCTCGCCTCCACCGCCGCGCCCGAGCAGGCCGGCGAGGAGGCCTACCGCCAGCTGCTCACCGGCAAGACCGTGGTGGTCTTCGGCGGGTCGTACGGCATCGGCAGGGACATCGCCGAACTCGCCGAGGGCTACGGCGCCAACGTCTACGCCCTGGGCCGCTCGACCACCGGCACGCACGTCGAGAACCCGGAGGAGGTCGACGACGCGCTGTCCACGGCGTACGCCGAGACCGGGCGCATCGACTACGTCATCAACACCGCGGGCGTGCTGCGCATCGGCAAGCTCGCGGAGACGGACAACGCGACCATCGAGGAAGCGCTGAAGGTCAACTACCTGGCCCCGGTGCAGATCGCCCGCTCCTCCTACAAGTACCTGGCCGAGACCAAGGGCCAGCTGCTGCTCTACACCTCCAGCAGCTACACCCGCGGCCGCGCCGAGTACAGCCTCTACTCCTCGACCAAGGCCGCCATGGTGAACCTCACCCAGGCGCTGTCCGACGAGTGGGCCGGCGACGGTATCCGCGTCAACTGCATCAACCCCGAGCGCACCGCGACCCCGATGCGGACCAAGGCGTTCGGCCAGGAGCCCGCGGGCTCGCTGCTGTCCTCGGAGGCCGTGGCGCGCACCTCGCTCGACGTCCTCGTCTCCGAGCTGACCGGCCACGTCATCGACGTCCGCCAGCAGGACCCGACGGCGGGCGCGGGCCGGGCCTCCGGATTCGAGGCGGCCCTGGCCAGTGTCCTGGACCGCCAGGACGGCGTGGCATAATTCAATAATCTTTCCGAATTCAGGCCTCTGTTGGTGTGCGTTTGCTGCACATTCACAGAGGCCTGAATCCGTAAAGTCGCTTTTTCACTTTTGATTCACTTTTAGTACCAAACCGGCACTCACCCCTCAAGAGCAGGTTTCTCCGTGATTTCCACCGCTATTCGCGTTGCCCGGGTGGGCAGCGCGGCCGAGCTGGCCGCGGCGGCCCTCATGATGCTGGGCTACCCCTGCCTGATGCTGGCCGCGCTCCTGCCGAGCGTCCCCGCCTTCGCGGCCGCGGCCGCCGTGACGTATCTGGCGGACCGCTATCTGCACCGACGCGGCAGCTATCTGATCAACCGCCTCAGCAAGGTGCGCGCCGGTCTGTCCATCAGGTTCCTGATCCGGCAGCTGCTGCTCGTCCTGCTTCTGGCGCGCCTCGGCCTGTCCGACAGCCTGGTCTTCTACGCGGCCATCGCGTGCTTCCTGGCCTTCTACGGTTTCCAGGCCCCGCACGGCGCGCTGATCACGCTGATCCGGCTCCGCCGCAAGATGCCCGTCGCCACCCGCAACGTCGACCTGGGCTCGCGCATACGCATCCCCGGCGCGCCCCCGCGCCGCCTGCTGCACCGGTCCGCCGAGAAGATGCTCCACCTCGACCTGGCCGCGGTCGTCGGCGTCCTGGTCACCGCGGCGACCGACAACAACGTCTACGGCTTCGTGGGCATCGGCCTGACGCTGCTGCTGAGCTTCGGCTACGTCGCCGCGCTCGTCCCGTTCGTCCGCGGCAGGCGCATCCCGCCGAAAGGCGAGACAGTCCTGGCGGCGGTCGACGACTGGCTGCGTGAGTACCGCCCGGAGACGGTGCTCTACTTCTCGGGCTCCAAGGACTCGGCGTACCAGGTCAACATGTGGCTGGAGACGATGGAGCAGCTGGACACCAAGCCGCTGATCATCCTCCGCGAGCGCGCCATCCTGGACCGTATGGCGCCCACCACCGTGCCGGTCATCTGCGTGCCCGGAGGGGTGCACCTGATGAACATGGACCTGTCCACGGTGCGGGTCGCGCTGTACGCGGCGAACGTCGGCAAGAACATCCACATGCTGCGCGTGCCGACCATCAAGCACGTCTTCATCGGCCACGGCGACAGCGACAAGCTCGCCAGCGTCAACCCGTTCAGCAAGGTGTACGACGAGGTGTGGACAGCGGGCCGTGCGGGCCGCGACCGCTACGCCATCGCCGACGTGGGCGTCCGCGACGACGACATCGTGGAGGTGGGCCGCCCGCAGCTGGCCCCGATCCAGTCCTGGCAGGGCGTGCCGGACGGCCCCCGCGGCGGAGCCGCTGATGGACGCTGCCCCACGGTCCTGTACGCCCCCACGTGGGAGGGCTGGGACGACAACCCCGGCAACACCTCCATTCTGCTCGCCGGCGAGAACATCGTGCGGCGGCTGCTCGCCGCCGACCAGCCGGTCCGCGTCCTCTACAAGCCGCACCCCTTCACCGGCACCCGCAGCGCGCAGGCCAAGGCCGCGCACCAGCGGATCACCGCGCTGGTCGAGGAGGCGGCCGCCGAGCGCGCCGCCGACCCGCGCTTCGCCGCCGACGCCGCGGCGCAGAGCGCGGCCAAGGCCGACATGGCCCGCATCCAGGACCGTATCGCCGAGCTGACCGGTGCCGCCGCGAAGGGCGACGAGGCGGAGGCCACCCGTGACGGCATGGTCGACGCGGCCAGGCACGCGGAGGTAGCCCGGCTACGCGCCGAGTGGAACGACGCGTACTGGCGTTCCTTCGGCACCGCGGAGCACCGTGTCATCGAGGGCGCCGAGCCGCGCCTGTACGACTGCTTCAACGTCTCCGACGCGATGGTCTCGGACATCTCCAGCGTGGTCTCCGACTTCATCGCGAGCGGCAAGCCGTACGCGGTCACGGACTCCGCGGAGCTCGGCGACGAGGAGTTCAAGCGGCAGAACACCGCGGTGCGCGCCGCCGTGATCCTGTCCAACTCGGCCGACGAACTGGGCGAGTTGCTGGCCGCGGTGACCGACCGGGCCGCCGACGCGCAGGCCGCCGACCGCCAGGAGCTGAAGCGGTATCTGCTCGGCCCCGACGAGCCGGCTTCGATCGACCAGTTCAACTCCGCGGTGCGGGCGCTGGCGCAGAAGGCCGAGAGGCGCAACCTCGGCCAGGAGACCAGCGGTTCGGCCGCGGCTGTGGACCTGGCGGGCGCGGTGCCCGGCCAGCGGGTGACCGGCGAGACGGACGGTGCTGCCGTCACGGGGTGACCCGCTGACCGATGACGTACAGGGCCCGGCCCCGAGGAATTCCCCTCGGGGCCGGGCCCTTTTCCGCTCCGAGACGTTCTGCTTTGTGACCTGGGTCACGAACTGAGTGGCGTTAAGCAACCAGTCCCTACGTCCAGTTGTCTTGCAGGTAGCGATTGAGGCGACAAAGGGGAAATGTTGTGGGGACACTTCCCGCGACGAGGGGGGAACCGTGCCGCAGCCTGATGTGAGCGTCGTCATCGGGGCGTACGAAGCGATGCCGTACTTGGTCAAGTGCCTGGATTCCGTGGAGAACCAGACGCTCGACCCCGCACGGATCGAGGTGATCGCCGTCGACGACGGGTCGACGGACGGCACGGGGGAGTACCTGGAGGAGTTCGCGGAGCGGGCGGCCATGACCGTCACGGTGATCAGGCAGCCGAACTCGGGCGGCCCCAGCGGCCCGCGCAACGTCGGCCTCGGCAAGGCACGCGGACGTTACGTCTTCTTCCTCGACGCCGACGACTACTTCGGCCCCGAGGCCCTGGAGCGCATGGTCGCCGTCGCCGACGAGCAGGGCACGGACGTGGTGCTCGGCAAGATCGTCGGGGTCAACAGGGGCGCCCCGAAGTCGATGTGGGGCAAGGACCAGCCCCGTACGGACGTCTTCTCCTCGAACATCAAGTTCACGCTCAGCGCGCAGAAGTTCTTCCGGCGCGAGCTGCTCACGCGGCACGGCATGCGCTTCGACGAGTCGTTGAAGACCGGCGAGGACGCGCTGTTCACGATGGAGGCCTACCTGCGCGCCGACGGCGTCTCCGTGATCGCCGACTACGCGTGCTACTACCTGGTCGGCCGCGACGACGGCAAGCACGCGACCAAGAGCGGGAGTTACACCCTGCGCTTCGACTCGGCCCGCGCGCTGATGGGCCTGATCGCCGAGCACGTACCCGCCGGGGCGCGCCGTGACGCCCTGATGGTCCGTCCCTTACTTATCACCCTGCTCCCGCAGTTCGGCCCCGGCTTCCTCAAGCAGAATGAGAAGGTACGGTGGCACAAACTCGACCTGGCCAGGCCCCTGATGGACGCGTACTGGCACGACGGCGTCGCCTCCCGCCTCAAGGTCCACGAACGCCTGCGCCTCCACCTCGTGGCCCAGGGCCGGGGTGATCTCCTCGTCGACGTACTGGAGTTCATCAAGGCGAAGAAGACCCCCGAGGTCCTCCTGGAGTCCCGCGGCCGCAAGGCCTACCTCGCCTACCCCCACTTCCGTGACCCGGCCGCGGGCATCCCGGACAGCTGCTACGTCCCGACGTCCCGCGAGACGGCCACCATCGAGGGCTTCAAGCCCCGCACCAACCACTTCCCGCGGCTGCGACGGGTGGCCCGGCGGGTCCTGGGAGCGCGGCGCGCGGGGTGACCCGGCGGCCCGCGTCCCGTCCGCGTCCCGTCCGCGCCTCATCCGCGTCCCGTCCGCGCCTCGTCGGCGTCCCGTCCGCGCGACGTCCGTGTCCCGTCCGCGCGACGTCCGCGTGCTGGACGGACGGGCTTCGGCCCACCCTCTTCGCGTAGATTGCGGGGCGGGGCACCCGGACCGACGCGAGGGGACACACAGCAGGTGGCAGGGGCAAGGCAGACCGTGACGCAGGTCCACAGGATGGCCGTGGCGCAGGCCCACCGCATCGTCGTCAAGGTGGGGTCCTCGTCGCTGACCACTGCCTCGGGCGGCCTCGACGCGGACCGGGTCGACGCCCTTGTCGACGTCCTCGCCAAGGCGCGCAGCGGCGGCGAGAAGGAGATCGTCCTCGTCTCGTCCGGCGCCATCGCCGCCGGGCTCGCACCGCTGGGGCTGCGCCGCCGGCCCAAGGACCTCGCCCGGCAGCAGGCCGCCGCCAGCGTCGGCCAGGGCCTCCTGGTGGCCCGCTACACGGCCTCCTGCGCCCGCCACGGCATCCGCGTCGGACAGGTACTCCTCACCTCCGACGACACCAGCCGCCGCGCCCACCACCGCAACGCCTCCCGCACCCTCGACAAGCTCCTCGCGATGGGCGCCCTGCCGGTCGTCAACGAGAACGACACCGTCGCCACGGACGAGATCCGCTTCGGCGACAACGACCGCCTCGCCGCCCTCGTCGCCCATCTCGTACGGGCCGATCTGCTCGTCCTGCTCTCCGACGTGGACGGCGTCTACGACGGAGACCCCAGCAAGCCCGGTACGTCGCGGATAGCGGAAGTACGCGTTCCCGAGGATCTCGCGCACGTCGACATCGGCAGCGCGGGCAAGGCGGGCGTCGGCACCGGCGGCATGGCCACCAAGGTCGAGGCGGCCCGTATCGCCGCCGCGGCCGGCATCCCGGTGGTGCTGACCAGCGCCATCCACGCCACCGACGCCCTCGCGGGCCGGGACACGGGCACATACTTCCACCCCACCGGCAAGCGGTCCGCCCACCGGCTGCTGTGGCTGCAGCACGCCTCCACCCCGCAGGGCGCGCTCACCCTGGACGACGGCGCCGTACGCGCGGTCGTCGAGCGGCGCAAGTCGCTGCTGCCGGCGGGCATCGCGGGCGTCGAGGGCGAGTTCACCGCGGGCGACCCGGTCGAGCTGCGCGACAGTACGGGCCGGGCGGTCGCGCGCGGCCTCGTGAACTTCGACGCCAAGGAGATCCCGCAGCTCATCGGCCGCTCGACCAGGGAACTGGCACGCGAACTGGGCCCCGCGTACGAGCGTGAAGTCGTCCACCGGGACGACCTCGTGCTCCTGCATCCGTGAGACGCCCGTGCGGTGATCCGTGAGACGCCCGTGCGGTGATCCGTGAGGCGGTGCGGTCGTACGTGAGGCGGTGCGGTCGAACGTGAGGCGGTGCGGTCGAACGTGAGGCGCCCCTGCGGTCGTACGTGAGGCGCCCCTGCGGTGTTCGGCAAGGCACCTCTGCGGCCGCCCGTGAGGCGCGCCCGTGCTCTCATCCGTAAGACACGCGTTCTGCGGCACCTGACGGGCATCCGTAAAACAGCTGTCCACTACACCCGTAAACGGCCGATTCCGCCGCCCCCGCCGGGGGACGTTCCGTGAAACCGCCACACGAAGGCGCCCCACCTGCTCAACTTTGTGGCAGGGAGACCCCGGTATTGGTATTCGGTACGAGGTACGAGCATCGCGTAAAGGAGGCCGTCGTGAGACGAGTGCGCCCTGGGGCGGCGGCGTCCCGCGGCGGTGTCTCTCCCTCGCTCGACTCCGCTCGAGCGGGGGGATCCCCATTGCGTGCGGCGGGCGAGGAGCGGGCCCTGATGAGCGTCGCGGCCGGTGACACGTACGAGGGCGAGGAGCCGGTCGTGCAGCCACGGCTGTGGCACGTCACGCTGAGCGTCTCGGGCGAGGAGGCCCCGCTGAAGGAGGTCAGGCGCGGTCTCGAACAGCTCGCCCACGACCACCCCTTTCTGCTGACCAGCCGGTACGCCAACGACCATGCCGAGATCCGCTACTGGGAAGAGGCCCGCGACCTGCACGACGCGGCCGCGGTCGCGCTGCGCCTGTGGGGCGAGCACCGGCAGACCGCCAAGCTCCCGCCCTGGGAGATCGTCGGCCTGGAGGTCATCGACCGCGAGACGTACCACCAGCGGATAGCGGAGGGCTACGGTCCGCTGCCGGCGACGCCTGTCGGAGTTCACCCCTTTTGAGGCCGTCTCGCGGTATGGGATTGCAGGTGGACCGGCCCGCCCGGCGCACTACCCTTCCCTCATGACCACGCTCTCGCCGTATGACTCGATGTCCCCGGTCACCCAGGCCGCCTACCGGGCGAAGGCCGCCGCCGACGACCTGGCGCCTCTGCCGCGGGCGGAGAAGGACGACGCCCTGCTCGCCATCGCGGACGCGCTGGAGGTCCGTACGAGCGAGATCGTCGAGGCCAACGCCAAGGACATCGCGCGCGCCCGCGAGGCCGGGACCAGCGAATCCGTCATCGACCGGCTCACGCTCACGCCCGAGCGCGTGCGCGCGATCGCCTCCGACGTCCGCGACGTCGTGGCGCTGCCCGACCCGGTCGGCGAGGTCGTCCGCGGCTCGACGCTCCCGAACGGCATCGACCTGCGCCAGGTCCGCGTCCCGCTCGGCGTCGTCGGGATCATCTACGAGGCCCGCCCGAACGTGACGGTCGACGCCGCGGCCCTGTGCCTGAAGTCCGGGAACGCGGTGCTGCTGCGCGGCTCGTCGTCCGCGTACGAGTCGAACACGGCCCTCGTACGGGTCCTGCGGGACGCCGTGGGCGGCGCCGGGCTGCCCGCCGACGCCATCCAGCTCGTGCCGGGAGAGGGCCGCGAGTCCGTCAGCGAGCTGATGCGCGCCCGCGGCCTCGTCGACGTCCTCATCCCGCGCGGCGGCGCCTCGCTGATCCGCGCGGTCGTCCAGGAGTCCACCGTTCCGGTCATCGAGACCGGCACCGGCAACTGCCACGTGTACGTCGACGCGCACGCCGACCTCGACATGGCGATCGACATCCTGATCAACTCCAAGGCCCAGCGCGTGAGCGTGTGCAACGCCGCCGAGACGCTCCTCGTGCACCAGGACATCGCCCCCGAGTTCCTGCCGCGCGCCCTGGACGCCCTCGCGGACGCCGGGGTCACCGTGCACGCCGACGAGCGCGTCCTCGCCTACGCCAAGGACTCCAAGGCCACCGTCGTCGAGGCCACCCCCGAGGACTGGGAGGAGGAGTACCTCTCGTACGACATCGCCGCCGCCGTCGTCGACTCGCTCGACAAGGCCGTGGAGCACATCCGGCTGTGGACCTCGGGCCACACCGAGGCCATCGTCACCACCTCGCAGCAGGCCGCCCGCCGCTTCACCCAGCTGGTCGACTCCACGACGGTCGCGGTCAACGCCTCGACCCGCTTCACCGACGGCGGCCAGTTCGGCTTCGGCGCCGAGATCGGCATCTCCACGCAGAAGCTGCACGCGCGGGGGCCGATGGGCCTGCCGGAGCTGACGAGCACGAAGTACATCGTCACGGGGGACGGGCACATCCGGCGCTGAGGCGTGCCGCCACGGGGTGGGCGGGCGATCGGGCGGTGTACGCCGGGGGCGTGGGCTTTTGGCGCGCGGCGCGCCGCCGCGGCGCGCCGCCGCGGTGGGACGCGTCTCGCCGGGTGGATGAATTTCCATACCGTCTGCCCAAATTGACCCCCCAGGTCTACTCTGGATCCGTGCCGGAGGACGTGGGGGGCACGCCGTTCCCTGACGGCTGGGAGCCCGACGACGACCGCGACCGCGGGGGTGCGGACGAAGAGTTCGCCTCCGTGGTCTTCGACGAGGACTTCGTACGGGCGGCGGTGATCCATGAGCCGACCGCGGTGGAGAGACTCCTTGCGGCCGCCCAGGCCCGCGCGGAGGCCTCCGAGGCCGAGGCCCGCCGAACGCACGCCCATGGCGCACGCGGCGACGACGAGCGCTACGAGGACGGTTTCGGGCCCGACGCCCACGGCGATTTCGGCCATGACCCCGATGTGGACGATCTGGACGACACCGAGGTCCTGGAAGGCCGCTACGGCGCACCGGGAACGTACGGCAAGGCCTACGGGAGACAGAACCGCTGGCACCGCCCCGTCGCCTGGATCCTCGCCCTCGTGATGGGCATCGGCATGGTCGCCCTCGCCTTCACCGCGGTCTACCGAGGGGCCTCCTCGGGCCGCCAGGACCAGCCCCCGCCGCCCGCCTCGACGGGCCTCGAACAGGGTCTGGAAAAGGGCCACGACAAGGTCACCGGTACCGGCCCCTCCGCTTCGGCCGACTACTCCCAGCCGGCGGTGTCCGCGGTGCCTCGGACACCGTGACCGCAGCTTGTTGAACGCGGTGACGACGGCCTCTTGAGCACCGCGACGTCGGCCCCTCGAACGCCCTGACGGTCCTGGTGAGAACCTGTCAGAACTTGTCGTGTACCAGGGCGTTTACCCGGGCTCCGGGAGACCTACTCTGAAGGTATGGGCGGGCCTGGAGACCCACCTGAGGGGACACCCGAGGGCGCTCCCGCTGGTGGAGAGGACGAGTACCGATCCGTCGTCTTCGACGAGTCGTTCGTCCGTGCTGCGCGCCTCCAGGAGTTCTCCGCGCAGGAGCGCATCGCCGACCACGCCCCGGCCGTACGGCGCCGCCCGGCCCTCCAGCGCGGGTTCTCCCCGCAGGCGCTGATCCTCGTCCTGCTGATCGCCATAGCCTTCGGCACCGCGATCTACATGGGCGTACGGCACCCGTACCAGACCCCCGTCTCCCAGCCTCCCGAGCCGCTGCGGATGACGGTCATCCCGCTCGCCCCGCAGACCGCCGTGCCCGGCTCCACGAACGTCGACGAGCTGTATGCGCGCAGCCCGGCCGCCCAGTTCCGCATCGGCGCCGACGGCATCACGCTGCCCCCCTCCCGGCGCACCGCGCACTTCTCCGACAGCCAGGTCGTCACCGCCCTGACCACCGCCAAGGACTACATCGTCGAGTCCTCGCTCGACCCGGACGTACTCACCGGCGGCGCCACCCGGCCCGTACGGATCCTGCTGGACCCGCGGCAGCTCGACCAGTTCGACGAGAGTTTCAAGCGGCCGACCGCCGACGGGCGGCATGCGCCCACCGGCTGGCTGGTCCGCTTCGACGCGAACCGCACCGAACTCGCCGACACGAAGATCCGCGTGCAGGGCACCCTCCAGGCCGCAGAAGTCGACTCGAGCACCCTTGAGGTCGTCGCCGACCACACCTTCGTGTACGCGCTGAAGCCGACGGGCTCCGACGCGAAGGCAGAGGCCTCGCTGTTCACTCTCCGGCGCGAGCTGCACTTCCGCCTCGACCGCGACGACCTGCGGATGCACCAGGCCGAGCTGGTCGTCTCCTACGTCCAGGCCGGACCGCTCTCCTGCTCCGAGGACTCGGTGGGCCGGTTGCGGCCGCTGCTCGCGGGACAGACGGCCAAGGCGGGCGGCCCGGCCGGCAGCGACCCGTACGCCACCGGGTCCGCGACGGCGCTGTGCGGGTCGCTGGCGACGAGCGCACAGCCGAAGGTGTGACCTGCGGCCTGTGCTGCGGCTGGGGGCCTGGGCTCGCTCTGATCAGCCGTTGCCGTTGGGGCTCTCGCCGTCCCGGCGCTCGTCCGAGTCCCGCGGCGGCGCGTCCTTGGGCGAGCCGCTCGCGAAGCCGCTGAAGCCGCGCCGTACCCGGTCGCCGAGGTCTCCCGCACCGCCCGCGATGTCGCTGACCAGCTTCATCAGCGGGTCCTTGGAGCTCCGCACGTCGCTGGCGTAGGCGGACGCCGACTGCCGGAAGGAGTCCGAGACGGAGGTGTCCTTGTCCTCGCTGCGTCGCGGGTAGTGACCGTCCATGATCCGCTGGTAGTCGCGCGACTCGGCCCACTTCTTCAGTTCGGCCGCGCGAACCGCGGTGAAGGGGTGGGTGCGCGGCAGTACGTTGAGGATCTTGAGCACGGAGTCCCGCAGGTCGCCCCCGGCCTCGTACTCCTCGGCCTGAGCGAGGAACGCGTCCACGTTCATCTCGTGCAGGTGGTTGCCTCCCGCGATCTTCATCAGGCCGCGCATCGAGGCCCGCAGGTCCTGGCCCACCAGGAGCCCGGCGCGGTCCGCGGACAGCTCCGACTTGCGGAACCACTCGCGCAGCGCGGTCACGATCGCCATGATCGCGAAGTTGCCCAGCGGGATCCATGCGACGCGGAGCGCGAGGGCGGTGAGGAACAGCAGGATCGTGCGGTAGACGGAGTGCCCGGACAGTGCGTGGCCGACCTCATGCCCCACGACGGCCCGCATCTCCTCCTCGTCCAGCAGCTCGACGAGCCCCGTCGTCACGACGATGATCGGCTCGTCCAGGCCGATGCACATCGCGTTCGGCTGCGGATCCTGGGTGACGTACATCGGCGGGACCTTCTCCAGGTCCAGGATGTAACAGGCGTCCCGCAGCATGTCGTTGAGGTGCGCGAACTGGGCGTCCGAGACGCGCACCGAATCGGACAGGAACAGCAACCGCAGGCTCCGTTCGGGCAGCAGACCGCTGAGCGCCTTGAAGACGGTGTCGAAGCCGCTGAGCTTGCGCAGGGCCACCAGGGCCGAGCGGTCCGCCGGATGTTCGTACGCACGCGAGGAGATCCCCGCGAAGCGCCTGCGCTGCCTGCTCGGCACGTTCTCGTGCCCGTTCTGCTCGTGGCCGGCGTCGGACATGTGTTCCCCCATGTGCGTCTGAGTGTCCTCTGTGCCCCCAAGGCAGTGCCCAGCCTAGGCGGAGATACCGTGGACGGGCAGTACAGCGAAGGAGAGTCGTACGCCATGGAGCCCCTCACCACAGCCGCCTGGCTCACCGAGGCCGCGAACGCGGCAGAGCAGCAGGGCGCGGGCAATCTTCTGCGCGTCGTGCTGATCGTGATGGTCGTCGGGTCGGTCCTGACCGCCTGGTTCCTGCTGCGCGGGTACAAGCGGGACGACTGAGCCCCGCGCCGGACGAGGAGGCCGCGGCGCATGCGGCAACGGAGTCCGGCACGGCGCATGCGGCAACGGAGTCCGGCACGGCGCATGCGGCAACGGAGTCCGGCACGGCGCATGCCGCAAGCGGCGTCCCCAACGGCGGAGTCGGCGTGATCGTGGCCGAGGCCCCCGCATACGATGGGCCGACATCTTTATCCCGCCCACACCGGATAGGTCCTGCCGAGATGAGCTTCCACAGCACCGCTGCACAGTTGATCACCGTCGCCGCCGAAGGCGAGCACGGCGGCAACCACGAGAGCCTCAGCCCGTACCTGACCGGCGGTGGCGCCCTCGTCATCCTGCTTCTGCTGCTGTGGATCACCACGCGCTTCAACCGGGACCGCTGAGCCCTGCCGGGACCGCTGAGGGCCCCTGTCGGCCGGAGCCCGCAGGCCGGGCCGGTAGTGTCTGCACGCATGGGAGAGCAGGACATGCCTACCGGTCCGGCGAGTGACACGGAGTACGACGCCGCCGACGCCGCCAAGGGTGGCGCGGCGCGGCGTCTGACGACCGGCCCCGGAAACGGCCCCTCGAATCCGGGCAAGCGCCGCCTCGGCGTCATGGGCGGAACATTCGACCCGATCCACCACGGGCACCTCGTGGCGGCCAGTGAGGTCGCCGCGCAGTTCCACCTCGACGAGGTGGTCTTCGTGCCGACCGGGCAGCCGTGGCAGAAGAGCGACCGCAAGGTCTCCCCGGCCGAGGACCGCTATCTGATGACGGTCATCGCGACCGCCGAGAACCCCCAGTTCTCGGTGAGCCGCATCGACATCGACCGCGGCGGCCCGACCTACACCACGGACACCCTGCGCGACCTGAAGGCGCTCAACCCCGACACCGACCTCTTCTTCATCACGGGCGCCGACGCGCTCGGCCAGATCCTGACCTGGCGGTACACGGAAGAGCTGTTCTCCCTCGCGCACTTCATCGGGGTCACCCGGCCCGGCCACACCCTGACCGACCCAGGACTTCCCGAGGGCGGCGTCTCACTCGTCGAAGTTCCCGCGCTCGCCATCTCGTCCACAGACTGCCGTGCGAGAGTCGCCAAGGGAGAGCCCGTCTGGTATCTGGTGCCGGACGGTGTGGTGCGCTACATCGACAAGCGAGAGCTGTACCGCGGCGACTGAGCCGAGAGGGGCACCGGTGAACGACCGATACGACGGATACACGGGCGGCGACCCGTACGAACTCGTCGGCTACGACGAGTTCGGACAGCCTGTGTACCGACAGGTGCAGCAGCCGCCTCCCCAGGGTTACGACCCCTACGGCGCCCAGCCGCAGGGGTACGGCTACGACCCGTACGCGACCGGTCAGCAGCAGCCCGCCCAGCCGTACGACATGGGCCGACAGCCGCCTGTGTCAGCGTATGACACCGGTCAGCAGCGACCTGTGTCGTCCTATGACACCGGTCAGCAGCCGCCGGTCCCCCCGTACGACGCCTACGACCCGTACGGCACCGGCGCGCCCGGAGCCGCCGGGACGAGCTCGCCGGCGTACGACCCCTATGGGCAGAGTGCGGGCCCGGCCGGCGCCGCGCGTACGGGGCGGCAGCCCCGCGTCGCGCAGACCGGTCAGCAGCCCCGCGTCGCCGAGCAGACCGCCTACATCCCGCAGCAGGCCGGGCCCCCCGCCGAGAACGGCGAGCAGCGGGCCGACCGGGACTACCGCACCGAGCAGTTCGCCTTCGTCGAGGAGCAGGAAGCCGACCCCGAAGACGTCATCGACTGGCTGCAGTTCACCGAGAACCGCACCGAACGGCGCGAGGAGGCCAAGCGCCGCGCGCGCAGCCGGGTCGTCGCCCTGGTCGTGGTGCTCGCCCTGGTCGCGGTCGGCGGCGTCGGCTACCTCTGGTACGCGGGCAAGCTGCCCGGCGCGTCCTCGGACAGCAAGTCCGGTACGACGGCCGCCGTCGGCGCCCAGAACCGCGACGTGCTCGTCGTCCACCTGCACAACACGAAGGGCGGCGGCACCTCCACGGCGCTGCTCGTCGACAACACCACCACCAAGCAGGGCACCACCGTCCTGCTGCCCAACTCCCTTGCCCTGACGGACGACAACGGCTCGACGACCACCCTCGCCAAGTCCGTCGAGGACGACGGCTCCTCCGGCACCCAGGACGCGATCGACACGGTGCTCGGGACCAGCATTCAGGGCACCTGGCGCCTCGACACCCCCTACCTCAGCAACCTCGTCGAGCTTGTCGGCAACGTCGACATCACCACCAACGCCGATGTGCCCGACCCCGAAGCGAAGAAGAAGGGCGAGTCGCCCCTCGTGAAGAAGGGCGAGAACCAGACCCTCAGCGGCAAGATGGCCGTCGCCTACGCCACCTACCGGGCCCCGGGCGAGGCCCAGAACGCGCAGTTGGAGCGGTTCGGACAGGTCATGCAGGGCGTGCTGCGCAAGCTGTCCTCCGACAAGCAGGCCGCGACCGTCACCGTGCAGACTCTGGCGCAGATCCTCGACCCACCGCTGACCGACCAGGACCTCGGCGCCTTCCTCGCCAAGCTCGCCGACCTCGCCAAGGGCGGCGATTACAAGACCGCGCTGCTGCCCGTGCAGCAGGACGGCACCCTGAGCGCGAGCGCCTCCGACAGCGTGGTCAAGGACGTGCTCGGCGGCACCGCGAAGAGCCCCGACGCCGATGCCGCCGTCCGCGTCGGCATCAACAACGCGACGGGCGACAAGGCCGCCACCGAGCAGGCCCGTGTCGTCCTGGTCAACGGTGGCTACACCTTCCTCGACTCCGGTACGGCCACCGGCGCCCAGAGTGTGTCCCGGATCACCTACTCCGACCCCGCCAAGAAGAACGACGCCACCGAGGTCGCCAAGACCCTGGGCCTGTCCACCGACTCCGTCGAGAAGGGCAAGGTCACCTCCAATGCGGACGTGTCCGTGGTCCTCGGCCAGGACTACGAGGTGACCAGCGGCTCGACGGGGTGACCGACGCCACGTCCCGGGGCGGTCGAGGGCCCGCCCCGGGCGACGGGCGGCCCGCGCTGGGCGGGGACGGGCGGCCCACCCCTGGTGGCCGACGGCCCGTCCCGGGGCGCCGGAGGCCGGGGCCGGAGAAACGCGTGGGGTGTCCTCGGCGGTCCGTGAGACCCTTGAGTCATTACTGACCGCCGACGGAAAGCCGCGTAGTGACCGCCACGGACCGCTCCATCGAGCTCATCAAGACCGCCGCACAGGCGGCCGCCGACAAGCTCGCGCACGACATCATCGCCTACGACGTCAGTGACGTGCTCTCCATCACCGACGCCTTCCTGCTGGCGTCCGCGCCCAGCGACCGCCAGGTCAAGTCGATCGTCGACGAGGTCGAGGAGCGGCTGAACAAGGAGCTCGGCGCCAAGCCGGTGCGCCGCGAGGGCGACCGTGAGGCCCGCTGGGTGCTGCTGGACTACGTCGACATCGTGGTGCACGTGCAGCACAGCGAGGAGCGTGTCTTCTACGCCCTGGAGCGGCTGTGGAAGGACTGCCCGGAGATGGACCTGCCCGCCGACGCCAAGGCGACCCGCGGCAAGGCCGCCGAGCATGCCAAGCTCCAGGCCGAGGAGGACGCCGCGGACCTGAGGGAGCTGCGGTGAGCGTCGAGGCCGGGAAGATGCCGGGCCGGGGCCGCCGCGTCATCCTCTGGCGGCACGGCCAGACCGCCTGGAACCTGGAGCGCCGCTTCCAGGGCTCCACGGACATCGAGCTGACCCAGACGGGCGTCGGCCAGGCCCGCCGCGCCGCCCGGCTGCTCGCCTCGCTGAAGCCCGACGCGATCGTCGCCTCGGACCTCAAGCGTGCCTCCGCCACGGCCGCCGAGCTGTCCGCCCTCACCGGCCTCAACGTCACCCACGACGAGGGCCTGCGCGAGACGTACGCGGGCGTCTGGCAGGGGCTGACGCACGAGGAGATCATCGCCCGGTACGGCGACGAGTACTCCGCCTGGAAGCGCGGTGAGCCGGTGCGCCGCGGTGGTGGCGAGCTGGAGACCGAGGTAGCCGACCGCGCCGCCCCCATCGTCGTGCGGCATGCCGACAAACTCCCCGAGGACGGCACCCTCGTGGTCGTCAGCCACGGCGGCACGATCCGCACCACCATCGGCCGTCTCCTCGGCCTGGAGTCCCAGCACTGGGAGAGCCTCGGCGGCCTCTCCAACTGCTGCTGGTCCGTCCTCGGAGAGGGCGCCCGCGGCTGGCGACTCCTGGAGCACAACGCCGGCACGCTGCCGGAGCCGGTGCTCGGCGACGACGACTGAGCGGCTCCCTGTCCGGTCCCTTGGGCCCGTCGGGACCGGATTTCACTTTCTGGCTGGTCGCAGGCTAAAGTTCTTCTTGTTCAGCTCGCAGGGCGGGAAGAACGCAAGGGGCTATAGCTCAGTTGGTAGAGCGCCTGCATGGCATGCAGGAGGTCAGGAGTTCAATTCTCCTTAGCTCCACAGATTGACTCTCTTTCGAGTCGTCAGAGATCAATGGTCAAGGATCCCGTTCCCGTCAGGGAGCGGGATTTTTCGTTGTGGTGGGTTGCCGTCGTGGGCCGCAGATCCCGCAGTCGCGCCGCGCGCAGGCGACGGCGATGAGCGTCCACAGAGCGTTGCACACCCTTGTGTTGAGGGTCCGGGGCGTGAAGAACACGGCGCGGCACGCGCAGTTGGTGGCGAGGATTCCTGAACCGGCTTGAGTCACTTGGGGCTCCCGGGGCGTATACCTCTGCGGACGCGCCCTCGCGTGCACGTATGCGCTGGCCGCGACGGCCACGCCGGGCGCCGTGTCCGGACTGGTACGAAGGCGTCGCTGACCGTATTGCTCCAGCCGTGGCAGAATCAAACGGCCGGAAGGGGGCGCGGCCCGACGGGAGGGAGAAGCGATGCCTGCGAGCATCCTCGAGGAGGTCGACGATCTCCTCGCAGTGGCACCGAAGCGGAGAAAAGCCACTCGTCTCGACTGCCCTTCCTGCGGATCGGTCCACGTCGCCCAGGTCCTCGGTGACAACGGCGGGATCTCCTCCGTGTGCACGGCCTGCGGCCACAGCTGGAGCTGATCGATGGGTGCACATAGGCGGAAGTGCGATTGGTGCGGCAGTGGTACGCCGATCGTCCGCGACATGGAGCCGGTCAACCACGACTACCAGTACTGGTGCGAGGAATGCGCGCGGGCGCTGATCATAAAAGGCGACCCGATCGAGACGTACCGCGAGCTGGAGGGCGAGCCGATCTACGGTCGGCTCCTCGAGGAGCACTGCACGCTCAAACGCTTCTATACGTTCGCCACAGCCTGACCCCGGCGAGGGCGAGGAAGGCGAAACCGGTTCCTACGTAGAGGGCCGACAACGTCAACTCGAGGCCGTTCTGGTGCAGTTCGAACCTGCCCGGCCCGTGCGGCACCCACCACAGTGCGTAGGCGCAGAAGACCACGGCCGCACAGAGCGCGGCCGTCCGGTTCACCGCCGCGAGGACCAGCACCATCGGTACGCACCACACCCAGTGGTGCGACCACGACACAGGACTCACCAGCAGCGCCGTCACCGCGCAGGCGACCGTCGCCCAGGCCCGCTCCCCGCGCAGTTCGGCGGCCACGGCGGCCGCGAGGCCCGCGGTGCCCGCCAGGGCCGCCGCCGCGACCCATGGGGCTCCGGGCTCCGTGGTGTGCAGCAGCCGGGCCAGGACGCCGCGCAGCGACTGGTTCGCGGTGTTCTCGACGAGCCCGACCCGGCCCGCCGCGAAGACCATGCGGGTCCAAAAGCGCCAGGAGTCGTGCGGCAGAACGGCCGCCGCCAGCAGCGTCGCCCCGGTGAACGCGGCGGCGGCCCCGCCCGCGTGCCGCAGCCACGGCCCCCCGGAACCCCGTCTTGTGTGCGCCACGACACCGGTGACCAGCAGGAACACCGCGAACAGCGCGGGTGTCAGCTTGATTGCCGCCGCGATCCCGATGCCCACCCCGGCCCAGCGGTGACCGGGCCGCCGCGACAGGTCCCACAGCGCCAGCACGGCCAGCAGCAGATTGATCTGGCCGTACCGCAGCGTCGTCCATACCGGTTCGCACCACACGGCGGCCGCCGAGACCCACCAGACGCACTCCACGCGCGCGTGGCCGGCGAGCCGCAGCGAGAGCGCCACGAACGCCACAAGAAGGGCCAGGTTTCCGGCCGTCGCCACGGTGCGCATGCTCGCCGTGTCCAGCAGCGTCAGAGGCGTGAACAGCAGCGCCGCGAACGGCGGGTAGGTGGTGGGCAGATGGGCCTCGGTCGCGCGCAACGCGTAGAGGTCGCCGCCCGCGCGGACCGTCTCGCCCTGCGCGCGGTACACCATCAGGTCGATCATCGAGACGTGTGCCGCCCGCTGCGCGCACCAGAAAACCGCGAAGGACAGTAGGCACACCCCCAGGGCAACGGGCGCACGACGGCGGGCACGGGGGAGCGCGGTCACGGTCACGAAAGCCGACACTAGCCAGCGAATCCGTACAGAAGGGAAACGATTTGGTGGTGCACCCGGGGGACCGTGTAATGTTGGCGTCGCCGCCGGGGGAAACCGGGCGACACGGTCGAAAACGCGGCTCCACCGCGTGGCCGCAAGGGGCTATAGCTCAGTTGGTAGAGCGCCTGCATGGCATGCAGGAGGTCAGGAGTTCAATTCTCCTTAGCTCCACAGACGTTGAAGGCGGGCCACCCGATCAGGGTGGCCCGCTTCTTCGTGTTCAGCGTCCGCTGCCGAGCGCGCGGCGGCCGCGCCCCTGGGACAGGACCGGCAAGTTGTTGCGCGCCGGGGCGGAGGAGCGGGTGTCCTCCTCGATGCGCAGCGCGAGTGCCGGGCAGCGGCGCACGGCGCGCATGGCCTTCGCCTCCGCGTACCGGGGCACCTGTGCCTGCGCGACGGTCGGGAAGCCGTCGGCGCCCAGCTCGAAGACCTCCGGAAGGATGTCCGCGCACAGCCCGTGCCCGCGGCACAGCGTCCAGTCGACGTAGATCTTCTGACGGCTGGGACCGGTCTCCTGCTGCCCCTGGCCGCCCGGGACGCCCGTAGGGACCTGGCCACCCTCGAAGAGCGGCAGAACGCCCTCCACGGGCCTTCCGCAGCCGTTTCCGAGGACGTGCGCGGCCAGGTCGTCCGTGAATGCCTTGATGGTCGACTCGATGAACATGGCCGAGCCGTCCGGGTGCGAGCAGGCGCCGCGCCGCTTCACCGCCTTGGCGACCTGCTTCACGGCCTCCAGGGCGGCCGGGCCGCCGCCGTTGAGGATGTCCTCCAGGCCGCGCGCCGCGGCGGGCAGACCGAGGTAGCAGGGCCCGCACTGTCCCGCGCTCTCCTCGGCCAGCCATTGCGCCACGCGCAGCGACTCGCCCAGCGGGCAGGTCTGCTGGCTGATCGGCAGGACCGCGCCCGCGCCGAGCGCACCGCCCACCGCGTCCAGGGAGTTACGCGAGACGATCGCCTCGTCGACCGTCGCCGCGTCCAGCCACTTGCCGTGGTACCCGCCGGTCAGCACGCCCTGCGGCGAGGGCGGGGCGCCGGCCAGCTGGAGCACGTAGCGCAGCGGCACACCGGTCGGGACCTCGATCACCATGGGGCGGGCGACCGCGCCGGAGACGGTGAGCATGACGGTGCCCGGCTCGTCGTACAGGCCGGTGTTGCGGTAGCGGTCGGGGCCCATGCGGGCGGCGATGGCCAGCTGGGCGAACGTCTCGGCGTTGGACAGCAGGGTGGGCGCGCCGCCGACGCCGCTCTGCGACGCGCTGATCTTGCGGCCGGGCGGGATGGCCGGGCCGCCGTCGATGGAGCGGATCAGCGAAGCGGCCGCTCCCGTGACCATGCGCACGGGATTGCGCTGCACGCGCGCGCGGACGGCCGATCCACGCCGGTTGCTCAGGCCGCGCTCGGCCAGCGCGGCCTCCATGGACCGCTGGGTGGATTCGCGGGTCACGCCGACGACCAGGGTGCGCGCGCCCATGGCCTCCGCGGCCAGCAGGGCGCCGTCCAGGATGAGGTGCGGGGCGCGGTTGATGAGCACCGTGTCCTTGCGGCAGGCGGGTTCGTCCTCGCTACCGTTCACGACGACAACGGGGCGGATGCCCTTCTTGATGGCCGTCTCGGCGACCGAGCGCAGCTTTTTGGCGAAGGGGAAGCCCGCGCCGCCGCGGCCCTTCAGGGAGATCGCTTCGGCGAGGCTCGCAAGCTGTTCGCCGCCCATCGGTTCGAGCGGTCCGTGCACCTTGAGGTGCATCGGGAGATCAAGCCGTTCAACCAGGTCGAAGCCCGACGTGAGCTGCGGAAGTCCGACCACGCGGACTTCCGGGACGTCGGGCAGGGCCTCGTTCACTTAAAAGCCTCCGGAAGGGGCGTTCCATGGTTCACCGGAGCCAGGAGCGTCGAAGGCGCCCGGCCGTACTTCAGTCGTGGGACCGCTGTCGTACGTGTCGTTGGTGTTGTACGTGCCATAGGCGGGGTTCGTTTCACCGGTGTCGTACACGTCACTCGTGCCGTACGCGGGGGCGGTCGAATTGTCGTAGACGGGGATGTTGTAACCCGTGTCGTTGAGGGGGTCGTACGCCGACTGGGGTGCCTCGCCCACGGGTGGCGGGGAGGGGATGGGCCAGCTGCCCGACGTGCTGCCGCTGTCGACGCGCGGGAATGTCTCGGTGGGCTGCATGTCCCGAGGCATCTGAAGGCGCTCGGTCGGGGCCGGTCCACGGCCGTCGCCGCCGGTCGCGCCCCCCGACACGGCCCTGTAGGCGGCCGCGAAGCCGGACAGTCCGCCCGTGGTGGCCGGATCCGGTGCGGCCTCGTACGGCGACTGGGCGCGCTGCGGGGGCACGAACGTGTCTCCGCGGGACTGCTTGGCCGCGCGCCCGGCGTAGCCCGGCAGCGGGGATTCCGCCGCGGCGGCACGGGATGCCTCCAGTTCCTCGCGGGCGCGGGCGCCGGGGCTGTTGTTCTCCCCGATGACCCCCAGGATCCGGTCGGCGACCTTGCGCTTGAAGGGGCCGGAGGCCGACCGCAGTGCCAGGGCGCCGATCACCGCGACCAGGCAGAGGATGTAGAGGACGGTGACGTACGTCCTCGCGGGGCGCCCCGCGTACAGGCCGTGCACCAGGGCCGAGCACCAGGCCGGATACGCCAGCATGTGCATGGCGCGCCAGCGTGCCGCGACCGGCGCGGGGGACGCGAAGGCGCTGCGCAGTGCGCCGGTGACGGCCGTGAAGATCATGAGCAGGCCGGCCAGGGAGCCGAGGCCGATGAGCCCGTTCGTGCCGGTGACGCCGAGCCCGAAGGGGATGAGCGCGGCGACCAGCGTGGTGTGGTCGAGGGCCAGCTTGACCGTGATGTGCAGCAGGAGGAAGGCGACTGAGGAGACCGCGGTCGTTCTGTGCACGGCCTGGGCGACCAGCCGCTGACGCGTGTTGAGGAACAGCCGGTCGGTGGCGACGAGGCCCCAGACCACGGAGCAGGTGAGGGCGACCAGCGACAGCACGCCGACGCCGAAGTTGAGGAACTCGCGCAGGTCGTCGCCTCCGACCAGCACGACCAGGGGTATGAGCACCAGGGTGGCAGCCGTCAGCGCCCCGTAGGTCGAGCGACCCGGACGGGGGAGCGAACTGTTGGTGCGACGAGGGGTCATGGGGGGGGGTACTCCCAAGGGTTCGGGGAAGCGGTCCCGAAGCGGCACTCTAAGTCCAGCCATACCGATGGGTAGGAGGTTTGAGTTATTGCGTTGTTATCAAAGGACAACAAGTTCTTTGTGTTGCCCCTTAGAGTCCGTTACGCGAAGTAACCTTTGAATGTTGTTCAGCGTTTCGCGGTGCTCGGGACGGTGGCACGGGGTGTCGAACGGTCCCGGAAGCTCGTCGCGGCGCGCTCGGGGGCTGCGGTACCCTGGCGCCATGCGTGCCGTACGCCTTCTGCTTAGCGAGCCGCGCTGATCAGTCCCGGCCACTGACGAATCGTGGTCGGAATCGGCGCGGCGTCCCCTCCTGTGCGAGGGGATTTTTCATTTCTAAGCCGCTGGCAGAGACGATCGATGGAGCTTTGAGGATCATGAGCGAGACGAATACCGCTGCCGCCTCCGAGGTGGCCGCGCCGCACCGCTACACGGCCGCCCTGGCCGCTGAGATCGAGGCACGCTGGCAGGACTTCTGGGACGCGGAGGGCACGTACGAGGCGCCGAACCCCAGTGGTGACCTGGCCGGTGACCCCGAGCTGGCGGCCAAGCCCAAGAAGTTCATCATGGACATGTTCCCGTACCCCTCTGGTGCGGGCCTGCACGTCGGTCACCCCCTGGGCTACATCGCCACCGATGCGTTCGCCCGCTTCCAGCGGATGACCGGCCACAACGTCCTGCACACCCTGGGCTTCGACGCCTTCGGCCTGCCCGCCGAGCAGTACGCCGTGCAGACGGGCACGCACCCGCGCGTGTCCACCGAGACCAACATCGAGAACATGAAGGCCCAGCTGCGCGCGCTGGGCCTGGGCCACGACAAGCGCCGGTCGTTCGCCACGACCGACCCGGAGTACTACAAGTGGACCCAGTGGATCTTCCTGCAGATCTTCAACTCCTGGTACGACGACGAGGCCGACAAGGCCCGCCCGATCTCCGAGCTGGTCGCCCAGTTCGAGAGCGGTGACCGCGCCGTAGCGGCCGCCGACGGCACCACGCGCGCGTGGAACGAGCTGAGCGCCGCCGAGCGCGCCGACGTCCTGAGCGAGTACCGCCTGGCGTACGCCTCCGACGCGCCCGTCAACTGGGCCCCCGGACTGGGCACCGTACTGGCCAACGAGGAAGTCACCGCCGACGGCCGTTCCGAGCGCGGCAACTTCCCCGTCTTCAAGGCCAACCTGCGCCAGTGGAACATGCGCATCACCGCCTACGCCGACCGGCTGCTGGACGACCTGGACGGGCTGGACTGGCCCGACGCCATCAAGCTGCAGCAGCGCAACTGGATCGGCCGCTCCGAAGGCGCCCGCGTCGACTTCCCGATCGACGGCGAGCGCATCACGGTCTTCACCACGCGCCCGGACACCCTGTTCGGCGCGACCTACATGGTGCTGGCCCCCGAGCACCCGCTGGTCGAGAAGTTCACCCCGGCCGCCTGGCCCGAGGGCACCCACGAGGTGTGGACCGGCGGCCACGCGACCCCGGCCGAGGCCGTCGCCGCCTACCGCGCGCAGGCCGCCTCGAAGTCCGACGTCGAGCGGCAGGCCGAGGCCAAGGACAAGACCGGCGTCTTCATCGGCGCGTACGCGACCAACCCGGTCAACGGCGAGCAGGTCCCCGTCTTCATCGCCGACTACGTCCTGATGGGCTACGGCACCGGCGCGATCATGGCCGTCCCGGCGGGCGACCAGCGCGACTTCGAGTTCGCGCGCGCCTTCGAACTGCCGGTCCACTGCATCGTCGAGCCGACCGACGGCCGCGGCACCGACACGTCGACGTGGGAGAACGCCTTCGCGTCGTACGACGCGAAGATCATCAACTCCTCCAACGACGACATCTCGCTGGACGGCCTGGGCGTCGCCGACGCCAAGGCCCGCATCACCGAGTGGCTGGCCCGCAAGGGCATCGGCGAGGGCACCGTCAACTTCCGGCTGCGCGACTGGCTGTTCAGCCGTCAGCGCTACTGGGGCGAGCCCTTCCCGATCGTCTACGACGAGGACGGCATCGCCCACGCCCTGCCCGAGTCGATGCTGCCCCTGGAGCTGCCGGAGGTCGAGGACTACTCGCCGCGCACCTTCGACCCGGACGACGCCGACACCCAGCCCGAGACGCCGCTGTCGCGCAACGAGGAGTGGGTCAACGTCACCCTGGACCTGGGCGACGGTCCGAAGAAGTACCGCCGTGAGACCAACACCATGCCCAACTGGGCCGGCTCCTGCTGGTACGAGCTGCGCTACCTGGACCCGCACAACGACCAGAAGCTGGTCGACCCGGCCATCGAGCAGTACTGGATGGGCCCGCGCGAGGGCCGGCCGCACGGCGGCGTCGACCTGTACGTCGGCGGCGCCGAGCACGCCGTACTGCACCTGCTGTACGCGCGCTTCTGGTCGAAGGTCCTGTTCGACCTGGGCCACATCTCCTCGGCCGAGCCGTTCCACAAGCTGTTCAACCAGGGCATGATCCAGGCCTACGTGTACCGCGACAGCCGTGGCATCGCGATGCCCGCCGCCGAGGTGGAGGAGCGCGACGGCGCGTACTACTACCAGGGCGAGAAGGTCTCCCGGCTGCTGGGCAAGATGGGCAAGTCCCTGAAGAACGCGGTCACTCCGGACGAGATCGCCGCCGAGTACGGGGCCGACACGCTGCGCCTGTACGAGATGGCGATGGGCCCCCTGGACGTGTCCCGGCCGTGGGACACGCGCGCGGTGGTGGGCCAGTTCCGGCTGCTGCAGCGGCTGTGGCGCAACGTCGTCGACGAGGCGACCGGTGAGGTCACCGTCGTCGACGCCGAGCCGGACGAGGAGACGCTGCGCGCCCTGCACAAGGCCATCGACGGCGTACGGCAGGACCTGGAGGGCATGCGGTTCAACACCGCCATCGCCAAGGTCACCGAGCTGAACAACCACCTGACCAAGGCGGGCGGCCCGGTGTCGCGCAGCGTCGCCGAGGCCCTGGTGCGGCTGGTCGCGCCGCTGGCCCCGCACATCGCCGAGGAGCTGTGGCGCAAGCTGGGCCACACCGACACGGTTGTCCACCAGGACTTCCCCGTGGCCGACCCGGCGTACGTCGTGGACGAGGCCGTGACCTGCGTCGTGCAGATCAAGGGCAAGGTCAAGGCGCGCCTGGAGGTGCCGCCGTCCATCTCCGACGAGGAGCTGGAGAAGGTGGCGCTGGCCGACGAGAGGGTCGTGGCCGCGCTGGACGGTGCCGGGATCCGCAAAGTGATCGTTCGGGCGCCGAAGCTGGTGAACATCGTTCCGGCGTAAGCGCTGGGGCCCCGCCTCCGGGTAGTCCCCTACGGGCAGGTTCGGGGTTCTTCTGGAACTCCGGACCTGCCCGTTGCGTTTACCGTTGAAGAGCGCGGCGACAGCTGTCGCGGCCGGTGTGAGGAGGAGCCTGGTGGAAGCCGTGATCACAGTAATCGCCCTGCTCTTCCTGCTGTTCGTGGTGCTGGGCGTGTATGCCACGGTGAAGGTGGTCGGCGCCGCCAAGCGCGGTGTGGACCGCACGATCTCGCAGGCCCGCCGCACGGTCGAGGACACCACACTGCGCGCCAAGACCCTCGCCCAGCCGGGCCCGCTGGGTGAGATCGCCCAGCTCCGCCTGCAGCTGCGCACGTCGATGCGGGCCACGCAGGACGCGCTGCACGCGGGCGTGGCGGAGGACGAGTCCCTGAAGGAGTCCCTGGGCCTCTTCGAGCGGCTCAGCGTGCACGGGCACGAACTGGACGACGAGCTCAAGCGCCTGGAGACCGAGCCTGACCGGGGCGCGCTCGTCTCGCGGCTGCCCGGACTGCGCGAGCGCACCGAGCGGATCACACAGTCGGCGGACGCGCTGCGCTGGGCCGCGCGCGACCGGGCCCACCGCTTCGCGGACGACGAGCTGGACGCGCTGAGCGCGCAGATAGACGTGGAGGCCGGCGCGCTGCGGCACTGGACGACGGAGCCGAAGCCTGCGGCTTCCTGGCCCGAGGCACCCGCAGCGGACGCGGCCGCTTCCGACGGGCAGACCTGGCCGGACAGCGCGGAGTCCCGTACGACCGAGGAGCCGACGCGCCCCGCCATCACCCCGCCGGGCACTCGCCCGACCTACCCCTGGCAGAAGAAGCCCCGCCCCGAGAGCACGACTTGATCCGGCGGCTCCAGCCGCAGGCAGGAGGAGCCGGGCTGCCGATCGGCCGCCCCGACAGGTAACCTCCAGCTCATGTCCCGCCATGTCGCGATCGTCACCGATTCAACGGCCTACCTGCCGCCGCGGACGATGGAGCGCCACGGCATCACAGCGGTACCCCTGACGGTGGTCCTCGGTGACCAGGCGCTCGAAGAGGGCACCGAGATCTCGGCCCGCTCCCTGGCCTTGGCGCTGCAGAAACGGCGCCCCGTCACGACGTCCCGGCCCAGCCCCGAGGACTTCGTCGCGACCTACCGAAGAGTCGCCGAGTCCGGCGCGAGCGGCATCGTCTCCCTCCATCTGTCGTCCGAGTTCTCGGGCACGTACGACGCCGCGGTGCTCGCGGCGCGGGAGGCTCCGGTACCGGTGCGCGTGGTGGACACCGGGATGGTCGCGATGGCCCTCGGGTTCTGCGCGTTGGCCGCGGCCCAGTCCGCGGAGGCCGGCGGCACGATCGACGAGGCGGTCACGGCCGCGGAGAAGCGTGCCGGGGGCACCTCCGCGTACTTCTACGTCGACACACTCGACTATCTGCGCCGCGGCGGCCGGATCGGGGCCGCGCAGGCGCTGCTGGGCTCCGCGCTCGCGGTGAAGCCGCTGTTGCAACTGGACGACGGCCGCATCGACTTCCTGGAGAAGGTTCGGACGGCGTCCAAAGCGATCGCCCGGCTGGAGGAGATCGTGGCCGAGCGCGCGGGCGGCACCCAGGTCGACATCGCCGTCCATCATCTGGCCGCCCCCGAGCGGGCCTCGGCTCTCGCGGACCGGCTGCGGGCGCGGGTTCCGGGCCTGGCAGATCTGCATGTCAGTGAGGTCGGCGCGGTGATCGGGGCGCATACGGGGCCTGGGCTGCTGGGGGCAGTTGTCTCGGATCGGTGAGCGCGCTCACTACTCTTGTGGGTGTCGGAGTTATCCACAACTGGGCAGTAATCCCCGAGAATTGAGCAAGATCATCGCGAGGGCGGCGGATGCCGGATCCTCGTCGCATGGCACTTCGATCACGCTCAAGTTCACGCACCGCCGCACCGACCAGCGGCCCGGGTCGTGGCCCCACGTCCGACGGCCGTAGCCGCCATCGTCGTCACCACCCGCGAAGCCGGGCCCGACGCCACGAGGCATCGGCCGAGGCCGTCCGCCTGCGCGCGGAGGCGCTCTTCACCGAAAGGGCCGGAGAGCGACGGCAGTTGGGCCATGGACCGCCGGGGGCGGAGCGGGATGTGGGGGACGGGCCGGACGCGAGCACCGTGGTGGGGGCGGGTGTTGGCGATGTGTGGGGACGGGGGACTCGATTCAGCGGGGGTGTGGGGCGTGCCCGTCGCCGTGACCGTGATCGGGCTCGCGACCGTGATCGGGACCGTGATGCAGCGTCTGCTGGTGGGGGTGCTGCCGTTGACGTCGGCGCGCATGTCGACGCGCACGCCGATCCGCGCGTGGAGGGGCGTGCTGATCCGCGCGTGGAGGGGCGTGCTGACCCGCCCGCGGAGGGGCACGCCGACGTCGCTTCGCGTACTGCGGAATCGGGGGCCTGGCGGCACCGGGCCGGGCTGGCCGTGCGGGAGCGGATGCCGTTGTGGCTGCAGTCGAGGTGCGGCCTTGAGCGCAGGAGCGTGGCCGCACTCGCCGTGCTGCTGGTCGTCGCCGCGGTCTTCGCGGTGCAGTACTTCTGGGCCGGCCGGACTCAGTCGGTCCAGGCGCCCGAAGTAGTGCGGGCGGCGGCTCCCTACGGCGACAAGACCGCGCCGGGCGAGCGGTCGGTCGCAGGGACGGATGCCTCGGCCGGAGCGCCGAGCCCGGTCGGCGCGGCAGGGACCGCGATCGTCGTGGACGTCAGCGGCAAGGTGCGCAGCCCGGGGCTCCAGCGGTTGCCGACCGGTTCCCGCGTGGCGGACGCACTGCGCGCTGCGGGCGGAGTGCGCCCCGGCACGAACACCGACGGACTCAATCGCGCGCGCCTCCTTGTGGACGGCGAGCAGATCGTGGTCGGAGCTCCCGCATCCCCGGTGGGATCCGGCACGGGCCCCGGCGGTACGGGCGCGATCGGCACCGGCGGTTCCGTCGCCGGTGCGGCACCTGCCGCTCCGGTCGCCCTCAACACGGCCACCGTGGAGCAGCTCGACAGCCTGCCGGGAGTAGGCCCCGTCCTGGCCCAGCACATCATCGACTACCGGACCCAGCACGGCGGATTCCGCTCGGTCGACGAGCTCCGCGAGGTGAATGGAATCGGCGATCGCCGGTTCGCGGATCTGCGGAATCTGGTAAGGCCATGAACGGGCCGGAGCGGCTGGAGAGGCTGGAGTTGCCACAGAGTCAGGAGCGACTAAAGCGCCTAAATGGATCGCAGCGATCGAAGCGATCAGAGGGACTGCCGCGACCAGAGCGATCGGAGGGGTTAGAGGAGCAGCAGAGTCGGCTGAGTCAGGAAGGTGCCGCGCGCACGGCCGCCGTCGGCGCCGCGAGCCGACGGCCCGTGCACGCCGCCTCTGGCAAGCGGCTCGGGGCCTCACACCCGCGACAGGAAGGACCCACGGATCTCCGGCTCGTGCCGCCGGCTCTGGCGGCCTGGGCGACGGCGGCCGTGACGGTCGGTGCCCCGCCGGGGTGGGTCACGGGTGTGGTGATGGTCTCCCTGATCGCAGGCGGCGCGCTGCTGCTGGCCGGGCGGAGAGGGACGCGCACTACGAGAGGCAGCCGGAGGGAGTGGTCGCGTTCATGGCCGCGGATCTCCGTCGCCGCCGTGCTGCTCTGTGTCGCGGCGGCTGCGGCCTCCGCGGGATTGCACGGGGCGGATCTGCGCCGCGGACCCGTTCCCTCCCTGGCGCGGCAGTTTGCCAACGTGACGGCCGAGGTGGAGATCACCTCCGATCCACGCCTCACCCGGCCCCGGATCAAGGGGGATCACATGGCTCCGACGGCCGTGCTGCTCGACGCCAAGGTGCGGCGGGTGACACGGGCCGACGGAACGGTGGTGAAGACACGTGCGCCGGTGTTGATGATCGTCGACGCGCGCTCGCCCAGAGGTTCGCCCGAGTCTTCCGCCGAGCGCTCGTCAGAGGGTTCGCCTCAGCGTGCGGGTGAACGCTCGCCCTGGCTGTCGCTGCTGCCTTCCACGAAGTTGCGTGTGTCCGGGCGGCTCGTGCCCGCCCTGTCGGGTGGGGACGACATCGCGGCCGTCCTGCGGGTACGGGGCAGTGGGCCGCCCGAGGTGGTGGGGGAGCCCTCCGGGCCGCAGCGGATCGCCGGCCGGCTGCGGGAGGGCTTGCGGGAGGCGACCGACGGGCTGGAGGCGGATGCGCGGGCGCTGCTGCCGGGGTTGGTGGTGGGGGACACCTCGCGTGTCACACAGGAGCTGGACGAAGCGTTCAAGGCGACCGACCTCACCCATCTCCTGGCCGTCAGCGGGGGCAACTTCACGATCTTGCTCGCCCTGTTCATCGGACCGCCGGGCCTCGCCCAGCGTGCCGAGCGGCGCGGTCTCGCAGCACGGCTCGGTGTTCCGCTCCGGGCGACGGCAGTGTTCGGTGGAGCGCTCACCCTCGCCTTCGTGATCGTGTGCCGGCCCGACCCGAGCGTGCTGCGGGCCGCCGCCTGCGGATCGATCGCGCTGCTCGCCATCGCGACCGGACGCCGCAGATCGCTGATCCCGGCGCTGGCCACGGCCGTCCTGCTGCTGGTGCTGTACGACCCGTGGCTGGCCCGCAGTTACGGCTTCCTCCTCTCCGTTCTGGCCACCGGCGCCCTGCTCACCCTCGCCCCACGGTGGAGCGCGGCGCTCCAGAGGCGCCGTGTGCCGCCGCGGGCGGCCGAGGCGCTGGCCGCGGCCGCCGCGGCACAGGCCGTGTGCGCACCGGTTGTCGCCGTCCTGTCGGCGCGGGTGAGCCTGGTCGCGGTGCCGTGCAACCTGCTCGCGGAGTTCGCGGTCGCGCCGGCCACGGTGCTGGGCTTCGCGACACTGGCGACGGCCTCCGTGGCCATGCCCGTCGCCACGGCCCTGGCGTGGTGCGCGAGTTGGCCCACCCGGTGGATCGCGGACATCGCACGCACCGGCGCGGCGCTGCCCGGTGGGGGACTGGACTGGCCGGGTAGTTGGACGGGGGCGCTGCTGCTCGCTCTCGTCACGGCGGTGGTCGTGCGCGTCGGCCGACGGCTGCTGAGACACCCGTGGCTGGGCGGCGCCTGCGTGGTGCTGTTCCTGCTGGTCGTCGTGCAGCCGCCGCCTCTCACCAGGGTGATCACGGGGTGGCCGCCGCCCGGCTGGCGGTTCGCGATGTGCGACGTGGGGCAGGGCGACGCGACGGTGCTCGCGGCGGGCGACGGCAGTGCGGTGGTGGTCGACGCCGGGCCCGACCCGGTGCTGGTCGACCGCTGTCTGAGCGCGCTGGGTGTCACCAGGATCCCGCTCGTGGTGCTGACGCACTTCCACGCCGACCATGTGGCGGGGCTGCCGGGCGTGCTGCGCGGGCGCTCGGTGGGCGCGATCGAGACGACCGGCTTCGAAGAGCCGCGGGACCAGGCAGAGTTCGTACGAAGGGAGGCGGCCGCACGGCGCATCCCCGTGACACGGGCGGTGGCCGGGGAGCGGCGGAGCACGGGAGGCCTCGACTGGCGGGTGCTGTGGCCACCCCCGAGCCCGGCTCCCACGCCGGACGGCCCGAACGACGCCAGTGTCGCCCTGGTCGCGCGGTCAGCGGGGCTGACGCTGCTGTTGCTCGGTGATCTCGAACCCCCGGCACAGCGGGATCTGTTGAGATCGCCGGCGTCCGAGGAGCTGGGAGCCGTGGACGTGCTCAAGGTCGCCCACCATGGCTCGGCGTACCAGGACCCGGACCTCATACGCAGGGTCGCCCCGCGGCTCGCGCTGATCTCGTGCGGCAAGGACAATCCGTACGGGCATCCCGCGCCGAGCACCGTCGCGGCGCTGCGGGCCGGAGGCGCGATAGTGCTGCGTACGGACGAGGACGGGGCGCTGGCCGTCGTCGGTGCGGGCGGAGGGCTGAGGGTGGCGAGAGACTGAACTCATGAATTCCGCACAGGCCGACGCCTACCTCCGCCGGATCGGGGCCCAGTACCCCGCGTGGCCCACGTCCGATGTGCTCCGCGAGCTTCAGCTGCGTCATCTGCAGACGGTGCCGTTCGAGAACCTGTCGATCCACCTCGGTGAGGAGATCGTGCTGGAGGAGAAGAGGCTCCTGGACAAGCTGGTGGGCGCTCGTAGGGGTGGCTTCTGCTACGAACTGAACGGGGCGTTCGGGGCGTTGCTGGGGGCGCTGGGCTTCGATGTGACGCTGCTCGCGGCGCGGACGTACGGCGAGGAGGGGCGGCTGGGGATTCCGTACGACCATCTCGCGCTGCGGGTGCGGACGGTGGACGGGGGCGACTGGCTGACCGACGTCGGGTTCGGGGCGCACAGCCACTATCCGCTGGCCTTCGGGGAGCGGGGAGAGCAGGAGGATCGGGGCGGCACGTTCCGGATCATCGAGTCGGGGCCGGACGCGGCGGGGGTGCGCGGTGTCGGCGCGTCGAGGGAGGGCCATGATCTCGACGTCATCCGGGACGGCAAGGCGCAGTACCGCATGGAGATGCGGCCGCGAGTGCTCGGGGACTTCGTTACCGGCGCCTGGTGGCACAGCACCTCGCCGGTGTCGCATTTCGGGCGGTCGCTGGTCTGTTCGCGGCTCACGGAGGACGGCGGGAGGATCACGCTCAGCGGTCGGAAGTTCACGGTGACGACGGTCGAGGGGACGAAGGAGGTGTCGGAACTGGCCACGGACGAGGAGGTGCTGGCCACGTATCGGGATCGCTTCGGGATCGAACTGGACCGGGTTCCGGAGGTGAGGGAGGCGCGTCACTGAGGGGACGCGAGAGGGGAGTAGAGGAACGAGCGAGCCGGTGATCGGTCGGCTGCCGTGGCGAGGGCCGACCCCGTCGTCGGGCCTGCCGGGCGTATCGGAAAATGTCCACGTGAACGATGTGAGACATGTGCTGGTGCTGCCCGACCGCGATGCCGCGGAAGAGGCGGCGGAGGTGCTCGGTGAACGGTTCGGCCTCGTCGAGGAGCCGCAGCTGGTACGGGAGGCCCTGGCCGGTGAGGACGATGCCGACGACGCGCAGTGGCTGGTTGTCCTCGCGGACCCCGAGGAGACGCTGAATCCGAAGGAACTGGACGAGTTCGCGGGGGAGTGGGACGGCTGGCGCGAGGAGCCGTAGGCCGACCGTCATCGCGCCGTCGTATGTGTCGTCGTCGTACTCGCACGACGACGACGGGGTCCTGAGCGCTGGGTCTGCGGTCCCGTGAGGAGCGGGGGCCGCCGTCCGTGAGGAGTCCGGCGGTGGCGTTCCCGTGAGGCGCCCCCGGCCCAGCTGCGGGGGAGGGGGCGGGGCGGGGCTCGTTGTCAGTGGGGCGTGGGATGCTTTCGGTGATGGCCAAGAAGACTGCTCATGACGACCCTCTCGCCCCCGTCACGCTTGCCGTGGGCCAGGAGGATCTCCTGCTCGACCGTGCCGTGCAGGAGGTGGTGGCCGCTGCCAGGGCCGCCGACGCCGACACGGATGTACGGGACCTCGCCCCGGAGCAGTTGCAGCCCGGCACACTTGCCGAGCTGACGAGTCCGTCGCTCTTCTCCGAGCGCAAGGTCGTGGTCGTACGCAATGCGCAGGATCTGTCGGCCGACACCATCAAGGACGTGAAGGCGTATCTGGGGGCGCCCGCTGAGGAGATCACCCTCGTGCTGCTGCACGCCGGAGGTGCCAAGGGCAAAGGGCTGCTCGACGCCGCGCGCAAGGCGGGGGCGCGGGAGGTGGCGTGCCCCAAGATGACGAAGCCTGCGGATCGGCTGGCGTTCGTGCGGAATGAGTTCCGGGGACTGGGGAGGTCTGCCACGCCGGAGGCCTGCCAGGCGCTCGTCGACTCGATCGGGAGTGATCTGCGGGAGCTGGCGTCCGCGGTGTCGCAGTTGACCGCGGATGTCGAGGGGACGATCGACGAGGCTGTCGTCGGGCGGTACTACACCGGGCGGGCCGAGGCGTCGAGTTTTACCGTGGCTGATCGGGCTGTGGAGGGGCGGGCCGCGGAGGCGTTGGAGGCGTTGCGGTGGTCTCTGTCGACCGGGGTCGCGCCCGTCATGATCACCAGTGCGCTCGCGCAGGGGGTGCGGGCCATTGGAAAGCTGTCGTCCGCGCGTGGGGGGCGGCCGGCCGATCTTGCTCGTGAGCTGGGGATGCCGCCGTGGAAGATCGACCGGGTGCGGCAGCAGATGCGGGGGTGGACTCCTGATGGGGTTGCCATCGCCCTGCGGGCGATCGCCGACGCGGACGCGGGGGTCAAGGGGGGTGGGGATGATCCCGAGTACGCGTTGGAGAAGGCGGTTGTGGTGATTGCTCGGGCGGCTCGGTCCCGTAGGGGGTAGGAGTTCGCCGCGGTGCGGCATTGAGCCGCCGTTCCCGTTCCCGGGCGGCCCCGCGTCGGGTCCGGACCGATGGTTGCCCGCGTCGGGTCCGGGCGGATGGTTTTTTCGCCCCCTCCGCCCCTGCCCGTCCCGTACCTGGGGGCTCCGCCCTCAGACCCCCGTATGGCCTGGACGGCCTCGTCGTCAAACGCCGGACGGGCTGAAGATTTCCGGCCGGGGCTGAAAGCCCAAGACCCCGCTCCCCCTCCTGGGGAAGGAGGGAAAATGGGGTCTCGGTTCAAGCTGTTGGATTCACGCCCGCGTGGCGAACGCAGGCCGCGCGTGGATCCGGGGGTGTCGGGTGGGAGCGGATGAGAGAGGGCCCGCTCGGGTCCAGCCGACGGTCAAGTCAGGGGTTGAGCCCCGAAGGGCCCAGCCGACTCAGCCCTTGAGGGAGGTGACCTTCGAAGCAAGCGCCGACTTCTTGTTGGCGGCCTGGTTCTTGTGGATGACGCCCTTCGAGACGGCCTTGTCGAGCTGACGCGCGGCAGCGCGCTGGTACTCGGTGGCCTTCTCGACGTCACCCGCGGCAGCGGCCTCACGGGCCTTGCGGATCGCGGTCTTCAGGGAAGACTTGACGGCCTTGTTGCGCAGCCGGGCCTTCTCGTTGGTCTTGATCCGCTTGATCTGGGACTTGATGTTCGCCACGAATGAGCCTTTACAGGTTCAGGCGCACGAGACAGCACGTCTCGCCCGCCGTTTGATTTCCTTGGGGTGTGCCTCCTGCAGAGAGGGCATGAGACACAGCCACTCAGGCTACCAGTAGCCGTAGGACCGGCCCAAACCGGTCGCAGCTCCCCGCCCGTGGGACCATGGAAGCTACGTATCGATCCGACCCGAGGCGACAGGCGCCTCAAGAGACAGGACCCTGCGTGCCCGCGACCCCTAACAATGTGCCCGAGCCGAGCCGTACCGACCCGGCTCTGATCCGCAATTTCTGCATCATCGCGCACATCGACCACGGCAAGTCCACGCTCGCCGACCGCATGCTCCAGCTGACCGGGGTGGTCGAGCAGCGGCAGATGCGTGCTCAGTACCTCGACCGCATGGACATCGAGCGCGAGCGTGGCATCACGATCAAGTCCCAGGCGGTCCGCCTGCCCTGGGCGCCGACCGAGGACCCGGGCAACACCCACATCCTCAACATGATCGACACCCCGGGGCACGTGGACTTCACGTACGAGGTGTCCCGGTCGCTGGCCGCGTGCGAGGGGACCGTCCTCCTCGTCGACGCCGCCCAGGGCATCGAGGCGCAGACTCTCGCGAATCTGTATCTCGCGATGGAGAACGACCTCACCATCGTTCCGGTGCTCAACAAGATCGATCTGCCTGCCGCGCAGCCCGAGAAGTTCGCCGAGGAGCTGGCCAATCTCGTCGGCTGCGAGCCCCACGACGTCCTGCGCGTCTCCGCCAAGACCGGTCTGGGCGTCGAGGCGCTGCTGGACAGGGTCGTCGCCGACGTCCCCGCCCCGATCGGTGTCGCCGACGCGCCCGCCCGCGCGATGATCTTCGACTCCGTGTACGACTCCTACCGGGGTGTGGTGACGTACGTCCGCGTCATCGACGGGCAGCTCAACAAGCGTGAGCGGATCCGGATGATGTCCACCGGCGCCACGCATGAGCTGCTCGAAATCGGGACGAACTCGCCCGAGATGCTGCCTGCAGACGGTCTTGGCGTGGGTGAGGTGGGTTACCTCATCACCGGTGTGAAAGACGTCCGGCAGTCCAAGGTCGGTGACACGATCACCACCCTGCACAAGGGCGCGACCGAGGCGCTCGGCGGTTACAAGGACCCCAAGCCCATGGTTTTCTCCGGGCTGTATCCGCTGGACGGGTCCGACTACCCGGAGCTGCGCGACGCGCTCGACAAGCTGCAGCTCAACGACGCCGCGCTCGTCTATGAGCCGGAGACCTCCGCGGCACTCGGGTTCGGTTTCCGCGTCGGGTTCCTCGGGCTCCTCCACCTCGACGTGATCCGTGAGCGGCTCGAGCGCGAGTTCGGGCTCGACCTCATCGCCACCGCGCCCAACGTGGTGTACCGGGTCGTGATGGAGGACGGGACCGAGCACACCGTCACCAACCCGAGCGAGTTCCCCGAGGGGAAGATCAACGAGGTGTATGAGCCGGTCGTGCGCGCCACGATCCTCGCGCCCTCCGAGTTCATCGGCTCGATCATGGAGCTGTGCCAGACCCGGCGCGGCACCCTGCTCGGCATGGACTACCTCTCGGAAGACCGGGTGGAGATCCGCTACACCCTGCCCCTCGCCGAGATCGTCTTCGACTTCTTCGACCAGCTGAAGTCCAAGACCCGCGGCTACGCCTCGCTCGACTACGAGCCCACCGGCGAGCAGACCTCCAGCCTGGTCAAGGTCGACATCCTGCTGCACGGCGACAAGGTCGACGCCTTCTCGGCGATCACCCACAAGGACCAGGCGTACGCGTACGGCGTGCGGCTCGTCGCCAAGCTGCGCGAGCTCATCCCGCGGCAGGCCTTCGAGGTGCCCATCCAGGCGGCCATCGGCTCCCGGGTCATCGCCCGCGAGACCATCCGCGCCATCCGCAAGGACGTCCTCGCCAAGTGCTACGGCGGTGACATCTCCCGTAAGCGGAAGCTGCTGGAGAAGCAGAAGGAAGGCAAGAAGCGGATGAAGATGGTGGGCTCTGTGGAGGTTCCGCAAGAGGCCTTCATCGCCGTGCTGTCCAGCGACGACAGCGGTGGCTCCGCCAAGGGCAAGAAGTAGTTACGCGGCATGGCGATTTCCAGGGCCCGTTGCGCTTCGGCGTGGCGGGCCCTGCGCTTGTCCGCGGAGGATCGCCTGGAGGAAGTGACCGCCCTCCGCCCCTTACGTACTGGCCGGACGCGCTCTACTCTGATCTCTGCTCGATAGTTACTCGCGAGTTAAACAACAGCCGCAATTGAGCCAGCCGCACCGTCGCGGGCCCCGGAGGATGTCGTGAGCGACACACAGACCTTGATCGAGAACCGTCCGCCGTCCGTGGCGGCCCTCTTCCTGGAGCGCGTGCAGGCCACGCCGGACGCCGAGGCCTACCGCTACCCGGTGCCACCGGCCTCGGGCGATGGCCAGGGCCCGGACGAGTGGAAGTCGCTGAGCTGGGCGCAGTCCGCCGAGCGGGTCTTCGCCATCGCGGCCGGTCTGATCGAACTGGGTGTGCGTCCGGAGCAGCGCGTCGCGCTCGCCTCCGCCACGCGGGTCGAGTGGATACTGGCCGACCTCGGCATCCTGTGCGCGGGCGCGGCCACGACGACCGTGTATCCGCAGACCAACGCCGAGGAGTCGGCGTTCATCCTCGCCGACTCCGAGAGCAAGGTGCTCATCGCGGAGGACGCGGCCCAGCTCGCCAAGGCGCAGGAGAAGCGCGCCGAGCTGTCCGAGCTGACCCATGTGATCGTCATCGACCCGGCCGGCGTCGAGACCGGCGACTGGGTACTCACCCTCGCCGAGCTGGAGCAGCGCGGTGCCGCGTACCTGGAGAAGCACCCCGACCTGATCAAGGAGCGGGTCGGCGCGATCACCGCCGATCAGCTCGCCACCCTCATCTACACCTCCGGCACCACGGGCCGCCCCAAGGGCGTCCGCCTCCCGCACGACAACTGGTCGTACATGGCCAAGGCCATCGCGTCGACCGGCCTGGTCGGCCCGGACGACGTCCAGTACCTGTGGCTGCCGCTCGCGCACGTCTTCGGCAAGGTGCTCATCTCCGGCCAGATCGAGGTCGGGCACGTCACCGCCGTCGACGGCCGCGTGGACAAGATCATCGAGAATCTGCCGGTCGTGCAGCCGACGTACATGGCGGCCGTCCCGCGCATCTTCGAGAAGGTCTACAACGGGGTCGCGGCCAAGGCGCGGGCCGGCGGCGGCGCCAAGTACAAGATCTTCCAGTGGGCCGCCGGGGTCGCCCGTGAGTACGCGAAGGCCAGCCAGGACAACTTCCGCCGCACCGGCACCGCGTCCGTGCCCTTCGCGCTCGGCGCCAAGCACAAGGTCGCCGACGCGCTGGTCTTCGCCAAGATCCGCGAGGCCTTCGGCGGCAACCTGCGCGCCTGCGTCTCCGGCTCCGCCGCGCTCGCGCCCGAGATCGGCTACTTCTTCGCCGGCGCCGGCATCCACATCCTGGAGGGGTACGGCCTCACGGAGTCGTCCGCGGCCTCCTTCGTGAACCCTGGCGAGGCGTACCGCATCGGCACGGTCGGCAAGCCGCTGCCCGGCACCGAGGTGCGCATCGCGGACGACGGCGAGATCCTGCTGCGCGGCCCCGGCATCATGGAGGGCTACCACGGGCTGCCCGAGAAGACAGCCGAGGTCCTGGAGTCCGACGGCTGGTTCCACACCGGCGACATCGGCGAGCTGTCCCCCGACGGATACCTGCGCATCACGGACCGCAAGAAGGACCTGATCAAAACCTCGGGCGGCAAGTACATCGCGCCGGCCGAGGTCGAGGGCCAGTTCAAGGCCGTCTGCCCGTATGTCTCCAACATCCTCGTGCACGGCGCCGACCGGAACTTCTGCACCGCGCTCATCGCCCTCGACGAGCCGTCCATCCTCGACTGGGCCAAGGAGAACGGCCTGGCGGGCAAGTCGTACGCCGATGTCGTCGCCGCGCCGGCCACGGTCGCCCTCATCGAGGGCTACGTCAAGGAGCTCAACGAGGGCCTCCAGCGCTGGCAGACCATCAAGAAGTTCCGCCTCCTGCCGCGTGACCTCGACATCGAACACGGCGAGCTCACGCCCAGCCTGAAGCTCAAGCGGCCGGTCGTCGAGCGGGAGTACAAGCACCTGATCGACGAGATGTACGCGGGGACGCGCGAGGCGTAAGGCCCGTACGTCGCTGGAGGGGCGGGGGAGTCAAATCCCCCGCCCCCTCCGCATCTCCCGCATCTCGTGGAGCAGCTCCTCCATCTGGTGTACCTGGTGGCGCAATTCCAAGACGTCCTGCAGGCTGCTGGCCGCCATCTGGGTCTCTATCTTCTCGAGGCGGTCCGCCAGTTCGTCGAACTGTTCCTGTTCGCGCGCGAGCATCCGCTCCAGCTGCTGGTTCTTGCGGTGCAGGTCGAGGAAGACGGTGACCTTGGCGCGCAGGACCCAGGGGTCGAAGGGTTTCGTCAGATAGTCGGCGGCTCCGGTCGCGTACCCGCGGAAGGCGTAGCCCGCGTCGGCGTCCGTGCCCGTCAGGAAGATGATGGGGACGTCCTTCGTCTGGTCGAGCCGCTTGATGTTCGCGGCGGTCTCGAAGCCGTCCATGCCCGGCATCCGGATGTCGAGCAGGACGACGGCGAACCGCTGCCGCAGCAGGGCCTTCATCGCCTCCTCGCCCGAACGCGCCCGCACCAGCGGCTCGTTGAGGGACCCCAGGACGGCCTCCAGAGCGATCAGGTTGTCCTCCATGTCGTCGACCAGGAGGATGCTGGCGCGCTCGTCGGTCGTTTCCACAGCGCTCATGGTGACTGTGCCTCACTCAGTTGTCGGCGGGACTGCGGGCTCCCCAGATGTGCTCGGTCCCGGTGCGACCGCACCGCCTGCGGCGTCCCGCTCCGGGTCGTCCGCAGCCTCCGGGTCGAGGAGGGCGCACACGACGGTGAGGAGCTGGTCGACGTCCACCGGCTTCGGTACGTAGTCGTTGGCACCCCGCGCGATGGACTTCTCGCGGTCGCCGGGCATCGCCTTCGCGGTCAGCGCGACGATGGGCAGACCCGTCCAGCGGGGGGTGCGGCGGATGGCGGAGATCGTTTCGTAGCCGTCCATCTCCGGCATCATGATGTCCATCAGAACGAGCTCGATGTCGGGGTTGCGCTCCAGCGTCTCGATGCCCTCGCGGCCGTTCTCCGCGTACAGGACGGGCATGCCGACGCGGCCCAGGACATGGGTGAGCGCGAAGACGTTGCGGATGTCGTCGTCCACTATCAACACCCGGCGCCCGGGCAGGACTTGGCCCGCTCTGCCGGACTTCCACGCCTCCAGCTTGGTGGGTGTCGGCCAGGTGTCGTCGGTGTCATGGGCGGTGTACGGCTCGCTGGAGAGCTGCTCGGGCACGGGCGCCGGGCGGTCCTCGGGGGCCGGTCCGGTCGCCATGTGCCCGGGGCTCACGACAGGGACGTACAGCGTGAAGGTGGAGCCCTTGCCGGGCTTGCTCTCGGCGATGATCCTGCCGCCGAGCAGTCTGGCGATCTCGCGGCTGATGGACAGACCGAGGCCGGTGCCGCCGTACTTGCGGTTCGTGGTGCCGTCGGCCTGCTGGAACGCCTCGAAGATCACCGGGAGTTTCTCGGGCGCGATCCCTATGCCGGTGTCGGAGACGGCGAAGGCGATCACGTCGTCGCTGTTCTCACGGGTGTAGGTGTGTTCCGGGTCCTTGAGGCGGTTGACGCGCAGCTCGACCCGGCCGGAAGCGGTGAACTTGATCGCGTTGGAGAGCAGGTTGCGCAGGATCTGCTGGAGCCGCTGCTCGTCCGAGTACATCTCGCGCGGTACGTCCTCGCCGACCGTCACCTCGAAGGCGAGCCCCCGGTCGAGGGTGAGCGGACGGAAGGTCGCGTGGACGTAGTCCAGCAGCTTGATCAACGGCAACTTCTTCGGGCGTACGTCCATCCGGCCCGCCTCGATCTTCGACAGGTCCAGGATGTCGTTGATCAGCTGGAGGAGGTCGGAGCCGGATCGGTGGATCGTCGTCGCGAACTGCACCTCCTGGTCGGAGAGATGGCCGTCCGGGTTGTCGGAGAGGAGCCGGGCCAGGATCAGGAGGGAGTTGAGCGGCGTACGCAGTTCGTGCGACATGTTCGCCAGGAACTCCGACTTGTACTGGGAGCTTGTTGCCAACAGGGCGGCCTTCTCTTCCAGTTCCGCGTTCGAGCGCTGCAACTCCGCCTGCTGCGACTGGAGTTCGTCCGACCGGTCCTGGAGCTGGATGGCCAGACGCTGGGACTCGCCGAGCAGGGACTCCGTACGGGAGTTGGCGATGATCGTGTTGATGGCGACGCCGATGGTGTTCACGAACTGGTCGAAGAAGGCCAGGTGGACATCGGAGAAGCGGGAGAAGGATGCCAGCTCGATCACGCCGAGCAGCGTGTCCTCGAAGAGGATCGGGATGATGACGACGCTGGCGGGAGCGGCCTCGCCCAGACCGCTGTTGATCTTGATGTAGTCCGGTGGGGCTTCCTCGACGAGGATGCGCTTCTTCTCGCCGGCGGCCTGCCGGACGAGCCCGTGCACCGGCATGCCGCCCGTGTCGACGGTCGCGCCCTGCGCGGATCCGTACCCGGCGATGAAGGCAAGCCCCTTGGCGGGTACGGACGTTCGCAGCGACGTCCCCTCCTCCTCGGGGTCGGCCAGGAAGAAGGCGCCGTACTGCGCGTTCACCAGCGGGGTCAGCTCGCGCAGGATCAGGTCGGCGACCTCCATCAGGTCGCGGTGGCCCTGCATGAGGGCGGCCAGGCGAGCAAGATTCGATTCCAGCCAGTCCTTCGCGCGGGTGGTTTCGCGGAGGTTGGCCACCATCAGGTTGATGTTGTCCTTCAGCTCGGCGACCTCGCCCTGGGTCTCCACGGTGATGGAGCGGGACATGTCGCCCTGGGCCACCGCGGAGGCCACCTCGGCGATCGCGCGGACCTGGGTGGTGAGGTTGGAGGCCAGCTCGTTCACGTTGGTCGTCAGGCGCTTCCAGGTGCCGTACACGCCCTCGACCCGTGCCTGGCCGCCGAGCTGGCCCTCGGAACCCACCTCCCGGGCCACCCGGGTGACCTCGGAGGAGAAGGAGGAGAGGGTGTCGACCATCGTGTTGATCGTCGTCTTCAGTTCGAGGATCTCGCCGCGGGCGTCCACGTCGATCTTCTTCGACAGATCGCCCTGGGCCACGGCCGTCGCCACCTGCGCGATGTTCCGCACCTGCGACGTCAGGTTGTCGGCCATGTAGTTGACGTTGTCGGTCAGATCGCGCCAGACGCCGGACACGCCGAGCACCTGGGCGCGGCCGCCGAGCCGCCCGTCGGTGCCGACCTCGCGGGCCACCCGGGTCACCTCGTCGGCGAAGGCGCGCAGCTGCTCCACCATCGTGTTGACGGTGTCCTTCAGCTCCAGGATCTCGCCGCGGGCGTCGACGGTGATCTTCTTGGAGAGGTCGCCGTTCGCGACGGCGGTCGTCACCTGGGCGATGTTTCTGACCTGCGAAGTCAGGTTCAGGGCCATGAAGTTGACGTTGTCGGTGAGGTCCTTCCAGACGCCCGACACGCCACGGACCTGCGCCTGGCCGCCGAGGTTGCCCTCCGTACCCACTTCGCGGGCCACGCGCGTAACCTCGTCGGCGAAGGCGGAGAGCTGGTCGACCATCGTGTTGATCGTGGACTTCAGCTCCAGGATCTCGCCCTTCGCCTCCACCGTGATCTTCTTGCCGAGGTCGCCCTGCGCCACGGCCGTGGAGACGAGCGCGATATTGCGGACCTGCGACGTCAGGTTGTCCGCCATGAAGTTGACGTTGTCGGTGAGGTCCTTCCAGACGCCCGACACGCCACGGACCTGCGCGCGCCCGCCGAGGTTGCCTTCGGTACCGACCTCGCGGGCGACCCGCGTGACCTCGTCGGCGAAGGCGGAGAGCTGGTCCACCATCGTGTTGATGGTCGACTTCAGTTCGAGGATCTCGCCCTGCGCGTCGACCGTGATCTTCTGGCTCAGATCGCCGTTGGCCACGGCCGTGGTGACCTGGGCGATATTGCGGACCTGGGAGGTCAGGTTCGAGGCCATGAAGTTGACGTTGTCGGTGAGGTCCTTCCAGACCCCCGACACGCCGCGCACCTGCGCCCGGCCGCCCAACTGGCCCACCGTGCCGACCTCGCGGGCCACGCGGGTGACCTCGTCGGCGAAGGCGGAGAGCTGGTCCACCATCGTGTTCACGGTGAGCTTCAGTTCGAGCAGCTCGCCGGTCGCCTCGACCGTCACCGTACGGGTCAGGTCGCCGCGCGCCACTGCCGTGGTCACCAGGGCGATGTCCCGCACCTGGGCCGTCAGCCGGGACGCCATCGTGTTGACCGCCTCGGTGACATCCCGCCAGCTCCCCGACAGACCCGTCACCTTGGCGCGACCGCCGAGCCGCCCCTCCGTGCCGACCTCGCGGGCGACGCGGGTGACCTCGCCGGTGAAGAGGGAGAGCTGGTCGACCATCTTGTTGACGGCGCGGCCCAGCCGGCGCAAGTCGCCGCGCAGCTGCCGGTTGCCGTCGTGCAGGTCGACCCGCTGGGTCAGATCGCCGCCGGCCACCGCGTCGAGCACGCGGGTCGCGTTCGCCGCCGGGGCCACCAGGGCGTCGAGCAGCTGGTTCACGTCATTGACGCGCGTCGTCCAGGTGCCCTGGCCCGGGCTGGCCGAAAGGCGCTCGTCGAGCCGCCCGTGCCGGACCAGTTCCCGCCGTACCCGCTGCACTTCCGTGTTGAAATGGTTGCTGCGGTCGACGATCTGGTTGAACGCGGTGCTCAGCTCGGCCACCAGGCCGTGCCCCGTCTCCGGGAGCTTGGTGAAGTCGCCGTCCCGCGCGGCGGTCATCGCGGCGAGCAGGGGGCGCAGATCCGATGCTCGAATCTGACCGTCTTCGAGCATGCGCATACCACTGTTCTCACTCATGGTGGCCCACTTCGTAACTCGGTGCTTATGGGCAGGGCCAGTCTGTCACTCTGTCTGCATCGCCTGAGGCGTATTCGTCCGAACTGCTCAGGGAGCCGCACAGTGGGGGCCATTCCGACGCAACGGGAGTCCATGGCGCGTGCCCCTGATGCGCCTGCGAACCACCGCGCCGGCCAGGAACTCATGGCCCGTACGTCGCTGGCGGGCACTCCGCTCGCACCCGGAGCCGCCCGCAGGTTCCTGCACGGCGCGCTCGCCGACTGGGCCCAACTCGCCCTGCCCGGAACCGAGATCATCGACGACCGCCTCACCGAGGACGCCCTCGTGGTGGTCAGCGAACTCGTCACCAACGCCGTCGTGCACGCCGGCACCGACGTCGAACTGCTCTGCCACCTCGAAGGCAGGGCCGACGGGGCGCCGGGCCCGCTGGTCGTCGAGGTCTCGGATCAGCACCCCTCGCGCGGGGTGTGCGACGACAGCATCCAACGGCCGTACGGCACACCGGAGTACGGGCGCGGGCTGCGGCTCGTGGCCGCGCTCTCCGAGGCCTGGGGGATCACGTATCGCCCGGGCATCAAGACCGTGTGGGCGCGGCTGCTGGTCGACGCAGGTGGGCGGTGCGACGGGGGTGCGGGCTCCACCAGGGCTTCGGGCGGCGAGGCGACGGTGGGCGGCGAGGGGATGCCGGGAGGCGACGGGATCCCGGACGACAACGGGATTCCGGGTGCCAGACGCTTTTCGGACGCGGAGGGGAGAGCCGCGTACGCCGCAGAGCAGGCCGAGCAGGCCCTTGAGCGAGGGCTGCGGGCCGGCGAGACGCTCGCCCACGAGATGCTCCCGCCCGAGCCGCGACGCAACGCCCAGCAGGACCTGGACTGGCTCAACCGCGGCGCCCTCTCCTTCCTCGCCGAGGCCTCCGATCTGCTTGCCGGGCAGCTCGACGAGGACCTGGTCGCCGCGCTCGCCGGACAGCTCCTCGTGCCGCGCCTCGCCGACTGGTGCGCGGTGTGGCTGGAGGACGAGGCCACCGACCGGATGGGCGGGCTCGGCCTCGCCCTGGGACCCCGGCTCGCCCGCGTCTGGCACGGCAGCGAGAACCGTATCGAGGACCTGCGCCGCGCCCTGGAGAAGGACCCGCCGCGGCTGCCCGACGCCGTGCGCTCCCGGGCCGTCCCCGTGCCCTGGCCCGGCGAGGCGCTGGGCGCGCCCGGGGCCAGCGGCGCGGCCCTCGGGTACCGGCTGATCGCGGGCGGGCGGCCACTGGGCACGCTCGTCATCGGGCGGGCCGGGCGGATCGGCTTCCCCGACGAGATCACCGGACTCGTCGAGGACCTCAGCCGCCGTATCGCCCTCGCCATCGGCGCGGCCCGCCAGTACGCGCGCCAGGCCACCATCAGCCGGGTCCTGCAGCGCGGTCTGCTGCCCGGCGCGGTCGCCGAGATCCCCGGGGTGCGCAGCGCCCTCGTGTACGAGCCGCTCGACAAGGGCGGACCCAGCGGCGACTTCTACGACCTCTTTCCGGCGGGCGACGGCCGCTGGTGCTTCACGGTGGGCGACGTCCAGGGCAAGGGGCCCGAGGCCGCCGTCGTGATCGGGCTCGCCCGGCCCTGGCTGCGGCTGCTGGCCCGCGAGGGCTACGACGTCGCGGACGTCCTCGACCGCCTCAACCAGCTCCTGCTCGACGACGCGACGGAGGCCGCGGACGCCGCGGCCCGCGCGCTCGTGGCGGCGGGCGCGCCCGGGCTCGGCGCGGACCTCGGCCCGCAGACGCGGTTCCTGTCCCTGCTGTACGGCGAGCTCGTCCCCTTCGACGGTGGCGTACGCTGCACCATCGCCTCCGCCGGGCATCCGCTGCCGCTGCTCCTCGGGCCCGACGGCGACGTACGGGAGGTGGCCCGGCCGCAGACCCTCCTCGGCGTCGTCGAGGACGCCGGCTATACGTCCGAGACCTTCGAGCTGTACCCCGGTGACACCATGCTGTGCGTCACCGACGGCGTGACGGAGCGGCGCAGCGGGCCGCGCCAGTTCGACGACGACGACGGCCTCGCGAAGGCCCTCGCGGGCTGCGCGGGCCTGAGCGCCGAACTGATCGCGGAACGGATCCGCAGGCTGGTGCACGAGTTCGGTTCGCGGCCGCCGGAGGACGACATGGCGCTGCTGGTGCTGCAGGCGGAGTAGGGGTCCTACGGGGTTTTCGCCCCCTCCGCCCCTACCCGTCCCCTACCTGGGGGCTCCGCCCCCCAGACCCCCTTGTCGCGCTTCGCGCTCGTCCTCAAACGCCGGACGGGCTTGATCAATCCCTCCGTGCTGGACAATAGAAGACATGCCTTCCGCACTCCCCGACGGTGAGCCCGTCCCCGACGACGGGGCGCTGCCCGCGAACGCCCTTGCCGGGGCCGCCGAGCGACCCCTCGGGTTCTACCTCCACGTGCCGTACTGCGCGACCCGCTGCGGCTACTGCGACTTCAACACCTACACGGCGACCGAGCTGCGGGGCACCGGAGGCGTACTCGCCTCCCGCGACAACTACGCGGACACGCTGATCGACGAGGTCCGCCTGGCCCGCAAGGTCCTCGGCGACGACCCGCGCGAGGTGCGCACGGTCTTCGTCGGCGGCGGTACGCCGACCCTGCTGGCCGCCGACGATCTCGTACGGATGCTGGGGGCGATCCGCGACGAGTTCGGGCTCGCGGACGACGCGGAGATCACCACGGAGGCGAACCCGGAGTCCGTCGACCCGGCGTACCTCGCGACCCTGCGCGCCGGTGGCTTCAACCGGATCTCCTTCGGCATGCAGAGCGCCCGGCAGCACGTACTGAAGGTGCTCGACCGCACGCACACTCCCGGCCGCCCCGAGGCCTGCGTCGCCGAGGCCCGCGCGGCGGGCTTCGAGCACGTGAACCTCGACCTGATCTACGGCACGCCGGGGGAGTCGGACGACGACTGGCGCGCGTCCCTGGACGCGGCCCTCGGCGCCGGGCCCGACCACATCTCCGCGTACGCCCTGATCGTCGAGGAGGGCACACAGCTCGCCCGCCGCATCCGCCGCGGTGAGGTCCCGATGACGGACGACGACGTCCACGCGGACCGGTACCTGATCGCCGACGAGGTGATGTCGGCGGCGGGCTTCGACTGGTACGAGGTCTCCAACTGGGCCACGTCGGAATCCGGCCGCTGCCTGCACAACGAGCTCTACTGGCGCGGCGCCGACTGGTGGGGAGCGGGCCCCGGCGCCCACAGCCACGTCGGCGGCGTGCGCTGGTGGAACGTGAAGCACCCGGGGGCGTACGCGGCGGCGCTGGCCTCCGGCCGTTCCCCGGGCGCGGGCCGCGAACTCCTCTCCGACGAGGACCGCCGGGTGGAGCGCATCCTGCTGGAGCTGCGGCTGCGCGAGGGGGCGCCGCTGTCCCTGCTCCACGCGGACGGCCTGGCGGCCTCACGCCGGGCAGTGGCCGACGGTCTGCTCGAAGCGGGGCCGTACGAGGAGGGGCGTGCGGTGCTCACCCTGCGGGGGCGGCTGCTGGCGGACGCCGTGGTCAGGGACCTGGTGGACTGATCACTCGGGATTGTGCGGGAGTCAGGCCCCAGCGCTGTCCGTGACGAAGTCGATCAACTCCTCCACCCGGCCCAGTAGTTCCGGCTCCAGGTCCTTGTAAGACCGCACCCGCGACAGAATGTGCCGCCACGCCGCACCGGTGTTTTCCGGCCACCCCAGGGCCCGGCACACCCCCTTCTTCCAGTCCTGCCCGCGCGGCACGCGCGGCCACTCCGCGATGCCCAGGGACGACGGCTTCACCGCCTCCCAGATGTCGATGTACGGGTGGCCGAGGACCAGCGCGTGCTCGCTCGTCACCGACTCCGCGATCCGCGATTCCTTGGTGCCGGGGACCAGGTGGTCCACCAGGACGCCAAGCCGGGCGTCCGGCCCCGGCGCGAAGTCCGCGACGATCGACGGGAGGTCGTCGATGCCCTCCAGGTACTCCACGACGACGCCCTCGATGCGCAGGTCGTCGCCCCAGACCTTCTCGACCAGTTCGGCGTCGTGGCGGCCCTCCACGTAGATCCGCCCGGCCCGCGCCACCCGGGCCCGCCCGCCCGGTACGGCGACGGAACCCGAGGCGGTACGCGAGGGCCGTACCGGAGCGGCAGACGGGCGGACCAGGGTCACCACCCCGCCCTCCAGGAGGAAGCCGCGCGGCTCCAGCGGGAACACCCGGTGCTTGCCGAAGCGGTCCTCCAGGGTCACCGTGCCCGCCTCGCAGCGGATCACCGCGCCGCAGAAGCCGGTGCCGGGCTCCTCGACCACCAGGCCGGGGTCCGCGGGGACCTCGGGCACGGCCCGGGGCTTCTTCCACGGCGGGGTCATGTCCGGAGAGTACTGGCGCATTCGGATGACGATAGGAGAAGCGCGGCCCTGACGTCGTACGACTCCTACGACACGCCGAAACGGGCCGCCAGCGCGTCCCGCTGGGCGTGGACAAACGCCGCATTCACCGCGGCCCCGTGCCCCGGCACGTACACCGCGTTCTCCCCTCCCAGATCGAGCAGCCGGTCCAGGGCGACCGGCCAGTGGGAGGGAACGGCGTCCGGACCCGCCTGCGGTTCGCCCGACTCCTCCACGAGGTCACCGCAGAAGACGACCTCGGGAGAGTCCGGTGTGCCGGAGACCAGGATCGCCAGGTCGTGGGCCGTGTGGGCCGGGCCCACGTTCGCCAGCAGGACCTGGACACCGCCGCCGAGGTCGAGGGTCCACTCGCCGCACACCAAGTGGCGGGGGCGCACCAGGAGGTCCGCGGCCTCCGCCGCGTCCCGCGGGTCCAGACCGTTGCGTACGGCGTCCGCGCGCAGCGCCTCGCGCTCGCGCTCGTACGCGAGGACCGCGTCCAGACCGACCGCCCCGAACACCTCCACCCCCGCGAACGCCGCGGCGCCGAAGACATGGTCGAAGTGCGGGTGCGTGAGTGCGAGGTGCGTCACGCGGCGGCCGCCGCCGAGGAGCCGTCGTGTCTCGGTCCTGAGGCGCGCGCCCTCCGCCAGGCTCGACCCCGCGTCGATCATCAGGGCCGCGCCTTCGCCCACCACGAGCCCGGCCGTGCAGTCCCACACCGGAAGCCGTCGCCGCCCGACCCGGGGTGCCAGCATTTCCCACCCCAGCTCTTCCCAAGTCACGCTCATACGCCGACGCTAGCCGTGACAGGGTGCGGGGAACGACTTCGCAGGCCCGCCCTTGCCGGGGCCATACCTCACCGCCGTACACTGGCCGGGAAACGCTGGCACTCGCGTGCGCTGAGTGCCAGGCCGGCAGTCCACGGGGACCACGGGAAGACATCTGGAGGTGTGCGCGATGCTCAGTGAACGCAGGCTCGAAGTGCTGCGCGCCATCGTCCAGGACTACGTGGGCACCGAGGAGCCGGTCGGTTCCAAGGCGCTCACCGAGCGGCACCGGCTCGGCGTCTCCCCGGCGACCGTCCGCAACGACATGGCCGCGCTGGAGGACGAGGGCTACATCGCCCAGCCGCACACCAGCGCCGGGCGCATCCCCACCGACAAGGGCTACCGGCTCTTCGTCGACAAGCTCGCGGGCGTCAAGCCGATGACGGCGCCGGAGCGGCGGGCCATTCAGAACTTCCTCGACGGCGCCGTCGACCTCGATGACGTCGTGGCGCGGACCGTACGGCTGCTCGCGCAGCTCACGCGGCAGGTCGCCGTCGTGCAGTACCCCTCGCTGACGCGCTCGACCGTGCGGCACGTGGAGCTGCTGTCGCTGGCCCCCGCGCGCCTGATGCTGGTGCTGATCACGGACACCGGCCGGGTCGAGCAGCGCATGATCGACTGCCCGGCGCCGTTCGGCGAGACGTCGCTCGCGGATCTGCGGGCCCGGCTCAACAGCAGGATCACCGGCCGCCGCTTCACGGACGTCCCGCAGCTGGTGCAGGATCTGCCGGACAGTTTCGATGCGGAGGACCGGGGTACGGTCGCGACGGTGCTCTCCACCCTGCTGGAGACACTCGTCGAGGAGACCGAGGAGCGGCTGATGATCGGCGGCACCGCCAATCTCACCCGTTTCGGACATGACTTCCCTCTCACCATCCGTCCGGTGCTCGAAGCCCTCGAAGAGCAGGTCGTGCTCCTCAAGTTGCTTGGCGAGGCCGGGGATTCGGGCATGACGGTAAAGATCGGTCATGAGAACGCGTATGAGGGACTCAACTCCACGTCCGTGGTCTCGGTCGGCTACGGTTCGGGCGGCGAGGCAGTAGCCAAACTCGGCGTGGTCGGACCGACCCGCATGGATTACCCGGGAACGATGGGAGCGGTACGAGCGGTGGCACGGTACGTCGGACAGATCCTGGCGGAGTCCTAAGTGGCCACGGACTACTACGCCGTACTCGGCGTGCGCCGCGACGCATCCCAGGACGAGATCAAGAAGGCGTTCCGGAGGCTCGCGCGCGAGCTGCACCCGGACGTCAATCCCGATCCGAAGACGCAGGAGCGGTTCAAGGAGATCAACGCCGCGTACGAGGTGTTGTCGGACCCGCAGAAGAAGCAGGTCTACGACCTCGGCGGCGACCCGCTGTCCCAGTCGGGCGGCGCGGGAGCGGGCGCGGGCGGCTTCGGCGCCGGCGGCTTCGGGAACTTCTCGGACATCATGGACGCCTTCTTCGGTACGGCGTCGCAGCGCGGCCCCCGGTCGCGTACGCGGCGTGGCCAGGACGCCATGATCAGGCTCGAGATCGACCTGGACGAGGCGGCCTTCGGCACCACGAAGGACATCCAGGTCGACACGGCCGTCGTCTGCAACAGCTGCAACGGCGAGGGTGCGGCGCCGGGGACCTCCGCGCAGACCTGTGACATGTGCCGCGGCCGCGGTGAGGTGTCCCAGGTCACCCGGTCCTTCCTCGGTCAGGTCATGACCTCGCGGCCCTGTCCGCAGTGCCAGGGCTTCGGGACCGTGGTCCCGACTCCGTGCCCCGAGTGCGCGGGCGACGGCCGGGTCCGGTCGCGTCGCACGCTGACGGTCAAGATCCCGGCCGGTGTCGACAACGGCACGCGGATCCAGCTCGCGGGTGAGGGCGAGGTCGGGCCCGGTGGCGGTCCCGCCGGTGACCTCTACGTCGAGATCCATGAGCTGCCGCACGCCGTGTTCCAGCGGCGCGGGGACGATCTGCACTGCACGGTCACCATTCCGATGACCGCGGCGACGCTGGGTACCAAGGTGCCGCTGGAGACGCTCGACGGGCTGGAGGAGGTCGACATCCGGCCCGGTACGCAGTCCGGGCAGTCGATTCCGCTGCACGGGCGCGGTGTCACGCACCTGCGGGGCGGTGGCCGCGGTGACCTCATCGTGCATGTCGAGGTCATGACGCCGACCAAGCTCGATCCCGAGCAGGAGCGGTTGCTGCGGGAGCTGGCGAAGCTGCGGGGCGAGGAGCGGCCCACCGGGCAGTTCCAGCCGGGGCAGCAGGGGCTGTTCTCGCGGCTGAAGGATGCGTTCAACGGTCGCTGACGAGGCACTGAGGGGGCGCTGGGGAGGGTTTTCCGCCCCCTCCGTCGCTGCCCGTCCCGTACCTGGGGGCTCCGCCCCCAGACCCCCTCATCGCGCTTCGCGCTCGTCCTCAAACGCCGGACGGGCTGGTGCCAGGGTGGATTCGGTCCTGTGCGGAGGACGTGACAACATGCCGTCATGTCCTCCGCACTGACCGATCTCTTCCCCTACCCGATCGTGCAGGCCCCCATGGCGGGCGGCGTCTCCGTGCCGCGGCTCGCGGCGGCCGTGTCCGAGGCCGGTGGGCTCGGTTTCCTCGCTGCCGGGTACAAGACCGCCGACGGCATGTACCAGGAGATCAAGCAGGTGCGGGGGCTGACGGGCCGCCCCTTCGGGGTCAATGTGTTCATGCCGCAGCCCGAGTTCGCGGACGCCGCGACCGTCCAGGTGTACGCCAGCCAGCTCGCCGGTGAGGCCGCCTGGTACGAGACCGAGCTCGGCGACCCCGACAGCGGCCGGGACGACGGATACGACGCCAAGCTCGCCGTCCTCCTCGACAACCCGGTGCCGGTGGTCTCCTTCCACTTCGGCGTCCCCACCCGGGACGTCCTGCTCTCGCTGCGTCGCGCGGGCACCTTCACCCTCGTCACCGCGACCACCGCCGAGGAGGCCCTCGCCGTGGAGCGGGCGGGCGCCGACGCGGTCATCGCGCAGGGCGTCGAGGCGGGCGGCCACCAGGGCACCCACCGCGACAACCCGGAGACGGACGGCACCGGCATCGGACTGCTCTCGCTGATCGCACAGGTCCGCGAGACCGTGCAGATCCCGATCGTCGCCGCCGGCGGCATCATGCGCGGCAGCCAGATCGCCGCGGCCCTCGCCGCGGGCGCGAACGCCGCCCAGCTCGGCACCGCTTTCCTCGCCACCCCCGAGTCCGGCGCCAACGCCGTGCACAAGCAGGCGCTGACCAACCCCCTCTTCGTCCGTACGGAGCTGACGCGCGCGTTCTCCGGCCGCCCGGCGCGCGGATTGGTCAACCGCTTCCTGCGCGAGCACGGCCCGTACGCGCCCGCCGCGTACCCCGAGATCCACCACCTCACCTCCCCGCTGCGCAAGGCGGCCGCCGCGGCGGGCGACGCGCAGGGCATGGCGCTGTGGGCCGGGCAGGGCCACCGCATGGCGCGCGAACTGCCCGCGGGGCAGCTGGTTGAGGTACTGAACACCGAACTCCTCGCCGCACGGACGGCGTTGACGACAGCGTTGTCAGAGACCCCGGGACAGGACGGGGGTGCGGTCCGATGACGGCACCGGTGTTCGTGGCCGAACACTTCAACGCGGGCGCCGGCGCACGCTACGTCCTCGACGGCCCCGAGGGGCGGCACGCCGTCTCCGTGAAGCGGCTGCGGCCCGGGGAGAGTGTCGTCCTCACGGACGGCGCGGGGCGCTGGGCCGAGTGCGAGGTGGTCGGCACCGAGGGCAAGGACCGGCTGATCGTCGACGTGCACGCGGTGTCGGAGGAGCCGGAGGAGTCCCCCCGTATCACCGTCGTCCAGGCCCTGCCCAAGGGCGACCGGGGCGAACTCGCCGTCGAGACGATGACCGAGACCGGCGTCGACGCGATCGTCCCCTGGGCCGCCTCCCGCTGCATCACGCAGTGGAAGGGCGAGCGGGGCCTGAAGGCGCTCGCCAAGTGGCGGGCCACGGCGCGGGAAGCCGGCAAGCAGTCCCGTCGGGTCCGCTTCCCGGAGATCGCGGACGCGATGACGACCAAGCAGGTTGCCGCACTTCTCGCCACAGCGGACCTCGCGGCGGTGCTGCACGAGGACACGGAGCTGGGGACCGAGCCGTTCGCGACGGCCGAACTCCCCGCGTCCGGGGAGATTGTCCTGGTGGTCGGCCCAGAGGGCGGGATCTCCCCCGAGGAGGTTCGGCTGTTCACCGAAGCGGGCGCGCGGACGTTCCACCTGGGGCGCACGGTGCTGCGTACGTCGACCGCCGGGACCGTGGCGACGGCGCTGCTGCTGGCCCGTACCGGCCGCTGGTACTGACGGGGAATCGCCGTGGAACTCGCCCAAGTACGGCTGCTCGTCTCGGACTTCGCCGCGTGCTACCGCTTCTACGGCGAAGTCCTGGGCCTCAAGCCCCAGTCGGGGGCGACCGAGGGGCCGTACGAGAAGTTCAGCCCCGCCGCCGGCTCGGCGGGCATCGCCCTGCAGGACCGGGCGGCGATGGCCGAAGTCCTGGGTGAACTGGGTGAGTCGGCGACCGGGCACCGCTCCCTGGTGGTGCTGCGGGTGGACGACCTGGACGCGTACTGCGAGCAGATCACCTCGCGTGGCGCGACCGTGCTGCACGGCCCGGTGCTCCTGACCGACCGCATGCGGGTCGCCCACCTCAAGGACCCGGAGGGGAACCTGGTGGAACTCCAGCAGTGGCTGCTGCTGAGCGGCTGACGACGACCGCCCGGAACAGCTCCCAGCCGTCCAGCTCCCCAGCGCCCGTCAGCAGTCCGCGGCGCCCGGCCTCGTCGACCAGGGCGCGTACGACGCCGGGTTCACGCAGGTTGAGCAGGTTGCCGCGGCCGTCCGCCAGGCAGCCCTCCATCCAATAGCCGCCTTCGGACGTGTACCGGCCCGAGCCCGCCTCGCCCGCGTGGAAGACGAAACGCGTGCGGGTGCCGTCGCGGTACAGCGTGAGGGCGTCACGCCAGACGCCGTCGCGGCCGCGCTTCTGGCGGTAGCTCCAGAAGTAGGTCGTCTGCTCGTCCACGACGAGCCTGCGCAGCCTGCGGTCGTTGCCCACCACGCCAGGCTATGCGGCGGGACACCTCCTGGTCTCCGGGTTTTCCGCGGGCAGGAGTTGGATGTCCTCGCGGCGCCGGAGGTCCGGCTGCCAGGTCCGCCGCCGGGTCGGAGCCCTGAGGGGCGTCGTCGGAGGGGCGCGGTGCGGGCAGGAGCCGGGGGGTGTTCCGGCGGGGGCGGATCCGCGAGTGGGGCAACGGGCCTCCGGGGCATGCTCAGTTGGGCGAGGGACTCGATTGTGGCGGGTGAGCCGAGGAGTGGCCGTATACGCCCTATCGCGTCGCCCGGGACAGTGGCAGGATGCCCTCCATGGGGGCATTGAAGTGGGTTTGGGGCCGTCCGCGGACACAGCGGACGGCAGCCGTGGCCGGCCTTGCGGTGGTCGTCGTGGGCGGAGTCGTCGCCTGTGATCCGAACGGGCTGAGTTCCGCCACGGTCGCCTACACGACCGACCAGACCGCGACCAAGGAACTCGAACGGCAGCACGCGAACGTGCGCTGGCTCAGCTGCACGGCGTCCTACGACGGGGACAACAAGGCCTATACGCCGGGCAAGACGCACTCGCCGACCGAGAACACCGTCGCCTCCGTCGACTGCCAGGGAGAGACCGACGACGGGCAGGACATCACCGTCAAGGGCAAGGTCACCCGCGCCGTCGACGGCGCGTGCGTGCGCGGGGACCTCGTCGCCACGGTCGGCGGCAAGGAGTGGTTCCACGTGAACGGCCTGGGCAACTGCGAATCCACGAACACCCCCACCCCGCCGATCTCGTACCAGCCCACGAACGGACAGCCCGACCCCACCGTCACCGTCACCGTGACGAAGACGATGTGGTGCAAGGGCGATCCCACGTGCTGGCCGTCCCAGGGCAAGTGACTCAGAGCAAGTGACCCGCAGGGCACAAGGGGCCGGGGGCAAGACGCCCGGGGCAGACGACCGGCCCGGCCGGACCCGGATCAAGTGATCGAAACCCCTGTCGGCGGGCGCTTTCGCTGCTTAGGGTGATCGGGTGACAGAGTCCGCACCCTCCGCGTACCTCCGGTTTCCGCATCTGCACGGCGAGTTGGTCGTCTTCACCGCCGAGGACGACGTCTGGGCCGCCCCGCTCGACGGCGGCGGCCGGGCCTGGCGGATCAGCGCCGACAACACCCCGGTGAACCATCCGCGCATCTCCCCGGACGGCATGACCGTCGCCTGGACGTCGACGCGAGACGGGGCGCCCGAGGTGCACGCCGCCTCCCTGGAGGGCGGACCGTCCCAGCGGCTGACGTACTGGGGCAGTGCGAAGACCCAGGTGCGCGGCTGGACCCCGGACGGGCAGGTCCTCGCGCTCAGCGCCCAGGGGCAGGCGAGCCTCAGGCGAAGCTGGGCGCGGGCCGTCCCGCTCGACGGCGGTCCCGCGACGACCCTTCCGTACGGTCCTGTCGGCGACGTCGCCCACGGCGGCCCCGGTGTCGTCCTGCTGTCCGCTCCCATGGGGCGCGAGGCCGCGTGGTGGAAGCGGTACCGCGGCGGTACGGCGGGGAAGCTGTGGATCGACAGGGGCGTCCGCGACGGGGAAGGCGCCGGGGAGTTCGTACGGCTGCATGAAGAGCTCGACGGGAACCTCGAATACCCTGTGTGGGTGGGGGAGCGCATCGCCTTCCTGTCGGATCACGAGGGCGTCGGCGCGCTCTACTCCTCCCTCGCCGACGGGTCGGACCTGCGTCGGCACACGCCGGGTGGGGGCACCTCCCGCTCATGGGGGTCTCCCCGCTCGAGCGAAGCCGAGAGTGGGGGAGAAGCCGAGAGTGGGGGAGGTTTCTACGCCCGGCACGCGGCGAGCGACGGCACGCGGGTCGTGTACGCGTCCGCAGGCGAACTGTGGCTCCTCGACGACCTGGAGGGCGCCGAGCCGCGCCGGCTGGACCTCCGGCTCGGCGGGCAGCGCGTCGACCAGCAGCCGCACCCGGTGAACGCGTCGCGCTGGTTCTCGGCCGGCGTGCCCGACCACACCGGACGCGGCAGCGCGCTCTCCGTGCGCGGCGCCGTCCACTGGGTCACCCACCGTTCGGGCCCGGCCCGCGCCCTCGCCGCCGAGCCCGGCGTACGCGCCCGGCTGCCCCGCACCTTCCGCGCCGACGGCGAGGAGCACGTGGTGTGGGTGACCGACGCCGAGGGCGACGACGCCCTCGAGTTCGCCCCGGCCACGGGCGTCGCCCCCGGAGCGACCCCGCGCAGGCTCGCCGCCGGGCAGCTCGGACGGGTACTCGGCCTCGCCATGGCGCCCGACGGCAGCCGCGCCGCCGTCGCCTCGCACGACGGACGCGTGCTGCTCGTCGAGCGGGAGAGCGGCGAGGTGCGCGAGGTCGACCGCAGCGAGGACGGGGAGATCACCGGCCTCGTCTTCTCGCCCGACTCGGCGTGGCTGGCCTGGTCGCACCCCGGGCCGCGCCCGCTGCGCCAGCTCAAGCTGGCCAACACCACCGACCTCTCGGTGACCGAGGCGACCCCGCTCCGGTTCCGGGACTATGCGCCCGCGTTCACGCTCGACGGCAAGCACCTCGCCTTCCTGTCGGCGCGCTCCTTCGACCCCGTCTACGACGAGCACGTCTTCGACCTGGCGTTCGTGGGCGGCTCCCGGCCGTACCTGATCACGCTGGCCGCGACCACGCCGTCCCCCTTCGGGCCGCAGCGGCACGGCCGCCCCTTCGAGGCGCCCGACAAGGACGAGACGCCCGACAGCGAGGGCGCGCCCGCGACCCGGATCGACCTGGACGGGCTCGCCGACCGCATCGTGCCGTTCCCCGTCGAGGCCGCCCGCTACTCGACGCTGCGGGCCGCCAAGGACGGGGTGCTGTGGCTGCGCCACCCGGTGCGCGGCGTGCTCGGCGCCTCCCGTGCCACGCCCGACGACCCGGACCCGAAGACCGAGCTGGAGCGCTACGACCTCGTCCAGCAGCGCATCGAGTATCTCGCCGCCGACGCCGACCACTTCGCCGTCAGCGGCGACGGCAAGCGGGTGCTGCTGTGGGCCGACGGCAAGCTCAAGGTCGTCCCCAGCGACCGGCGCGCCTCGAACGACGACGAGAGCGACACGAACATCACCGTCGACCTCTCACGCGTACAGCGGACCGTCGACCCGGTCGCCGAGTGGCGGCAGATGTACGAGGAGACGGGCCGCCTCATGCGGGACAACTTCTGGCGGCCCGACCTGGGCGGCGTCGACTGGGACGCGGTCCTGGACAGATACCGGCCGGTCCTGGAACGGGTCGCCACCCACGACGACCTCGTGGACCTGTTGTGGGAGGTGCAGGGCGAACTCGGCACCTCGCACGCGTACGTCACTCCGCGCGGCGGATGGGGCGGCGGCGACCGGGAGCAGGGGCTGCTCGGCGCGGACATCTCCCGTCACGCGGACGGGAGTTGGCGCATCGACCGGATCCTCCCGTCGGAGACCTCCGACCCTCAGGCGCGGGCGCCGCTCGCCGCGCCCGGGGTCGCGGTGCGCGCCGGGGACGCGATCGTCGCGGTCGGGGGGCAGCCGGTCGACCCGGTGGCCGGGCCCGGGCCGCTGCTCGTCGGCACCGCGGGCAAGCCGGTCGAGCTGACCATCTCGCCGTCCGGCGGCGGGGATCCACGGCACGCGGTCGTGGTGCCCCTCGCGGACGAGGAGCCGCTGCGGTACCACGCGTGGGTGGCGGACCGGCGCGCCTACGTCCACGAGCGGTCCGGGGGCCGCCTCGGGTATCTGCACGTGCCCGACATGGTGGGCTCCGGGTGGGCCCAGCTCCATCGCGACCTGCGTGTCGAGGTGGCCCGGGAGGGGCTGGTCGTGGACGTCCGCGAGAACCGCGGCGGCCACACCTCCCAGCTGGTCGTCGAGAAGCTGGCGCGCCGGATCGTGGGCTGGGACGTTCCGCGCGGGGTACGGCCGTACAGCTATCCGGAGGACGCGCCGCGCGGTCCCGTCGTCGCCGTCGCCAACGAGTTCTCCGGCTCGGACGGGGACATCGTCAACGCGGCGATCAAGGCGCTCGGCATCGGTCCCGTGGTGGGTACGCGGACCTGGGGCGGTGTCATCGGCATCGACAGCCGCTACCGGCTCGTCGACGGCACGCTCGTCACCCAGCCCAAGTACGCGTTCTGGTTGGAGGGGTACGAGTGGTCGGTGGAGAACCACGGCGTCGACCCCGACGTCGAGGTCGTCCAGACCCCGCAGGACTACGCCGCCGGGCGTGACCCCCAGCTCGACGAGGCGATCCGGATCGCACTGGCGGCGCTGTCGGAGAACCCGGCGAAGGCTGCGCCCGCCTTGCCGCCGCTTTGATCTTCGCCGCCGCTTTGATCTTTGGTGCCGCGCCGTTGTGGCTTGGGTGATCCGCCGCTTCGCGGCGGATGTTCCCCGCCCGCCCGCCCTTTTGGGCGGGCGCGGAGCCGCACACAGGGCAGGCGGCTGGGCCGATACGATGCCGACGTAATGATCGGCTGGCGTGAGGAGGCACACGCATGGCGGGAGAGCCGCAGGACGACTGCCTGTTCTGCAAGATCGTCGCGGGGCATATTCCGGCGACCGTGGTCCGGGAGACGGACACGACCGTGGCGTTCCGTGACATCAACCCGCAGGCGCCCACCCACATCCTGGTCATCCCCAAGGTCCACTACCGGGACGCGGCAACGCTCGCCGCCGCCGAGCCCGCCATCACGGCGGACATGCTGCGCGAGACCGGCGTGGTCGCGGGCGAGGAGCAGCTGGAGAGCTACCGCGTCGTCTTCAACACCGGCAGCGGCGCGGGCCAGACCGTCTTCCACGCGCACGCCCACCTCCTGGGCGGCCGCGGCATGCACTGGCCCCCGGGGTAACCGACGTTGTCCGTACGTGAATTGGTGGTCCTCGGCACCGCCAGCCAGGTCCCGACCCGGCACCGCAACCACAACGGCTATCTGCTGCGCTGGGACGGCGAGGGACTGCTCTTCGACCCCGGCGAGGGCACGCAGCGCCAGATGCTGCGTGCCGGGGTCGCCGCGCACGACCTGCACCGGATCTGTGTCACCCACTTCCACGGCGACCACTCGCTCGGACTCGCCGGCGTGATCCAGCGCATCAACCTCGACCGTGTACCGCACGAGGTGACCGCGCACTACCCGCGCTCCGGGCAGCGGTTCTTCGACCGGCTGCGCTATGCCACGGCCTACCGCGAGACCGTCGAGCTGGTGGAAGCGCCGGTCGAGGCGGACGGCGTGCTCGCGGCGACGCCCGCGTACACCCTGGAGGCCCGCAGGCTCTCCCACCCCGTCGAGTCCTTCGGATACCGGCTGGTCGAGCCGGACGGGCGGCGGATGCTGCCGGAGCGGCTCGCCGAGCGGGGCATCAAGGGGCCCGACGTCGGGCGGCTGCAGCGGGAGGGCTCGCTGGGCGGGGTCACCCTCGACGACGTCAGCGAGGTGCGGCGCGGTCAGCGGTTCGCGTTCGTCATGGACACCCGGATGTGCGAGGGGGTGGGCGCTCTCGCGGAGGGGTGCGATCTGCTCGTCATCGAGTCCACCTTCCTCGTCGAGGACGAGCTACTCGCCGTCGAGCACGGGCATTTGACCGCCGGTCAGGCGGGACGGGTGGCTAAGGAAGCGGGCGTACGGCATCTCGTGCTCACCCACTTCAGTCAGCGTTACTCCGAGCCCGAAGCCTTCGAGCGGCAGGCCCGCGCCGCCGGGTTCGAGGGGGAGCTGACGGTGGCGCACGATCTGGTCAGGGTGCCGGTTCCGAAGCGTCGCTGAGCGGGGTCCGGGTTGGGGTTTCGAGGCGCCGGTGAGCGCGGTCCGAGTGCCGGTTTCCGGAGTGCCAGGGAAACGACCGTACGATGCTTCGATGCCCCTCCCCAAAGCAGAACTGCACCTCCACATCGAAGGCACCCTCGAACCCGAGCTCGCCTTCGCGCTCGCCGCGCGCAACGGCGTCACGCTGCCGTACGCGGACACCGAGGAGCTGCGCAAGGCGTATCTCTTCGACGACCTCCAGTCGTTCCTGAACCTGTACTACGAGCTCATGGCCGTCCTGCGGACGGAACAGGACTTCGCCGACCTGGCCGACGCCTACCTGGTGCGGGCCGCCGCGCAGGGCGTGCGGCACGCGGAGATCTTCTTCGATCCGCAGGCGCACATCGCCCGTGGGGTGGCGATGGGGACGGTCGTCGAGGGTCTGTCCGGGGCGCTCGCCCGCAGCGAGGAGACACACGGCATCTCCACGCAGCTGATCATGTGCTTCCTGCGCGACGAGTCCGCCGAGTCGGCCATGGCGACCCTGGAGGCCGCGAAGCCGTACCTCGACCGGATCGTCGGCATCGGCCTCGATTCCGCCGAGGTCGGCCACCCGCCGGTCAAGTTCCGCGCGGTGTACGAGGCCGCCGCCGCGCTCGGTCTGCGGCGCGTCGCGCACGCGGGCGAGGAGGGCCCGCCCGCGTACATCACCGAGGCCCTGGACGTGCTCGGCGTCGAGCGCGTCGACCACGGGCTGCGCTGCATGGAGGACGCCGACCTCGTCGAGCGGCTCGTACGGGACCGGGTGCCGCTGACGCTGTGCCCGCTGTCGAACGTACGGCTGCGCGCCGTCGACGTCCTGGAGGACCACCCGCTGCCCGCCATGATGGACGCCGGGCTGCTGTGCACCGTCAACTCCGACGACCCCGCCTACTTCGGCGGCTACGTCGGCGACACCTTCCACGCGGTGCGCGAAGCGCTCGGCCTCGACCAGGAGCGGTTGCGGGAGCTGGCACGCAACTCGTTCGAGGCGTCCTTCCTGGAGCACGACGAGGAGCGGCGGGCGCGGTACATCGCCGAGGTCGAGGCGTACGAGTTCGCGTAGCGCTCAGGTGGTTCCGGCCCCCGGCGCGGCGGTCGCTGCCACCTGCCGGGGTCCTGCCATGTCGTAGGCGGTCATGTCGTACGCCTTCATGTCGTAGGCCTTCGTTTCGTAAGCGGCCGTGCCGGACGCCGTGCGCTGGACGGGCAGGGCCTCCAGGGGGAACTCGACGACCGGGTGTTCGCGCTGGGCTGCGCGCCTCGGGCGGAGCGCCACGACCGTCATCGGGACGGTGACCAGGAGCAGGCCGAGCGCCAGGATCGTGCCCATCGCGGGGAAACCCGCCCGCGCCGAGAGCAGACTGCCGGCGAGCGGGCCGCACGCCGTGCCCAGCGAGGAGGCCGAGCCGACGAGGACCGCCCACCGGCCGCGCGGATCCAGGGACGCGGCGAGGCCGATGACGTACGACAGCACGACCGGGTAGAGCGTGTTCCAGGCGATCTCGCCCGTCGCGAACGACGCCAGGTCGCTCGATGCCGCGCTGAGCGCGATGCAGCCGGCGATCAACGCCGTGCCCGCGCCGATCGGCCACGCCTGACCGAGCCGCGGGCCCAGCGCACCCGCGCCGATCACCCCCAGCAGCCCCGCGCCGAGCGCCGCCGCGAAGACCGCGCCGACCGTGACCTCGGTGAGCCCCGCCTGGGTGAGACCGATGCGGCCGCTGACGCCCCAGAGGGAGTTCTGGGCGAGGGACCAGAACAGCATGGCGGCGGCGAGGACGAGGCCGGAGCGGGGGTGGGGGAGCGGGGCCGCGGTGCGCGGGCGCTGGGTCGCGGGCGTGCGGGCGGGGAGGTGTCCGGTCGCGGGCAGCACGAGCAGCGCCGTGCAGGCGATCGCGGCGAGGGGCAGGCCGTGGGCCGGGCCCAGGTGGGGGATCGTCAGATACAGCGTGCCCGCGAGGGCGGAGACGCCGAGCAGGCCCAGGGTGGTGGTGCGGTGCGGGTCGCGCTGGGCGGCGATGCCGGTCGCGGCGACCGTGGTGGCGGTACCGGAGCCGAGGCCGCCGATCATCGCGCTGGCGATGACCAGGGGGACGGTCGTGCTGAGGGCGGCGGTGCCGTACCCGACGGCGGCGAGCAGCAGGCCCGTGCGAGCGAGCCGCTGCGGTCCGAAGCGGTCGACGCGCGACGCGAGCAGGAAGCCCGCCGTCGCCGAACTCAGCAGCAGCGCGCTGCCGATGGCACCGGCCTGCGTGGTCGAGAGGGGGAGGCCCGCGTCCAGTCTGCCGACGGTGGTCGGCAGCAGATACGGGGCGAGGTACCCGGCCGTGAAAAGGGCGACGAGGGGCCAGGGGGTGGTGGTGCGGGCGGACACGGGCGTTCCCAGGGCATGCGAAAGGAGCGGTTCAAGAAGGAGGTTGGGCGGCTGTCGACAGACAGGAACGCGCGGGCAATTTGTATCAAGGGGGTGGGGGTGCGAAGAAGCCGGGATGGTGTGATCTGGGGCACGTTGCGTTTGGGGTGGGAGGGCAGGGGTAGGCAATGGCGTTTGCGGTCCGGCTTTCGCCCGGCTGTCGCCCGCACCGCTGGCCGCGCCGGGGTCGCTTTCTGCCGGTGGGTGGGTCGGGGCCGTGCCGGTACATCCGCCCGTCGTGGCCGGTGGATCAGACGTTGGATTACAGGAGCCGTCTCCAGATCCGAACGGGGCGACGGGCATGTGATGTACCGGCACGGCCCCTCCCGTGCGATGGCGACTGCGGGTGCGTGGGGGCGTGCGTCCAGATCTTTTGGCCCGTCCGGCGCTCGCGGGTGGGGCAACGGGCCGCGCCCCCACCCACTCCGGCCGGCGAAGGTGCTTTCAGCCCGTCCGCCGTTCGAGGACGAGGCCGTTCAGGCCGATGCGCGGGGCTGGGGGCGGCAGCCCCCAGGTATGGGAATGGGTAGGGGCGGCGGGGGCGAGGAAACCGTCGGCCCGTCCGGTGTTCGAGGGTGAGGCGCGAGCCGTGCGTCAACGCCGGACGGGCTGATTCCAGCCTCTCCGGGGTGGAAGAAGCCTGCCGCCGGGCGAACTTCGGCCAGTTTTCGTGACCCTTGGAGGAAAACTCCTGGCATCCCTTGCCATCGCGAGCCACCCGCGCATCAATGGGACCGCACGTTCCGACGGACCGTCAGATACGCCGCCGCGAGGCGTCCCGCACCCCGCCCCCGCGAAGCGGCCCGCGCACACATCTCCCCGCACGCTCACCTGCGCAACGGTGAGAAGCCGGTGTGCCCGGACAGGGCGGTGCCGTCCGGCGCGTGAAACCCCCACATGGCAATTCCCGTACAAGGGAAGGGAATCCGATGAGAGGCAAGCGACTCGGAATCGCCGCGGCGTTGGCCGCGGGCACCCTCGCCGCGACCGGTCTGGCCTTCGCGCCCGCCGCCGCGGCCGTCGTCCCACAGACGGCCACCATCAACGCGACCTGCAGCATCGGCGGCAGCGGCGCGGCCACCCTGACGGCCACCCAGAACGGCACGGCCGCGACCATCACCCTCAGCTCCACCGAGATCACGGCGCCGATCTCCGTCGCCGAGGACTCGGTCAGCTCCACCCTGACCATGGTGAAGACGGGCGGCGGCACCACCGTCTTCAGCGGGACGAAGAACCCCGCCATCCCAGCGGGCGGCGGGGTCACGGTGGGCCCCCTGGACGGCACCGTCGCCTCCGGCGACAGCCTGGAGGCATTCGGTGGCTCCCTTGAGATGGTGGTCTTCGGCATCACCATCACGTGCACCGCGGGAGCGCCGCAGTCCCCGGGCCCGTTCGTGTTCGACTGACGCCAAGCCCTGAAGGAGCCGGTGTCGCTCGCGCGCGGCGGCACCGGCTCACGCGTCAGACGACCGGCTGGCCGAGGCCCAGCAGATTGCCCTCGCTGTCCCGGAACCAGGCGCCGCGCTCACCCCGCGCCCCCTTGCTCGGGTAGTTCCCCTCGATCTCGGCGATCCCGTCCCTCGTCCGAAGCCCAGGCACGTCGACGTCCTCGAACACCACGCCGCGCCGCTTGAGTTCCGACACGACCGCCTCGATGTCGTCGACCTCGAACGCCATCTGCGTGAAGGTGCCGGGCGAGGCTCCCGTCGACTGGAACACCACGAAGTCCACGCCTTCGCACCGGTAGAGCAGCCCACCGGGCCGTTCGTCGACGGGCTCCAGACCGAGCCGCTCGGAGTAGAAACGGCGCGCTCGGTCCAGGTCCTGAGCGGGAAGCCTGGTCGCCACACGCGCCCGGGCAAGAAGGTTTCTGTCGTCTGCGTTCATGGCCCCCACTGTGCCGCGAGCGGTGGCCGTGGGCGGGGAGGCGAGGCGACAGGTGTGATCAGAGCGCGTCCGGGCCCCGTTCGCCCGTACGGACCCGTACGACGGTCTCCACCGGTACCGCCCAGACCTTCCCGTCGCCGATCTTCCCGGTCTGCGCGGCCCTGACGATCGCGTCGATGACGGCGTCCGCGTCGGCGTCCTCGACGACGACCTCGATACGGGCCTTGGGGACGAGGTCGACCTGGTACTCGGCGCCGCGGTACACCTCGGTATGGCCGCGCTGGCGCCCGTAGCCGCTGGCCTCGGTGACGGTCAGACCGTGCACACCGATTTCCTGGAGGGCGGTCTTGACCTCGTCGAGGCGGTACGGCTTGACGATCGCGGTGATGAGCTTCATGCCTGGGTCGTGACCTTCTGCGCGGCGGGGACGGATGACGAGACCGGGGCGCCATGGCCCAGGACCCCGTGATCGTAGGCCGTCTCGGCGTGCACCGTAAGGTCCAGACCCGTCCGCTCCTGCTCCTCGTCCGCCCGGGAAGCCCATGAGCCGGTCGATCAGCTTCCCGATGCCGTACGTGATGGCGAAGGCGTACGCCCCCACGGCCGGAACGCCCCTAGCTGCGGTCCGCGATCGCGCCGCTGATCAGCGCGGCGGTGATGATCGCGAAGGTGAGCTGGAAGGTGGCGAAGAGGACGGTGGGGACGGTGCCCTGGACGCTGTCGGGGCCGATGCCCGCCATACCGGCGTGCTTCAGGCCTCCGATGAGCCCGCCGAAGGCGGCGGCCAGGATCACGGTCTCTCCGGTCTCTCCGACGGGGACGGGGGCATCGTCGGAGGGGCACCGGCCCGCGTTTCCGGTTGTGCACGTGCGCCTTTCCTGTTGCGCGGGGGTTTCCGGAAGCTCACCGCACCGCGCGGAGGCGCTCGGGTGTGCGGCGGGGTCGTACGCATCAGGGGCTCGGCGTGCGGCGGGGGCTCGTGAATCAGGGACAATGGGCGCCATGAGCGTTCGTAACCAGTCACCTGAGCCGTCCGAGGATGGGGGCACCTCCCACGCCCTCAAGGCAGTGGGGGATCATCGCGCCGGCTTCGCCTGCTTCGTGGGCCGCCCCAACGCGGGCAAGTCCACCCTTACGAACGCTCTGGTCGGCCAGAAGGTGGCGATCACCGCGAACCAGCCGCAGACGACGCGGCACACGGTGCGGGGCATCGTGCACCGGCCCGACGCGCAGCTGATCCTGGTGGACACCCCAGGCCTGCACAAGCCGCGCACGCTGCTCGGCGAGCGTCTGAACGACGTCGTACGCACCACCTGGGCCGAAGTGGACGTCATCGGCTTCTGCCTGCCCGCGAACGAGAAGCTCGGCCCCGGTGACCGGTTCATCGCGAAGGAACTGGCGTCCATCAAGAAGACGCCGAAGATCGCGATCGTCACGAAGACCGACCTGGTCGACGGCAAGACGCTCGCCGAGCAGCTCATCGCGATCGACCAGCTCGCCCAGGAGCTGGGTTTCGAGTGGGCGGAGATCGTGCCCGTGTCGGCGGTCGGCGACAAGCAGGTGGACCTGCTGGCCGACCTGATCGTCCCGCTCCTCCCGGAGGGGCCCGCGCTGTATCCCGACGGCGAGCTGACGGACGAGCCGGAGCAGGTCATGGTGGCGGAGCTGATCCGCGAGGCCGCGCTCGAAGGCGTCCGCGACGAGCTGCCCCACTCCATCGCCGTCGTCGTCGAGGAGATGCTCCCCCGCGAGGACCGCCCCGCCGACAGGCCCCTCCTCGACATCCATGCCTTCGTCTACATCGAGCGCCCCAGCCAGAAGGGCATCATCATCGGCCCGAAGGGCAAGCGCCTCAAGGAAGTCGGCATCAAGTCCCGCAAGCACATCGAGGCGCTGCTCGGCACGCCGGTGTTCCTGGACCTCCATGTGAAGGTCGCCAAGGACTGGCAGCGGGACCCCCGGCAGCTGCGGAAGCTGGGCTTCTGAGGCGAGCGGGGCGGGTGGCCGTGGCCGTCGGGGTTTTCGCCCCCTCCGCCCCTACCCGTCCCGTCTCTGGGGGGCTCCGCCCCCCAGACCCCCCGTATCGGCCTGAACGGCCTTGTCCTCAAACGCCGGACGGGCTGGAACGACCAGGCCTGTCTCGTACGCGAGGACGACCGCCTGGGCGCGGTCGCGCAGGGCCAGCTTGGCGAAGATGCGGGTCACATGGGACTTCACGGTGGCTTCGCTGAGGACCAGCCGCGCGGCCAGCTCGGCGTTGGACAGGCCGCGGCCCAGCAGCGTCAGGACCTCCAGCTCACGGGGCGTCAGGGCCGAGAGGTCCGCGTGCACGGCGGGCGGGTCGGCCACCGCCGGCGCGAAGCGCTCCACCAGGCGTCGGGTGATCGACGGGGCCAGCAGGGCGTCGCCCGTGTCGACCAGCCGTACGGCCGCCGCCAGATGTTCCGGCGTGACGTCCTTCAGCAGGAAGCCGCTCGCCCCGAGCGACAGCGCCGCGTACACATAGCGGTCCAGGTCGAACGTGGTCAGCATGAGCACCCGGCACTCCGGAGCCTGCGCCAGAATGCGGCGGGTGGCCTCCAGGCCGTCCATGTTCGGCATACGGATGTCCATCAGCACGACGTCCGGGCGCAGTTCGCGCGCCGCCGCCACCGCCTCCGTGCCGTCCGCCGCCTCGCCCACCACCTCGATGCCGCGGGCCGCCAGGATCAGCCGGAAACCCGTCCTGATCAGCGTCTGGTCATCGGCGATGAGCACGCGGGGAGCCGGCTCCGCCGCGGCCGCCGTCACGGGCGGTCCAAGGGGATGCGGGCCCGCACCCGGTAGCCGCCGCCGAGCCGCCGCCGGGCGTCCAGGTCCCCGCCGTACACCGCGACCCGCTCGCGCAGGCCGAGGAGTCCACGGCCGGTCCCCGTCTTGGGCCGCGGCAGCGGCGCGGGCGCCGCGCCGGTCAGCATGCTCGGGCCGGTGTTCAGCACCTCCACGCGCAGGGCGTGGTCCGCGTAGCGCACGGTCACCTCGGCCTTGCCGCCGTCGCCGTGCTTGAGCGCGTTGGTCAGCGCCTCCTGGATGATCCGGTACGCGGTCACGTCGATCCCCTCCGGCAGCGGGCGCGGCTCGCCCGAGATCCGCACCTCGACGGGCAGCCCGGCGAACGATATCCGGTCGACGAGTGGTCCCAGCCGGTCAAGGCCGGGCTGCGGCGCCAGCCCCGCCGTACCGACGTCGCCGCCAGGGCTTCCGCCCGAACTCGGTTCCGGCTCCTCGCCGTTCGGCGACGGCGCCAACAGGCCCAGCAGATGCCGCAGATCGGTCATCGCGCCCCGTCCCGCGTCCTCGACGGCTCTCAGGGCGGCCGCGGCCTCGTCCGGCATCGTGCGAAGCGCGACACGGGGGTCTGGGGGGCGGAGCCCCCCAGATTCGGGACGGGCAGGGGCGGAGGGGGCGAAAAACTCAGCCCGCGGTCACGACGACCCGAACCGCCCCGTCGGGCCCCGCGAGGAGCACCGGCGTCCCGTCCCCGCCAAGGTCCCGTACAGCCCCCAGGTCCTCCGCGGGCACGGCGTCCGCCTCGGACACCACCGCCGCGGCCTCCAGCGACTTCGCCCCCGAAGCCACCGCCATCGCCACCGCGGTCTGCAGGGCGCTCAGCCGCAGGGAGGGCAGAGCCACGGTCCCGGCGACATACGTACGGCCGGTCTCGTCCCGCACGGCCGCCCCCTCGGGCACACCGTTACGCGCCCGCGCGGAACGGGCCAGGGTGACGATCTTGCGGTCCTCGGGGTCAAGCGCGCTGTCCGTCATGCCCCGAGCATACGAACCCGCACCGCGCTCCTCCGCCCAAGGGGGCACCAGCCGTCAGGGACGGTCGAGGCGGAGCCGCTCGGCCTTCGGCAGACCGGCGACGACGAGATCGTACGAATCCTCGACGAGCTCCCGGACCAGGCGGTCCGGGAGCTCGCCGTCGACCGTCACCGTGTTCCAGTGCCTCTTGTTCATGTGATAGCCGGGGATGATCAGCCCCGGGTACTCGCCGCGCAGCCGGACCGCGTCTTCCGGGTCGCACTTCAGGTTGACCGTGAGGGGACGGGCCGCCAGGTTCGTGAGGGCGAACATCTTCCCCAGCACCTTGAAGACCGAGGTCTCCGGGTTGAAGGGGAAGTCCTCGACGGTCGCGTTGAAGGACAGGCAGAACGCGCGCAGCTGCTTCGGAGTCACTCCGGCTGCTCCTCCTCGGGCGGATCCACCGGGCCGACCGGCTCGACGAGCACCGTGACGATCTTGTTGCGGCGCCCGGCCGCGGCCTCCGCCGTCAGCCGCAGCTCCCGCCCGTCGGGCAGCTCCACGACCGACGAGGCCTCGGCGATCGGGACCCGCCCGAGCGCCTTGGCCAGCAGTCCGCCCACCGTCTCCACGTCCTCGTCGTCGTACGCCTCGAAGCCGTACAGCTCGCCGAGGTCGCCGATGTCGAGGCGGGCGGTGACGCGGTACCGGTCGTCGCCGAGTTCCTGGACGGGCGGCAGCTCGCGGTCGTACTCGTCGGTGATCTCGCCGACGATCTCCTCGAGGATGTCCTCGATGGTGACGATGCCGGCCGTGCCGCCGTACTCGTCGATGACGACGGCGACGTGGTTGCGCTCCTGCTGCATCTCGCGCAGCAGATCGCCCGCGTTCTTCGTGTCGGGCACGAAGCTGGCGGGCCGCATCGCGGTCGACACCAGCTCGCTCTCCGCGTCCCGGCTGATGTGCGTCTTGCGGGCGAGGTCCTTCAGATACACGATCCCGACGACGTCGTCCTCGTTCTCCCCGGTCACGGGGATGCGCGAGAAGCCCGACCGCAGCGCCAGGGTCAGCGCCTGCCGGATGGTCTTGAACCGCTCGATGCTGACGAGGTCCGTGCGGGGAACCATGACTTCCCGTACGAGGGTGTCACCCAGCTCGAAGACCGAGTGCACCATGCGGCGCTCCTCGTCCTCGATCAGCGACTCCTTCTCGGCGAGGTCGACCAACGCGCGCAACTCGGCCTCGGAGGCGAACGGGCCGCGCGGGAAGCCCTTGCCGGGCGTCAGCGCGTTGCCGATGAGGATCAGGAGCGGCGGGATCGGGCCCATGATCCGCGCCAGCGGCAGCAGGACGTACGCGGCCGCCGTCGCCGTGTTCAGCGGGTGCTGGCGGCCGATGGTGCGCGGGGAGACGCCGACCGCGACGTACGACACGAGGACCATGACCGCGATCGCGACGGTGAGCGCCTGCCAGGTCCTGTCGAACTCCTTCAGGCAGGCGTACGTGACCACCGCGGCGGCCGCCATCTCGCAGGCGACGCGCACGAGCAGCGCGACATTGAGGTAGCGGGTCGGGTCGGCGGCGACCTGCGCGAGCTTGGCGCTGCCGCGGCGTTCGCTGCGCACGGCTTCCTCGGCGCGGAAGCTGGAGACGCGCGCGAGGCCCGCCTCCGCGCAGGCGGCGAGCCAGGCGACGACAACCAGCAGGACGGCGCCGATGACGAGCTGGGGGCTCATGACACGGTCGGGGCGGGAGAGGGGCCTGTCATGCCCTTTTCCGCGCGCCAGCCGTCCACGATGGCGGCCTGCAGACCGAACATCTCGGCCTTCTCGTCCGCTTCCTCGTGGTCGTAGCCGAGCAGGTGCAGCACCCCATGGACGGTGAGCAGCTGGAGCTCCTCGTCCATGGAGTGCCGCGTCTCGGCGTCCTTGCCCTGCCGCTCGGCGACCTCCGGGCAGAGCACGATGTCACCGAGGAGGCCCTGCGGCGGCTCGTCGTCGTCCTTCGACGGCGGCCGCAGCTCGTCCATGGGAAAGGACATGACATCGGTGGGGCCGGGCAGATCCATCCACTGGATGTGCAGCTGTTCCATGGCGTCGGCGTCCACGACGATCACCGAGAGCTCGGAGAGCGGGTGGATGCGCATCCGCGCGAGCGCGTACCGGGCGATGTCGAGGATCGCCTGCTCGTCGACCTCGGTTCCGGACTCGTTGTTGACGTCGATCGACATGCTGGTGCTGTTCTACTTCCCCTTGTGTGCGGCTTTTCCGCGGCCCTGGTGGGAGCCGTTCTCGGTGCCGTTCTCGATGTCGTACTTCTCGTACGCGTCGACGATACGGCCGACCAGCTTGTGCCGTACGACATCGTGGGACGTGAGCCGCGAGAAGTGCACGTCCTCGACGCCCTCCAGGATCTCCTGGACCTGGCGCAGACCCGACTTCGTCCCGTTCGGAAGGTCGACCTGCGTCACGTCGCCCGTGACCACGATCTTCGAGTCGAAGCCGAGGCGGGTGAGGAACATCTTCATCTGCTCGGCGCTCGTGTTCTGTGCCTCGTCCAGGATGATGAAGGCGTCGTTGAGGGTCCGGCCGCGCATGTAGGCGAGGGGCGCGACCTCGATGGTCCCCGCCGCCATCAGCCGCGGAATCGAGTCCGGGTCGAGCATGTCGTGCAGCGCGTCGTACAGCGGGCGCAGGTACGGGTCGATCTTCTCGTACAGCGTGCCCGGCAGGAAGCCGAGGCGCTCGCCCGCCTCCACGGCGGGCCGGGTCAGGATGATCCGGTTGACCTGCTTGGACTGCAGGGCCTGGACCGCCTTCGCCATGGCGAGGTACGTCTTGCCGGTACCGGCGGGGCCGATGCCGAAGACGACGGTGTGCTTGTCGATGGCGTCGACGTACCGCTTCTGGTTGAGCGTCTTGGGACGGATGGTGCGGCCTCGCGAGGACAGGATGTTCTGCGTGAGCACCTCGGCCGGGGTCTCCTGGCCGTCGCCCTCCCCGTTCTCGCTCGCCCTGAGCATGGCGATCGAGCGTTCCACTGCGTCCTCCGTCATCGGCTGCCCCGTGCGGAGCACCAGCATCATCTCGTCGAACAGGCGCTGGACGAGGGCGACTTCACCGGCGTCGCCGACCGCACTGATCTCATTGCCCCGGACATGGATGTCGGCCGCCGGGAAGGCCTTCTCGATCACACGCAGGAGGGCGTCGCCAGATCCCAGCACGGTGACCATGGGGTGCTTCGCGGGGACCGTGAAGTGCGCTCGTGCCTGCCCCTGCGCGGGGGTCTGTGCTGTGGGTGTCTGAGTCATGGGCCGGCTCTGTAGGCCTGCTTTTCCTCCTCGATCGGCACGCTTGCCACATGGACAGCCTTGCGGTTCCCAGGGTACGTCGCTGGACTGACAGTGCCGTAGGGCTTTTCCTCACACGCGGAGCACCGGCAGAGGGTGCGCCCTGTGATGTCATCCGCCGAAGACGTCAACGGCGGCCGTCACGCCGACCGACGGAACCCGATCGTCGGCACCGCCCTGCGCAGCGGCCAGGGCCGCACCTGCTCCTGGGGCACCAGGTCCGCCAGGAACGCGTACCGCCGCAGCGCCGCCGGGTCCTGGCCCTCCACGGACTGCACCTTCCGCCACCACGCCCCGATCTCCGACCACCCGGGGGCCGACAGCGACCCCCCGAACTCCTGGACGGACAGCGCGGCCGTCAGCCCCGCGAAGGCGAGGCGGTCGGCCAGCGGCCAGCCGGCCAGGGTGCCCGTGACGAAGCCCGCCACGAACACGTCCCCGGCGCCGGTCGGGTCGAGGGCCTCCACGGCGATCGCGGGCACCTCGGCGGCCTCCCCGGTCCGGCGGTCGACCGCGTACGCGCCCTCCGCGCCCAGGGTGACCACCGCCACCGGTACGTGTTCCGTCAGCGCGTGCGCCGCCGCGCGCGGGCAGTCGGTGCCGGTGTAGCGCCTGGCCTCCTCGGCGTTCGGCAGGAAGGCCTCGCAGTGCTCGAGGTCGGCCAGGCCCGCGAGGTCCCACGCGCCCGTGTCGTCCCAGCCGACGTCGGCGAAGACGCGGGTGCCCTCGCTCGCGGCGTGGGCGATCCAGTGGGCCCGCTCGCCCGGCGTCAGGGACGCGACCGCGGCACGCGCGCGCGGCGGGCAGTTCGGCGCCGGCTCCTCCGGGGGCGGCTCGTGGCCGTGCGAGACCATGGTCCGCTCGCCCTCGTACGCCATCGAGACGGTGACCGGTGAGTGCCAGCCCGGTACGGTGCGCGACGCGGCGAGGTCGATGCCCTCGCCCTGCTCCAGCGCGTCCCAGCAGTACTCCCCGTAGTGGTCGTCCCCGAAGGCGGCGGCGAGTGACGTCTTCAGGCCCAGCCGCGCCAGTGCCGTCGCCATGTTCGCCACGCCGCCGGGGCTGGACCCCATGCCCCGCGCCCAGGACTCGGTGCCGCGCACCGGGGCCGAGTCGAGCCCCGTGAAGATGATGTCCAGGAAGACCGTGCCCGTGAGATAGACGTCCCAGGGCGGGTCCTGGGGCGTACGCAGCCCGGCGAGCGGGTCGACGTGGGCGTGAAAGTACGGTCGCTCTCCGTCCGGCGTGATCACGGTGCGCTCCCTGGGGTGGTGCGGATCTGGTCAGTGTGCACCACGCCTGCCCCCTCTGAGGTGTCAGTCCACGCCCCGAATCCGGCCCACCAGCACCGCCCCTGCGAGCCCGATCGCCGCCGCCACCAGGTACAGCACCTGGTACCCGCCCAGATAGGTCACGATCGGCGCGGCCAGCGCCGGGGCGGCGACCTGGGGGAGGGCGTTGGCGATGTTGATGACGCCGAGGTCCTTGCCGCGGTCCAGGGCCTTGGGCAGGACGTCCGTCATCAGGGCGAAGTCGACGGAGGTGAAGACGCCGAAGCCCACGCCCAGGACCGCCGCCGCGACGATCGCGCCGGGCCAGGTCTGCCAGCCGGACAGGGCGGCCGTGGCCGCCGCCATCAGCACGCCGGACCAGATCACGAACGGCTTGCGGCGGCGGGACGACCGCGCCGGCGCCCGTGACCCACGCCAGCATGGCCTCCTTCGACATCCCGGTGCCGGGCGCGAAGTCCTCCGCCTGGGAGGCGAGGAGGATGTGGAGGGGGCCGTACCAGCCCACCCAGATGGCCCCGTTGGCGAGCGACAGCGCCGCGGTCCAGCCCCTGCCGACCCGCTCTGCCGGCTCGGCGAGGGCCGGTGCGGGCGGCGAGGCCGTCATCTCCGTGCCCGCAGGACATCCCGCAGCCACGCGTACGACGCCTTCGGTGTCCGTTCCAGGGTCTCGTAGTCGATGTGGACGAGACCGAAGCGGCGCGCGTATCCCTCCGCCCACTCGAAGTTGTCCATCAGCGACCAGATGAAATAGCCGCGTACGTCGACGCCCTGCTCCAACGCCCGGTGCAGGGCCCGTACATGACCGTCCAGGAAGGTGATCCGCTCCTGGTCGTCGATGCCCTCGTACGAGCAGCCGTTCTCGGTGATGACGACCGGCGGGAGCCGGTCGCCGTACCGCTCGTGGAAGCCGACCAGCAGTTCGGTGAGCGCCTCGGGTACGACCGGCCAGCCGAAGTCGGTGACCGGATATCCCTCCAACGGGAGTACGGAGAAGGGGAGTTCGGCGGGCAGGGTCAGTCCGCCGAACTCCATCTCCGCGCCCTCGGGAGCGCCCACCTTGGTCGGCGCGTAGTAATTGATCCCGTACCAGTCGACCGGCTCGGCGATGACCTTCAGGTCCGCCTCGACGTCGCCCGGCAGCAACTCGCCGATGCCTTCCGGGTATTGCGCCAGCAGGATCGGGTCCGCGAAGAGGCGGTTGAGGAGTACGTCGTAGAAGTCGGCGGCCTCCACGTCCTCGGCGTTGCGCGATGCCGCCCAGGTCGGGCCGTGCGAGTTGGCGATCCCGATGTCCGCGACTCCGGCCGCGCGCAGGGACTGTACGGCGAGACCGTGGGCGAGGAGCTGGTGATGTGCCACCGGCAGCGCGTCGAACAGGAGCCGCTTGCCGGGAGCGTGCGCGCCCAGCGCGTGGCCCAACAGGGTGTGTTCGGCGGGCTCGTTGAGGGTGATCCACTTCTGGACGCGGTCGCCCAGGCGTGCGGCGACGACACCGGCGTACTCGGCGAAGCGCTCCGCCGTGTCCCGGTTCAGCCAGTCCAGCTCCACGGGCAGGTCCCAGTGGAAGAGGGTCGGGACGGGACGGATGCCCGCCCCGGCCAGCTCGTCGACCAGACGGTCGTAGAAGTCCAGGCCGCCGGGGGAGTTCACCCGGGGCCAGGAGATCGAGAAGCGGTACGCGTCCACGCCCAGGTCGGCGAGGAGCGCGACATCCTCGAGGTAGCGGTGGCAGTGGTCGCACGCCACCGTCGCGGTGGAGCCGTCCTTCACCCGGCCAGGCTCGGCCGTGAACGCGTCCCACACCGAGGGGTTCCGTTCGTCGACGGCTCCCTCGATCTGGTGGGCCGAGGTGGATACGCCCCAGAGGAAGCCGGGCGGGAACTGCGGGAGGGGGTTCGTCGCCATGCGTGCGATCATCTGTACCGCGGGTAACGCAAGTCAACGGCCCGGTGCCAACCAGCAGTTGTGCTTCCGGGGGCGCCTCATGGGGACGGGGTCCCCTGATCACGCGACTGCGGGCCGTCTGTGGCTTGTCGCGCCCACGCGGCGGAGCCGCACAATGTCACAGCCCCGCGCCCCTGACGCCAGCTTCCCTGGGCCCCGGTTTCTATGCGCCCTCCTTCAGGACTCTGGAAATCAGCTTCCTTTGCTCGTCCGTCAAGCGCGGGTCTGCCGCGTACACCGTCTTGTCGTCCACCGTGATCTGGTAGCTGAATCCGTCCGGTACGCCGATGGGGGGCGTGCCCCGGCCGGCGGAGAGTGCCTGCTCGGCCAGGGCGTGCCACTCCTGGGCATCGGGCCGGTCCGAGGTGTCCACCTCGGCGTGGCGGTCGATGCCCGCGAATCCGCCCGTGCGCCTTACCTGAATACGCATGGGTCCTGTCTAGTACGAGTCGGAGGCCGTGGCCACCGGAGCTACATGGCGGGCACTCCGACCTGCTCCCACGCCTTCAGCACGGACTGGAGCTCCTCGCCGCTGTCGCCGTACCGTGCCTTCGCGGCCGCGACCGTCAGCTTGGCGAAGTCCGTGAAGCTCGCCTGGGACGAGAGCTCGCCGCCGGTGAGGACGTCGTACCAGATCTGTCCGGCCCGCTCCCACGCATGGCCGCCGAGGGCGTCGGCGACGAGGTAGAAGGCGTGGTTGGGGATGCCGGAGTTGATGTGGACGCCGCCGTTGTCGCGGCCGGTGCGGACGTAGCCGTCCATCGTCCCGGGCTGCGGGTCCTTGCCGAGCACGTCGTCGTCGTACGCGCTGCCCGGCTCCTTCATGGAGCGCAGGGCCGTGCCGGTGACGCGCGGGGCGAGCAGGCCGACGCCGATCAGCCAGTCGGCCTCGGAGGCGGTCTGGCCGAGCGTGTACTGCTTGATCAGCGAGCCGAAGACGTCCGACATGGACTCGTTCAGGGCGCCCGGCTGGCCGAAGTAGGTGAGGTTCGCCGTGTACTGGGTGACGCCGTGGGTCAGCTCGTGGCCGATGACGTCGACCGGGATGGTGAAGTCGAGGAAGATCTCGCCGTCACCGTCGCCGAACACCATCTGCTCGCCGTTCCAGAAGGCGTTGTTGTAGTTCTCGTCGAAGTGCACCGTGGCGTCGAGCGGCAGGCCCTCGCCGTTGATCGAGTTGCGCTGGTACGCCTTGAGGTACAGCTCGAAGGTCGCGCCGAGACCGGCGTACGCGCGGTTGACGGTGGAGTCCTTGCCCGGCTCGTCGCCCTCGCCGCGGACCTTCTCGCCGGGCAGGTCCTGCTGGTGGCGGGCGTCGTAGATCGTGCGGTGCGGCTGCTCCTCGGGCGCGTCCGCGGGCGGCGCGACGGCCGGGGCGCCGATGACCGTGGTCAGGCGGCGGTGGGTGCGCTCGTAGGCGTCGCGCTGCAGGGTCTGGCGCGCGGGTCCGGCGAGCGCGGGGTCCTCGTTCTGGGCGAGCTTGTCGAGGACATGAGGCGGGATGATCGTGCAGAAGACGGGCGTGAAGCCCCCGTGGTTCGTCATGCCCGGCACCCTTGCACTGAGTTATGCCTCTGTCACTACCTGCAACCATGATTGGTGAAATGGGGCGATAAGGAGCGGCGGACTCCGTCTGGACGTGGTATGGCGCACTTTTTGCCCCGTTATGTCGACACGATCCCGCATACTGATACGACCCCTCGCACGGAGGGAGGCTCGGCTAGGCTGCGGAGCATCATGCGTTTCGGGCTGCTTCTCCTTAGCTGCCGCGGCGAGGGCCTGTAGTCGAGGCCGACCCCCTCCCCGCGGAGTCTGGCGTTGCGCCGTCGGCCGTCCCTTCAGGACATGCGGACACCTCGAGGAGCCCACGCATCATGGCGAACAGCCAGAGCAGCAAGAGCGACCAGACCCGCCCGAACCGGCAGCGGCCCACCTCCATGCCGGTCCACAAGTACGGCCGGTACGAGCAGGTCGACATCCCTGACCGCACCTGGCCGGACAACCGGATCACCGTGGCCCCCCGCTGGCTCTCCACGGACCTGCGCGACGGCAACCAGGCCCTGATCGACCCCATGTCGCCCGCGCGCAAGCGCGCGATGTTCGACCTGCTGGTGAAGATGGGCTACAAGGAGATCGAGGTCGGCTTCCCCGCCTCCGGCCAGACCGACTTCGATTTCGTGCGCTCGATCATCGAGGAAGAGGGCGCGATCCCGGACGACGTGACGATCTCCGTACTGACCCAGGCCCGTGAGGACCTGATCGAGCGGACCGTCGAGTCGCTGAAGGGCGCCAGACGCGCCACCGTGCACCTGTACAACGCCACGGCCCCGGTCTTCCGCCGCGTCGTCTTCAACGGTTCCAAGGACGACATCAAGCAGATCGCCGTCGACGGCACCCGGCTCGTCATGGAGTACGCCGAGAAGCTGCTGGACCCGGAGACGGAGTTCGGCTACCAGTACTCGCCCGAGATCTTCACCGACACCGAGCTGGACTTCGCCCTGGAGGTCTGCGAGGCGGTCATGGACGTCTGGCAGCCCGGCCCCGGCCGCGAGATCATCCTCAACCTGCCCGCCACGGTGGAGCGTTCGACCCCGTCGACCCACGCGGACCGCTTCGAGTGGATGGGCCGCAACCTGTCCCGCCGCGAGTACGTCTGCCTGTCGATCCACCCCCACAACGACCGCGGTACGGCCGTCGCCGCCGCCGAGCTGGCGCTGATGGCCGGCGCCGACCGCGTCGAGGGCTGTCTGTTCGGGCAGGGCGAGCGCACCGGCAACGTCGACCTGGTCACCCTGGGCATGAACCTGTTCTCCCAGGGCGTCGACCCGCAGATCGACTTCTCCGACATCGACGAGATCCGTCGCACGTGGGAGTACTGCAACCAGATGGAGGTCCACGCACGCCACCCGTACGTCGGCGACCTCGTCTACACCTCCTTCTCCGGCTCCCACCAGGACGCCATCAAGAAGGGATTCGACGCGATGGAGGCCGACGCGAAGGCCAAGGGCGTCACGGTCGACGACATCGAGTGGGCCGTCCCGTACCTGCCGATCGACCCGAAGGACGTCGGCCGCACGTACGAGGCCGTCATCCGCGTCAACTCGCAGTCCGGCAAGGGCGGTATCGCCTACGTCCTGAAGAACGACCACAAGCTGGACCTGCCGCGCCGGATGCAGATCGAGTTCTCGAAGATCATCCAGGCGAAGACGGACGCCGAGGGCGGCGAGGTCACGCCGAAGGACATCTGGGCGGCCTTCCAGGACGAGTACCTGCCCAACCCGGAGAACCCTTGGGGCCGTCTGCAGGTCAGGAAGGGCCAGTCGACCACGGACACGGACGGCGTGGACACCCTCACCGTCGAGGCCGAGGTGGACGGCGTCGAGACCACCTTGGTGGGCAGCGGCAACGGTCCGATCTCCGCGTTCTTCCACGCGCTGCAGGGCATCGGCATCGACGCCCGCCTGCTCGACTACCAGGAGCACACGATGAGCGAGGGCGCCTCCGCGCAGGCCGCCTCGTACATCGAGGTCGCGATCGGCGACAAGGTTCTGTGGGGAATCGGCATCGACGCGAATACGACACGTGCCTCGCTGAAGGCCGTCGTCTCCGCCGTCAACCGCGCGACCCGCTGACCAGCCTGACCGGCGGTTTTCGTGGCCCCGCTCGCCTTACGAGGCGGGCGGGGCCCGTCATTTACCGGCCAATCCCCGTGGAGGTCACGGGGAGGTCTCGTCCTGGGTACTGACTCCACATCAACAATGTGGCTAACATCACGCAAGCGCGGCGATGTTGCCGCGGGGTTACGGAGGTGTGCGAGCGTGCTGCCAGGATGGGGACGAAACGGTCGTGCAGTTCAGGTTTCCCGCATCCTGGGCACCCGTACCGCGTGGACCAGCGTCGGCGACGGCGAGTTCTTCTGCCCCGGCTGCGGAGGCGACCGCAACTACCAGCGCCTCACCGGCCGTCGCCGCTTCACCCTCCTCGGCGTTCCCGTCCTGCCGCGCGGCGAGACCGGACCCGTCGTCGAATGCGCCGCCTGCCGCCACCACTACGGCCCCGACGTCCTCGACCACCCCACCACCACCCGCTTCTCCGCGATGCTCCGCGACGCCGTCCACACCGTCGCCCTCGCCGTCCTCGCCACGGGCGGCACCTGCTCCCGTACGTCCCTGGAGACCGCCGCAGGCGCCGTGCGCTCGGCCGGCTTCGACGACTGCACGGAGGACCAGCTCGGCGCCCTCGTCGAGGCGCTCGCCGCGGACACCGGACGGCTCTTCGGGGAGCCCTGCGGCGCCAGCCTGGCCATAGAGCTCCACGAGGCCCTGGACCCGCTGGCACCCCACCTCGCCGCCGCGGGCCGGGAGTCGATCCTCCTCCAGGGCGCCCGCATCGCCCTGGCCGACGGGCCGTACACCCCCGCCGAGCGGGAGGTCCTGGCCACCGTGGGCGCGGCGCTGACGATCTGCTCGGACGACGTGACGCGGCTGCTCGCGGCGGCGCGTACACCGTCGTAGGTGCCGCAGCGCGCGTACTCCCCAGGGAGTAGTCGGGCCGTACGGCCACCCCTCGCAGTACCCCCGGGCTCGCCCTCCCGCACGACGATTCCGCCCTCCCGCGCCGGAAGTCTGGAGACGGCAACCAGACATCCATGCCGGAGGGAGGCCCGTCGATGGGGGCCGCAAGGACTGATGTGACACGGGGGCGGCGACGAGCCGTGCCCTGGCTGGTGCTCGGGCTGTGGGTCGCCGTACTGGCGGCGGTGGGGCCGTTCGCGGCGAAGCTCGCCGATGTGCAGCACGACCGGGTCACCGACTATCTGCCCGCGAGCGCCGACTCCACCCAAGTCGCGAAGATCCAGGAGCAGTTGCCCGGGGGCCAGAGCACGGAACTCGTGCTCGTCTACCACCGGGACAGCGGTCTGACCGCCGCCGACAAGGCCACGGCGGAGCGGCAGGTCACCACGATCGCCGGGCAGCACACGCTCAACGGGACGCCGCAGGGCATCCCGTCCGCGGACGGTACGACCCTCATGTACCCGGTCGCCAGCAACGAGCCCGGCAGCGACGAGGACAAGCGGGACGCCCTCGTCGACGACGTACGCCACGTCGCCCACAGCGAAGGCGGGCTGACGGTCGAGGTCGGCGGGCCCGGGGCACTGAACACCGATGCCGCCGGCGTGTACAACTCGCTCGGCGGACCGCTGCTCTACACGACCGTCGCCGTCGTGGCCGTCCTGCTGATCCTCATCTACCGCAGCCCGCTGCTGTGGCTGGTGCCGCTCGTCGTCGCCGGCATCGCGGACTATCTGTCGATGGGCGTCGCCTACGGGCTCAACCAGGCCTTCGGGACCAGCGTTTCGGGGCAGAGCTCGGGCGTCATGACGATCCTCGTCTTCGGCGCCGGGACGGACTACGCCTTGTTGCTCGTCGCCCGCTACCGGGAGGAACTGCGGCGCATCGAGCGGCCGTACGACGCGATGCGCGCCGCCCTGCGCGGCTGCGGGCCCGCCGTGCTCGCCTCGTCCGGGACCGTCGCCGCCGGACTGCTGTGCCTGCTCGCCGCCGACCTCAACTCCAGCCGGGGCATGGGACCACTCGGCACCGTGGGAGTGCTGTGCGCGCTGGTGGCCATGCTGACGCTGCTGCCCGCGATCCTCGTCCTGCTGGGCCGCCGGGTGTTCTGGCCGCTCGTGCCCGCGTACGGGAGCACGCCCAAGGCGCGCCGGTCGCTGTTCTCCGCGATGGGCACCTCGGCGGGGCGGCGCCCGCTGGCCGTCCTCGCGGGCGGTGCCGTCCTGCTCGGCGCGCTCGCCCTGGGGGCCTTCAACCTGCCCGGCTCGATCAAGCAGGAGGACTCCTTCGTCGACAAGCCCGAGTCGGTCGCCGCCCTGCAGACGCTGGCCCGGGGCTACCCCGACCGAGGCAGCCAGCCCATCGACGTGATCACACCGGCCGACCGTGCCGACGCGACCCTGGCGACCGTCCGCGGCACGCAAGGCGTCGCCGACGCGCGGAAGGGACGTACCGGAAACGGCTGGACGGAGATCTCCGTCATCGCCGCGGACGCACCACAGTCCGCGGGCGAGACCCGGACCATCAAGGAACTCCGGGACGACCTCAAGGGCTCCTACGTCGGCGGGCCCAGCGCCCAGCAGATCGACCTGGAGGACACCAACGCCCGGGACCGGCTCATCGTCGTCCCGATCGTCCTCGCCTCCGTCCTGCTGATCCTGATCGCTCTGCTGCGCTCGCTGGTCGCACCGCTGATGCTGGTGGCCGCCGTGGTCGCGGTATGGGGCGCCGCGCTCGGGATCGGCGGGCTGGTCTTCGGGCCGCTGCTCGGTTTCGAGGGCACCGATCCGGGGCTCGGGCTCCTGTCCTTCGTGTTCCTCGTCGCCCTGGGCGTGGACTACGGCATCTTCCTCCTGCACCGGATGCGGGAGGAGTCGATACGGGGTGCCGAGCCGGTCGCCGCCGCGCTCAGCGCGCTGCGGACCACGGGCGGCGTGATCGCCTCCGCGGGACTCGTCCTCGCCGCCACCTTCGCCGTCCTCACCAACATGGGGCTGGTGCAGCTCGTCGAGCTGGGCTTCGTGATCGCGGTCGGTGTGCTGCTGGACACCTTCCTCGTCCGGACCTACCTGGTGACCAGCGCGAGCGTCGCCCTCGGACGGAGAGTGTGGTGGCCGGGCCGGCTGTCCAAGGCCCCCGAGCCGCTCCGGCCGTCGGAGCGGCAGCCGGAGCCCGTGTGATCCGTCAGCCCGTGTGAACCCGAGGGCGCCCCTCTCTGCCGGAGGGGCGCCCTCCTACCGGAAGATGAACCCCGTGCAGGCAACGACGACAACGGCGCGGCCCCGCCCCGGCGAGCGGATCATCGCGGCGGTCAGCCGCGATCCCCGGACCGCCGCGCGCGCCACCCGCAACGACGCGCTGCTGGCCGCGGTGACCGCTCTCCTCGCCGTGGCCATGGGCCTGTTAACCGACGAGGCACGCAGTCCCGACGCGCTCGGCTGGACGCTGCTGCTCGCGGCCCAGGTGCCGCTCGTGTGGCGGCGGCGCCGTCCACTGCTGGTGCTGGCCCTGGTGGTGGCGCTGATGGTGCCGTACCACGCCCTCGACAACAACCACGTCGCGCCCACCCCGGCGGCGTGCGTCGCGCTCTACACCGTCGCCGTGACCGGCCGGCCCCTGCGCACACTCGCGACGGGCATCGCCGTCCTCACCGTCTCGGTGAACGTGATGCTCACGGTCGACACCCACCAGGCCGTCGAACTGCTGCGGATCTCCGGCTGGGTCATCGCCGTGCTCTTCTTCGGCGTCGCCGTCCGCTACTACCGCCAGTACGTCGCCGCCATCGTCGAACGCGCCGAACGCGCCGAACGCACCCGCGAGGAGGAGGCCCGCCGCCGGGTGGCCGAGGAACGCCTGCGCATCGCCCGTGACCTGCACGACCTGCTCGCCCACAGCATCACCCTCGTCGGCGTCCAGACCTCCGTCGCCGCGCACGTCCTGGCCGCCGACCCCGAGCGACTGGACCGGGCGGCGGTCGCGAAGGCCCTCGACGACATCGCCGAGACCTGCCGGTCGGCGCGCGGCGAACTGCGTACGACGCTGGAGGTGCTGCGCGCGTCGGAGTACGGCTCCGTGTACGGAGGCGAGGGCCGCGGGCCGCTGCCCGGGCTCGACGGGGTGCCCGACCTGGTGGCCGCGGCGCGCACGGCGGGCGCCGAGGTGGCGGCGGCGGTCGCGGTGGGCGCGGGCGACGTCCCGTCCGCCGTGGGTGCCGCCGCGTACCGGATCGTCCAGGAGGCGCTGACGAACGCGGTACGGCACGCGGGCCCGGACGTGAGCGTACAGGTGGAACTGCGGGCGGAGGACTGGGCTCTGCGGGTGACGGTCACGGACGACGGGGTCGGTGACAGCGACTCGGGCGGCACGCCCGGGTTCGGGCTCATCGGGATGCGGGAGCGGGCTCGTAGTGTGGGCGGGACGTTGGAGGCCGGGGCGCGGAAGGGCGGCGGGTTCGGGGTGTGGGCGGTGCTGCCGACGGGGGCTGGGGGCGCGGCGCGGACGGGCGAACGGGAAGGTGCGCGGGACCTGGAAGCCGTAGGCGGTTCTGAAGGCGTACGGGACCGGGAAGCCGTACGTGGTTCCGAAGCCGTACGAGATCCGGATGCCGTACGTGGTTCCGAAGCCGTACGGGCATCCGATCCCCCCGTGACCGAACCCGGACCCGGACCCGGACCCGCACCCCTACCCGCCCCCGAACCGGAACGGGGCGAACCCCGATGACCATCCGCGTACTCCTCGCCGACGACCAGACGCTCGTGCGCGCCGCGTTCGCCATGCTCGTCGAATCGGCGCGGGACATGGAGGTGGTGGGGCAGGCGGCCACGGGGCGGGAGGCCGTGGAGCTGGCGCGCAGCGTGCGGGCCGATCTGATCGTCATGGACATCCGCATGCCCGACCTGGACGGCATCGAGGCCACCCGGCTCATCGCGGCCGACGAGGACCTGGCCGGGGTCAGGGTCCTGGTCCTCACCACGTACGACACCGACGAGCACATCGTGGAGGCCCTGCGCGCGGGCGCCTCCGGCTTCCTGGTGAAGGACACGAGGCCCGCCGAACTCCTCGACGCCATCCGTACGGTGGCCGCCGGCGACGCCCTGCTCTCGCCGGCGCCGACCGCCCGGCTGATCGCCCGCTTCCTGCGCGGCCCGTCGGTTCCGGCGCCCGCGGGGAGCGGCCCCGAATGCCTCTCCGAACGTGAGCGCGAGGTGCTGACGCTAGTCGCGCGCGGCCTGAACAACACCGAGATAGCGGGAGCGTTGGGCCTGAGCCCGCTCACCGCGAAGACCCATGTCAGCCGCATCATGGGCAAGCTGGGTGCCCGCGACCGTACCCAGCTGGTGATCGTGGCGTACGAGTCGGGGCTCGTCACTCCCGGCACCGCATCTGGCTGACGTCACGTCAACACGCCGTAGCGACACGGGTATTGATGTGCCACCTGGGGCACATTAGGTTTTCCTGGACATCCCACGTCACACGTCCGATGTTCTGTCCGCCGCTGCCCAGGGAGTGTCATGACCGTCAAACGCCGCCTGGCCGCTTCGGCCGCGGTCACCGGGCTGCTCACCGCCCTCACCGCCCTCGCGGCCCCCGGTACGGCCGTGGCCGCGCCGCCCGCGAGCCGGAGCTGCACGTCCTCCGTCCCGTACACGGCGGGCCAGGACGGCTACGACACGTACCGCATCCCGGCGACCGTCACGACCCGGGCGGGCACGCTGCTCGCCTTCGCCGAGGGAAGGCGCAACGGCGCGGGCGACACCGACAACATCGACGTGGTCCTCAGACGCTCCCACGACGGCGGCTGCACCTGGAGCGCGCTCCAGGTGGTGGCGTCCGGAGACGGCGACACACGGGGCAACCCGGCGCCGGTCGTGGACCCGCGCACGGGCCGTATCGTCCTCCTCACCTCCTACAACAGCGGCGCGGTGACCGAGGCGCAGATCATGCGCGGCGAGGCCACACCGGAACAAAGCCGCCGCGTCTTCGTCCAGACGAGCGGCGACAACGGCCGCCACTTCTCCGCACCGCGCGACATCACGGCGGACGTCAAACTCCCGAACTGGCGCTGGTACGCCACGGGCCCCGGCCACGCGCTCGCGCTGCGCCACGGACCGCACGCCGGCCGCCTGGTGGTCCCCGCCAACCACTCCACGGCCCCGCCCGTCGGCTCCCCGGACACCGGCCAGGAGCCCAGGTACTATGGCGCCCACGCCCTCTACAGCGACAACGGCGGCCTGACCTGGCGCATGGGCTTCATCGACGACTCGTACGACGGCGTCGACAACGCGAACGAAAGCCTGGCCGCCGAACTCCCCGACGGCCGTATCTACTTCACCTCCCGGGACCAGAACGGCACGAGCGTGGGCAACCGCCTCGACTCCTACTCCAGCGACGGAGCCGAGACCCTCGACCGCCCCTACGCCGTCCAGCCCACCCTGAACGACGTCCCCGTGGTCCAGGCCTCCGTCCTCCAGCTCACCGGCCGGGCCGCCCCGCTCCTCTTCTCCGGCCCTTCCGTCCCCACCGCCCGCCAGTCCATGGCCGTCTGGCGCAGCACGAACGGCGGCACGACCTTCACCAAGGCGACCACGCTGTCCACCCAGCGGGCCGCGTACTCCGACCTCGTACAGCTGAGCAGGAGCCGGGTCGGTCTCCTCTACGAGACGGGCGTGACGGGGACGTACGAGACGATCGAGTTCAGGCGGGTGCCGGTGGACGACCTCCTCGGCTAGGGCCTGTCCGGCATGATCCGCCGGACAGCCCTGGCGTGGGAGCCGGTCCTTACAGCAGCCCCGCCCCCGCCAGGTACTTCCCCACCCGCTCGGCCTCTCCCTCCGACAGCGGAACCTGGGGCTCCGCTGTCGCCGGGCAGTCGATGATCCCCCGCAGGTACAGCGCCGCCTTGAAGGCCCCCAGGGCCGACGAGCTGCCGCCCATCCGGGCGGGGTCACCCACGCCCACCATCCCGAACAATGCGCACAGCCGCTCCTGCTCGGCCCGGGCCCGCTCCCAGTCGCCCGCCGCGCACAGGTCGTAGACCCGCACGTACCCCACCGGATCGACGTTGGCCAGACCGGGCACCGCCCCGTCCGCGCCCAGGGCCAGTGCCGAGTCCACGACGAGTTCGGATCCGGTGAGGAGGGTGAAACGGGTGATGTCGGGGCGCGTGCGGGCGGCGGTGACGACGGCGCGGAAGGCGCCGAGGTCGCCGCTGGAGTCCTTGAGACCGGCGAGGACCCGGTCCGCGGCGAGTTCCAGGACCAGGTCCGGGCTCAGCTTGGTGTGGACGGAGGAGGGGAGGTCGTAGGCGAAGACGGGGGCCGGGGAGTGCGCGGCGATCACGCGGTAGTGGCGGGCGATCTCCGCCGGGTGGGTGCGGGTGTAGAAGGGCGCCGTGACGACGACGGCGTCCGCGCCCGCCGCCGTCACCTCCCGGACGTGGTCCAGGACGCGCGGCGTCGTCATGTCGATCGCGCCCGCGAGGACCGGGAGCCGGCCGGACACATGGGACGTGACCGTCTCCACCACCAGCCTGCGCTGCGCGTCCGTCAGATACGCCGCCTCCGACGTCGAGCCGAGGACGAAGAGGCCGTGCACCCCGCCGTTCACCAGGTGGTCCACCAGCCTGACCAGTGACGGGATGTCCACCTCGCGGTCCGGTGTCAGAGGGGTGCAGACGGGCGGTACGACACCGGACAGCGGGGTGGGCATCATTTCTAGGGCTCCCTGATGTGCTGCTGGAACGGAACATCGGCGGCCATGGCGGTGGCCGGGGCGGCGGACTCTGCCTGCGCGACCAGCGCGCGCGTGGAGATGCCCTCCTGCACAGGATGGTGGCACCGGTAGCGGTGATCAGGGGTTGACGCGGCCGTGAAGTCCGGCATGGAGACGCCGCATTCCTCGTCAGCCTTCCAGCAGCGCGTACGGAACGGGCAGCCGCTCGGCGGCCGGGTCGCCGAGGGAACGGGGCCCACCAGCGGGATCGGGTCGATCGGGTCGAGGAGACCCGGGGTCGCCGAGAAGAGCGCCCGGGTGTACGGGTGCCGGGAGCCGTCGGTGACCTCGTCGGCCGGTGACTCCTCCACGATCCGGCCGAGGTACATCGTGATCACCCGGTCGCTCATCCGCCGTACCGTCTGGATGTCGTGCGAGACGAAGACCAGGGCCAGGCCCAGACGCTCCTTCAGGTCCAGGAGGAGGTTGAGGATCTGGGCGCGGACCGACACATCCAGCGCGCTCGTCGGCTCGTCGGCCACCACCAGGTCCGGGTCGAGCGCCAGGGCCCGGGCGATGGCCACACGCTGGCGCTGGCCGCCGGAGAGCTGGCCGGGGAGCCCGTCGGCCAGGACCCGCGGGAGCCCGACCAGCGACATCAACTCCCGTACACGGTCCTCCCGTTCGGACGGGGTACCGCGCCGGTGCACATCCAGCGGGTCCCGCAGGATCTGGCGGACCGTCAGCCGTCGGTTCAGTGCCGTCGACGGGTCCTGGAAGATCATGCCGGTGCTGCTGCCGATGGCCGTACGCCGCTCCGTCGGCCTCATGGACCAGACGTCCCGGCCGCGGAACGACACCGTGCCCGACGTCGGCCGCTGCACCCCCACCAGCACCTTCGCCAGCGTCGACTTGCCGCAGCCCGACTCGCCGACGACGCCCACCGTCTCGCCGGGCGCGATGGCGAGGTCGGCGCCGGTCAGGGCGTACACCTTGTCCCGGGTGAACAGGCCGCCGCTGCGGGCCTTGTGGACGACGTGGGTGTCCGTGAGCCGGACGATCGCGGGTGTCCCGACAACCTCGGCTTCCCCGGTCGGCGCGTTCAATTGACCGCCTCGCTCTCCGCCGTCACCAGGTCGACCGCCGGGTGGTGACAGGCCGCCGTATGCGTATGCGTTCCCACCAGATCCGGTGCCGTCGTACGGCACACCTCGCTCGCCATCGGGCAGCGGTCGGCGAACCGGCAGCCGGCCGGGAAGTCGGCCGGGGAGGGGACGACCCCCTTGATCTGCGTCATCCGTTCGGCCGACGACTCCAGGGACAGAACGCTGCCCAGCAGCCCGCGCGTGTAGTGGTGGGCCGGGGCCTCCACCAGGTCGGCGGTCACCCCGGTCTCCACGATCTGGCCGCCGTACATGACGACCACCCGGTCGGTGACGTCGGCGACCAGCGCCAGGTCGTGCGAGACGAGGATCAGCGCGAAGTCCAGCTCCGCGCGCAGCCGCAGCAGCAGCTCTATGACCTGCGCCTGGACCGTCACGTCCAGGGCGGTCGTCGGTTCGTCGGCGACGATCAGCTTGGGGCTGCGGGACAGGGCCATGGCGATCAGGACACGCTGGCGCTGGCCGCCGGAGAGCTCGTGGGGGTAGCTGCGCAGGGTGCGCTCGGGGTCCAGGCCGACCAGTTCCAGCAGCTCGGTTGCCGTGCGCCTGCCGCCCCGCCGGATCACCTGCTTCAGCTGCGCCCTGATCGTCATCGCCGGGTTCAGGGACGACAGCGCGTCCTGGTAGATCATCGCCATCTCGTGGCCGAGGAGCTTGCGCCGTACGCGCATCGGCTCACCGACCAACTGCCGCTGGTTGAAGCGGACATGGCCGCGGACCCGGGCCCCCTTCGGCTCCAGGCCCATCACCGTCAGCGCCGTCAGCGACTTGCCGCAGCCGGACTCGCCGACCAGGCCGAGGACCTCACCCAGCTGCACCTCGAAGCTGATGCCGTCGACGATGTCCACGCCTCCGTGCCGGGTATCGAAGCCGATGGCCAGGTTCTCGACCGCGAGGACGGGCTGGCCGGAGGGCAGTGGGCGGGCCCGTGAGCGCAGCCGCGCGGCCGCCTCCGTGAGGCCCGGCAGGTCGAGGACCTTGCCGCTGCCCGGCTCGGGTGCCTCCAGCCGGTCCTCCGCCTTGGCCGCACGCGCCGGGACATCGCGCGCCGCCGGTGCCGCCCACGCGTCCGAGACGCCCTCGGAGAGGATGTTCAGCGACAGTACGGTGATCAGCATCAGCAGGCCCGGGAAGACCGTGGCCCACCAGCCGCCCGTCAGCACCATGTTCTTGCCGTCCGCGATGACGCTGCCCCAGGACGGGTCCGGCGGCCGTACGCCCGCGCCGATGAAGGACAGCGACGCCTCGAAGACGATGGCCTCCGCGACCTGCACGGTGCAGAACACCAGCACGGGCGCGGCGCAGTTGATCGCCACGTGCCGAATGACGATGTGCGGGGTGCGGGCGCCGATGACGTGCTCGGCGGTCACATAGTCCTCGCCGTACTGATCGAGGACGTTCGCCCGTACGACCCTGGCGACCGGCGGCGTGAACAGGAACGCGATCGCGCAGATCAGTACGGTGATGCCGCCGCCGAAGACGGCGACCAGGACGGCGGCGAGCGCGATGCCGGGGAACGCCATCACCACGTCCAGGCAGCGCATGAGCGTCTCGTCGACCGCCTTGCGGGAGGTGGCGGCCACGGCGCCGAGGAGCGCCCCGACGACGAGGGCGAGCGCGGTGGCGCCGAGCCCGATCGCGAGGGACCAGCGGGCGCCGTACATCAGCCGGCTGAGGATGTCCCGGCCGAGGCTGTCCTGCCCCATCCAGTGGCCGGCGGACGGGTGTCCGGTGCCGTCCACCGGTGGCTGCTGGTCGAGCGGGTCGTGCGGGGCCAGCAGCGGGGCGAACAGCGCGACCAGCACGACCACGGCGAGGAAGCAGACCGCGACCTTCGACAGCAGCGGCAGCCTGCGCCATCCCCGCAGCCGGATGCCGGGCCGGGAGAGTGCCTCGGTGAGGCTCTTGCGGGTGAACATCAGGTCGCACCCCCAAGGGGCGTGGTCTGTCGGGGTGTCATCCGGCGGAGCGTCGGGCGCGTCGGGGGCGTCATCCGCCGGGGCGTCAGGGGCATGGGCGGCGTCAGGGGCGGCGTCATCCGTTCGCGTCCCTCAGTCGTGGGTTGACCAGCAGATACAGGATGTCGATGACGAGGTTCACGACCACGAAGCCGGTGGCCGTGGTCAGCACGACGCCCTGCACGACCGCCGGGTCGCCGTTCTTCACGGCGTCGATCATGAGCTTGCCCATGCCCGGCAGCGAGAAGATCGTCTCGATGACGACCGCGCCGCCGAGCAGATAGCCGACGCGCAGGCCCAGCACGGTGAGCGGGTTGATCAGGGCGTTGCGCAGGACGTTGCGGCCGACGACGACCCGCGGCGGCAGGCCGCTGCCGATCGCCGTCCGTACGTAGTCCTTGTCCAGCTCCTCCACCACGGAGGTCCGCACGATCCGGGTGAGCTGCGCGGCGACCGGGAGGGAGAGCGCGAGCGCGGGCAGGGTCATGGTCTTCAGCCAGCCGCTCAGCGAGTCGGCCGGGTTGATGTAGCCGCCGGTCGGGAACCAGCCCTGGTCGACGGCGAGGTACTGGATCATCAGGAGCGCCAGCCAGAACCCAGGGGCGGCCACCCCCGTGAGCGAGACGACGCGGATGAGCTGGTCGGGCAGCCGGTCGCGGTAGATCGCGGCGGTGACCCCGCCGAGCAGCGCGAGCACCACCGCGATGCCGAGGCCCAGGAACGTGAGCTGGACCGTGAGCGGCAGCGCGGTGGTGACCTGCTCGACCACCGGCGCCCGGGTCAGCGCGCTGGTGCCCATGTCGCCGTGCAGCAGGTCCACCACGAAGTCGACGTAGCGCACGGGCAGCGGGTCGAGCAGGCCGTTCTGCTCCCGGAAGTCATGCAGCTGCTGCTCGGTCGGATTGGCGCCCTGGAAGAACGCCGACGCCGGATCGACGTCGGAGAACCGCATCACGAGGAACACGAACAGGACGATCCCGAGCATCAGCGGCACGAGCAGCGCGATGCGGCGCAGCAGGATCCTGGCGATGGCGACCACGTACGAACTCCCTGCACGCTAGGGCCTGTCCGGCGGATCAGGTTGGGGGAAAGTAACGGTGCCTTATAAACACAGGTGAGCGGGGCTTGGTGCGTCCGGATGCAAGGCGGAGGAGGGAGTCGACTCGATGGGGGTGCCCCCGCGCGAGCGCATTCGAGCGTGGGGGAGTCGGCGAGTGACGACAATGCCGCAGATGGGCGTGCCAAGCCCCGCGTCTCCGACATGATCCGCCGGACAGGCCCTAGACCCACTTGGCCTGAAGGAGGTTGATTCCGGGGTACGGCTGCGCCCTTATCCCGGAGAGCCTCTTCGGGTTCCACGCGGTCATCAGCTCGTTGTGCACGACCGGGTAGAGCACGGCCTCCTCGGCGACGATGTCGATGTAGTCCTGGATCATCGTCTTCTTCTTGTCGGCGTCCGGCTCCTGCGTCGCCGCGTCCATCTCCTTGAAGAGCTGCTTGGCGACGGAGTTGCCGGCCCAGCGGGCGTACTGCATCCACAGGTTCTCGGGGCCGTAGTTGTAGTGCATGATCAGGTCTGCATCCAGCCCGAACTGGTTCGGGTTCGAGGCGGCCGCGACGACCTGGTAGTCCTGCTTCTGGTCCATCTTGGTGAAGACGGCCGTCGTCTCCTGCGGCGAGAGCGTGGTCTCCACGCCGATCGCGTCCCAGGACGACTTGATGGTCGGCAGGCAGTCGACGATCCAGCTGACGTTCACCGCGAGGATCTCGATCTTGAGCCCCGAGACCCCGGCATCCTTCAGCAGCTTCTTCGCCTTCTCGGGGTCGTACGAGTAGACGGTCTTCGCGGGCCGGTAGAAGGGGTTGCCCTCGTTGAGGAACGACGATGACGGCTTGCCGTGCCCCTTGAGCGCGACCTCGACCATCTTGCCGGTGTCGATGGCGTAGTGCAGCGCCTGCCGGACCCGTACGTCGTCGAAGGGCTTGTGCTGGGTGTTGAACATGAGGAAGAGGTTGTTCATGCCCGCGCCGCCCTGGACGGTCATACCGCCCTGCTTGAGCTGCTCGATATTGGCGTACGGGATGTTGTCGGCGATCTGCGCGCCGGCACTCGACCCCGAGATCTTCGCGACGCGGGGCGCGGCATCCACTATGGTCAGCCAGTTCATCTTCTTGAACGCGGCCTTGCGCGGCCCGTTGTAGTCGGCGAACGCCTCGAAGGTCGTGTTCGACTTCGGGTGGTGCGCGGTCTGCCGGTACGGCCCCGAGCCGATCGCCTTGCCCTTGATCGCGTCGTCCCAGGCGCCCGGCTGGGAGAAGACGTGCTTCGGCATGATCTTCGCGAGGGTGAGCCGCGAAATCCCGTCCGGGAAGGGGAACTTGAGGACCAGCTCGACGTTCTGCGCGTCGATCTTCTTGACTTCCTTCAGCCAGCTGGCGAAGAAGCCCTTGGCGAGGGTCGGCGTCTTCGGGTCGAGGATCCGGTCGAAGACGAAGACCACGTCGTCGGCGGTGACGGGCTTGCCGTCGTGGAACTTCGCGCCCGCGCGCAGCTCGAACTTCCACGAGGTGCTCGTGAGGTCGGCGGGGACCTGCGTGGCGAGCGCGGCATACGGCTCGCGGGAGATCGGGTCGGTGTCGAGCAGGCCCTCGTAGATGTGGTTGTTGGCCGCCATGCAGAAGGCGGACGCGGTCTGAGTGGGATCCCAGCTGCCGTCGTTCCCGTAGCCGATGACGGCCGTCAGGGTGGCGTTCTTGCCGCCGCCGCCGTCGTTGGTGTCGTTCGTGGACTCCGGCCCGGACGAGCAGGCGGCCAGCGACGAGGAGAGGGCGGCGGCCGCCCCGAGGGCGCCGGTGTACTTCAGGAACGCCCGGCGGTGCAGCGCCGGAGTGTTGGTCACGTCGCGCACGGTTCCTCCAGCAAGGAGTGGTGGGGAGATACGACGTCCTACGTCATAGGGGGCAGCGTGACCATAAGAGGGGCGGTGAGGGCGGTCAAGGGCTCGCACACGAATGGCGTATCTTCCAGAGGTACGACCAATGGCGGTGTGAAACGGGGTAGTTGGCTTCCATTGACGCCAGTAGGCGTTTAATCAGTCCGGAGGTGGGACGTCCGATGTCCAGCGAGCGTACGATGCGGCGCATGCCTGAGGAGACCGAGAACCGGCGTCGGCCCGAACGCCGGGTGAGCAGCCAGATCCAGCGCGAGGTCATGCAGCTGATCCTCGACCGCAAGCTCCCGGCCGGTGCGCCGCTGCCCACCGAGACCGAGCTGATGGCCGACCTCGGCGTGAGCCGCAACTCCGTCCGCGAGGCCCTCAAGGCCCTGCAGGCACTCGACATAGTCGAGATCAGACACGGCTACGGCACCTACGTCGGCCAGGCCTCCCTGAACCCCCTCGTCGACGGCCTCACCTTCCGCACGCTCGCCCAACTGGACGACGAGACCGGTGCGTTGGCGGAGATACTGCAGGTCCGCGAGGTCCTGGAGGAGGGGCTGATCAGCCGGGTCGCGGCGACCCTCTCCGAGGCGGAGCTCGACCGCCTCGAATCCGTGGTGGTCCAGATGGAGGCGGCGGGCAGTGAAGGCCGCCCCTTCCCCGAACTCGACCGCGAATTCCACGAGTTGCTGTACGCCTCCCTCGGCAACGCCCTCGTCCCGCAGCTCCTCGGCGCCTTCTGGACCGTCTTCCGCCGCGTCGCCGGCGTCCGCGGCTGGACCGACGACCCGGCCCCCGAGGTGACCGTCCGCCGCCACCGCGACATCATCACCGCCCTGCGCGCCCGCGACGTCGAGGCCGCTCAGCGGGCCATGGCGGACCACTTCAGGGGGATCGAGGCGAGGGCGGCACAGGCTTCGCGGGGGGTGAGCTGATCCTCGCCCCTCCGGCCCCTGAGGAGCGGGGTTCCGGGGCGGAGCCCCGGGGAACTGCCCGCCGGCCGCGCCGAGGCCGGGCCGCCTCGTATGAGTGAAGGTGCCGGGTTCCGGCTTGCGATTCCGCTGGCCGAGGCCCGGTACGCGGCGTACGTGGCTGATCGGAAGAAGGAGCAGCCGATGAACTCCGTCCAGGCGCGGGGGCACCGCGACCGCCGTGGAGCGGCTGCGCGCGGCGACGGCGTAGGCGAACGCGCGCAGCCGCGGCGAGGTTCCTTGAAGGGGCGGGACCCTTGAGCGACTTGAACTTGAAGGGGTGCCGGGACGGGCGGCGGGTGCCCGGAATGGCGGAGACGCGGCTTGTGTTCCTGGCTTGAACCCCTGAGGAGGGAGTGACGTAGGGTGCGGCCGCATGGCGATATGGAACCGTCGCAAACCGAAGGCGACGCGCAAGTACCCCGTTCCGCTCACCATGCACCAGCTGTGGATGGTGTCGCTCAGCGCGCCCGTGAACTGGGACAAGGATGCCTCGCGGACGACCCTGTACCCCTTCACCCGCATCGACGACGACAAGGCCGGGCAGTGGCTGGCGGACAAGTGGGAGATCACCTCGCGTGAGGCGCTGGTCCGCCGGCTCGACGGCCTCGCGCGGACCGGATACCGCACCCGGGCGCTGCAGCGCCTCGGCGTCGAACCGCTGGCGTGGGATGCCGGACTGTACGTGGACCTCTCCCGCAGGGGATTCGCGTGCGGCATGCTGAGCGAGGCCGAGACGTGGACGGCGCTCAAGAACATCGTGCCGGCGGTGGTGCGGTCGTACGCCTCCTGGAATGAGTACGCCGAGCACTACCTGCTGGGACGGTCGGTCTGGCGGGAGGGTCTCCCGGGCCCGCGCGATGCGAACTTCCCCGCCCCGCAGTCCGCGTCGGACGCCCATCTGAAGTCCCTCCTGGACCCGGCGAACAAGTCCAGCCCCTGGAACCAGGCCCCCTGGGATGCGATCAGCCACCCCGACCACGCACGCTGACTCCGTACGCGAGAATGGGCCCATGAGCCTGTTCCGCGACGACGGCATCGTGCTGCGCACCCAGAAGCTGGGTGAGGCGGACCGGATCATCACGTTGCTCACACGCGGTCACGGGCGCGTACGGGCCGTAGCCCGTGGCGTACGGCGGACCAAGTCGAAGTTCGGGGCGCGGCTCGAACCCTTCTCGCACGTGGACGTGCAGTTCTTCGCGCGGGGGAGTGAGCTGGTCGGGCGCGGGCTGCCGTTGTGCACGCAGAGCGAGACGATCGCTCCGTACGGTGGCGGGATCGTGACCGACTACGCGCGGTACACCGCCGGGACGGCCATGCTGGAGACCGCCGAGCGGTTCACCGATCACGAGGGGGAGCCCGCGGTGCAGCAGTATCTGCTGCTGGTCGGCGGGCTCCGCACCCTCGCCCGGGGGGAACACGAACCCCACCTCGTCCTCGACGCCTTCCTGCTGCGCTCCCTGGCCGTGAACGGTTACGCGCCCAGCTTCAGCGCCTGCGCGAAGTGCGGGATGCCCGGACCGAACCGGTTCTTCTCGGTCGCGGCGGGAGGTTCCGTCTGCGTGGACTGCCGGGTGCCCGGCAGCGTCGTACCCTCGCCGCAGACCCTGGAACTGCTCGGCGCGCTGCTTACGGGAGACTGGGAGACCGCGGACGCGTGCGAGCCGCGGTACGTGCGGGAGGGGAGCGGGCTGGTCTCCGCTTACCTGCACTGGCATCTCGAGCGTGGACTGCGCTCACTTCGCTACGTAGAGAAGTAGAAAAGCAAGGGAGACGAGAAGCACATGGTCGTACGCGGGATCCTGGGGCGTCAGCGCCGGGAGTACAAGGCGCCGCAGCCGCACCCGTCCGGTGCCCGCGCGCCGAAACTCCCCGGCGAGCTGATCCCCCGCCATGTGGCGATCGTCATGGACGGAAACGGTCGCTGGGCCAAGGAGCGCGGGCTGCCGCGCACCGAGGGTCACAAGGTCGGCGCCGAGCGCGTGCTGGACGTGCTGCAGGGCGCGATCGAGATGGGCGTCGGGGCGATCTCGCTGTACGCCTTCTCCACCGAGAACTGGAAGCGCTCGCCCGACGAGGTGCGCTTCCTGATGAACTTCAACCGCGACTTCATCCGCAAGACCCGCGACCAGCTCGACGAACTCGGCATCCGGGTGCGTTGGGTGGGCCGTATGCCCAAGCTGTGGAAGTCGGTGGCCAATGAGCTGCAGATCGCCCAGGAGCAGACCAAGGGCAACGACCGGCTGACCCTGTACTTCTGCATGAACTACGGCGGCCGCGCCGAGATCGCGGACGCGGCGCAGGCGCTGGCGGAGGACGTGAAGGCGGGGCGGCTCGACCCGTCCAAGGTCAGCGAGAAGACCTTCGCGAAGTACCTCTACTACCCCGACATGCCGGACGTGGATCTCTTCCTGCGGCCCAGCGGTGAGCAGCGCACCTCCAACTATCTGCTCTGGCAGAGCGCTTACGCCGAGATGGTCTTCCAGGACGTGCTGTGGCCCGACTTCGACCGGCGTGATCTGTGGCGGGCTTGCGTGGAGTTCGCGTCGCGGGACCGCCGGTTCGGCGGTGCGGTTCCGAACGAGGAGCTGCTCGCGATGGAGGCCGCGATGAAGGGCCGCCCCGGGGACGAGTGACCCGCCCTGCGGGCGGGGCGCTTCCGCTCCCGCTGTGGGCAATCTTCCCGCTCCCGCTGTGCCGGGTGCCGCTGACCACAAGGGCCCCCGGCACTGGGGCTGAGATCGGGGGTGGGCACGCAGCCCGGCGTTGAACGGGGTGCCGCTGTGCCCACCCGTGCCGCCTGGGGGTCCCCCACGCCCTTAAGGCAGTGGGGGAGGCACGATTGCCCACAGCTACGTCAGGCTCAGCGGCACGACTGCCCACAGCTAGGGCTTACGCGCCGCGCACTCCGCGCACGTGCCGAAGATTTCCACCGTGTGGGCGACGTTGACGTAGCCGTGCTCCGCGGCGATCGCTTCCGCCCACTTCTCGACGGCCGGGCCCTCGACCTCGACCGCCTTGCCGCAGACGCGGCAGACGAGGTGGTGGTGGTGCTCGCCGGAGGAGCAGCGGCGGTAGACGGACTCGCCGTCGGAGGTGCGCAGGACGTCGACCTCGCCGGCGTCGGCGAGGGACTGCAGCGTGCGGTACACGGTGGTGAGCCCGACCGAGTCGCCCTTGTGCTTGAGCATGTCGTGGAGTTCCTGCGCACTGCGGAACTCGTCCACCTCGTCGAGCGCTGCCGCCACGGCGGCACGCTGCCGGGTGGAACGGCCTCGTACAGGCGATCCAGCAGTTGTCACCGTTGCCTCCTCACGTCTGCCTTGCCCGGTCATTGTGCCAGCCCGGACAGCGGGCGGTCAGACGCCGACCTTGTTCTCCTGATCGCGGTTCGCCGGAATCGCGCACTCCGCCGGGTCCCCGGTGGCCTGCGCGGCGGCGAGTGCTCGGGCCCGGCGGCGGGCCAGCGGAGTCGCCAGCGCCGTCAGCACGATGAACGCGCCGATGGTCAGCAGCACGATTGTCGCGCCGGGCGGTACGTCCTGGTAGTACGACGTCACGGTGCCGCCGGTCGTCACGCTCACGCCGATGGCCACCGCGATCGCGAACGTGGCCGCGAAGCTGCGGCTGAGCTGCTGGGCCGCCGCCACCGGGACCACCATCAGCGCGCTCACCAGCAGCAGGCCGACCACCCGCATCGCGACCGTCACCGTCACCGCGGCCGTGACCGCCGTGAGCAGGTTCAGGGCGCGCACCGGCAGGCCCGTCACGCGCGCGAACTCCTCGTCCTGGCTGACCGCGAACAGCTGGCGGCGCAGGCCGAGCGTGACCAGCAGAACGAAGGCGGCGAGCAGGCAGATCGCCGTCACGTCGCTCTCCGACACCGTGGAGAGCGAGCCGAAGAGGTACGAGTTCAGGTTGGCGTTGGAGCCGGTCGGCGCGAGGTTGATGAACATCACGCCGCCCGCCATACCGCCGTAGAAGAGCATGGCGAGGGCGATGTCGCCGCGCGTCCTGCCGTACCAGCGGATCAGTTCCATGAGGACGGCGCCGAGGACCGAGACGGCCGTCGCCATCCACACGGGCGACCAGGAGAGCAGGAAGCCGAGGCCGACGCCCGTCATCGCCACGTGGCCGATTCCGTCGCCCATGAGCGCCTGGCGGCGCTGCACGAGGTAGATGCCGACGGCGGGCGCGGTGATGCCCACGAGGACGGCGGCGAGCAGGGCCCGCTGCATGAAGGCGTAGTCGAGGAAGTCCATCAGCTCAGCAGTCCCGTCCGGATCGGTTCGGCGTCGTGAGCCGCGTGCGGGTGTACGTGGTCGTGGCCGGGCAGCGCGTGCTGGCCGACCGCCCGCGGGGGCGGGCCGTCGTGCAGGACGCAGCCGTCGCGCAGCACGACCGCGCGGTCGATCAGCGGCTCCAGGGGGCCGAGTTCGTGCAGGACGAGCAGCACGGAGACGCCGGCCGCGACCTGCTCGCGCAGCGTCGCCGCGAGCACCTCCTGGCTGGCCAGGTCGACGCCCGCCATCGGCTCGTCCATGATCAGCAGTTCGGGCTCGGAGGCCAGGGCGCGCGCGATGAGGACGCGCTGGTGCTGGCCGCCGGAGAGCGCGTTCACGGAGTCCTTGGCGCGGTCCGCCATGCCGACGAGGTCCAGTGCCTTGTGTACGGCCTCGTGGTCGGCCTTGCGCAGCACGCCGAAGCGGGCGCGCGACAGCCGCCCGGAGGACACCACCTCGGTCACCGTCGCGGGCACGCCGCCCGCGGCCGTCGTCCGCTGCGGCACGTACCCGACGCGCCCCCAGTCGCGGAAGCGGCGCCGCGGGGTGCCGAAGATCCCGATCTCGCCGCCGCTGACCGGGACCTGCCCGATGATGCTGCGCACGGCGGTGGACTTGCCGGAGCCGTTTGCGCCGAGCAGCGCGACGACCTCGCCGCGGTGCACGGTGAGGTCGATGCCGCGCAGGACGGGGCGCGAGCCGAGTTCGGCGGTCACTGAGCGCAGGGATATGACGGGTTCCCCGAGCTGGTCAGCCTTCATGGCTCGCGCCTTCCGTCCGTCGTGTTCCGTACCGCGTACTGCATGTTGAGTGCTGCATGTTGAGTGCCGTGTTGCGTGCTGCGTTACTTCGCGCCGAGAGCCTTCTCCAGCGCGGTCAGGTTCGACTTCATGACCGCGATGTAGTCATCGCCCTTGGACTTCTCGGTGATGCCCTCAAGGGGGTCGAGTACATCAGTCTTCAGTCCGGCGTCGTCCGCCAGGGTCTTCGCGGTCTTGTCGGAGACCAGTGTCTCGTAGAAGACGGTGGTGACGCCGTCGGCCTTGGCCTCCTCCTGGAGTTCCTTGATCCGGGCCGGGCTGGGCTCGCTCTCGGGGTCGAGGCCGGAGATGGCCTCCTGGGTCAGGCCATAGCGCTCGGCGAGGTAGCCGAAGGCGGCGTGGTTGGTGAAGAAGACCTTCGACTTCGTGTTCTTCAGACCGTCCGCGAACTCGGTGTTGAGGGCGCCGAGCTTCTTGACCAGGGCCTCGGCATTGGTCTTGTAGTCCGCCGCGTTGTCCGGGTCGGCCTTCTCGAAGGCCTTGCCCACACCCTCGGCGAGCTCGGCGTACTTCACGGGGTCGAGCCAGACGTGCGGGTCGAGGGCGTGCTCCTCCTCGGAGTGCTCTTCCCCGGCGTGCTCTTCCTCGCCCTCGTGGCTGTGGCCGGTGCTGCCGTGGTCCTCGAGCGTGGTCAGCGTGGCCGCGTCGATCTTGGTCTTGACCCCGGACTGCGCCACGGCGTCGTCGACGGCCGGCTGCAGGTCCTTGATGTAGAGGACGGCGTCCGCCTCCTGGAGCTGCGCGGTCTGCTGGGCGCTGATCTCCAGGTCGTGCGGCTCCTGACCGGGCTCGGTCAGGTTCGTGACGTTCACGTGCGTCCCGCCGATCTCCTCGGCGAGGTACTGCATGGGATAGAACGACGCCACCACGTCGAGCTTCCCGCTGCTCTTGGCGTCGTCGGACCCGGAGGCGTCGGAGCAGGCCGAGAGGACTCCGAGACCGAGGGCGGTGGCCGCCGCGACCGCGGTGCCGGATATGAGGCGTCGTCGTACGTTCATGACACTCATTTTCAACAAATCTGGAAACGATTGTCAACAAGCCCTTGGTTTGCCTTGCGTAAAGGGCTCGGCGCGGGAGCCGGTCCCGGGAGTCGGTCCGGGAGTCGATATGGTTCGGTATGCGAGTCGATATGGCTCACTACGCGAACCGATTTGATACAGGGGTGGGCGGCGCCGGTAACCTGAATCATTCGCTGCCGTCCGTTCGTAATGAAGAGAGCACCGTGGCCGCCGACAAGATCGACACCATCGTCAGCCTGAGCAAGCGCCGTGGCTTCGTTTACCCCAGTAGTGAAATCTACGGTGGTCAGCGCGCCGCCTGGGACTACGGCCCGCTCGGCGTCGAGCTCAAGGAGAACATCAAGCGCCAGTGGTGGCGTTACATGGTCACCTCCCGTGAGGACGTCGTCGGCATCGACTCGTCGGTGATCCTGGCCACCGAGGTCTGGGTCGCGTCGGGTCACGTCGCCACCTTCACCGACCCGCTCACCGAGTGCACCTCCTGCCACAAGCGCTTCCGCGCCGACCACCTGGAGGAGGCGTACGAGGCCAAGCACAACCACCTCCCGGAGAACGGCCTCGCCGACCTCAACTGCCCGAACTGCGGCAACAAGGGCACCTTCACCGAGCCCAAGCAGTTCTCGGGCCTCCTGTCCACCCACCTCGGCCCCACGCAGGACAGCGGCTCCGTCGCCTACCTGCGCCCCGAGACCGCCCAGGGCATCTTCACCAACTTCGCCCAGGTGCAGACCACTTCGCGCCGCAAGCCGCCGTTCGGCATCGCCCAGATGGGCAAGTCCTTCCGCAACGAGATCACGCCCGGCAACTTCATCTTCCGCACCCGCGAGTTCGAGCAGATGGAGATGGAGTTCTTCGTCAAGCCGGGCGAGGACGAGAAGTGGCAGGAGTACTGGATGCAGGAGCGCTGGAACTGGTACACCGGCCTCGGTCTCCGCGAGGAGAACATGCGCTGGTACGAGCACCCGGCCGAGAAGCTCTCCCACTACTCCAAGCGCACCGCCGATATCGAGTACCGCTTCCGGTTCGGCGGCAACGAGTGGGGTGAGCTGGAGGGCGTCGCCAACCGCACCGACTACGACCTCTCCGCCCACGCCAAGGCCTCCGGCCAGGACCTCTCCTACTTCGACCAGGAGGCCGGCGAGCGCTGGACGCCGTACGTCATCGAGCCCGCGGCCGGTGTCGGCCGCGCGATGCTGGCGTTCCTCCTCGACGCCTACGTCGAGGACGAGGCCCCGAACGCCAAGGGCAAGATGGAGAAGCGCACGGTGCTGCGCCTCGACCCGCGCCTGGCGCCGGTCAAGGTCGCGGTGCTGCCTCTTTCCCGCAACCCGGAGCTGTCGCCCAAGGCCAAGGGCCTGGCCACCGCCCTGCGCCAGCACTGGAACATCGAGTTCGACGACGCCGGCGCCATCGGCCGTCGCTACCGCCGCCAGGACGAGATCGGCACCCCGTTCTGCGTCACGGTCGACTTCGACACGCTCGACGACAACGCGGTGACGGTGCGTGAGCGCGACACGATGAAGCAGGAGCGCGTGTCGCTCGACCAGATCGAGGGCTACCTCGCCTCGCGTCTGCTCGGCTGCTGAGTCGCCGCTCGTAGCTCCTCGTAGTTCTGGGAGCTTGTCGTAGGGATTGCCCCGGTTCCGTTACGGACGTAACAGACGTAACGGAACCGGGGCTTTTCCCATCCGGTGCCCGTACGGCTTCGAAGGAGAGGTCATGCGCGGCCCGCAGCAGGCGGGTCGCGGTGACGAACCTCCACGGGGGCACCATGCGCAAGCAAGCAGTCATCGCCGCGGCCGTCATGGCCATTGCCATCGGATCCGTCGGCTGTGGGGCGATGGGCGACGGGGGAGCGAGGGCCGACGCCTCCGCTGCCGCCGGGAACGCCGTCGAGAACAAGGCCGGTTTCGCCGCGGGCCTGCCGCGGGCCACCGGCAACCGGCTCACCGCCGTCGGCCTCACCGCCGACCAGCGGCTCGTCAGCTTCCGCACCGACCGGCCCGACCGCACCCTCCCGCTCGGCAAGGTGAAGGGCCTCAAGGGCGACACCAAGCTCGTCGGCATCGACTACCGGATGCAGAACAACAAGCTGTACGGCGTCGGCGACCGCGGCGGCATCTACACCATCCGCGAGATCGGCGCGAAGGCCACGAAGGCCGGCCAGCTGAGCGTGGCCCTGCAGGGCCGCAGCTTCGGCGTCGACTTCAACCCGGCCGCGAACCGCCTGCGGGTCATCAGCGACACCGGCCAGAACCTCCGCCACAACATCGACGACCCGGCGGGCGCCCCGGCGGCCGGTACGACCGCGAGCGACGGCACGCTGACCAACCCGCCGGTCCCGCCCGCCACGGTGGGTGCCACGGCCCAGGGCGTGACCGGGGCGGCGTACACGAACAACGACCTCTCCGCGACGACCGCGACCACCCTGTTCGACGTGGACACGGTGGGCGACCAGGTCTCCGTCCAGTCCCCGGCGAACGCGGGCAACCTGGCCCCCACCGGCAAGCTGGGCGTCGACGCGGGCCCGAGCGCGGGCTTCGACATCTACACGTCCACGCAGAGCGGCACGAACGCGGCGTACGGCGTTCTGACCGTCGGCGGCGCCCAGCGGCTGTACCGCGTGGACCTGCTGAACGGCTCGGTGACGCGGACCGGGACGTTCGACGGCGGCAGGGCGGTGGTGGACCTGGCGGTGCCGCTGCGGCAGGGGTGAGGGGGTGCTTGTGCGGGCCGTATGACGGGTCTTGTACGGGCCGCATGCCGGACCTTGTACGGGCCATATGACGGGCCTTGTGCGAGTTGCGGCGGCCCCGGCGGGGGACGGCATGAGCAGGGCGTTCCTGTCGGCCATCCCCTCCTCTGCCGGGGCCGTTCGCGTGGCGGGTCAACGGCCTTGCAGGGCCTTGACGTTGTCGCCGAAGGTCCAGTTCTTCGAGCCGTCCCAGTTGATGGACCAGGTCATCAGGCCCTTGAGGCCGGTGCCGTAGTGCCGCCACACCTGGGAGACGAGACTCGGTGACATGTAGCCGCCACCGGCGCCCGACTGGGCGGGCAGGCCCGGGACTTGCTTGTCGTACGGCACTTTGATCGTCGTACCCTGCACGACCAGGCCCCTGTCGAGGCAGTCGGTCTGGGCGACGAAGCCTTCGACGGTACCGGCGGAGTAGGAGTCGCCGGAGCAGCCGTACATGCTGCCGTTGTAGTACTGCATGTTCAGCCACCACAGGCGGCCGTTGTCCGCGTACTTCTTGATGATCGGCAGGTACGCCCCCCAGATCGAGCCGTACACCACGCTGCCGCCGGTGACGTACGCCGTCTCTGGGGCCATGGTGAGGCCGAAGTTGGACGGCATCTGCGCGAGGATCCCATCGATGATGCGGATCAAGTTAGCCTGAGACGGGGCGAGTTGACTGATGTTGCCGCTGCCGACCAGGCCCGTCTCGATGTCTATGTCGATGCCGTCGAAGTTGTACTTCTTCAGGATCGGGATGATGGTCGCGACGAAGCGGTCGGCGACGGCCGTCGAGTTGAGGTCGATGCCTGCCGTTGCGCCGCCGATGGACAACAGGATCGTCTGGCCGGCCGCCTTGGCCGCGCACATCTCCGCGGGCGTCGCCACCTTCACACCCGCGTCCATGCCGTCCTCCCACAGCGCGGTGCCGTCGGAGCGGATGACGGGGAAGGCCGCGTTGATCACGTTGTAGCCGTGCGCGGCGATGCGGGAGTCGGTGATCGGGGTCCAGCCGAAGGGCGGGTGGACCCCGTTTGCGGAGCCGTCCCAGTTCTCCCAGTAGCCCTGGAGGACCTTGCCGGCGGGCTTCGACTTCACGGCGCAGGTGTCGGCCGCGGATGCGGTGGGGGCGGTGCCGATCGACAGTGGAACGAGGACGGCCGCCGTTAACGCGACGGCGAGTAAGCGCAGCTTCCGATGGATCATGCGGGGCCTCCCGGTGGGGTCGGGGTGGTGTGGGGTGGTGTGGGGTGGTGTGGGGCTGGGCTGTCGTAGGCATGACAGTGCTCGCGGTCCAGACCTGTCGTCAATAGGTCTGGACCAGATGTGGGGGCGGTGGCGGGTGACGCTCGCGGATGGCAGCCAACGGCTGACAGCTGACGCAGCGCGGCTGACGGCTGACGGCTGACGGATAACAGATGACAGCTGACAGATATCGGATGACAGATGACAGCTGACAGATATTGAAATCTGTCAGCTGTCATGTCATGGTGGATGCGCAACCCCCACACGGACACCAAGGAGTCCTCATGCAAACCCGTCCCCTCGGATCCACCGGCCCCCAGGTCTCCGCCCTCGGTCTCGGCTGCATGGGCATGTCGGCGCTGTACGGCGATGCCGACCGGGCGGAATCCATCGCGACGATCCACGCCGCCCTCGAGGCGGGCGTGACCCTGCTCGACACCGGTGACTTCTACGGCATGGGCCACAACGAGATGCTGATCGGCGAGGCGCTGCGCGGTGTTCCCGCGGCGCTGCGCGAGCAGGCTCTGACCAGCGTCAAGTTCGGCGCACTGCGTGACCCGAACGGTGGCTGGTCGGGGTACGACGGCCGCCCGGCGGCCGTGAAGAACTTCGCCGCCTACTCTCTGCAGCGCCTCGGTGTGGACCACATCGACGTGTACCGGATCGCGCGAGTCGACCCCGATGTGCCGATCGAGGAGACGGTCGGGGCGATCGGGGAGCTGGTCGAGGCCGGGCACGTGCGGAACATCGGGCTGTCGGAGGTCGGTGCGGACACCATCCGCCGGGCCGCCGCCACCGCGCCCATCTCGGACCTGCAGATCGAGTACTCGCTCATTTCCCGTGGCATCGAGGAGGAGATCCTGCCGACGGCCCGGGAGCTGGGCATCGGCGTCACGGCGTACGGTGTGCTGTCCCGCGGGCTGATCTCCGGCCACTTCACGGCCGACCGGAAGCTCGCCGCGAACGACTTCCGCGCCATGAGCCCCCGCTTCCAGGGAGAGAACCTCCAGCACAACCTCGCTCTCGTCGAGGCGCTGCGGAAGATCGCCGAGCAGAAGGGTGCCAGCGTGGCGCAGATCGCGATCGCGTGGGTGCTGTCGCGCGGCGAGGACATCGTGCCGCTCGTCGGTGCGCGCCGCCGTGACCGTCTGACGGAGGCGCTGGGCGCGCTGGACGTGACGCTCGACGCGGGCGATCTGGCCGCGATCGAGGCAGCGGTGCCGGCGGGCGCCGCCGCTGGCGACCGCTACCCGTCGGCGCAGATGGCACACCTCGACAGCGAGCGCTGACAGTACCGGCAGGTACGGTTTTCGCCATGGCATCGACCACCGAAGCACTGAACGCCGAGCGCATCCTCGAAGCGACCGAGGAGGTGCTGCGCCGCCACGGGCCCGCCAAGGCCACCGTGGTGGACGTGGCCCGTGCGCTCGGCGTCAGCCACGGCAGCGTCTACCGCCACTTCCGTACGAAGGTGGCGTTGCGGGAGGCGGTCACGAAGCGCTGGCTGGACCGCACGACGCAGACGCTGGAGCAGATCGCCGGGACCCGCGACGAGACGCCTCCTGTGGCCCTGCGGCACTGGCTGGGCGCGCTGTTCACCGCCAAGCGGCGCAAGGCGGGGGACGACCCGGAGCTGTTCGCCACCTACACGGTGCTGCTCGGCGAGGCCAGCTCCGTGGTCCAGGAGCACATCGACGAGCTCGTCGGACAGCTCAACCAGATCGTGTTCCGCGGCGTGCAGGAAGGCGACTTCACGGCCGTGGACGGCGACTCCGCCGCGACGGCCCGCGCGATCTTCGATGCCACGAACCGCTTCCACGACCCGTGCTATGCCCACGAGTGGGAGCAGCCGGGCATCGAGGCCGAGTTCTCGACCGTCGTGAGCTTGGTCCTGCGCGGCCTGCGCCGCTGACCGGCGCCCGGGTCCCGGCGGTAACCGTCCGCCGGGTTCCGGGCCTACGCCTCGGTGGGATCCACCGTCGCCTGATGCGCCTCCGCCAGGTGTTCCTCGGCCTTCAGCCAGGGCAGGAACTGCGCGCCTTTGCGCCAGCCGCACGTATCGCATCTGATCGTGCGCTGCACCCCGGCACGTTGGACGCGTACGACGTGTTCGCGGCCGTGCTGGTCCCAGCGGCTTACCTTGCTCGTGTTGATCTGCAGCATGACATGACACCTCCTGGTGATACCGCTCCCTACCGCCTCAGCTTGCGCAGCAAGGAGTGTGCAGCATGGCGAAGATCAACGGGGGTTCTTGGGCGGCGAGTTGAACGACCGGTCGGCTGCTGTTCACGATCCGTCGCAGTGGCAGTCTCCACAGCTGCAGGCGCCAGACCCCGCTCACCTGTGTTGACAGGGCGCCGTCGCCTCTCGCCGACCGGATCCGCCGGACGGGCCCTAAGCCCGTACGCCCGCCCCGTCCCGTAGCTCCACAGCCTCCAGCCGCTCCGCCGTGCGCTCTGCCGTCCTCCGTGCCCAGCGTCCGCTGGTCAGCGCGCCCACGAGCAGGACCGCGAGGCCGCAGCCGGCGATGATCCACCAGCCGGGGCGAGCGGCCGGCACGAAGGTGTCGTTGTACGCCGACGCCCGCACCCCGGACGCCAGCACCGCGCCGACCACGGCGACGCCGAGCGTGGCGCCGATCTGGCGGCTCGTCGAGGCGACCGCGGCGGCGACGCCCGCCTGGGTGCGGGGCATGCCGGAGACGGCGGTGTTGGTGATGGGGGCATTCACGAAGCCGAAGCCGAGGCCGAAGAGGACGTAGCCGAGGACGAGTGTGACGTTGGACGACTCGGCATCGAAGGCTGCGAACAGGATGCCGCTCGCGGTCGTCGCGACCCCCGCGATCAGCAGCGACAGGCGTGGGCCGCGGCTGCCGACCAGCCGTCCCGACAGCGGTGCGCACACGAAGCACATGGCCGCCATCGGCAGCATCCACAGGCCCGCGTCGAGCGCGTTCAGGCCGCGTACGGTCTGGAGGTAGAGCGTCGACAGGAAGAGGAAGCCACTGAGCGCGGCGAACGCGCTGATGGCGATGACCGTGGCCCCGCTGAACGGCGCCGAGCGGAAGAAGCGCAGGTCGATGAGCGGTTCGGCGCGCCGGGGCTCGTACCACAGGAGCCCGAGCAGCGCGGCGACGGCGATCGCGCCGAAGACGGCCGTCTTGAGTGCGCTGGAGTGGGGCGCCTCGATGATCGCGTACGTCAGTGAGCCGAGCAGGGCGATGACGAGGAGCTGGCCGACAGGGTCGGGGCGGCGGGCCTTGGGGGCGCGGGACTCGGGGACGTAGCGCAGGGTGAGCAGGAGCGCGGCCAGGCCCACGGGGAGGTTGATCCAGAAGATCGACCGCCAGCCGACCGAGTCCACGAGCAGGCCGCCGACCAGGGGGCCGGCGGCCATCGAGATGCCGATGACAGCGCCCCACGCACCGATGGCGCGGGCGCGTTCGCGCGGGTTCGTAAAGGTGTTGGTGATGATCGACATCGCCACCGGGTTCAGCATCGAACCGCCGACCGCCTGCACCATGCGGAAGGCGACGAGCGAGTCCAGGTTCGGGGCGAGGGAGCACAGCGCCGAGCCGAGCGTGAAGACGACCAGACCCGCCATGAAGACCTTGCGCCGCCCGATGCGGTCGGCGGTCGAACCCGCGAGCATCAGCAGCGAGGCCAGCACCAGCGTGTACGCGTCCATCGTCCACTGCAGGCCCGCGACGCTCGCGTGCAGTTCCCTCTGCATCGAGGGGAGGGCGACGTTCAGAACCGTGTTGTCGAGGCTCACGATCAGCAGGCTCATGCAGCAGATCGCGAGCACCAGCATGCGTTGGCGATGGCTGATCCCCGACATGCCACCAGAGTACGCCGTCTTCGATAGTGCGTCTAACTAATGACTGCCGCTGTGATCTCTGTCATGCACGGGCGGACCGTCGTACCGTGCACCGGTCGGCGTACGCGACAATGGGGGAATGTCCACGACCGCCCTCGCCCCCGCGTCCACGCTGTCGATCGGCCCCCACGCCGTGCAGCCGCCCGTCGTCCTCGCGCCCATGGCCGGGATCACGAACGCGCCGTTCCGCACGCTGTGCCGTGAGTTCAGTGGCGGCAAGGGCCTGTTCGTGAGTGAGATGATCACCACGCGGGCGCTGGTCGAGCGCAACGAGAAGACCATGCAGCTGATCCACTTCGACGCGACCGAGACGCCGCGCTCGATCCAGCTGTACGGCGTGGACCCGGCGACCGTCGGCAAGGCCGTCCGCATGATCGCGGAGGAGGACCTGGCCGACCACATCGACCTGAACTTCGGCTGCCCGGTCCCGAAGGTGACCCGCAAGGGCGGCGGCTCCGCCCTCCCGTACAAGCGCAACCTGCTGCGGGCGATCCTCCGCGAGGCCGTCAGCGGCGCCGGGGACCTTCCGGTCACGATGAAGATACGCAAGGGCATCGACGACGACCACATCACCTACCTCGACGCCGGACGGATCGCGGTCGAGGAGGGCGTCACGGCCATCGCCCTGCACGGCCGCACCGCCGCCGAGCACTACGGCGGCACGGCGGACTGGGACGCCATCGCGCGCCTCAAGGAACACGTGCCGGAGATCCCCGTCCTCGGCAACGGCGACATCTGGGCGGCGGAGGACGCGCTGCGGATGGTGCGCGAGACCGGGTGCGACGGGGTCGTGGTCGGGCGCGGTTGCCTGGGGCGTCCCTGGCTGTTCGGCGACCTGGTGGCGGCCTTCGAGGGCCGCACGGACGCCTACGCCCTCCCGGCGCTGCGCGAGGTCGCGGCCGTCATGGTCCGCCACGCCACCCTGCTCGGCGAGTGGATCGGCGACGAGGCGCGCGGCGTCATCGACTTCCGCAAGCACGTGGCCTGGTACCTGAAGGGCTTCGCGGTCGGCTCCGAGATGCGCAAGCGCCTCGCGATCACCTCGTCGCTGGCCGAACTCTCCGAGGGGCTCCACGAGCTGGACCTCGACCAGCCCTGGCCGCTCGGCGCCGATGGACCCCGCGGTCGTACGTCCGGCAACAACAGGGTCGTCCTGCCGGACGGCTGGCTGAAGGACCCGTACGACTGCGCGGGCGTGGGCGAGGACGCGGAACTGGACACGTCCGGGGGGTAGCCCGTCTCGACACGGGGACGTCGGCCCCGGACACTGAGCGGTGTGACGGACGGGGCGGTGTGGGTCGCGGTGTTCACCGGGGCGACCGCGGTGCTCGCGAGTTGGGTGACCACTCTGGGCAATGCCCGGGCGGCGAAGGTCCAGGCGGAGGCGTCGGCGTGGGCCCAGCAGCGCGACCGGATCCGGGAGCTGCGGCGCGCCGCCTATCTGGACCTCATGGAACAGGCGCACATCACGGGCGAGTTGTACTGGAGAGTGGGCGACGCATACGCCCAACTCTCCGCCCCTGACGGCCGCTTGGCGCGCATTCAGGAACTCCGCGTCGAACTGCGCACGGCCTTCGACCCGCTGATGCGCTGCGTCAGGGTCGTTCTTCTGGAAGGCCCGGCCCCGGCCGCCGAAGCGGCCGTGGCCGTGCAGGGGGCGGCTTTGGAGGCCAACCGCGCGCTGTGGCGGATCACGGAGGGCGACTCGGGCGCCCGCGAACGCTTCGACGAGGCACACGGAGTGTTCCGCCGCCGGCTGGAGCGGTTCGTCGAGGCGGCCCGGAATGCCATGACCGCCTCCTAGCGCCTTTCCAGTACTACTACGCGCCCCCCACCGCCGTCAGCAGCGCCAGCGGTGCCGCCGCCGACCTCGACTCCCGTACGCACGCGTGCGGGTAGGGCACCGGCTCGCCGTGGGTGTCGCGGCCGTAGCCCGCGAGGACCTCGGGGAGGCGGTGGCCGGCGGCGGTGGCCGCGTCGACGAGGGCGTGGGCGACCGTGCGGGCCTCGTCGTGCAGGCCGTAGCGGGCGAGGCCCAGGGTGATCAGCGCGTTGTCGTGGGGCCAGACCGAGCCGCGGTGGTACGAGAGCGGGTGGTACGCCGGCTGGTCGGCGGCCAGGGTGCGGACGCCCCAGCCGGAGAAGAAGTCCGGTTCGAGGAGGCGGCGGCCGACCAGTTCGCCGTACTCCTTGTCGAGCAGACCCGACCAGAGCAGATGGCCCGCGTCCGACGCGAGGGCGTCCACGTGGTGGCCGTCGCCGTCCAACGCCAGTGCGGGGAAGGCGTGTTCGTCCATCCAGAAGTCCCGCTGGAAGCGGTCGCGGAGGTCACCGGCGGCCTGTTCGAGGAGGGCCGCGTAGACCTCGTCGCCCCAGACCGTGCGGGCCAGCTGCGCGGTGCGGCGCAGCGCGTCGTACGCGTACCCCTGCGCGCCCGCCGCCATCACCGGGCCGCTGGGGCGGCTGCCGTCGGCCGAACAGATGGCGCCCGGGGAGTCCTTCCAGTTCTGGTTGGCGAGGCCGCCGCCGTCCGCGCGGTAGACGAGATAGCCGCGCGAGGTCAGACCGCCGTGGTCCAGCATCCAGCCGATCGCCGCGCGGGCGTTGGCCTCGAGGCGGCGGGCCAGGGAGACATCCCCCGTCTTCTCGGTGTACGCGCCGAGCAGCACCAGGAACAGCGGCGTCGCGTCCACCGAACCGTAGTAACGCCCGTACGGCACCTGCCCGAAGTGCGCCAGCTCACCGTGCCGCACCTCGTGCACGATCTTGCCGGGCTGGGCGACCGCGCCGGCCCCCGGCTCCGTCGCCTGGGTCGCGGCGAGCGCGGGCAGCGTCGCGGCGGCGAGGTGGGGACGGTAGGGGAGCGCGAAGAGGGAGGTGAGCAGCGCGTCGCGGCCCAACAGGGTGAGGAACCAGGGGACTCCGGCCGCGGGGACGCGCAGTTCCTCGCCGTCCGGGCCCGTCGCCGGGATCTGCAGCACCGCCAGGTCGGAGAGGCCCCGCGCACAGGCAGCGGCCAGCTCCGGCCAGCCGGTCGGGAAGGGCACGCCCTGCGCGAACTCCCCTTCCAGAGCAAGGAGTTGTTCAGTGGCGGCGGCGGGGGAGAGCGGTACCCGGGGTTCCCGCGCGGCGCCGTGCGGACGCGCCGCGACCCGCAGCGACAGCTCCGCCGAACCGTGCGGTTCGAGATCGAGGGTCCATACGAGGCGACGCGCGCCCGTGCCCGTCTCCTCGACGCCGTCCGGGGCGGGCTCGGAGGTGACGGTCGTGGACGACCGCCACTCGCCGCGCCGATAGCTGAACTCCACGCCGTCGTCGAGGACTTGACGCTGACGGACGACGCCTGTCTTGGCGTACGTACGGTAGTCCGAGCGCAGCTCGAACTGGTCCGTGAAGTCGGCGTCCGCGGTGACCGCGATACGGACCGTCGTGGGCGCCGGGCGGTTGCTGGTGACGCGTAACGCCTCCACGAACGCGCCGTCGGCGACGGCCTGTTCACGGAAGAGCGTGTATGCGGGCGGCTCGTTGCGGCCGCCGCGCGGCACCAGTACGCAGCGTGCCGTGTCGCCGTCCGCGACCGGAGAGAGCGCCTCGGGCACCGCGCCGTCTACGGTCAGCTGCCAGCGGCTGAGGTGCCGGGCGTCGCGTACGAATAAGCCGTCCGGGGAGCTGCCGCTCCGGACGCCGCTGATGTCCCCGCCGTCGCCTACGACGGCGAACGTCCCACCGTGCACGAGCAGATGATGCCGGTTCGTCATCCCCGGTCCCCTCCCTTGGCGCCCGTCTCGATTGCGCTCTGTCCCATTGGGCTGTGTGTCGTCGTACTGTGCGCGGTTGCGCCGTGTGCAGTGGTGCTGTGCGGCGTTGTGCCGTGTGCGGTGGTGCTGTGCGCCGTTGTGCTGTCCGTCTTGTCGAACGCGGAGTGCCCCGGGTGGGACACGACATGGTCCGCCTGGTCCGCCCACGAGGGCTCATGCAGCAGGTCCAGCGTCAGCGCGGCCGTCCAGCTGAAACCGAACGCCCCGCAGGCCTCGCCGGTGTACGGATCCACGTACTCCGCGAACCCGGACTCCCCGGCGGTGTCGAGCAGAGCGGCCCGCAGTTCGTCCGCCCGCCCGTGCTCCCCGTGCAGCCGCAGCCCGCGCTCCAGCAGCCAGTTGGTGTTGAACCAGGCTGGCCCCCGCCAGTACCGATGCGGGTCGAACGCGTGCCCGGTGAGGTCGTAGCTGGGCACGAGCCGCGTGTCCCCGCCGAGCCCGAAGTGCGGTCCGCTCGCGGTGCGTACGAGCGCGGCGGCGATGTCGCGCGGCAGCGCGGGGAGGATGAGCGGGAGCAGCCCGGCGACACTGCGCTTGGCGATGAGGGCGCCGCTGGGAGAGCGGCGCTCTGAAACGCGAGTGTTGCTCTGCGAGCACTGCTCTGAAGCGCGAGTGCTGCTCTGAGAGCACTGCTCTGAAGCGCGAGCGCCGCTCCGGGAGCGCGGCTCCGATTCGTGAGCGCCGCTGCTGGGAGAGCGGTGCTCTGAAGCGCGTGGGCTGGACCGCGAGCACTGCTCTGAAGCGCGAGCACCGCTCGGGGAGCGCGGCTCCGATTCGTGAGCGCCGCTGCTGGGAGAGCGGTGCTCTGAAGTGCGTGGGCGGCACCGCGAGCACTGCTCTGAGGCGCGAGCGTTGTCCTGTGAGCGCCGCTCCGATTCGCGAGCACCGTTCGGCGAGCAGCACCGCTCCGGACCAAGAGCACCGCTCCGAGACTCCTGGTCACATACGCGAGCACCGCTCTCGCCCCGAACATTCTCGCCCCCACTGTTCGCGGCCTCGCCGTACACATCCCGGCAGAAGAACATCCCCTCCGCCGGATCCCACAGCCGCTCCACGAGCGCAGCCGTGAGGCGCTCGGCGCGCGCGTGCCGAGCGGTCCCCGTCGCGCCCAGTTCCTGGGCGATGCGCGCCAGCGCGTGTTCCGACGCGATCAGCAGGGCGTTGAACGCCGGGTCCTCGACCGCGAACTCGCCTGCCCGTCTCCCGCCACCACCCTCAACCGAGGCCCTGCGGGCCACCCCCTCGTCTTCCCCGTCCGCGTATCCACGGTCCCGGTAGTCGGTGGCGAGGCGCACGTACCGCCCGTAGTCGAGGTCCGTCGGACGGTCCTCGGGGGTGCCGTGGTCGAGGTCGGCACGGCGGAAGGAGCGGGACGGGGCCGGGGTGACGCGGCTCAGCGGGGCGTCCCAGCAGGGGCTGTTGTCCATGCCCTGTTCCCAGGGGTGGACCACGGACGCGAGCCCTCCGCCGCCCAGGTCCCGGCGGTGCAGGAGATAACGGTGCCAGGCCGCAAGCCTGGGATACATCCGGGAGAGGAACGAACGGGCCCGTGACAGGCCCGGATCGGCCCGGTGCACCAGCCACACGGCGAGCGCGTGCACCGGTGGCTGCACGATGCCCGACGTCTGTACGGTGCGCGGGGCGCCCGCAGCGCGCCCCGCGGTCGAGGAGCGCCAGAAGTCGGGGCTCGGGAAGTACGCGTCCAGCGGCACGGAGGGGTTGAACACGATGTGCGGGATCCGCCCGTCGGCCCACTGCGCGCCGAGCAGGGTCGCCAGCTCCACCTGCGCCCTCAGCGGGGACAGATGGCGGAGTCCGATCGCGATGAACGCGGAGTCCCACGACCACTGGTGCGGATACAGGCCGCGCGAGGGCACCGTGGACGTTCCCGTCCAGTTGCCGTTCAGTACCCGGGCCGCCCTGAGGTGCAGTGACCCCGTCAGCTCGGCGGAATCGTATACAAGTGATCCGGAATGGGTGATCCCGCCCGGACCGGGCGAAGGGGGCGGGCCGGAAGGGTGCGCGGGACTGCCGGAGGCGCGCGGGGGAGTTGCGCTACCCGTGCGCAGGGCGGTGAGCTGGGTTCTGCGGTCCACTCAGGTCTCCCCGAAGACGTCCGGCCGACCAGTTCGGCAGTAGCTACCGTAGGGTTACGTCTATTTAACACGCAAAACTCAATATGTAATGCTGAGTTGGGGAACGCAAGAGGGTGCCCATGACAGGAAGGGCGGGGAGAGCCGTGAAGGCCGGGAATCAGGCAAGCGCCGGAGATCTGCTCGAACTCGTGCGCAGCGGCCGGGCGACGACGCGCGGCGCGCTGCAGCAGGCAACAGGGCTGTCGCGGGCTACAGTCGGCCACCGGCTCGACCGGCTCTTTCGCGCGGGCTGGCTGCGTGAGGGCGCGGGAGGCCCCGTCGACTCCCCGCTCGGCGGGCGCCCGTCGATCACCCTCGAATTCGACGACGCCCATGCAGTCGTCCTCGCCGCCGACCTCGACACCCGGCACGGCCGGGCGGCCGTTCTCACCCTGGCCGGCGAGATCCTGGCCGAGCACACGGGTGCCCTGGTGATCGACGAGGGGCCGGAGGTGGTCCTCGGCGAACTCGGGCGCTGGTTCGCCGAGTTGCTGGAGAAGGCGGGGCAGCGCGCGGACGCGGTGTGCGGCATCGGGCTCGCGGTGCCGGGTCCGGTGGACAGCGACACCGGCCGCGTGGTGCAGCCGCCGATCATGCCGGGCTGGGACGGCTACGACATAAGAGGCCGCCTGGGCCGCGCCTTCGCGGAGCACACAGGAGCCGGGGCCGGGGAGGGCGGCACCCGGGTTCCCGTACTCGTCGACAACGACGCCAACCTCATGGCGTACGGCGAACAGCGCACCGGATACCCGGACTGCTCGGCGTTCGCCCTGGTCAAGGTCTCCACCGGTATCGGCGCGGGCATGGTCGTCGGGGGCAGCATCTACCGGGGCGTCGACGGAGGCGCCGGCGACATCGGGCATATCCGGGTCGGGGCGGACGCGTTGTGCCGGTGCGGTGCGTACGGCTGTCTGGCCGCCGTCGCGAGCGGTGGCGCGGTGGCGCGCAGGCTCGCCGAGTCCGGGGTCCCGGCCGCCTCCGGATCGGATGTGCGCGACCTGCTGGCGGCCGGGCACCCGGAGGCGACGGCGCTCGCGCGGGAGGCGGGGCGCCAGGTCGGTGACGTACTGGCCACCGTGGTGACGCTGCTCAACCCCGGCGTGCTGATGATCGCCGGAGATTTGGCCGGAACTCCCTTCCTCACGGGCGTGCGCGAACTGATGTACCAGCGGGCGCTGCCCCGCTCCACCGCTCATCTGGACGTGGTGACCTCGCGACTCGGCGAGCGCGCCGGGCTCGTGGGCGCCGGGGCGCTGGTCGTGGAGTACCTGTACGCGCCCGAGCGGGCCGAGGAGCGGCTGGCGGCGCTGGGCGTGTGACGTCCACGCGTTGCATCGGTGTCATCGGTTTCACCGGTGGTTCAGGGGTGTGTGTCATCCATGTGTCCTGTCCGGAATGAGGTCCGCATGGTGAAAACTGGCCGCCTCGTCTAGCGTGATTCTCGCCACCCTTGATAGGGGTAGCGCTCAGATGAGCAAATCTTGGGCGGTTGCACTTCTCCAAAGGGTGGCACTGAGTGCCACCCTTTGATCGTTCATCGATCGAACTCAGACGTGCCGGATAGCGCTCATTTGAGTGCCATATCCGGGCCTACGAGCGTTGATTCGTTCAAGAAGTGAAAACATCCGCCGTGCGATGCTTGCCAAGCTTTGACTTTCGATCTGGTGGCGGACGGGTGGTTACGGCCGTATGACGCGCAAGCAGACGTACCCAGACGCCTTCGATCTGGGTATGTTCCCCCTCGTCAGGGCAGCCACCGCGACGTCGAGGAGTCGAGACTCGTGTCGGAAAACAAAGATCCCCACGTAGCTGAGAGCGGCGTCGAGGACGTGAAGTTCGTTTATGACTTCACCGAGGGGAACAAGGACCTCAAAGACCTCCTCGGCGGCAAGGGTGCGAACCTCGCCGAGATGACCAACCTGGGCCTTCCGGTCCCTCCCGGCTTCACCATCACCACCGAGGCGTGCAAGACGTACCTCGACAGTGGCGAGGAGCCGGCGGCACTGCGTGACGAGGTGAGTGCGCACCTCGAAGCCCTCGAAGCGAAGATGGGCAAGAAGCTCGGCCAGGCCGATGACCCCTTGCTCGTATCGGTACGTTCCGGGGCGAAGTTCTCCATGCCGGGCATGATGGACACCGTCCTGAACATCGGCCTCTCCGACAAGTCGGTCCAGGGCCTCGCCAAGCAGGCCGGCGACGACCGCTTCGCGTGGGACTCCTACCGCCGCCTCATCCAGATGTTCGGCAAGACGGTCCTCGGCGTCGACGGCGACCTCTTCGAGGATGCGCTGGAGGCGGCGAAGGACGCGAAGAAGGTCACGGTCGACACTGACCTCGAAGCGGCCGACCTGAAGAAGCTCGTCACCAAGTTCAAGAAGATCGTCAAGACCGAGGCCGGCCGCGACTTCCCGCAGGACCCGCGCGAGCAGATGGACCTCGCCATCAAGGCGGTCTTCGACTCGTGGAACGGCGACCGCGCGAAGCTGTACCGCCGCCAGGAGCGCATCCCGCACGACCTCGGCACGGCGGTCAACGTCTGCTCGATGGTCTTCGGCAACCTGGGCCCCGACTCGGGCACGGGCGTCGCCTTCACCCGCGACCCGGCCAGCGGCCACCAGGGCGTGTACGGCGACTACCTGCAGAACGCCCAGGGCGAGGACGTGGTGGCGGGCATCCGCAACACGGTCCCGCTCGCCGAGCTGGAGTCGATCGACAAGAAGTCGTACGACCAGCTGATGCAGATCATGGAGACCCTGGAGAACCACTACAAGGATCTCTGCGACATCGAGTTCACCATCGAGCGCGGCCAGCTGTGGATGCTCCAGACCCGTGTCGGCAAGCGCACGGCGGGTGCGGCCTTCCGTATCGCCACGCAGCTGGTGGACCAGGGACTGATCGACGAGGCCGAGGCGCTCCAGCGCGTCACCGGCGCCCAGCTCGCGCAGCTGATGTTCCCGCGCTTCGACGACCAGGCGAAGGTCGAGCAGATCGGCCGGGGCATCGCCGCGTCGCCGGGTGCGGCGGTCGGCAAGGCGGTCTTCGACTCGTACACCGCGGTGAAGTGGTCGCGTTCGGGCGAGAAGGTGATCCTGGTCCGCCGCGAGACGAACCCGGACGACCTCGACGGCATGATCGCGGCGGAGGGCATCCTGACGTCGCGCGGTGGCAAGACCTCGCACGCCGCCGTCGTGGCGCGCGGCATGGGCAAGACCTGTGTCTGCGGCGCCGAGGAGCTGGAGGTCGACACCAAGCGGCGCCGGATGACCGTGCCCGGCGGGCACGTGGTGGAGGAGGGCGACCTCATCTCCATCGACGGCTCGTCCGGCAAGGTGTACCTGGGCGAGGTCCCGGTCGTGCCCTCCCCGGTCGTCGAGTACTTCGAGGGCCGCATGCACGCCGGCGCCGACGACGCGGACGAGCTGGTCGAGGCCGTGCACCGGATCATGGCGTTCGCGGACCGCAAGCGGCGGCTGCGGGTGCGCGCCAACGCCGACAACGCCGAGGACGCGCTGCGCGCGCGCCGCTTCGGGGCGCAGGGCATCGGTCTGTGCCGTACGGAGCACATGTTCCTCGGCGACCGGCGTGAACTGGTCGAGCGGCTGATCCTGGCCGACACCGAGTCCGAGCGCGAGGAGTCCCTGAAGGAGCTGCTTCCGCTGCAGAAGCAGGACTTCGTGGAGCTCTTCGAGGCGATGGACGGACTGCCGGTCACGATCCGTCTCCTGGACCCGCCGCTGCACGAGTTCCTGCCCGACATCACGGAGCTGTCGGTGCGCGTGGCGCTCGCGGAAGCCCGCAAGGACCCGCACGAGAACGAGCTGCGCCTGCTCCAGGCCGTGCACCGCCTGCACGAGCAGAACCCGATGCTGGGCCTGCGCGGCGTCCGCCTCGGTCTGGTCATCCCCGGCCTGTTCACCATGCAGGTACGGGCGATCGCCGAGGCTGCGGCCGAGCGCAAGAACGCCAAGGGCGACCCGCGCGCCGAGATCATGATCCCGCTCGTCGGCACCGTCCAGGAGCTGGAGATCGTCCGCGAGGAGGCCGACCAGGTCATCAAGGAGGTCCAGGCGGCGACGGGTACGGACCTGAACCTGGCGATCGGCACGATGATCGAGCTGCCGCGCGCCGCGCTGACCGCCGGTCAGATCGCGGAAGCGGCGGAGTTCTTCTCCTTCGGCACGAACGACCTCACCCAGACGGTGTGGGGCTTCAGCCGGGACGACGTGGAGGCCTCGTTCTTCACGGCGTACCTGGAGAAGGGCATCTTCGGGGTGTCGCCGTTCGAGACGATCGACCGGGACGGCGTCGGTTCGCTGGTGAAGGCCGCCGCGGAGGCGGGCCGCGCCACCCGCCCCGACCTGAAGCTCGGCGTCTGCGGCGAGCACGGCGGTGACCCGGAGTCGGTCCACTTCTTCCACGAGGTCGGTCTGGACTACGTCTCCTGCTCGCCGTTCCGGATCCCGGTGGCGCGTCTCGAGGCGGGCCGGGCGGCATCGCAGTCACGGGGCAGCGACCACCGCTGACCCTTCCCCGACCCGGGAGTCGTGGCCAGTCCCCGACCCCGGAGCCGTTGACCGTCCCCGACCCTCACCGATGGGCGGCGGCTCCGGCGCACCAAGAGAGGGCGGCACCCTGTGCGGGGGTGCCGCCCTCTTGCTGACCGGTGGCCTATTCGCCTTCGCCGAGTTCGGCGAAGAGCGTCAGCTGAGGCGCGCCCGGTGCTTCCAGCCGGGAGTTGAGCGAGTTCCAGGGCGTGCGCGTCGGCTCGGCGATCACCTCGGCGCCGGCGGCGGCCAGCTTCGCCGTGGTGGCGGTGGAGTCGTCGACCTGGAACGCCACCCGGATGTGCCCGGCCACGCGCCGCCCGACCTCGACGTCGTCGATGAAGGCCGCGTGGTTCGGGTCGGTCAGCTCCAGCGTGGCCCGCCCGGCGTCGAGGATGGTGACCCGTCCACCGGGTGAGGAGAAAGCCGCCTGCTCGGTCAGGCCGAGCACGTCGCGGTAGAAGTGCAGTGCCGCGTCGTAGTCGTCCGCCGTGACGACCAGGCGGAGTTCACGGACGGCGGGTTCTGCGGCGGGATCGATGGCGGGTTCGTCCGACATGCCGGCTCCTTGGAGATCGCGGATACGCACGCGTCAACTCGCCGACGGGCGGGGCGATTCCACGTCTCCGGCCCTTTGCCGTCCACGGGTCAGCGGGCTGCGCGGCGCCGGCGTACCGCGGCCAGCAGTCCGCCCCCGGCGAGGAGAACGGCCACACCGCCGCCCGCGAGGTACGGCGTGGCACCATTGCCGCCGGTCGCCGCCAGGTCGGCGTCCTCCTGTCCCGCGGCGTCCTCGGCGCTGTCCGTGCCCTCGTCCTCCGCGGGGGTGAAGTCCGCGGGCGGGTTGTCGCAGCCGATGCCGTCCCGGTCGCGGTCCAGGTGGTCACCGTAGTGCTCGTCACCCTCTTTGATGTTGGCGTACCCGTTCTCGTACGCCTCGGTGCAGTTCTCGAACGGGTGACTGCCGTCATGAGCCTCGGCGGTGGCCGGCAGGACGGCCAGCGCCAGTGCGGCAACGGCCACGGCGGCAGGCTTGCGGAGCAGGTTCACGGGGACCCCAAGGATTTGTGACGATATCCGTACGCGTGATCACAGTGAGGCGATCAGCCGGATTTGAGGTGACGAAGGTATTGGGGGGTCGCTGGTGCCGCGGCGGATTGACGGACCCGTGATGCGAACGTGACGTGACTGGACGGTAGCTCTCCGCTCATGTCTCCATGTTCTGTAAACCGCGCCTCGTCGACCCGCCGTTCAGACGGTGGAGGCCGATGCGCAGAGGAGACGTTGAGGTGTTTGGCCGGGCAGTTCGGTTGCATCCGTGCCGAACCGCTTCCGGGCCCGCTTGGGGCGGGGCCGGAAGCGGTCCGCGGCCTACGGGTGGACTATGACCGGAACGGCCCGGTCACCTCGTACGTGATCCCGCCCGACGAACTCCCGCTCGTCCCCCGCTGGCTGGAGAAGTACAGCCGGGTGCCGTCCGGGGAGAAGGCCGGGCCGGTGATCTCCGACCCCGACTGCCCGTCGATGCGCAGGAACGGGGCGATCACGTCGTCCGGGGTGATGACGCAGATCTCCATGTTGCCGCCGTCCTCCGCGACGAACAGGTCGCCGGAGGAGGAACCGGTGATGTTGTCGACGCCGGTGAGCGGGGCGGTGCCGGAGGTGACGAGGGAGTCGTCGTACGCCAACTCGTACGTGTTGTTGGTCAGGTTGAGCTGCCAGACGCGGTTGTCGCCCTTCGTGGTGAACCAGACCGTGTCGTCGGCGTAGTGGCAGCCCTCGCCGCCGTTGAAGGACTTCGACCCTGAGACCTGGGTGCGGGTGCTGGTGGGGGAGCCGTCCGGGTCGGGCACGTTCGCCCAGGTGAAGGAACCGGATGTGGCGGTGCCGGCGACCATGACCTGGAGGGTGCCGGAGGAGAGGCTGCCCCAAGTCGTGGGCACGAAGCGGTAGAAGCGGCCGTTCGTCTCGTCCTCAGTCAGGTAGACCACCTTGCGGACGGGGTCGGCGGCCGCCGCCTCGTGCTTGAAGCGGCCCATCGCCGGCCGCTGCACGGCCGCGTTCACGCCCCAGGGGTCGGTCTCGTAGACGTAACCGAGGGACACCTCCTCGCAGGACAGCCAGGTGTTCCACGGGGTCTTGCCGCCCGCGCAGTTCTGGCGGGTGCCGGAGAGGATGCGGTACGCCGACGTGACCGTGCCGCTCGACGAGAACTTGACCGCGCTCACGCCGCCCGAGGGGTTGATCTCCGAGTTGGAGACGTAGATCCAGCCGCTGCCGTCGGCGTAACAGGCGCCCCCGTCCGGGGCGTTGTGCCAGGTGTACGACGTGCCGGGGACCGTCTGGCCGGAACGGGCGATCACCCGGCTGGTGAAGCCGCTGGGAAGTCTGATGCCGTTGGCGTTCGGTGAGCCGAGCGCTCCGTACGGGCCCGTGCCGGGCTGCGCGGGCGCGGCGTACGCGGCTCCGCGCCACAGGGTTCCGCCGAACACGGCGGAGGTTCCGCCGAGGACGGCCGCACGCAGGACAGTACGACGTTCCACTCTCGCTCCAAGGGGAAAGTGACCACCCCGCCGCCGGTCGGCGACGGGGCCGTACGGTGAGGGACCTTATGGGCGCGGGGTTACCGTGCTCGGGGACAGCGGGTTGACGGGTCGTGGACAGGGTGTGAGCACGGCGTACGCGTCGCACGCCGGACAGGCCCTAGGGTGAGACCCTGCCCGCGATCGGAAGGAGCGCCCGCCATGGCCGGCTGGGACATCAGCGCCATCCCCGACCAGACCGGACGCGTTGCCGTCGTCACCGGGGCCAACAGCGGCCTGGGTTACGTCACGGCGCGGGAGCTGGCGCGCAAGGGCGCCCGGGTCGTGGTCGCGTGCCGGAGTGAGGTGCGGGGGAGTGAGGCGACGGACCGGATCGTGGCCGAAGTGCCGGGCGTCACGGCCGAGTTCCGGCGGCTCGACCTCGCGGACCTGGCATCCGTACGGGGCTTCGCGGAGGCGTTCCCGTACGACCGTCTCGACCTGCTCGTCAACAACGCCGGGGTGATGGCACCGCCGTACGGGACGACGGCGGACGGCTTCGAGACGCAGTTCGGGGTCAACCACCTGGGCCACTTCGCCCTCACCGGACTGCTGCTGCCCGCGCTGCTCGCCTCGCCCGGTGCGCGGGTCGTGACCGTGTCCAGCATGATGCACGCCCTGGCCAACATCGACATCGACGACCTCAACAGTGAGCACCGTTACCGGCGTTGGATCGCCTACGCCCGCTCCAAGACCGCCAACCTGCTCTTCACCCACGAACTGGCGCGACGGCTGGCGGCCACCGGAGCGGATGTGCTCGCGGCCACGGCCCACCCGGGCTACGCCGCGACCAACCTCCAGACCGCGGGCCCGCGCGCGGAGGGCCGCCGGGGTGCCGAGCGCCTGATGGAACTCACCAACCGGGTCTTCGCCCAGTCGGCGGAGTCGGGCGCGCTGCCCACGCTGTACGCGGCCACCGCCCCCGACGTGCACCCCGACTCTTTCTTCGGCCCGTCCTTCGCGATGTGGCGAGGCGCGCCCGCCCCTTCCTGGCGGGCACCGTGGACACGCGACGACGCGGTCTCCCGGCGGCTGTGGGAAGCGTCCGAACGGCTGACCGGAGCGAAGTCCGACGCTCTCCAGGCTTAGAGCCTGTGTCCTGTCCCGGCCGGTCGGTTCCGGCCCATGGGGGGGCACTGCTGGTGCCCCCCCATAAGCAGCCTCTCCCACGAGTGCGATGCGCGTGCACAGACTGGGTGCTGCCACGCGAGTCCACAGGCCGAGTGGCGGCAGGGGGAGGTTGCAGGCCGCGGCTGAAGCGTCTCGCCGGACCAGGCGGACAAGCCCGACCAGGCGAACGAGATGGACCCGGTCGCCAAGGCGTTCATCGACGCGTGGAACGACCGCGACGCGGACGCGCTCACCGAGGTCTTCACCGAGGACGGCGTGCTCATCGACGCCGACCGACGGTTCGAGGGGCACGAGGAGATCCGCAGCGGCCTCGCCGAACCCGAGGTCACCGGCTACTCCGTCGAGGTACTCGAGATCGGCGAGCGGCGAGCCGACGGGCAGCGGCTGCTGGTGGAGGTCAAGCCGAACGGTGGTGAGGGCTTCCGGGCGACTTTCGACTTCACGATCGAAGACGGACGGGTCCCGAAGGCGGACTTCCAGTTCGCCTGACGGTCGTACGGGCAGCTCGCCTGACGGTCGAGCGGAAGGACGGTTCGCCTGGCGGTCGTACGTATCGGCGGCTCGGGGAGGTGCGCGGTCTTGCGTGCTTCCCCGATGCGGGCCGGTACGCGTGGGCGCCGCGGGAACAACATGGTGGCGACAACTGATATCGACCTGCCCGGGTCTTCCTCCGTAGGGTGACAGCCGAAGCTCGTTGCTCACCGCTCGTCGATTCCCTTTGCGCCCCCACAGAGGACCGGATGCCGACCGTCAGACCCAGACTTGTCCAGTACCTGACAGCAACAGCCACCCTGCTGACGCTGTTGACCACGGCGCCCACCGCGGTCGCCGCCCCCCCGGAGCCTGCCGCCTCCGCCACCCAGGTCACGCCCTCGGCGGCCGACACCTGGCATGCCCCGTTATCCACCCGCGGCCGGTACATCGTCGATGCCGACGGGCACCGGTTCCGCCTGAAGTCGGCCAACTGGGACGGCGCGCAGGGGTCGTGGACGGGAAGCGGCAGCACCGCCGACCCGGCCAACCACCACGCCGGCCAGAACGCCCACGACATACCCCTCGGCCTGGACCGCGCCCCGCTGCCCCAACTGCTCGCCGACTTCCACGCCCTCGGCATCAACAGCATCCGGCTGCCGTTCTCCAACGAGATGATCCGCGCGTCAACTCCCGTGCCGGACACGGCCGTCGCGGCCAACCCTCAGCTGCGTGGCAAGACCCCGCTGCAGATCTTCGACGCCGTCGTGACCGCCCTCACCCAGGACGGGTTCGCGGTCATCCTCAACAACCACACCAACACGTCCCGTTGGTGCTGCGGCATCGACGGCAACGAACGGTGGAACAGCAGCCAGTCCACCCAGCAGTGGGCCGACGACTGGGTCTTCATGGCCCGCCGCTACGCCGCCAACTCCCGTGTCGTAGGAGCGGATCTCTACAACGAGGTACGCCGCGACATACTGGACGACCCCAACTGGGGCCTGGGTGACAACCACGACTGGTACGCCGCGGCCCGACTCGCCGCGGACCGCATCCTCATCGAGGCCAACCCCAACCTCCTCATCATCATCGAGGGCATCAACTGGACCGGCCTGCCCGTCGACGGGCTGCCGCACGACCGCCCCACCCTCACGCCGGCGCGCACGCTCTCGCACACCCTCGTGAACGCCCACAAGCTGGTCTACTCTGCCCACTTCTACGGCTACACCGGCCCCCGGCACAGTGGCGCCACCGGAATCGGCGAGACGCACGACCCCCGTTACCAGGACCTGTCCCGCGACCAGCTCCGCCAAGTCCTCCACGACCAGGCCTTCTTCGTCACCACGGAAGGGCAGCACTACACCGCACCCCTGTGGATCAGTGAGTTCGGCATCGGATCCGGTGAAACGGGCGCGGCCGCCCGCACCTGGTTCGGCAACATCACCGACTACTTCGCCGACCAGGACGCGGACTTCGCCTACTGGCCGCTGGTCGGCTGGGAGGGCCACGACGACTGGGCCCTACTGCGCTACGACACCGCGGGGCGACGGTACGGCATCCTCGATCAGGGCGACTGGCGTGGCACCGCCTGGAATCACCTCATGACCTCGCCGACCCGCACCGGGGACATTTCGCCGGTGGCTGCCTGGCGCATGCTCACCACCGACCACGGCGACGACGTGCGCTCCCTGCGGGTGCGGGCCCAGGGCGACTGGAATCCGGGGTCGTCCAAGGCCGCCTGCCCCGATGGCCTGCGGCTGATCGGCCTCAGCCACACCGGCGGCCGAGGTCTGTGCACCGACACGACGAGCGGCGGCGACCTGCGCGCGGCAGGCGACGCTCAGACGGTCGTCACCGACGAACGCCACGTTCCCGCGGGCGGCGACTGGGCCGGCGGCCACACCAAACTCCAGTGCCCCGCCGGGCAGTTCCTCATCGGCTACAGCCGCCGCGGCGACCGTGTGTCGGCGGCCCTGTGCGCGCCCGCCCGCACCGCGTTGGGGCTCACCGGACGAACCGTCTGGTTCGACCGCTCCGACAACCGCCCCAGCACGGGTGACGGCGGCGACTTCGCCCACGGACGCTACAAGGGCCAATGCGCGGCCGACGAGTACGCCGCAGGCATCGCCTTCACCACCCGTCTGGGCAGCACCCCTGGCCCCGCGGCGCTGTTGTGCAGCCCGCTTCGCACCTGAACACGCAGCCCTGAGCCAACGGCCCTAGTGCACCCGCACCTCGTACGTCGCCACCCGTACGGTCTCGTCGTCCAGGCACTGCCCGGAGATCAGGTCGAAGCGCTGCTTCAGCAGCGGGGAGGCGACGTACGGGCGGCCCTGGTGGGTGCCGGTCAGGCCGCGGGAGAGGACCGCCGCTCCGCTGAACGGGTCGCGGTTGTCGATGGCGTACAGGCGGTTCGTGCGGTCGCGGAAGAGGGCTGCCTGCCGGCCGTCGGGGAGCAGTGCCGCCACTCCGCGGCCCGGCATGAGGGTGGTCAGCTCGCAGACGGTGAACCAGGCGTCGCGCGAGCGCAGTTGCACCTTCAGGCCGGTCGTCTCGGGGGCCAGGGTCATCGCGGGGAGCTTCCTTCCAGGGGACGGTGGCCGATGGTCAGCAGCGGCAGATCGGGCTTGATCTGGTCGCGTTCGGGGACGAAGCCGACGACCGGGTCGGGGGTGTCGGGCGCGTTGACGAAGGACACGAACCGGGCCAGTTTCTCGGGGTCGTTGATGGTCTCGGCCCATTCGTCGCGGTAGTTCGCCACGTGCGCCGCCATCAGTGACTCCAGCTCCTCGCAGATGCCGAGCGAGTCGTCCACCACCACGTCGCGCACGTGGTCCAGGCCGCCCGGGATCCGCTCCAGCCACGTCGACGTGCGCTCCAGGCGGTCCGCCGTACGGATGTAGAACATCAGGAAGCGGTCGATCAGACGGATGAGCTCCGCATCGGTCAAGTCCTGGGCCAGCAGGTCCGCGTGGCGCGGGGTCGCGCCGCCGTTGCCGCCGACGTACAGGTTCCAGCCGTTGGCGGTGGCGATCACGCCGAAGTCCTTGGACTGGGCCTCGGCGCATTCGCGGGCGCACCCGGAGACCGCCGACTTGAGCTTGTGGGGGGAACGGAGTCCCCGGTAGCGCAGCTCCAGGTCGATGGCCATGCGGACCGAGTCCTGGACGCCGTACCGGCACCAGGTCTGGCCGACGCAGGACTTCACCGTGCGCAGGGCCTTGCCGTACGCGTGGCCCGACTCGAAGCCCGCATCCACCAACCTGGTCCAGATCAGCGGGAGTTGCTCCACCCGCGCGCCGAACATGTCGATGCGCTGGCCGCCCGTGATCTTCGTGTAGAGGCCGAAGTCCCGGGCCACCTCGCCGATCACGATCAGCTTCTCGGGGGTGATCTCGCCGCCGGGGATGCGCGGCACGATCGAATAGGAGCCGTTCTTCTGGAGGTTGGCGAGGAAGTGGTCGTTGCTGTCCTGGAGGGCCGCCTGCTCGCCCTCCAGGACGTAGCCGCTCGCGCCGATCGTCGGGGCCAGCGAGGCGATGATCGAGGCGACCGCCGGCTTGCAGATCTCGCAGCCGTCGGCGCCCCGGGCACCCTCGCGGCCGTAGCGGTCCAGCAGCGTCGGGTACGAGGTGATCCGAAGCGCGAAGACGATCTCGTACAGCTCCTCGCGCGTCTGCGCGAAGCAGCCGCACAGGCCCTTGTCGACCTCGACGCCGCTCGCCTCCAGTTCGGCGGTGACCAACTGGCCCAGCACCTTGACGCAACTGCCGCAGCCCGTACCGGCCTTGGTGCATTGCTTCACCTCGGGCACGGTCGTGCAGGAGTGCTCGGTGACCGCGCCGCGGATCGTGCCCTTGGTGACGTTGTGGCAGGAGCAGATGACCGCCCCGTCCGGCAGGGCGGACGGGCCGAGCTGGGCGGGCGCCCCGGCACCGGCGGGCAGCACCAGCTGCTCCGGCGAGACGGGCGGTACGGAGCCGGTGAGCGCGCGCAGGGTGCCGTACGTCTCGGCGTCGCCGACCAGGATGCCGCCGAGCAGGGTGCCGTCGCGGCCGATGACCAGCTTCTTGTACAGGCCCGCGCGCGAGTCCGCGTAGACGACGTCCAGGCAGTCCTCGGTCGTGCCGTGCGCGTCGCCGAAGGACGCCACGTCCACGCCGAGCAGCTTCAGCTTGGTGGAGAGGTCGGCGCCGGTGAAGGCGGCCTCGTCCGCGGCGATGGTCGCGGCCGCCGTCTCGGCCTGCTCGTAACCGGGCGCCACCAGGCCGTACACGCGGCCGTCCGCAGCCAGCGCGCACTCGCCGATCGCGAAAACGTGCGGGTCGGCGACCGTGCGGCACTGCTCGTCGACCGTGATGCCGCCGCGCTCGCCGACCGTCAGGCCGCAGTCGCGGGCGAGCTGGTCGCGGGGGCGGACACCGGCGCTGAACACCACCATGTCCGTGGCGAGTTCGGAACCGTCGGACAGCTTCATGCCGGCCACGGAGCCTGCGGCGTCCGTAATGATCTCCTGCGTGCCCGTGCCGGTGTGGACCGTCAGGCCCATGTCCGCGATGGTGCGCAGGAGCGCCGCGCCACCGCCGTCGTCCACCTGCACCGGCATCAGGCGCGGCGCGAACTCCACGATGTGGGTGCTGAGTCCCAGTCCCTTCAGCGCGCCCGCCGCTTCGAGTCCGAGCAGGCCGCCGCCGACCACCGCGCCGCTCGTGGCCTTCGTCTTCGCGTACTCCTCGATCGCGAGCAGGTCCTCGATCGTGCGGTAGACGAAGCAGCCCTCGGCGTCCTTGCCGGGGACCGGCGGGACGAAGGGGTAGGAGCCGGTGGCGAGGACGAGGGTGTCGTAGGCGACGACCCGTCCCGAGCGGGCGGTCACCGTGCGGGCCTCGCGGTCGATGGTCTCCGCCGGGTCGCCGATGTGCAGTTCGATCGCGTGCTTCTCGATGAACTCCATGTCGGTCATGGACAGGTCGTCGGCCGTCCTGCCCGAGAAGTACGAGGTGAGCTGGACCCGGTCGTACGCCGGGCGGGGCTCCTCGCACAGCACGACCACGCGGTGGGTGGTGGTCAGACCGCGCTCGGCGAGCGCTTCCAGGAAGCGCTGGCCGACCATGCCGTGGCCCACGAGCACGATCGTGTGCGCGGTTCCGTCGGCGGCGTTCGCGTTCGCCGCCTTCGTCGTGTCCGTGGACATTCAGGAGCCTCCGTCGTTGGTGAGCAGGTGGAGCAGGGGGGCGCCGTCCGCGGGGAGCGGCTCCGCTCCCTCCCAGGCGCGGGCGAGGGCGCCGACCGTGCCGAGTTCGCCGACGAGTACGCCGCCGACGAGCCGGTCGTCGCGGACGACGACCTTGCGGTAGGTGCCGCGGGTGGCGTCGGCGAGCTGGATGACGTCGTCGCCCGGGCGGGGTTCGGGTTCGCCGAACGCGGCGAGGTCGAGGGGGGTGGAGTCGTGGCCGGTGAGGGTGAGACGGGTCAGGGCGCGGGTGCCGGTGTAGCGGGCGGCGGGGCGGGTGGTCGGCCGCGCGGTGACTGCTTCCCCGGACTCGGCGGCTTCCCTGGCCTCGGCGGTTATCAACTCTGCGAGAGTGTCAGCCTGTTCGAGAGCCGGTGTGGCCAAGCCGTAGATATGTCCCTCGTGTTGGGCGCAGTCGCCGATCGCCCGGATGTGCGGGTCGGACGTCCGCAGTTCGTCGTCGACGAGGATGCCCTTGTGGACGGCGAGTCCCGCGTCGTTGGCCAGACCCACGCGAGGGTGGACGCCGCAGGCCAGGACCACGAGGTCGGCGTCGAGGGCGTACCCGTCGGCCAGCTCGACCGAGCGGACCGCACCGCCGACGCAGCGCACGTCGCGCACCCGGCACTCGGTGTGCACCTCGACGCCCAGGTCCGTGAGGTGCCGGTGGACCAGACGGGACGCGGACGGGTCGAGCTGGCGCTCCATGAGCCGCTCGGACTGCTGGGCCAGCACCACCTGGGCGCCGCGCACGGCGAGCGCGCGGGCGGCGGAGACGCCGAGCAGACCGCCGCCGATCACGACGACGCGGGCGCCGGGCCGTACGGACTTCGACAGGCCCAGGCAGTCGTCCATCGTGCGGAACGCGTGGACACCGTCGGGGAGTTCGTGCCTGGCCGACGTGAACAGGCCGCGCAGCGGCGGGAGTACGGGGTTCGAGCCCGTCGCGAGGACCAGCGTGTCGTATGCGATCACCGAGCCATCCGCGCAGTGCAGCGTGCGCGTGGCGCGGTCGATGCCGGTGACCCGGGCGCGGGTCAGCCGGCTCGGCGCGGGGAGGGCGATCACCTCGGGGGCATACCGCCCGGCCAGGACCTCGGCGAGCAGGACACGGTTGTACGGGGGGTGCTCCTCCTCGCCGACGAGCTCGACGGTCACGGCGGGCCCGGCCGACCCGGCGGACGCACCGGTTGCGGCGGAAGACGCGCCGGACGCGCCGGTCGCCCCGGTCGCCCCGAGCTCTTCGAGCCGCCGGGCGAGCCGTGCGCCCGCGAGCCCGGCGCCGATCACCACCACATGCGTTTTCGAGGTCATGACCACACCGTGCGGTGCCGGTGTTACCCGGCCGCATCACGGTTGTTTCCCGGGAGGAACGCTGCCCTCAGCGGGGATGGGGTCCGGATGTGAGGGTTCGGGGGGCGCTGGGAAGTGGCGGCTGTGAGATGGGCCCTGAAGCCGGCCCTGAGGTGAGGCGTGAGGTGGGGCCGAAGGGGGCCGAACCTCAGAAACCCCTCAAGCTTCGCAGGATTCATGGACCGCACATCTACTTCGTCCATAGGCTCGCGATCATGCCCGACATATCACTGACCATGGTCGCCGTCCTGTGCCTCGCCTCCCTGGCGGCCGGCTGGATCGACGCCGTGGTGGGCGGCGGCGGGCTGCTCCTGCTCCCCGCGCTGCTGCTCGGGCTGCCGAGCGGCACACCGGCGGCGTACGCGCTCGGCACGAACAAGGCGGTGGCGATCGTCGGCACGACCGGCGCGGCGGTGACGTACGCACGCAAGGCGCCCGTCGATGTGCGCCTCGCCGTACGGATCGGGCTCGCGGCGCTCGCCGGTTCGACGGGGGGCGCCTTCGTCGCGGCCGGGATGAGCACCGACGTACTGAAGCCGGTCGTCATGGTCGTCCTGCTCGGCGTCGGAACCTTCGTGATCCTCAAGCCCGCGTTCGGTACGGCGCCATCGGCCACCCCGGTCTCCGCGCGCCGCGTGCTGGCCGCGATCGGGCTCGCCGGCCTCGGCATCGGCTTCTACGACGGGCTGATCGGCCCCGGCACCGGTACGTTCCTGGTGCTCGCGCTCACCGCGCTCCTCCACCTCGACCTGGTGACCGCCTCCGCCACCGCCAAGATCGTCAACTGCTGCACCAACGCGGGCGCCCTCGCGACCTTCGCCTGGAAGGGCACGGTGCACTGGCAACTGGCCGCCCTGATGGCCGTGTTCAACCTGGTCGGCGGGACGGTCGGGGCGCGGACGGCGCTGAAGAAGGGCAGCGGGTTCGTACGGGTGGTGCTGCTGACGGTGGTGTTCGCGCTGGTGGCGAATCTGGCGTATCAGCAGTGGGTGGCGTGACGGCGGGATGTCACTCTGCACGGCTGGTGGATGTCACTCAGTACGGCGGGTGGATGTCACTCTGCCGGTGTGACCGGGCGGACGTCACTCCGACAGCTTGATGTTGATTGACCAGGGGTCGCCGACCTTGACGGGTTGCCCGTTGACGTCCTTTCCATCCTCTGTGAACACGCCGCTGACTTTGAGTTTCTCACCTGGCGCGGACGACTGAAGGATGTTGCACACCTGAGGGACGCTGGTGACCGGAGTGTCCTTGAGGTGGGTGATGACGTCACCGGCCACAAGTTCCGCCGCGCTGGCCGGAGAGTTGCTGTCCACGCTGCCTACGTAGAGACCGTCGATCTGTTTGTCGACGAGATTTTTCTGAAGCGCCTGAGCATCGGCTTGTAGGTCAGCGGTGAAGTAGTCGACGAAATTCGGGTCGCTGAGCGCGACGAGTGTCTGCCATCCGGGATTGTTCTTGCTCTTTCCGTCGGCGAGCCCTTGGAGGATGGGTTCGGCGTGGCTGCTGCTGATGGCGAAGTTCTGGTCCCGGATATCGCCTGCCGCGTAGGAGTCGTTGATACCGACAAGCTGTGCCCTGTCGTTGAGCAACGGCCCTCCGGAGTTCCCGGCGTTGAGTGTCGCCGAATGCTGGATGGTGGACGGCAGATCGGGCTGACTCAGATTGCCCGTCTCGGCGACGTCGGGCACCTGGACCACCCCGTTGGTCAGGACGGCCTTCTGACTGCCGACGTCGCCTCCCGCCGAGGGGTAGCCGATCGCCGTCACTTCGTCCCCTTGCTTGAGTTCGCGGCTGTCGCCGAACTCCACCTGTTTCAGATCCTCTTCTGGCGTCGAGAGTTTCAAGACCGCCAGGTCCTCGCAGGGATCACTTCCCAACAGCCGGACGGGAACGGGCCCGCGGTCCCCGATGCGGACTTTGAGGGCGGTCTCACCGGCGACGACATGGGCGTTGGTGAGGATGAGGCCCTGTTCGGCGTCGTAGATGATTCCCGTACCGGAACTCACACTGCCCACGACTTGCACGGTCGCGGGCGCCACCTTTTCAAAGATCTCCTTAGGGTCGTCCGCCGTGGCCGTGGGTGCCGTGAAACCAGCGCTCAAAGCGACGGCTGACGCGGTGGCGACGCATATTCTGGCTATCGGCCGCATACGGGCCTCCCAGCTCCTGGCCTGAGGTGTCAGCACTCAAGCCCGAGAAAGATCTGCCCTTTTCAGCGTAAGGCTCCCGCTGACGTCTGTCGCGGTGAACGGCGGCCGCCGGCCATCCGGCCGGTCTCCCCTCCAGGGGCCGCTGTTTACCCGCCCCGGCTCCCCGTCAGATGGGCGAAGACGACCACGTTGCCCTGATACCCCGTCGTCTTCGAGTAGCCGCCTCCGCAGGTGATGACGCGGAGCTCAGGGCGGTCCGCGGCGCCGTACACCTTGTCGTCGGGGAAGTCGCGGGCGGCGTAGACCTCGACGGCGTCGACGGCGAAGACCGCGGTGCTGCCGTCGCGGCGGGCCACCTCGATGGTGTCGGACTTCTTGAGGGAACCGAGGTCGTAGAAGACGGCGGGACCTTCGGTGTTGTCGACGTGTCCGGCGACGATGGCGGTGCCTCGCTCGCCCGGGGTGGTGCCGGCCTCGTACCAGCCGGCGAGGTTCTTCTCCCCGGCGGGCGGGACGTCCAGGCTGCCCTGCGGGGTGAGGGCGAGTCCCATCAGCGGGGCGTTGACGTGGATCGAGGGTATGCGTATGCGTTCGGGCGGGGAATGCGGCAGCGCGGGCGCCGCGGACTCCTTGGCGCGGGTGCCGGGCGACGCGGCCTGCGCGGCGGACGGCTGGGGCGGCGCATGGGTCTCGGCGCCGCTGCGCAGCAGCCAGGCACCGGAGCCGAGCGCGACCACGGTGACGGACGATATGGCGATGTCGCTGACCCGGCGCACGTGAGCCTCCTCTCTGCTCGCTCCTGTCGCGGTCTTCTGTTCGTTGCTGGGTCCCGTTCCCCCTCCGGGCCGCGAGGGGCGTCGGGCCACGGAGGGGGAGGGGACGGCGGTACCGGTGGACGGACAGCGGAGGGTGTCCGTCAGATCCTGTCGCCTCTCGCCCGGCGATGCAGGAGCCAGGTACCGCCCGCGGCGGCGACGGCCAGGGCCGCCACTCCCGCCGCGGTCTTCACGGGGTCGGTGCCCAGAGCGCCACCGACCCCCGTCTTCACCAGTCCGCGCGGCTGGACCTGCTCCCGCGTGGACGTCAGGGTCACCACCAGGTCACCCTTCACCTGCCGGCCGCCGTCGCACTTCGCGACGATCTCGTACGTCCCCGGCTGCGCGCTCGGCGGCACCCGGAACTGGCCGATCGCGTCGTTCTCGTGCGTGCTGGGGGTGAACATGAAGCTGCCCGCGCCCACCGCGCTCGCGTCACCCGTCGCCGTGGCCTGGCCGCACGCCGCCGTGTTGACGGTGACGTCGCCCCCCGGGACGACGTTGGAGGGGAACACCTCCAGGCTCGCGCTGTCCGCACCGTACGCGGGCGCGGTGGCGAGGCCCGCGGCGGCGACGGCGAGTGCGGTACCGGTCAGCAGACGGGCGGTACGTCGCATCGTGCTTGCTCCTCCGAAGGGGCGCGGCCCGCGACACCCCCGTGCCGCTGTGTCGGTCGTGCCCCTGCTGTACCGAGGTAAGTGGCACGTGGCGACGTCCGCTTCCTGACCGAACGTCAGGAAGCGGGCTGAACGGGTGTCATCCGGGCAGTCGGGGAGTGCCGGATCAGCCGCATTCCAGCAGGTCACCGGGGTGCGGCGGGTGTCCGACGGAAAAGAACGCGAAGGGTACGGGGCGGGGGTGTGAACGGGTGATCAGGCTGGGCGGCGGAGCCGCTTCCGAACCGGCAGAGCCCCTCCCGCAGACGGACTTGGCATCGTTCAGAAGCGCCTGCTTCGAAGCCACGCGAGGAATCGGGGCTCGTACCGAAGAGCTGGCCTTCGCTGGAGCGTCCAGCTTCCACGCGGTCACGATCGCCGGACGCGCGGGCTCGCACGCCGTCTTGTGCCACGACCACCTGCCCCTCGTCGCCTTCACCGGCACGTCACCTGTGCCGGGCCGGCCGGTGTCGGGTTTCGTGGACCCGCCGGCATGGGCGGGAGGCTTCGACGCTGTCGGTCTTCGGGCCCTGCCCACGCGTGATCTGAACGCGCCCATGGCCAGCGTGGACTTGAGCGAGCTGGCGAACGCGGAGCTCGCCCAGATCCGTTACTGGCGCCCCGGGGTGGTTGGCGACTTGCTGTTCAACTGGTGGGGCTGAGGATCCCCGTCAATGGAAGACATGACCTGGCGGGTGGAGGGGAGCGCCTGGCTCACATGGGCGTCGGTGAGGGCGGTGGGCTTGCCCCCTGGTGTTTTCCAGTGGCTGTTGGGGCCGCCCGCTTCTTTGGCAGTGTCGTGCTTCCGCGAGCCGGGTAAAGGGCGCTGCGCTTCGCGTCGGCTGCGCCGATCGGCCTGCGGCCGACCCGTGACTCGGCTCGCTCCAGCACGGGGGAGAAGCGAGCGGACGGCCCGGAAGGGTGGGTGGCCGAGGTGCGCTTGCGGGCGGGGTCGGCTGCGTCGCGGTCCGGGGTGGGGCGGGCGCGCTGGCGGCTCGCCTGCACGCCGGGTCGGCTTAGCGGCCTGCGGGTGAGTGGATGGGGCGCGCTCGTGGGTCGGGGCCACGCCCCGTGGGCTTGGCCGCTTGCGGGTGGGTGGGGGTGCGCAGCGGCCGGGTGGCGGCACGCCCGGTGGGCTTGGCGGCTTGCGGGTGGGGACGGGTGCGCAGCGGCGGGGTGGCAGCACGCCTGGTGGGCTCAGCGGCTTGCTGGTGGGGACGCATCCGGGGGGCCTCTGGGGGTAATTGGCAGATTTGGGCCACGCCGCGACAGGAAAGCCCCAGGTGGGTGGCTGGGGGGTGGCCCAAATCTGCCAATTACCGTCCCCTGGGAGGCAGAAGGCCCCCAGGGCCCCTCACCTGTCAGACCAGCATCACCCATCACGCCTCCCAAGGCCGAGAGAGGGTAATTGGCAGCTTTGTCTCACGTCAGGACAGGGAAACCCCAGGTGGGCGGCGCAACCAGTCTCGTACGTTCTATCGTCGGCACGCTGGGCGGACCAGGGAATCGAGCGCGGTGGCTGTGAAGGCGACGGCGGCGTACACCTCCCAGCAGGTGCACCGGTCGTGACTCCCATCCGTCCTGCTCGGTACAGCCGGCACCATCCGCTGGAACACCCTTCCTCCGGGGAGGGCACATGGGGCAACGGGGTCCTCCTTGCACACGAACGGGGCGGCGTACGCCGACCGGGTGTCGGTGTACGCCGCCCTGGGGTGGCACGAGTTGCGGGAGGTGGCCCGCCTTGTCATGGCGGTTATTTCGGGTCGTCGTTGAACTTCGAGGTCGACCAGAAGTAGCCGAGCACCGCGAGGCCCAGGCACCAGACGACGGCGAGCCATCCGTTGTGGCCGATCTCGGTGCCGAGCAGCAGGCCGCGCAGGGTCTCGATGGCAGGTGTGAACGGCTGGTATTCGGCGATCGGCTGGAACCAGCCCGGCATCGCGTCGATCGGGGTGAACGCGCTGGAGATGAGCGGCAGGAGGATCAGCGGCATGGCGCTGTTGCTGGCGGCCTCGGCGTTCGGGCTGGCCATGCCCATCCCGACCGCGATCCAGGTGAGCGCCATGGTGAAGAGCGCGAGCAGCCCGAACGCTGCCAGCCACTCCAGGGCCGTGGCGTCCGTGGAGCGGAAGCCGATGGCCACGGCGACGGCGCCGACGAGGACCACGCTGGCGATCGACTGCAGGACGCTGCCGACGACGTGCCCGACGAGCACCGAAGGGCGGTGGATCGCCATCGTGCGGAAGCGGGCGATGATGCCCTCGGACATGTCGGTGGAGACGGACACCGCGGCCCCGATGACGGTGCTGCCGATGGTCATCAGCAGGATGCCCGGGACGACATAGGCGATGTACTCGGAGCGGTCGGCGCCGCCGCCGCCGATGCCCGCGCTCATCACGTCGCCGAAGATGTAGACGAAGAGCAGCAGCAGCATGATCGGGGTGAGCAGCAGGTTCAGGGTGAGCGACGGGTAGCGCCGGGCGTGCAGGAGGTTGCGGCGCAGCATCGTGGACGAGTCGCGCATGGCAAGGGAGAGGGCGCTCATCGGACAGCCTCCTTGGGCTGGTTGGGGACGGCGGCGCCGCCGGTGAGGGCGAAGAAGACGTCGTCGAGGTCGGGGGTGTGCACGGTCAGCTCGTCGGCCTCGATGCCGGCCGCGTCCAGCCGGTCGAGGATGGAGCGCAGCTCGCGCTGGCTGCCGTCGCTGGGGATCTGCAGGGCGAGGGATTCCTCGTCCCGGGAGGCCTCGTGCAGTGCGGAGGCGGCGCTCTGGTACGCGGCTGGGTCGGTGAAGCGGAGCCGGACGTGTCCGCCGGGGATGAGCCGTTTCAGGTCGTCGGCGGTGCCCTCGGCGGCGAGCTTGCCGTCGTGGAGCACGGCGATGCGGTCGGCGAGCTCGTCGGCCTCCTCCAGGTACTGGGTGGTGAGGAAGACGGTGACGCCGTCGGAGACGAGCTCGCGGATGATCTGCCACATGTTGTGGCGGGAGCGCGGGTCGAGGCCGGTGGTCGGCTCGTCGAGGAAGATGATCCGCGGGTTGCCGACCAGGGTCATGGCGATGTCCAGGCGCCGCTTCATGCCGCCGGAGTAGGCGGAGGCGGGCTTCTTCGCGGCCTCGGTGAGGTCGAAGCGCTCCAGCAGCTCGGCGGTGACCTGCCGCCCTTCGCGCTTGGACAGGTGGTGCAGGTCCGCCATGAGGAGCATGTTCTCCTCGCCGGTGATCAGGCCGTCGACGGCGGAGAACTGCCCGGTGACACCGATCGCGGCGCGCACGGCCTGCGGGTCGGTGGCGAGGTCGTGGCCGCCGACGTGCAGCTCGCCGGCGTCGGCGGTGATGAGGGTGGAGAGGATCTTGACGGCGGTGGTCTTGCCGGCGCCGTTCGGGCCGAGCAGGGAGAAGATCGTTCCTTCCGGGACGGCCAGGTCGACGCCGTCGAGGACGGTCTTGTCGCCGTAGGACTTGCGCAGCCCGTTCGCCGCGATGGCCAGGTTGGTCATGGGGGGTGCTCCTTCTTTACAGGCTGCGGGCGGTGATGTCGCCGTAGGCGGTGGTCGCGTGGATGTTCAGGCCGGCGGCGGCGCCGTCGGTGTTCTTGAGCGCGCTGTGGATCCGGCCGTAGGCGGTGCCTGCGTCCAGGGAGGCGGAGACTCCGCGGGCGGCGCCGACCGAGATGTCGCCGGACTCGGTGCGCAGGGTCACCGTGCCGCGCACGGCCTCGGTGATCCGGATGTCGCCCCTTGCGGTGCTGATCTCCGCGGGGCCGTTGAGCCGGCCGACCTCGACGTCGCCGTCGATCGCGGTGAGCCGGACGCTCGCGGCCTCGTCGATCTTGATGTGGCGGTAGGCGCCGTCGACGGCGATGTCGCCGAGCCGTCCGACGCCCCGGAACTCGGCGCTGGCCGCCGTCACCTCGGTGCGGGAGCCGGCGGGCAGCTGGATGGTCACCTCGATGGATCCGGAAGCGCCGAGGATCCGGTTCTTCGCCGCCGGGACCTCGATCCGCAGGACGCCGTCGCCGTAGGCGACCTCGGTCTGCTCCGCCGTCTTCACGTCGCGGCTCTTGGAGGCGTCCGCGGGCAGGATCTCGACCGTGGTGTCGGCCCGGTCGGCGGCGATGAACCGGATGCGTCCCGCGGGGATGTCGAGGACGGCCGAGACCGGGGCGGGGGTGTCGAACTTCTGCATCGTGCTCTCCTTCTTCTGCAGCGTGCGCTCCTTCGGCGCGCTGTTTCCGATGACGGAAAGCTACGTTGCGTTCACGGTTCTGGCAACAGACTCGTTGCGCGTAATTGCCGTCATTGCAGCTAGGAGACGGTAATTCGTTGCAATGGTTTTGAGTCTAATGCAACGACCGTCACTCTGATCGTTGCAATGGGCTGGAGGTGAACGCTATACTGGAGACACCACGGACCACGAAGGAGACCGCGATGCCGGGAGGCAGACTCACCCAGCAGGAACGCCAGCAGATCGCGCTGGGACTGGCCGACGGCCTTGCCTACGCGGAGATCGCCAGACGCCTCGACCGTCCGACCTCGACGATCACGCGTGAGGTGATGCGCAACGGCGGCCCCACCGCCTACCGCGCCGACCTCGCCCACCGCGCCACCGAACACCGCGCCCACCGCCGCAGGCAGACCGCGCCCCGAGGGGCGGAAGCGCCCCCGCAGGCCCACGGACGCGACGCCGAGGCCGTGCGCGAGTACGAGGAGATGCTCGCCACCGTCTTCATGCAATCGGGCCTGCCCAAGATGACGGCCCGCCTGCTGGTCTGCCTCTACACCACCGACGCGGGCAGCCTCACCGCGTCCGAACTCGTCCAGCGCCTCGAGGTCAGCCCGGCGACCGTCTCCAAAGCGATCGCGTTCCTCGAGAGCCAGGGCCTCGTCCGTCGGGAACGCGACGAACGCCGCCGCGAGCGCTACGTCGTCGACGACGACGTCATGTACCAATCAACGATGGCCAGCGCCCGCGCCACCGCCCACCTCGGCGAAACCGCACGACAGGGCGTCAGCATCCTCGGCCCCGGCACCCCGGCCGCCGCCCGCCTCGAGAACATCGCCCGCTTCGTCGACTTCGTCTCCGAGAGCATCGCCCGAGCCGCGGAGCAGGCCCGCGAAGTCCTCCACACGAAACCCGAAACGACCTCAGGCGGCACTGCCGAGCCAAGTTCAGATCGCTGATGGACAGCCGTCTTGATGGTCACAGCCATGGGGCGAAGCCGACTGTGTTCTCGGGGAAACCTAGGGGTTTGCTCGACGACTCCTGCGCAGACCAGGCAGGCGGAGATGGGGCGCGGTCGCGGCGTGCCCCCACCCCGGGACCGCGCCCCATCCACTCAACGGCCGCTCCGTGGCGACGATGGCTTTGGGCGGGTACTGCTGGTCGCGGCCGTACCACGTCGTACTGTCAGCGCACCGCCACAGCCGACCAAGCCGCCGCGACCGCGGCGTACTCCGGGCTCCCCGCCCCGTACAGATCCTTCGCCGCGTTCAGGGTCGCCGCCCGGGCACCCGCGTAGTTCGTCGACGACGTCATGTAGACCGTCAGCGCGCGGTACCAGATCTTGCCGACCTTGTCCCGGCCGATGCCCGTCACCGTCGAGCCGTCGCACGTGGGGGAGTTGTAGCTGACGCCGTTGAGGGTCTTCGCGCCGCTGCCCTCGGCCAGGAGGTAGGCGAAGTGGTTCGCGACGCCCGATGAGTAGTGGACGTCCAGATCTCCGAGCGACGAGGTCCAGCAGTCCGCCGAGTTGCCGTCCTTGGAGGGCTTGTCCATGAAGCGGAGGGCCGGCCTGCCGAAGCCGGAGCGGACGATCTTCTCGCCGATCAAGTAGTCACCGGGGTCCGAGGAGTTGTTCGCGTACCACTCCACCAGCGTGCCGAAGACGTCGGACGTCGCCTCGTTCAGGCCGCCGGACTCGCCCGAGTACGTCAGGCCTGCCGTCTTGGACGTCACGCCGTGGGACATCTCGTGTCCGGCCACGTCCAGGGCCACCAGGGGGCCGAGCGTCGTGCCGTCACCGTCGCCGTACGTCATGCAGAAGCAAGTGTCGTCCCAGAAGGCGTTGTTGTAGTTGCTGCCGTAGTGGACGCGGTTGTACGAGCCCTTGCCGTCGCCCGCGATGCCGCTGCGGCCGTGGACGTTCTTGTAGTAGTCCCAGGTGGTGTTCGTGCCGTACTGGGCGTCCACGGCCGCCGTCGCGCGGTCCGTCGTCGTGCCCGTTCCCCAGTGGTTGTCGGCGTCCGTGAAGACCGTCGACGGGGCGCGGCTCAGGCAGATGCCCAGGACGCACAGGTCCGTCTTGTTCGCCGCGTCGCCCGTGTACGTGTTCCCGCGCGTCGGGTCCGTGAGCTGGTACGTCGATCCCGACAGGGTCGTTTCCAGGGGAACCTTGCCGCCGTAGAGCGACTGGCCGTCACCCGTCGCCGTCTCGATGCTGTCCCACGCGTCGATCTGCGCGCCGGTGGCGGCGTCGGTCAGGACCGTGCGGGCGAGCGGGTTGCCGTGCGAGTCCTGCGCCACCGCGTTGGTGCGCCAGGCCAGCTTGGGGGCGCCGTGCAGGGCGTCAACCACCAGCTCCGGCTTGGCAGTCAGCTTCCTCAGCGTCTCGCCGAGGTTCGCGGCCCGCAGCGCGTTCGCCGCGAGGTCGGCGGCCTTCGGGGCGGACAGCCTCGGCGTCACGGTCGACAGGGAGACGGGGCTCTTCGTCGCCCGTGAGGCGCTGCGGTACGTGCCGTCCGGCGCCAGGTGGACCACGAAGTCACCGCCCAGGACCGGGAGTTGATGGTACGTCCGGTCGTAGCGCACGTGCTGGGTGCCGTCCTTGTCGACGACGACGTCCCGGACGGTGGTGTTGTGCGCGGAGGTGAGTCCCAGGCTCGCGGCGTGTTCGACGAGGGCCGACGCCGCGTTCTTGATCGCGGTGGCCCGGGTCGGTCTGGCGGCCGCGTCGGCGGTGGGGGAGAGTGTGGCGGCCATGAGGGCGGCGGCGGAGGCGGCTATGCCGGCCGTGGCGAGACGGGAACCTCGGATGTGCCGTATCCGACTCATCGGTCTCCTCGGAAAGGCGCCTTGAAGAGGGCGCGTGGGGGCGGCGGGTGGGGAGCGCTGGAGTTGACTCAGATTTAAAGGTCCATGACATGTCATGTCCATAGCGCGCTCTGTTGGATGTGTGGGGATGTGTGAGGAGTGAGAATCGTTTCTGCGAAGGTCTGTGCGCACGCTTCCGCGAAGGACCGAAAAGGAGACGATCATGGCCACGGCCGACTGGCTGACCGTCCTGACCACAACCGACGCCCCGGACAAGGCGGAGACGCTCGCCCGCGGCGCCGTGCGGGCGCGGGCCGCCGCCTGCGCCCAGATCTCCGGCCCCGTCACGTCCGTCTACCGCTGGAAGGGCGACATCGAGACCGCCGCCGAGTGGCAGGTACTCTTCAAGACGACGGGCGTGCGGTACGACGCGCTGGAGGCGTACCTCCTCGAAGCGCACGACTACGACACGCCGGAGATCATCGCGACCCCGGTCGTGCGGGGGAGCGCGGACTATCTGCAGTGGCTGGGGGAGGAGACGGCCGGGGAGGAGACGGCCTCTTGAACCCTCTGAGCCCCTTGAGCTCCTTGAGCCTCTCGGCCGAGCCGCGCCTGCCCTTCTTCGTCTACGGCACCCTCCGCCCCGGCGAACGCAACCACGACCTCTTCCTGCGCGGGCGCACGGCGTCCGGGGAACCGGGACGGCTGGCAGGCGCGGTGCTGTACGAGGGGCCCGGCTATCCGTACGCCGTGGAGGAGCCCGGCGGCACGGTCAGCGGCGAACTGGTCGCCGCACGGCCCGAGGCGTACGAGGAACTGCTCGCCTCCCTCGACCGGTTGGAGGACTACGCACCGGGTGACCCCCGCAACCTGTACGAGCGGGTCGCGCGCCCAGTGACCCGCGCGGACGGCACCTCCGTACGAGCCTGGGTGTACGTGGCCGCCCCCACCGTCACGGCCCGCCTGCGCGCCACCGGCAAGCTCATCGAGGGCGGCGACTGGCATACCCGGCACTGAGCCGATGGGCTCCAACAGCCCAGCCGATACCCCTGCTTCAGCTACTTCACCGCCTCCACCCGCACCGCGCACGCCTTGAACTCCGGCATCCGCGAGGTCGGGTCGAGGGCCGGGTTGGTCAGGGTGTTGGCCCGGCCCTCGCCCGGCCAGTGGAAGGGCATGAAGACGGTGTCGGGGCGGATGGCGGTCGTGATCCGCGCGGGCGCCACGGCGCGGCCGCGCCGCGACACCACCGCCACCGCGTCCCCCTCCCCGGCGCCCAGCCGCTCGGCCAGCCGCGGGTGCATCTCGACGAACGGCCCGGGCGCGGCCGCGTTCAGCTCGTCGACGCGCCGCGTCTGCGCCCCCGACTGGTACTGCGCGACCACCCGCCCGGTGGTCAGCAGCACCGGGTACGCGTCGTCCGGCTCCTCGGCCATCGGCCGATGGGAGACGGGGACGAAGCGCGCCCGGCCGTCCTCGGTGGCGAAACGGTCGAGGAAGAGGCGGGGTGTGCCGGGGTGCGCCGCGTCACCGGCCCCGTCACCGCCTCCGTCACCGGTGGGCTCGCGCGCCGGGTCGTCCTGGAGTACGTCGAGTGAGGCGTCCTCGCAGTCGTCCGCCGCCTCGAGCGCCGGACAGGGCCAGAACACCCCGCTCTCCTCGGCGAGGCGCCGGTAGGTGATCCCCGAGTAGTCCGCGGGCCCGCCCGCGCTCGCCCGGCGCAACTCGTCGAAGACCTCCTCCGGGTCCGTCGGGAAACCCTTCTCCACACCGAGGCGGGCGGCCAGTTCATGCAGGACGTCGAGGTCGCTGCGTACGCCCTCGGGAGGAGTGATCGCCCGGCGGCGGAGGAGGACACGGCCCTCCAGGTTCGTGGTCGTGCCCGTCTCCTCGGCCCACTGGGTGACCGGCAGGACGACGTCCGCGAGCGCCGCCGTCTCCGACAGCACCACATCCGCGACCGCCAGGAAGTCCAGGGACGTCAGGCGTTCCTCGATGTGCGCGGCGCGCGGCGCGGACACCACCGGGTTCGAGCCCATCAGCAGCAGCGCGCGGATGTCCGTACCCAGCGCGTCGAGAAGTTCGTACGCGCTCCGCCCCGGCCCCGGCAGCGAGTCCGGGTCCACGCCCCACACCTCGGCCACATGGCGCCGCGCCGCCGGGTCCGTCAGCTTGCGGTAGCCGGGCAACTGGTCGGCCTTCTGGCCGTGTTCACGCCCGCCCTGCCCGTTGCCCTGCCCGGTCAGGCAGCCGTACCCGGACAGCGGACGCCCCGAACGGCCCGTCGCCAGACACAGGTTGATCCACGCGCCCACCGTGTCCGTGCCTTTGGACTGCTGCTCGGGCCCGCGCGCGGTGAGCACCATCGCGGCCTCCGGCTCGCAGAACAGCCGTACCGCTTCCCGGAGTTGGGGCACGGACACGCCCGTGATCCGCTCCACGTACTCCGGCCAGTGCGCCATGGCCGCCGCCCGCGCCTCCTCCCAGCCGTTCGTACGGTCCTGGATGTACGCCTCGTCGGTACGTCCCTCCGCCACCACGAGGTGCAGCAGGCCCAGCGCCAGCGCCAGGTCCGTACCCGGGCGCGGGGCCAGATGCAGGTCCGCCTGCTCGGCCGTACGGGTCCGGCGTGGGTCGATGACGATCAGAGTGCCGCCGTTCTCCTTCAGCTCGGTGAGGTAGCGCAGTGCGGGCGGCATCGTCTCGGCGAGATTGGAGCCGACGAGGATGACGCAGCCGGTCTTCGGGATGTCCTCCAGGGGGAAGGGGAGGCCCCGGTCCAGGCCGAAGGCCTTGATGCCGGCCGCCGCCGCGGACGACATGCAGAAGCGGCCGTTGTAGTCGATCTGCGAGGTGCCGAGGGCGACGCGGGCGAACTTTCCGAGGGCGTACGCCTTCTCGTTCGTCAGTCCGCCGCCGCCGAACACTCCGCACGCGTCCGGGCCATGCTCCGTGCGCGTGCGGGACAGTTCCCCGGCGATGCGGTCGAGGGCCTCGTCCCAGGTCGCGGGGACCAGGACGCCGTCGTTGCGGACGAGCGGGGAGGTCAGGCGCACGCGGGACGAGAGCAGTGCGGGTGCCGTGCGGCCCTTACCGCACAGGGCGCCGCGGTTTACCGGGAAGTCCGCGCGCTCGGTTACCTCGACGCCTGCGCCTGCGCCGCCGCCTTCGTCGGGCGTGGGCGTCAGATTCATCCCGCACTGGAGGGCGCAGTACGGGCAGTGGGTGGGCGTCGCGGAGTTCGGCATACCGTTCAGCGTGCGGCGGGCGTGTTACGTGCCGGGGCGGGGGGCGTTACGTGGCCGGGACGGGGGCCTCCCGGGCGGGGGTGGGGGGTGGTGAGGTCCTGGCGCACAGTGGGTTTCGCCCCCTCCGCCCCTCCCCTTCCCCTACCTGGGGGCTGCCGCCCCCAGACCCCCGCCTATCGGCCTGAACGGCCTCGTCCTCAAACGCCGGACGGGCTGAAACCCAGCGCTCGCGCGATCCCCGGCTCCTTCGGCCCCAGGAACCGTGGGTCCGGTTCGAACAGTGCGTCCAGTGCCGCCTTCCCCGCGGCGAAGAGCTCGCGGGCTCCCCCGTAGTACCACGTGGTGTCGTGCGGCTCGTCGACGCCGATGCCGTGCGACGAGACGCCCGCGGCCTGGCAGAGGGCGACGGCGCGGCGGATGTGGAAGCCCTGGCTGATCAGGACGGCGCGGTCGACGCCGAAGATCTTCTTCGCGCGGACGCAGGAGTCCCAGGTGTCGAAGCCCGCGTAGTCGGAGACGATGCGCCGGTCGGGCACGCCACGCGCGGTGAGGTACGTGCGCATGGCGTCCGGCTCGTCGTAGTCCGCGCGGCTGTTGTCCCCGGTGACGAGGACGACCTTGATCTGCCCGGCGCGGTACAGCTGCGCCGCCGCGTCGAGGCGGTGGGCGAGGTAGGGCGACGGCTCGCCGTCCCACAGGCCGGCGCCGAAGACCACGGCGACGTCGGTGCGCGGGGCGTCCGCCGTCGTCCGGAGGCGGTCTCCCGTCGATACGTACATCCAGGTCGCGGGCAGCAGCGCGAGGACGCACAGCAGCATGAACCCCTGCACGGCCCGCCGCTGCCCGCTCCGGGTGCGGGGCAGGCGCGGCAGCCGGAGCATGCGCGATAGCCGGAGCGGGCGCGGCATGCGCAGGTTCGGCAGCTTCGGACGGCGTATCAGGCGGCGGCGCATCGGACGGTCCCCTTCCCAGGTGGCCTCGCCCCAGGAGGACGCGCTCCGCGATGATCCGGTTCGCATCACGGAGTGATCAGATTCAGTCCCGGAGCCGTCGGCGCAGGTCGCGAACGCTCACACACGCCGTGCGTCCCATCGTGAAGCCCCGGAAAACACCCGTCATGCCCGTGCAATCGCGGCGCAACGTCGTACCGGCAGGATCGCTCCATGACGGCGTCGAACCCTTCCCGCGACGATTCCCCGCACCACCCCGGTGGCGAGCAGCCGCCCGGCGGCCACCTCGACAGTACGGCGCAAATCATGAACCGGATCAGCGGCCAGCTCGGCAGTCAGCTCAGCCTCGTCTCCCGCAACGGCACGCGCCGGGCGGCGCCGCCCGCGCTCGTCCTCGTGGGGCACGGCAGCCGCGACCCCCGCGCGCTGAGCACCGTACGAAGCCTGATCGAGCGGGTGCGTGAGCTGCGGCCCCACCTGCCGGTGCACCTGGGGCACATAGAGCTGAACGAGCCCCTGCTGCCCGACACGCTCGCCGCGCTGCGCACGGGCGACGCCGTCCTCGTCCCGCTGCTGCTCAGCCGCGGCTACCACGTCAAGCAGGACATTCCTGACGCCGCGGCCGCCGCGCCCCACGTCCGTACCCGCGTCGCCGCCCCGCTCGGCCCGCACCCGCTGCTCGTGGAGACGCTGTACGGGCGGCTCGTCGAGGCCGGATGGCGGACGCGGATGAGCGACTCCGCCCGCCGCGCGAGCGCGGTCGTGCTCGCCGCCGCCGGTTCCCGCGACCCCGACGCGGCCGTCGACACGCGCCGCACCGCCCAGCTGCTCGCCGAACGCCTCGGCGTTCCGGTCGTCCCGGCGTACGCGTCCGCCGCCGCGCCCACCGTGCCCGCGGCCCTGCGCGCCCTCGCCGCCCGCGGCCGCCACCGGATCGCCGTCGCCTCCTACTTCACCGCCCCCGGCCGCTTCGCCACCCAGTGCGCCGAGGCCGCCCCCTGGATCGCCGCCGACCCGCTGGGCGACCACCCGGCGATGGCCCGCCTCGTCCTGCACCGCTACGACCAGGCCGTCGCGACCCCCGAGCGCGCCCCCGAGCCCGCCCCCGAGAGCGCACTGGCCTCGGCCTGAACCGGACGGCCGCACCCCGCCGCTCGCCGCCGACTACGTCCCGATCGTCACCGCCTGCGTTTACTGTCGGTGCATGGAAGGCACTGCACCGAAGGCATACGAGAACCACGCGGCATACGAGAACCACGCGGCATACGAGAACCACGCGGCGTACGGCGGGTACGACGACTCCGCCGTCGAGCGCTGGGCCGTCGAGCCCGACAAACGCCCCGGGCGCACCGCCTTCCAGCGCGACCGCGCGCGCGTGCTGCACTCCGCCGCCCTGCGACGGCTCGCCGGAAAGACCCAGGTCGTCACCCCCGGCACCCGAAGCCAGGTGTGGGACGCCAGCCCGCGTACGCGTCTGACGCACTCCCTGGAGTGCGCCCAGGTCGGCCGCGAGCTGGGCGCCGCGCTCGGCTGCGACCCCGACCTGGTCGAGGCGGCCTGCCTCTCGCACGACCTGGGCCATCCGCCCTTCGGGCACAACGGCGAACAGGCGCTGAACGAGTTCGCGGAGGACTGCGGCGGCTTCGAGGGCAACGCGCAGTCCCTGCGGCTGCTCGCGCGGATCGAGCCCAAGCGATTCGTACCGGACAACGACACAGGGGAACTGGTCAGCGTGGGCCTCAACCTCACCCGCGCCGTCCTCGACGCCGCCACCAAGTACCCGTGGCCGCGCGGCGCCCACCCCACCGACGCCACGTCGTCGAAATTCGGGGTCTACGAGGACGACCGTCCCGTCTTCGACTGGGTCCGCAAGGGCGCCCCGGGCACCCGTACGTGCTTCGAGGCCCAGGTCATGGACTGGTCGGACGACGTGGCGTACTCGGTGCACGACGTCGAGGACGGTCTGCACGCGGGCCACATCGACCCCAACTGCCTGCAGGCCGAGCCCGAGCGGCAGGAGATCTTCGCGGTGGCCATCGGGCGGTACGTGCCCGCGGACACGGATCCCGCCGAGCTGGCCGAGGCCCTCGACCGGCTCCTCGACCAGGAGTGGTGGCCGCACGGATACGACGGAACGGCCGTCGCGCAGGCCCGGCTGAAGGACGCCACCAGCCAGCTCATCGGCCGCTTCTGCCTGGCCGCGGAGGGCGCCACGCGCGAGACGTACGGCAGCGGGCGGCTCACGCGGTACGGCGCCGAACTCGTCGTACCGAAAGGCGCGCGCTATGAATGCGCGGTCCTCAAGGCGGTCGCCGACCGGTACGTCATGCAGCGCGCCGAGCAGGAACGGTTGCGCGCCAATCAGCGGATCGTCGTCGCCGAGCTGGCCGAGGCGCTCACGGCCCGCGCGCCCGACGGACTGGATCCGCAGTTCCGGGCGCTGTTCGACCAGGCGACCGAGGACCGCGCCCGCAAGCGGGTGATCGTCGACCAGATCGCCTCGCTCACCGACGCCTCGGCGCGTTCCCTGCATCTCAGGCTCACCACGCGTTCCCATGGGGGCCGTGGAGTGTGACCCTGCGTGGCCTGATCGGGCCACTCCCTCTTCCCGCATCACGCTGCGTGCGGGACGCTCGCATGTGGCGACATCCTTACGAGGAGGCATCAAGTGGTCGACGCGGATCAGACATTCGTCATCGTCGGAGGAGGTCTCGCCGGCGCCAAGGCGGCCGAGACGCTCCGAACGGAGGGCTTCACCGGCCGCGTGATACTGATCTGCGACGAACGCGACCACCCGTACGAACGCCCGCCGTTGTCCAAGGGCTATCTCCTCGGCAAGGAGGAGCGCGACAGCGTCTTCGTGCACGAACCCGGGTGGTACGCCCAGAACGACGTCGAGCTGCATCTCGGCCAGACCGTCGACGCCATCGACCGCGCCGCGAAGACCGTCCGCTTCGGTGACGACGGCACCCTCGTCCAGTACGACAAGCTGCTCCTCGCGACCGGCGCGGAGCCCCGGCGCCTGGAGATTCCGGGTACCGACCTCGCCGGCGTCCACCACCTGCGCCGCCTCGCCCACGCCGAGCGGCTGAAAAGCGTCCTCACCAACCTCGGCCGCGACAACGGCCACATCGTGATCGCGGGCGCCGGCTGGATCGGCCTGGAGGTCGCGGCCGCCGCCCGGGAGTACGGCGCCGAGGTCACCGTCGTCGAACCCGAGCCCACCCCGCTGCACGCGGTGCTCGGACCCGAGCTCGGCCAGCTCTTCGCCGAGCTGCACCGCGAGCACGGCGTCCGCTTCCACTTCGGCGTCCGGCTCACCGAGATCGTCGGCCAGGACGGCGTGGTGCTCGCCGCCCGCACCGACGACGGGGAGGAACACCCCGCCCACGACGTCCTCGCGGCCATCGGTGCGGCGCCGCGCACCGGGCTCGCCGAGGCCGCGGGCCTCACCCTCGTCGACCGCGCGCACGGCGGCGGCATCGCGGTCGACGAGCGGCTGCGCACCTCCGACCCCGACATCTACGCCGCCGGTGACGTCGCCGCCTTCCACCACCCGCTCTTCGGCACCCGGCTGCGCGTGGAGCACTGGGCCAACGCCCTGAACGGCGGACCGGCCGCCGCCCGCTCGATGCTGGGCCGCGAGACGACGTACGACCGCGTGCCCTATTTCTTCTCCGACCAGTACGACGTGGGGATGGAGTACTCCGGCTGGGCGCCTCCCGGGTCGTACGACCAAGTGGTGATCCGGGGTGATGCGGGCAAGCGGGAGTTCATCGCCTTCTGGGAGAAGGAGGGGCGGGTGCTGGCCGGGATGAACGTGAATGTGTGGGACGTCACGGAGCCGATCCAGCGGCTGATCCGATCCCGGGCCCAGGTGGACACCGACGCCCTCGCCGACCCGCACGTTCCGCTGGACAGCCTGGTCCCGTGACGGTCCGGCCTCGTCCCGTGACGGACGGCGGCGCTGGACTGTCACACCGCCCCCGTGCTGTGATTCCCGGGGGACAACCCCCGGACCCCCGGCCGGGGGGCGTTCACCTCGCCCCATGAGTGTCAGTTCGGCCCCGTAGAATCACCTCGTGGCTGGAAGGATCAACGACGAGGACGTGAAGGCGGTTCGGGACGCGGTCCCGATCGACGCCGTGGTGTCCGAGTACCTCCAGCTGCGCAACGCGGGCGGCGGAAACCTGAAAGGTCTCTGCCCCTTCCACGACGAGAAGTCCCCGTCCTTCCAGGTCAGCCCGAGCAAGGGCCTCTTCCACTGCTTCGGCTGCCAGGAGGGCGGCGACACCATCACGTTCGTGATGAAGGTCGACCACCTCTCCTTCTCGGAGGCGGTCGAGCGCCTCGCCGGCCAGGCCGGCATCACCCTGCGGTACGAGGAGGGCGGGTACAACCCCGCCCACCAGCGCGGCGAGCGCATCCGCCTGGTCGAGGCGCACAAGGTCGCCGCGCAGTTCTACATCGAGCAGCTCGACACCAGCCCCGAGGCCGACACGGGCCGCAAGTTCCTCGCCGAGCGTGGTTTTGACCAGGCCGCCGCCGCCCACTTCGGCGTCGGCTACAGCCCGCAGGGCTGGGACCACCTCACCCGCTATCTGCGCGGCAAGGGCTTCACCGACAAGGAGCTGGTCGTCTCCGGCCTCTCCCAGGAGGGCCGCCGCGGCCCCATCGACCGCTTCCGCGGCCGCCTCATGTGGCCGATCCGCGACATCGGCGGCGAGGTCGTCGGCTTCGGCGCCCGCAAGCTGTACGAGTCGGACAACGGCCCGAAGTACCTCAACACCCCCGAGACGGCGATCTACAAGAAGTCCCAGGTCCTGTACGGCATCGACCTGGCGAAGAAGGAGATCGCGAAGTCGAGCCGGGCCGTGGTGGTCGAGGGCTACACGGACGTCATGGCCTGCCACCTCGCCGGCGTGACCACGGCCATCGCCACCTGCGGTACGGCCTTCGGCGGCGACCACATCAAGATCCTCCGCCGGCTCCTGATGGACAACGGCTCGGCGCGCGTGATCTTCACCTTCGACGGAGACGCGGCCGGCCAGAAGGCCGCCCTGCGCGCCTTCGAGGACGACCAGAAGTTCGCCGCCGAGACGTACATCGCCATCGCCCCCGACGGCATGGACCCCTGTGAGCTGCGCCTCGCCAAGGGCGACGAGGCGGTCGCCGACCTGGCCGAACCCCGAACCCCGCTCTTCGAGTTCGCCCTGCGCCAGATCGTCCTGCGGTACGACCTGGAGACCCCGGCCGGGCGTGCGGCCGCGCTCGACGAGGCGGCGCCCATCGTCGCCCGCATCAAGAACAGCGGCGCACAGCACGAGGTCGCCGTGCAGCTCGCGGGCATGCTCGGCATCCTCGACACCCAGTTCGTGGTCAAGCGGGTGGCCCAGCTGGCCCGTTGGGCCCGCGACCGCGGCGGCAAGGGCCCGGCCCCGACCGGACCCCGGTCCCCGCAGACGTACGCCTCCGTCCAGGCAACCATCGGCGGCCCGGCGCTCAACCTGCGCAACCCCGTGTTCGCCACCGAGCGCGAGCTGCTCAAACTCGCCCTCCAGCAGCCCGAATTGGTCTCCCCGGCGTTCGACGCGTACGGGATCGACGAGTTCACCGCCCCGCCGTACGCGGCCGTACGCCTGGCGATCATGGAAGCGGGCGGCGCCGAGTACGGCGTGCAGGACCCTCAGGAGTATCTGGTCCGGGTCCGTGAGACCGCCCCGGACGACGCGGTGCGCGCGATGGTCACAGAGCTGGCCGTGGAGGCGATCCTGCGCAGGACGGTCGACGAGAACTACGCGGGCGAACAGCTGGTCACCGTCCGCCGACGGGCCGTCGCCCGCCGCATCACGGACCTCCAGAGCGCGTTCGCCCGCCTGGGCCCGCACGGCGACCCGGCCCAGGCGGCCGCCGTGCAGAACGAGTTGATGATCCTCCAGCGGTACGACAGGGCACTGCAGGAGCAGGGTCCGGGCGCGCTCTGAGCCGGGACGACCTGTTCCCGCGGCGGGTGCCCTGCCTGCGGGGCCCCGAAGCCGGACGGCCCCCGCGCACATGCCAATCCCGTACGCCCTTCAAAGGGTTTCGCGCGGCGTGAGCTGCGTACTCGGTCGACTGAGTAACCGCGCGGTCACGGACCGGACGCAAAAAGTCATCGCACGCCCCTCGTGGCGGCGATGTGTCGTACTCCACACTGGGTTCCGGTGCCTGAGTCCTCGGAGCGCGGCCGACCCGCACGCGACGGGTTCCTGATCCCCGCGGTTCCGCCAAACGACTACGGGATGGACAGCGGCGAGGCCGTCGTCCCCATCCCCGACGTACCGCTGCCGCACGCCTCAGCAGCGACATTCCTGGAGGTCGCCCCCGTGCAGACCCAGACCCTCACCCAGACCGACAACACCGTCGCCACGGACGCGAATGCCGACGTCGTCGGGGCGGTACCCGCGCAGAGCCGTGCCGCGCTCCACCCCGAGACGGATCCGGAGGGCCCGCCCGAGCCGCCGATCGGGGCCGTCGACGTAGAGACAGCACCCGAGGCCGAGGCGCCCGAGCCCGTCGAACTGCCCCGAGGCCGCACCGCCGACACCGGTGGCCCCTCGTCCGACCTGTTCCGCCAGTATCTGCGGGAGATCGGACGGATTCCGCTGCTCACCGCGGCCGAGGAGGTGGAACTCGCCCGCCGCGTCGAGGCCGGTCTCTTCGCCGAGGAGAAGCTCCGCCTCACCCCCGACCTGGACAGCCAGCTCGCCCTCGACCTGGACAGGCTGGTCGTCATGGGCCGGATGGCCAAGCGCCGTCTCATCGAGGCGAACCTGCGACTCGTCGTCTCCGTCGCCAAGCGGTATGTGGGCCGCGGGCTGACCATGCTCGACCTCGTCCAGGAGGGGAATCTCGGGCTCATCCGGGCCGTCGAGAAGTTCGACTACGCGCGTGGGTACAAGTTCTCGACGTACGCGACCTGGTGGATCCGCCAGGCCATGTCCCGTGCGCTCGCCGACCAGGCCCGGACGATCCGCGTCCCGGTGCACGTGGTCGAGTTGATCAACCGGGTCGTCCGGGTGCAGCGGCGGATGCTCCAGGAGCGGGGGTACGAGCCGACGCCGGAAGAGGTCGCGGCGCATCTGGACCTGCCGGCGGAACGCGTGAGCGAGGTCCTTCGTCTGGCCCAGGAGCCCGTGTCCCTGCACGCGCCCGTGGGGGAGGAGGACGACGTGGCCCTCGGCGACCTCATCGAGGACGGGGACGCGACCTCGCCGGTCGAGTCGGCGGCGTTCCTGCTGCTCAGGGAGCACCTGGAGGCTGTGCTGTCGACGTTGGGCGAGCGTGAGCGGAAGGTCGTCCAACTCCGGTACGGGCTCGCGGACGGGCGTCCGCGCACCCTTGAGGAGATAGGCCGCATTTTCGGGGTGACCCGCGAGCGCATCCGCCAGATCGAGTCCAAGACCCTCAACAAGCTGAGGGACCACGCCTTCGCGGATCAGCTGCGGGGCTATCTGGACTGAGGGGATTTTTCTCGCCCCCGCCGCCCCTACCCATTCCCGTCACTTGGGGGCTCCGCCCCCAAACACCCGCTCCTCAAACGCCGGAGGGGCTGAGCCCCTCCGGCGTTCGGGGGCTAATCCACCTCGGCCACGGCCTGCGCGAACTGGGCCTTGTAAAGGCGGGCGTACGCGCCGCCCGAGGCGAGCAGCTCCGCATGCGCGCCCTGTTCCACGATCGCCCCGTTCTCCATCACCAGAATCGTGTCGGCGTCCCGGATCGTGGAGAGCCTATGCGCGATGACGAACGACGTACGGCCATGCGCGAGCTTGGCCATCGCCTTCTGGATCAACACCTCCGTACGCGTGTCGACCGAACTCGTCGCCTCGTCCAGCACCAGAATCACCGGATCCGACAGGAACGCCCGAGCGATCGTGATCAGCTGCTTCTCACCCGCGCTCACCCCGGTTCCCTCGTCGTCGATCACGGTGTCGTACCCGTCCGGCAGCGTACGAATGAACCGGTCCGCGTGGGCGGCCCGCGCCGCCTCCTCGATCTCCCCGCGCGAAACCTCCCGCGAGGCCCCGTACGCGATGTTCTCGGCGATCGTCCCCCCGAACAGCCAGGTGTCCTGGAGCACCATGCCGATCCCGGACCGGAGTTCGTCCCGGGACATGGACGCGATGTCGACGCCGTCGAGGGTGATGCGCCCGCCGGTGACGTCGTAGAACCGCATCAGCAGGTTCACCAGGGTCGTCTTGCCGGCGCCCGTGGGGCCGACGATGGCCACCGTGTGGCCGGGCTCCACCTTCAGTGAGAGGTCCTCGATCAGCGGCTTCTCGGGGGCGTACCGGAAGGACACGTTCTGCAGTGCCACCCGCCCGGTCAGTTCGTCGGGGCGGGCCGCCGGTACCGGGTCGGCCTCCTGCTCCTCCGCGTCCAGCAGCTCGAAGATCCGCTCGGCCGAAGCCACCCCGGACTGCACGAGGTTCGCCATCGACGCGACCTGCGTCAGCGGCATGGAGAACTGGCGGGAGTACTGGATGAAGGCCTGTACGTCGCCGATCGACAGCGAACCCGACGCGACCCGCAGTCCGCCGACCACCGCCACCAGCACATAGTTCAGGTTCGACACGAACATCATCAGCGGCTGCATGACCCCGCTGTTGAACTGCGCCTTGAACCCGGCCTCGTACAACTTCTCGTTCTCCTCGGCGAACTGCGCCGCCGACTCGTCCTGCCGCCCGAACACCTTCACCAGGGTGTGCCCGGTGTACATCTCCTCGATGTGGGCGTTGAGCTTGCCGGTGGTGCGCCACTGCTGCACGAAGTGCGGCTGCGACCGCTTGCCGATGCGTGTGGCGACGTAGAAGGACAACGGCACCGTGACCAGCGCCACCACGGCGAGGAGCGGTGAGACCCAGAACATCATCGCCAGCACGCCCACGATGGTGAGCAGGGAGTTGACCAGCTGGCCCAGCGACTGCTGCAGCGTCTGCCCGATGTTGTCGATGTCGTTCGTAGCGCGGCTGAGCACCTCACCGCGCTGCCGCTTGTCGAAGTACGAGAGGGGCAGGCGCGACAGCTTCGTCTGCAGGTCCTCGCGCATGCGGTACATGGTCCGGTTGACGGCCCGGTTCACCAGACGCGTCGCCACCGCCATCAGCAGTCCGGCCAGCAGGAAAGCGCCGAGCGCGAGCAGCAGTACGTTCCCGACGGCACCGAAGTCGATGCCCTGGCCGGGGGTGAAGTCCGTCCCCGACAGCATGTCGGCGACGCCGCCGTCGCCGCGCTCGCGCATCGAGGCGAGGACCTCGGCCTTCGAGGGGCCCGGCTGCATCTCGCGGCCGATGATGCCCGCGAAGACGAGGTCGGTGGCCTTGCCGAGGATCTTCGGGCCGACCACCGAGAGCGCGACGCTCAGGACGACGGCGACCAGCATCACGTACAGGGTGACGCGTTCGGGCTTGAACTGTGCGAGGAGCCGTTTTCCGGACCCCTTGAAATCGATCGAGTGCTGATCAGGGCCGCCCCCGGCCATCATCCGCCCCATCGGCCCTGCCATCAGGCAGCCTCCGCTTCCGTCAGCTGGGAGAGCACGATCTCCCGGTAGGTCTCGTTGTCCGCCATCAGTTCGTGGTGCCGTCCGGTGCCGACGACCCGGCCCTCGTCGAGGACCACGATCCGGTCGGCGTCCCGGATGGTCGACACCCGCTGGGCGACGATCACGACGGTCGCCTCGGCGGTCTCCTCGGCGAGTGCCGCGCGCAGGGCGGCGTCGGTCGCGTAGTCGAGCGCGGAGAAGGAGTCGTCGAAGAGGTAGATCTCCGGGCGCTGCACGAGGGTGCGGGCGATGGCCAGACGCTGGCGCTGGCCGCCCGACACGTTGGTGCCGCCCTGCGCGATCGGCGAGTCCAGGCCGTTCTCCAGGGCCTCGACGAAGTCCTTGGCCTGCGCCACCTCCAGCGCGTGCCACAGCTCCTCGTCGGTCGCGTCCGGATTGCCGTACCGCAGGTTCGTGGCGACCGTGCCCGCGAAGAGGTACGGCTTCTGGGGGACGAGACCGACCGTCCTGGCCAGCAGCTTCGGCTCGATGGCCGACACGTCCACACCGTCGACGAGCACCTCGCCGTCCGTGGCGTCGAAGAGGCGGGGGACCAGGCCGAGCAGGGTGGACTTGCCGCTGCCGGTGGACCCGATCACGGCCGTCACCTCGCCGGGCCGCGCCACCAGGTCGATGGCCTTCAGCACCGGCTCCTCGGCGCCCGGATAGCCGAACCCGGCCCCGCGGATCTCCAGGTGACCGTGGCGGCGCAGCTCGATGACGGGCGCGGCCGGCGGGACCACGCTGCTGTCGGTGTCCAGGACATCCTGGATGCGCTCGGCGCAGACCTCGGCACGCGGCACCATCATGAACATGAAGGTGGCCATCATCACGGACATCACGATCTGCATGAGGTAGGCGAGGAACGCGGTCAGGTCGCCGATCTGCATACCGCCGCTGTCGATGCGGTGGGCGCCGAACCAGACGACCGCGATGGACGACAGGTTCACCACCGTCATCACGATCGGGAACATCAGCGCCATCATCCGGCCGGTGGCCAGCGACACGTCCGTCAGCTCGGTGTTGGCGCCGCCGAAGCGCTCCTTCTCGTAGTCGTCGCGCACGAAGGCGCGGATCACGCGGTTGCCGGTGATCTGCTCGCGCAGCACCTGGTTCACCTTGTCCAGACGGACCTGCATCGTGCGGAACAGGGGGTGCAGCCTGCGCACGATGAGGCCCACGGAGATGCCGAGGACGGGCACCACGCCGACGAGCACCAAGGACAGCGGCAGGTCCAGGCCGAGGGCCAGGATGATGCCGCCCACGCACATGATCGGCGCCGACACCAGCAGGGTGAACGTCATCAGGGCGAGCATCTGCACCTGCTGGACGTCATTGGTGGTCCGGGTGATCAGTGACGGTGCCCCGAAGTGGCCGACCTCGCGGGCCGAGAAGGACTGGACGCGGTCGAAGACGGCCCCGCGGATGTCCCGGCCGACAGCCGACGCCGTACGGGCGCCGTAGTAGACGGCCCCGATGCTGCAGACCACCTGCGCCAGCGAAATACCGATCATGAGGGTGCCGTAGGACAGGATGTAACCCGTGTCACCCTCCACGACACCGTTGTCAATGAGGTGCGCGTTCAGCGTGGGCAGGTAGAGGGTGGCGCAGGTCTGCAGGAACTGCAGCAGCACCAGCAGCGCGATGGGCTTCTTGTACGGACTGAGGTAGGTCCGCAGGAGTCGTATGAGCACGCGGGGTCTCTCGGAATCGTCGACGGCGGGGTGATCGGCAGGCGATCGGCAGGCGATCACCCGGCGGTCGGCAAGCGACCGGCGGGCGAGGGGTGGTGCACCAGCCCCTATCGTCGAACATTCCACCCGTGTTACTTCAACTGATTAACCCAAGAGCGGTCCAAGAATGGACCAGAACTCGGCCCTGGGGACTAGGCCGTTGGGGACGCTCGGGGGCGCTCACGCCCGGAACGCCCCAGGATGCGTCTGTTCGCGTACGGACACGTACTGCTGTCGTACGGCCTGCCCCACGGCAAGCTCCTCACCGGGCTCCAGCACCTGGGCGACCGCACCCTGCCAGACAGGAGGCAGCCGCGGGTCGAGCGTGCCCTGCGAGACCCCGAGGGCCCAGGCCGCCTGCCGGGCCGCGCCGAGCGCCGCGTAGTCAGCCGGCTGCGGTACGACGACCTGTGCGCCGAACAGTGCGGGCGCCATGGCCTGGACGGCGGGCAGCTCGGCGGCCGGGCCGAGGAGGAAGATCCGCCGCACGTCGACACCCCGGCCGCGCAGCACGTCCAGCGCGTCCGCGAGCCCGCACAGCATGCCCTCGAAGGCCGCCCGCGCCAGATGCTCGGGCCGCATCGACTCCCGCCGCAGCCCGGCGAGGGTCCCCGCCGTGTGCGGCAGGTTCGGCGTCCGCTCGCCCTCCAGATACGGCAGCAGTACGAGCCCGTGGGCGCCCGGCGTCGACTTCATCGCCAGTTCGGACAGGCTCTCCAGGTCGGGCACGCCGAGGAGTTCGGCGGCCCCGCGCAGCGCCCGTACGGCGTTGAGCGTGGTCACGACCGGCAGATGCATACCGGTCGCGTCCGCGAGCGAGGTGATCATGCCGGTGGAGTCCACCAGCGCCTCGGGGTGGACGGCCATCACGGATCCGGAGGCACCGAGGGACACGACCGCGTCCCCGAGTCCGATCCCGAGCCCGAACGCCGCCGCCATCGTCTCGCCGGTCCCGGCGGAGATCAGCAACCCCTCCGGTGTCGTACCGGCGGCTTCGGACGGGCCGAGCACGTCGGGCAGCGCGGCCTGATGTCCGAGTGCCAGTTCGACGAGATCCGGCCGGTAGGCGCCGGTCGCCGCCGACCAGTACCCGGTCCCGGAGGCGCCACCGCGGTCGGTGCTCCTCCTCACGGGCCGCCCGAGCAGCTGCCACACGAGCCAGTCGTGCGCCTGCAACAGAGCGGCGGTGCGCAGGGCCGCCTCGGGCTCGGTCCTGTTCAGCCAGCGCAGCTTGGTCACCGGCTGCGCGGCCTGCGGCACACAGCCCACGGCCTGCGCCCACGCCTCGCGCCCGCCGAGCGCGTCCACCAGATCCGCCGCCGCGACCTGCGCGCGCTTGTCGCCGCCGACGAGGGCCGGGCGCACCGTATTGCCCTGCGCGTCCAGCGGGACGAGCGCGTTCTGCTGCGCGGAGACGCCGATGGCCTGCACGCTTTCGAGCAGCCCGCCGCCGGCCGCCTCTCCCAGGGACAGCAGCCAGGCCTGCGGATCGACGTCGGAGGGACGGCCGCCGCCCTCAGCGCTCTCGACCGGGTGTGGCGCATAGCCCTGCCTGAGCACGGCCCCCGTGTCCGTGTCACAGACGACGATACGAGTGAAATCGGGCGAACTGTCCAGCCCGGCGACTATCCCCATGGCGGAAATTCTGCCGTATGGCGAGGGCCGGCCGTACCGCGTCGGCGTGGGCGGAGCTGCCGGGCGCGTGACGCTAGGTGTTGCTGGTGCCCCAGTCGTCCTCGCCGGTGCCGTTGGTGTTCCACTCGCGCAGGGAGCGGACCCGGCCGGCCACCGAGTCGGGGACGTGGACCTTGTCGCTCACCGTGTGGAGCGCCTTGCCCGCGAACTCCCGGCCCTGCTGGGCGGCGCTCTCCGCGGTATTGCGCACGGCGGGGTTCTGCGCGACCTGGCGCGCGGACTTCTTCAACTGCTCGTAGCGCTCGCGCCCGGCGCGTGTACCGAGCACGTAACCCACGGCCAGTCCGGCGACGAATGTGAGCCGGTAGCGCATGGCGGCCACCCTTCCCTAGCGTCGGATCGGTGCGGAGGGAACCGATTGGCGGAGCACCCCCCTGCTTGCGCTAATGTATGTGTCGCAGCGAGCGCACGCCCCCTGGCGAATACCCGGGTAGGTACGTTCGATGCAACGAGGCAATCCTCCGTAGCTCAATTGGCAGAGCAGCCGGCTGTTAACCGGCAGGTTACTGGTTCGAGTCCAGTCGGGGGAGCTCGATCTCCTGTAGCTCAATTGGCAGAGCAGCCGGCTGTTAACCGGCAGGTTACTGGTTCGAGTCCAGTCGGGAGAGCAACGGAAGAGGACCCCCTTGGGGTCCTCTTTCATGTCTGCTTTGTGTCTGCGGGAACCGCGCAGGCCGCGCCGAAGTCCTCATGGTCGTGCGATGCCGACCATCCGAAGCAGGAGATCGTATGAGCGGCTATGCTGCGGCAGACGGCGCGCACAAATGTGCGCGACACGCCGCACGGGGCGGTAGCTCAGCCGGTTAGAGCAGCGGACTCATAATCCGTCGGCCGTGGGTTCGAGTCCCACCCGCCCCACCACGGCCCCTCGCCGCAGGAACGTTTCCACCTGCGACAGGCCGTCACCCCCTCGCTGGGCGAGGGGGTTTCGTCGCCTCTGGAGATCGTCGGCCTGGCCGCTGCCGGCCCGAATGGCGGACGATCAAGCCACGAGCGGCCCAGGGGCTGAGAGGGCCACCACGGGAGCCGTGGTGACCCTCCTCGGGGAGTCCGTCGTTACCGCCGGGCCGCGCGGCGGCGGACCACCAGGACCGCGCCTGCGCCGGCGGCGACGGCCGCGGCGGCGGCGCCCGCGAGGGGCAGGGCCGAGCCGGAGCCGGTGTTCGCCAGGTCGCCTCCGCCGGTGGAGGAGGTGCCCGAGGAGCCGGTCGTCGAGGAGCCACCCGTGGAGCCCTCGGTGGAACCGCCCGTAGGACCGCCCGCGGAGCCGGAGCCGCCCGTGGAGCCGGAGCCCCCGGTCGAGGACGTCCCGCCGTCACCGCCCGTCGAGCTGCCGCCGCCCGTCGAGCCGCCCCCGGTGACGTCGAGCAGGATCTCGGCGGTGTCGTTCGCCTTGTTCATGTCGAACGGCCGGTCCTCCGCGTCCAGCGCCACCGAGCCCTTGGCCCCCGGCACCGCCTTGTCGATCCTCAGCGTGAAGGTGTAGGTCTGTCCGTCGGTCGCGTCGACCCAGGACTGGCTGGTGCCGCATTCGTAGCCTCCGGGCCCGACCTCGTCGCAGTACCCGTGCGCCTTGGTCACCGTCGTACCAGCGGGCATCTGGATCAGGACCCGGGTCGCCGGGGTGCCAGGGGTCCCCTGCACCCAGCCCGGTCCGGCGTTGGTGAACTTCGCCTCCAGGGTGACCGTGTCCCCGACGCGGCCCTTGAGCTTCGCTCCGGTCACCTGGAAGTCGGCCGTGTTCACCGCGGTCACCGGCACGGTGGCCGCGTCCCAGTCCGGGTGGTTCGCGCCGCCGGTGCCGACCGGGGTGGTCGCGGGCTGCTCAACCAGCCTCACCGCGGGGGCGGTTCCGCGCACGGGCCGCGAAGCGCCGTCCCCGGGACCGTGCTCGTAGGTGGCGACCGTCACCCGAAGCTCGTCGTACAGCGCGCGGTCGAGGGCCTTCAGCGTCAGCGGCTTCTCAGGCGCGTAGACGACGCCGGGTTCCACCGCCTGGTCGAACTCGCATTCCGCGACCGAGGCGCTCGGGGCTTCGTCGAACGAACTGACCTCCCATTGAACGCAGTTGGACGGCAGCTCCGTGTGTCCCAGCCCTTGGGTGACCGAGTACGAAAGCCAGACCTTGTCGGCCGCCGCGGTCCCCGTGTTCTTGAAGACGGCCGGCACGTCGAAGGTGCTGCCCGGCTTCACATCGTCGATCGGGGAGAACTTCCCCAGCGCCAGGGCGGGCTGGGGTTCATCGGCGGCGGCAGCGGGGGCGGCGCCCAGCGAGATCAGGGCTACGGCGCCGATCGCGCCGACGGTCTTGCGGAGCATATGGGTCCCTCTGAGTAAATCGTCGGAGACGGACGGGGGAACGGCGAGGAAACAGCAGTTCCCCAACATCAGACACCCGCTGAGGCAGAAGGGTTGTGCTGATGATGGTGTGCCGCCCGTCGGCCCGACGGCCGCGGCTCTATTGCGGGCGGGTGCAGCGGCCCGTCGGTGCGGTCGCCGGAGGACGGCACTGGAGGACCGAGTCGGCCGCGTTCGTGCTCAGATAACGGCCGATGCAGGTGTTCGCCGTGGTCCTGCCGCGCTCGGCGCAGAACGCGAGGGCGGCACGGCCGCCGGCGAAGGGGCCCGGCGCGTAGATCACCCAGTAACCCGGGCGCAGGGAGGCGTACTTGTCGCTGCGCACCATCCTCGCCTCGGGCACGGACTTCCTGATCTTCGCGAACCGGATGTCCCGCGCGGCGGTGCCCGAGCCGACGGGTTCGGAGAAGAGCTGGGCGATCCACTGGCCTGTGGGCGGGGGCGGTGTCGTCGCGGACGCGGTGGGGGAGCCCTTCGCGGAGGGCGTGGGTGTGGGCGTGGGGCTCGGTGTCGGTGCCGTTCCGGGCCGCGAGGGCGTCTGCGTGGTCGTCGATGAGCCCGGGGCTCCGCCCGTCGCCGGCGTTCCGTCTCCCGGGTCGCGCAGCGTGAGGAACAGCGTGGTCGCCGTGGCGATCGCCAGCACCGCGGTCACGGCGACGGCGATCGTCGTACGGCTACGGGCCCGCGGATGGTTGTCCGTGTACGGCGGCGGGGTCGCCCGTCTCGTGGGTGCGGGCCCGGCGACCGGTGGCGGTACCGGCGCGGTCTGCGTCGGCTGGGCCCAGTGCGGCGTTGCTCCCGACCCGACCTCCGCCAGCATCGCGTCCAGCCGCTGCGCGTCGGGCCGGGCCGCGGGGTCGCGTACGAGCAGCGCGTGGAGTACGGGTTCGAGCGGGCCCGAGCGGACCGGCGGCGGCAGCGGGTCGTCGAGGACGGCGGCGAGGGTGGCGAGGGTCGTCGCGCGCCGCAAGGGGCTGACGCCCTCCACGCACACGTACAGGACGAGCCCCAGGGACCAGAGGTCGGACGCCGGGTCGTCGTCGGCATGGCCGCGGATGCGCTCGGGGGCCATGTACTCGGGCGAGCCGACGAGTTCGCCGGTGACCGTCAGGGCGGTCGTGCCCTGGAGCGCCGCGATGCCGAAGTCGGTGAGGACGGCGGTTCCGTCGGGGCGGAGCAGGACGTTGGCGGGTTTGACGTCGCGGTGCTGGATGCCGGCGGTGTGCGCGGCCCGGAGGGCGGAGAGGATCTGGCGGCCGATGGAGGCAGCCTCGGACGGTGGCAGCGGCCCTTCGGCGTCGAGCCGCTGCTGCAGCGAAGTGCCGGGCACCAGCTCCATCACGATCCACGGGTGCGGATCGGCGTCCACGATGTGATGGACGGTCACCACATGCGGATGGCTCAGCCGGGCGAGCGCCCGCGCCTCGCGCAGCACCCGTTCCCGTACGGCGTCGGAGGCCCCCGCGTCGGGCCGTACGGCCTTGAGGGCGACCTCGCGGTGCAGCACGGCGTCGCGGGCCCGCCACACGGTGCCCATCCCGCCACTGCCGAGCCGCTCGATCAGTTCGAACCGTCCGTCTACGACGTCCCCCGGTGCGTTCATGCGCGACAGGCTAGAGGGTCGGGGGCGAGACTCCGATTCCGGTTCCGATTCCGGTTCGCCGTCGAACCCCGGGTGTGCGCCGCCAGAGTCTCTGATGTGGCGTCAAGTGATCTGATATGAAGTCTTGTTGACCTGCGGATTCGTTTCGTCCTGCGAGCTTGCGGGCAGGGATCGGGAAGCGTTTGACCCGGTCCAGCGGACCGAGGAGGGGGAGCGCTGTGCGCGATCATGTGCGGACGGCGGACGGGCGGTTGCTGCGCGTCGAGGTCACGGGGGATCCGCGGGGTCGCCCGGTGTTCCTGCTGCACGGGATGCCCGGCAGCCGGGTCGGGCCCCGGCCGCGGTCCATGTTCTTGTACCAGCGCGGTACGCGGCTCGTCAGCTACGACCGCCCGGGGTACGGGGGGTCCGACCGTATGCCGGGGCGGCGCGTCGTCGATGTCGTACAGGACGTGACCTGTGTTGCCGACGCCCTGGGCCTTGAGCGGTTCGCGGTGGCCGGGCGGTCCGGGGGTGCCCCGCACGCGCTGGCGTGTGCCGCGCTGATGCCGGAGCGGGTGACGCGGGCCGCCGCGCTGGTCGGGCTGGCACCGCGGGACGCGGAGGGGCTGGACTGGTTCGCCGGGATGGCGTCGTCCAATGTCCATGAGTTCCGGACGGCGTTCACCGATCCCGAGCGGTTCGTGGAGCGGCTGATTCCGCGGTCCGCCGCGATCCGGCGGGATCCGGTGCGGCTGCTGGAGGAGTTGCGGCAGGATCTCACGGATGACGACCGGCAGATCGTGTCGGACAACACCATTCGGTCGATGTTGCTGCGCAACTACCGGGAGGCGTTGCGGACTTCGCCGTACGGGTGGGTCGATGACGCGTTGGCGTTGACCGGCAACTGGGGGTTCGATCCGGGGGACATTCAGGTGCCGGTGTTGTTGTGGCACGGGGTGAAGGATGTGTTCTCGCCCGCGTCGCATTCGTCGTGGCTTGCGGCGCGGATTCCTCGGGCTACGGCGGTGCTGGAGCCTACGGCGGCGCACTTTGCCGCGTTGCGGGCCCTGCCCAAGGTGCTGACGTGGTTGCTGGCCGATGTGCCCGTCTGGCCGGGGGGCCGGCGGGGGCGGGCGTCGGGGCCCGCGGCGGAGCCGCTGATGGATGCCGTCGCCCCCTCCGCCCCTACCCTCCCCCACTCTCGGCTTTGCTCGAGCGGGGGGACCCCCATCGTCCCTGGGGGCTGCCGCCCCCAGGCCCCCGCTTCGGCCTGAACGGCCTCGTCCTCAAACGCCGGACGGGCTGACTACACCGCCAGTGGTTCCAAGTCGCGGTAGATCCTGCGGTCGGCCGATGCCAGGCGTGTCATTCCGTTCTCGTCGCCCAGCAGTGCGCGCAGTTCCGCCACTGAATCGTCGCGGAGGCGCCTGGCCTCGTCCTTGCGGCCCATGGCGGCCAGGGTCAGGCCGGTGTTGGCGACGACGCCGAGGGTTTCCGGGTGGTGGGGTCCGAGGACCGTGCGGAGGGTGACGACGGCGTTCTCCTCCAGTTCCCGGGCCTCGGCGAAACGGCCCTGGTCGGCGAGGACGTTGGCGTAGTTGATGCCGGTGAAGAGGGTGTGGGGGTGCTGTTCGCCCAGTACTTCGCCCATCCGGCGGAGCACCTGGCTGAGTACCGTTGCCGCCTCCTCGGTGTCCCCGCAGCCCCAGTGGAAGATGCCCAGGTTGTTCATTGCGGCCTGGGTGTACGGATGGGCCTCGCCCGGCACCTTCATGTACTCGGCCAGAGCCTCCCGGGCGACCTCGCGCGCGGCCTCCCGCTCGTCGGCGGCGAACAGGTCGGCGGCCATGTTCAGATCGCAGGCGAGCGAGTCGGGGGTGGAGGTCGGGTACTGGGCCCGGTACTGGGCGCGCGTGGCCGTCGTCAGCCGGCGGGCGTCCTCGAACTGGCCCGCCCTGCGCAGCGACACGGCGAGCGACTTGGCGCAGCTCAGCGTGCCGGGGAACTCCTTTCCGAGGATCCGCTTATGGGCGTCGTACGCGCGGGAGAGCATCGACACCGACTCCGTGTAGCGGCCCACCTCGCGCAGGTCGCGGCCCACGCGAGCCGCCGAGGCCAGCGTGTACGGGTGGTCGGGGCCCAGGACCTCGATGCGCCGGTCGTAGGTGTCCTGGTCGATGACGCGGGCTTCGCCGTAGCGGCCGACCATGCGCAGCGCGAGCGCGAGGTTGTTGGCGGCGCTGAGGGTGCGCCGGTGGGACTCGTGGAAGATCTGGCTGAAGCCCTCGTGCGCCTCGCGCGCGAACTCCACCGCCGAGCCGTACACGCCGAGCGCCGCGAGGTCACTGGCCAGGCCGGACATGGTGACGTACGTGTGCGGGTGCGAGGGCCCGAGGACGCGCTGCTGGCGTTCGAGGAGTTCGGTGTTGATGTCGCGGGCTTCCACGTACCGGCCTTGGGAGCGCAGGACGTTGCCGAGCTGGCAGCGCAGGTAGAGGTACTGGACGTCGTCCTCGCCGAGGATCGGCTTCCAGTGGTCGAGGAGGTCCTGGGCGAGCGCCTGGGCGCCGGGGAACTCACCGCGCTTCCACAGATAGCGGACGCGGTCGATGAGCAGCCTGCGGGTCTCCGCCTCGGTGCAGTTGCGGGCGTCGGAGGCGGCCAGGTGCGGCCAGATGACCGAGAACCGCGGCCAGGTCTCGGGGTCGTCGATGGGCTCGTCGCCGTCGGGCCGGCAGCCGGCGAGGACGGTGTGCACGACGTGCCGGGCCTGCCGCTGCTCCTCCTCGGTGAGCTGGGAGCGGATCACGGCCTGCACCAGACGGTGGACCTGGATGCTGTTGCTGACCTGGTCGACCTTGGCGAGCGCGAACCGGCCGATCTCGCGGATGACCCGGCCGAGCAGCAGACTCTCCTGGAGGGCGGGGTCGTACGGCTTGAGGGCGTCGATCATCTCCTTGCTGTAGAGCAGGTGGGAGGAGATCGGTTCCGCGGCGAGGAACGCGCACAGCTGGAGCAGGCGGACCGAGGCCGGGGAGCGTTCCCGGAGCCTGGCTATGGAGATGTTCCAGGTCGCGGCGACCGTCTTGGGGTAGTCGGAGGGCTGGTTGAGGTCGAGCACCTCGGTGGTCTGCTCGGCCAGCTGGCGCAGATACTCCTCGATCGGGGTGGCCGTCTCGGCGAGCCACGCCGCCGCCTGTTCGACGGCCAGCGGCAGATCGCCCACCGCGACCGCCACCTGGTCGGCCTCCTCGGGGGTGAGCCCGGAGGCGCGCCGGGTGAGGTGCTCGACGCTCTCCTCGCGCAGGAACACGTCGATCGCCAGGGAGTCGCCCTGCTGCGCCCACGCCTGGTTGCGGGAGGTCACCAGGATGTGGCCGCCGCCTCCGCTCGGGAAGTAGCGGGTGAGCTGGGTGGGATCGTCGGCGTTGTCGAAGACCAGGATCCAGCGCTTGGTCGGCGCGCCGCGGGACAGCATCTGTACGGCTTCCTGGCTGGCCAGGTTGATGTCGTCGCCGCCGGGTGCGCCGATGCGGGCGGCGAGTTCGGCGAGCGAGGCGACGACGTTGCCGGTGTCCTCGGCGGAGATCCACCACACGAGGTCGTAGTCCGCCATGAACCGGTGCACATACTCCAGAGCGACCTGCGTCTTGCCGACGCCGCCGAGCCCGAACAGCGCCTGCGGCTGCGGCAGGACGACGGACATGCCGCCGCTGAGCTGGTCGCGGACCCGGTCCAGGATGAGGTTGCGGCCGGTGAAGGTGTTGTTGCGCTGCGGCGCGTTCCAGACGGCCGGGGTGCTGCCGGGGAAGCGGGGACCGGAGGGGCCGCCGTCGAGGGGCCGGCCCGGCAGCTCCAGGACGCTCAGCAGCGCGGTGACGCACTGGCCCTCGTCGAGCCGGTGCAGATCGACCGGATTGTGGTCGAGATACGACTCGGGCAGTCGCACCTCGTCGACCCGCAGCGGGACCAGGGTGGCGCCCGTGGCTTCCGAGTCGGACTCGATGAGGGAACGCCAGACGGCGTCGGCGTTGCGGGACTTGCGGAAGGCGTTCGAGAGGAGGACCAGGGTGCGGGTCGCCGGGTCGTGGTGCTCGACGGACCCGGTGGAGATGTCGTGCGGAATGACGTTGCAGCCGGACCGCTTGAGGAGGGACTCCGCCCAGTCGGCCCACATGCGGTTCTCCGCCGCGTACGCGATGACGACGTCGGCGGCGGTGGTCATCGGCCGCCGACGCAGGAACGCGTCGCGGCAGCGCAGCCGCACCGGCTCCGGCACCGGCGGCAGCGCGGTGACATCGCCGTCTGTGATGACCGCGGTGAGCCGTTCGAAGGCGGACAGCAGCGAGTTGGCGATACCGCTCTCGTCGCCGACGGTGGCGAGGGTCTCTTCGTAGGCATAATAGGGCCTATAGGGTATTTCGACCGCCCCCCAGTACGCGGTCAGCTCCTCGCCGCCCAACTCCTCGCCGCCGAGTCCCTTGGGCAGTCCGTCGAACTTCAGCCGGGCGAGCGCCCGTCCGGCGTCGACCTTCTCCTTCTCGCCCTCGTCGATCCGCATCGGCACCGGCAGCACCCGGATCTTGCGCTTGCGGTAGCCGTCCTCGACGCTGCGGGCCACGGCCGCCGCGCCGTCCAGGGACTGGTCGCTGAGGGTGAAGCAGTCCACGAGGACATCCGGCATCTGCATGGTGCAGATGTCCGCGTTGTCGGACAGACCGGTCCGGCTGTCGACCAGGACATAGTCGTACGACGCCTTCATGTCGTCGCGCAGCGCGTCGAGGAAGAGCCCGCCGCCGAGCCGCTCGTAGAAGTTGTCCCACTCGAAGGACGACACGGTCGCGGAGTACGAGCGGTCCTGGCGTCCGGCGGAGAGGAAGTCCAGCGAGCCGCCCTCCTGGAAGCGCAGTCCCAGCCGCTCCGGTGTCAGCGAGATGGCGTGCTGCTCGACCCGCGCGTAGTCGAGGTGCCACTGTCCGGAGCGCTGGGTTCCGGTGGTCGCGGCCCAGGCGTACTCGTTGATGATGTCGATGACACCGGTGGTGGCCGCGAGCGCGTTGGGATCGAGGAAGGGGTGGAAGAAGCGGTGCAGACCCGGGGCCTCCAGGTCCCAGTCGACGGCCAGGACGCGCTTGCCGTTCGCCGCGAGGATCCATGCCGTGTTGGCCAGGGCCATCGTGCGGCCGGTGCCGCCTTTGTACGAGTAGAAGGTGATGATGCGTCCGTCCTGCGCGGCCGTCATTCTTCTTCTCCTCCGTTATCGGATCCGCCTTCGGGTAGCGGCGGGTGGACGGGGCCCATCAGGCGCGGCCTGCGGATGGTCGGGCCCGCGGGCGGATGAGCCTCGGCGTGCTTGAGGTACTGCCGGGTCGCGTGTGCCACGACGGCCGGGAGTACGTCGGTAAAGGCCTTCAGGGTGGGGACGCCGTTGACGGCGATCCGGCAGTCGGCGCGCCGGCCCCGGTCCAGGATCGACGGAAGGGTCCGCTCCAGGTCGCCGGCCAGCTTGCGGCCCTCCTCGCCGTGACACTGGATGTCGGCCCGGTTCCAGGGGACGATCGCGCTGACCCAGGGGCGGGCGGTCGAGTCGAAGGCCCTGAGTCTGCGCTTGCGTTCCTCGTCGGTCAGCGACCACCGGTCGATGAGCAGAATCCCGGGGTGGCTCGGCGCCGCCTTCTCGGAGTCGTCCGTCACCAGGTCCTCGCCGGTGGTCTCGTCGTCGAAGGAGGACACCGTGATCCGGTAGTCGAGCGACCGGATCAGCTCCTCGGCGAGCGAGGGCAGCGGACGGGTGGACTCCGAGTGGTACGGATTCCAGTCCTGCGCGTCCTCGCCGTACGGGCGGGCGTCCCGGTGCTCGGGGATGGTGTGCCGGGTGGGCGCCGCCACGGTGAGGTGGATGCGCCGGGGGCCCTCGCCGCGCGGCTTGAACGCGCTCGGCGTTGACTCGTACGGGCGGGGCCTGCTCGACGGCAGCGGCGACTCGTGGGCGACCCGCACGATCCGCTGGGCGAGCCCGAGGACGGTCTCCTCGTACTCGTCGTGCAGCCGGTTGAGCTTGATCAGACCGTAGATCCCGTTGGCCGCGTACCGGTCGCCGAACGGCGCGTGGTCCACATGGATATGCCGTACGGAGTCCGGGAGTTGAGCGTAGTCGATATGCGTCCACAGCGCGGGGACGATCGCGGGAACGGAACCGGAACCGGTGGCCCGCGCGCGCAGAATACGTTCGTTGAACGCGAACCATTCCCGGCCGCAACTCTCACTCGTGAAGTACCGCGGCGAGAACAGCGGCACGAACACCCGGCATGTCGCGAGGTTCTCGCTGAGTTTTTCCGGCCACCCGTCCCCCGAGCGCATCTCTCGGTCCATGAAACCCGCGGGCGCGCCGGCCGGGAGATCCGTGAGCGCCATGATGTGGTCGCACAGGTCCGTGAAGAGGACGTGCACCCAGTGGTCCGGATCGCCGCCGCCGGGCCCCCAGGCCGGTGTGTGGGCGTAACTCAGGAAGAAATACGGCCGGTTGTCCGATGATGCCCGTTCAGGTATGTCCACGCGCCCCCCTGCCTGTGGATGAGCCCCTACGGGATGTTCACCTGGCCGGAACCAACAATCTTCCCGACCATGCGCCCGTACGGTCCGCCTCTTTCACGTCAAACCGTGGCGATATCCAGACATCTGGACACCGCCCTGGTCGACAGCTTCCCGCATCCCGAGGAGCAGCACCGCTTTCCCCGCCATTTCCCGTTTCGTCATGAGATCACGCGGCAGTCGTTCCCCGATGGCTCCGAAGTCCCCGTCGTACAGGGTGATGTCCTCGTACGGGGTCCAGTTCCCCTTCTCGCCCTCCACGCCGTGGTACGTCCGCTTCGGGGGCGTGGGCCGCAGCCGGTACTCGGCGAGATGGAACGCGGTGCACACCTCGAACCCCACCCGGAACAGCAGGACTTGGGCGTCCGCGGCGTACAGCCGGGCCAGCGGGGAGCGCTCGCCGAGAAGGCAGTGCGGATCGTGGTCGCCCAGCAGCTCCGCGGCCCGCGGACCGAGCCCGGCGAACGAGGTGTGCGGATGCCCGCTGCGTACGGCGCCCGGCGTGGTCCGTACGCACTCGGCGAGCACGCCCATCGTCGGACAGGGCGTCGCGTCGGGCTCGAACGGCGGCCTCGACTCCCGGAACTCCCTCTCCTCACGCTCGGACATGCCGTCGGTGAGCTCCTTGTACGCCCGCGAGGTGAACGAGTTCTCCGGCGTGAAGGCGGGCACGACGAGCGTGCCGTCGGGGCCCAGCGCCTCGAGCAACGCCTTCTGTACGTCGGTGTCACGCAGCCCCGTGCCGCCGAGGGAGGCGTGGACCATGAGGACGCTGCCGGGGCGGACCCCCACCTCCAGGAATAAGTCGGCCAGTTGCCCGCACTCGAGCCCGGCCGGTCGCCTGCGCTCGAGCTCGGGCAGTTGTGTGTGGTCAAGCACGGTAGTCCTCCCACTCGGCACGCAGCTCCTCCGCCAACACCGCGCCGGTCTCGGTGAGTTCACCTTCCGGCCGGGCGGCCAGCTGCTCAAGGGCGCGGCCCGCCCGCTTTAGTGCGCCGGCGCGTGCGCCGTCATCGCCCCGCCAGTAGGTGGCGTTGCCGAGCTCGCGGCTCGCCTCGTCGAGCAGCCGCCCGGCCCTGTTGCCCGGCACGTTCAGGTCCGCCGTCTCGCGCAGCGCGGTCAGCCTCGCCAGGCGTCCGGTGCGCGGCAGTTCGCGCACGAACTCCTCCGGGTCGACGTCGACGGCCACGCCGACCGCGCCGAGCCCGTGGGCGCCGAGCCGTACGCCCGAGCCCGCCACGAGCGGGGTGACCGTGGTGGCGAGCAGCGCGTTGACGTCGTCCCGGCGGCCGGGCTGACGCTCGTCCAGCAGCGCGTACGCCGTGCGCAGCCGTTCGGCGAACGCGGCGAGGTCGCCGGGGCCGAGGGGAGGGGCGACGGGTACGGGGTAGCAGTCGCGGAGCGGGTCGGCGTCGTCGATGAGCAGCCGGGTGCCGTCCGGGAGGGGGAGGGTGCGCAGGGGGCGCCACGGGGTGCGGCCGTCTTCGGGGGCGTAGTCGGTGCCGTCCTCGGGGGAGTACTCGGTACCGTCCTCGGTGCGCACGTGGACGCGGCCCGCCGCCACCTGGACCTCGACGCGACCGGGCCCGGCCAGCGCGAGGGTGCCCAGGGTGGGGAGGTGCAGCTCGGGAGCGGGCTGGTCCCAGGTGAGCTTGAGGTCGGCGCGGGCGCGGGCGGCGATGGCGACCACCGCCGAGGCGAGGGGTTCCGGGGTGGTGACCCGGCCGTGCAGACAGTGCTTGAGCGTGGTGTGCAGATAGGGGTGGGCGAGGACTTCGTCGATGTCCGGTGTGCCGTCCGTCATGCCGTCGAGGTCCAGGAAGGCCCGCCATACCTCGTCCCAGTCGGCTTCCCCGGCGTGCCGGGCCGCCACGACGGCGATGAGATGGCGCACCAACTCGACCTGGGCGAAGCGGAGTTCGTCACTGTCGCGGACGGCCGGGCTGAGCGCGTGCTCGGTGATGCGCTCGGCCACGCCGTCGACGAAGGCGCGCAGGTCGGAACAGAAGACGGACGGGTTGTCGAAGCCGCTGCCGTTGCTGTACCGGTGCGCGTAGAGGCCTCCGCCGCACGACTCGATCACCGGGCAGCGACGGCAGGTCGCGCTGACACCGGCGAGGCCGAGCTGGCGGGCACGTACGCCGGGGTGGCGCGCGAACTCCGCGAAGCTGTGCCGGAAGACGTCGTAGCCGGTCGAAGGGGCCCCGTCGTACGCGGTCTTGAGGGAATCCGCCTGCTCAAAGCTGCCGTCGGTCTCCACCACCGCGAGATCGCTCGGCGCGAGCCCCATCGCCTCCGTCAGGCTCGGCCCGCCCCGCAGGGTGCTGAGCACCGACTCGAAGGTCCGCACCTCGACGGTACGCCCCTGCCGGTCCCAGCGATCGAAGATCTTGAGCAGCCAATCGGCGTACTCGGTGGGTGAGTTGGCCGGTCTGAGCGGAGGACTGTCCCATGTGGAGTGCGGCAGCAGGTAGTCGATGCGGGGCGGACGGAGCGCGGCGAGCGCGTCGTGCACGGCGACGGGATCATTGGCCACGTCCACGGTGCACAGCAGACCGCTGTAGAGATGCCGGTACTCGGGGGTGCGCAGCAGTCTGATCGCGCGCAGCACCCGGTCGTAACTGCTGCGCCGCCTCCGGTCGCGTCGGTGCCGGTCGTTGGCGGCACGGTCGCCGTCGAGCGAGATGCTGACCCTGACGCCGAATTCCTTGAACACATCGAGATGGCGGGTGTTCAGCTGAACGCCATTGGTGTGGATGCGGAGATCTAATGCGGTGACCGGGGTAATAGCACGGGTGAGTTCCGCACAAATGTTTCTCATCCGGATGGGGCCTACGAGAAGAGGTTCACCACCGTGAAGGATCACGGAAACGGAGGCGAGTTTTTGTTCTTCCGCATAGTCCGCGAATCGCCGGGCCACTTTTCCGAGCGTTTCTTCGGAAATGAAGGTCGGGCGCCCTTTCCAGCTTTGATCGGCATGCTCGTACACATAACAGTGATCACAGGCGAGGTCGCATCGACTGTGGATCTTGAGGACGAGCTGCTGCAGCTTCACTCGGAGAAGAGTAGTGCCGACGGGATGTCGCCCGTACCACCAACCCCTTGATCCCTCAAGGAGGTTGACGGCTCCGGCGCACACGCACGGGCGCACCGGACGGTTGTCGTACCGCCGGATGCGCCCGTGTCGAAGTCTGTGTCTACAGTGCCGAGTCGAAGGTGATCGGCTTGGCCGGACGTCGTCCGGGGATGTCGGTCACTCGTCCGGCGGACCGCACGGCTGCGGCGCCGCGGGGGTCGATGGCCGACAGGGGAGTGTGCTGCTTGCGAGCGGGCCGAGGAGCGGCGGAGCGGTGCGTCGTCGGCGTCACCGAAACGTTCATTGGAGAGTTTCCAGTCTGAGGTGGGGATATCTATCTGCTTACGCGGACCCTACAGGAGATCAACAGTTATGGCCTGGCGACGGGTGGATTTCATCTGCATAGCTCTATGTCCGCTCGGGGCAATGGGGGAGGCGGCGGAAGTCGGGCCGCTACGCCATCCGTGGGATTTGTAGACATGTGTTCGATGTGTGCCGGTTGTTCACAACGGTGACTGCCACGTGACCGTCGTGCCCCCGCCACCGTCGCCGCCTGTCCGGCTCCGGCCGTCGTCCGTCCGGTGGTCGTCCGTCCGGTGGTCGTCCGTCCGGTGGTCGTCCCTCGCGCCGTCGTCGTGGACGGTCAGGCGGGCGGCGGAGCGGCCGTCGGGCAGAGTCGCCGTCGTGTCGACCGTGACCCCGCCTGGAGGGGCAGCAGTATGTTCGGCCCGAAGCGTGACCGCACCTGCGTGGTCATCCGTGGATCGGTCGCCGAGTCCTCGAAAGGGGCTGGAGGATGACCCCGGCCGACGCGGCCGCGAGGATCCGGGCCCGTTCGGCGACGGTCATCAGCGCGTCGGCGGCGGCCCTCCGGTGAGCAGCGCGGTGGTGACGGCGGCCGCGCCCTCGATCCAGCGCTCGCGCTGCCGGGCCGTCTCGTACAGCCGGGCGTTGGCGATCGCGATACCGGCCTGGGTGGCCGGCGCGCGCAGCAGATGCTCGTCCTCGCCGGTGAACGGGCCGCCGGGTTTGCCGGCGAGGTAGAGACTCCCGAACTCCTCGTCATTGACGCGGATGGGCACCTCCAGGCGGTCGCCCGTCTCCGCCTCGTGCGCGGCCGCAGCCGTACGGATCTCGACGAGACCGATGTGCCCCCGATCGGGATCGGCGATCCCCAGCACCGCGCAGCGGGCCTCCGTCAGCTCGGCCGCGCCGTCCACGATGTTCTGGAGCGTGGCCCGCAGTTCGAGGTCGGAACCCGCGGCGAGGACGGCTTCCAGGAGGGCCGCGAGGCGGGGGACCGGGTCGGTCATACGAGGCCCCTCCGACACCGGGGGCCTCAGGCCGTCAGCGGGTCCAGGATCAGCGGCTCGATCTTGCCCTCCAGCATGTAGCCGAGGCCCTGGACGGCACACACGTCGGGCCGCTCGGCGATATTGACGGGCATTCCGGTCGCCTGCCGCAGCATCTGGTCGAACCCCGGGAGCAGCGCGCTTCCGCCGACCATCATGATCCCGCGGTCCGCGAGGTCGGCCACCAGGTCGGGCGGGCAGCAGCGCAGTACCTTGCCGATGCCGTCCAGTACGGCGGTCAGCGGAGTCTGGATGGCATCGCGTACGGCGGCGGTGTCGACCTGGACGCTGCGGGCCAGGCCCGTCGCGACGTCCCGGCCGTGGATCTCGGTGGAGGCGGGGCCCTGCGAGGTGAGGCCGTTCCCGGAAAGGGCGAGCTGCAGCGGCCGGACCGACTGGCTCGGCAGCATCAACTCGTGCTCGTGCCGCAGATGCTGCACGATCGCGCGGTCGACGGCCTCGCCGCCCACGGGGATGCGCTCGGCGGTCACGATGGAGCCGAGGGAGAGGACGGCGACCTGGGTGGCGGCGGCCCCGCACACCAGGATCATGGTGGCCTCGGGCTTCTCGACGGGCAGCCCGCAGCCCACGGCGGCGGCGATCAGCGTGTCCACGAGTTCGACCCGCCGCGCGCCGAGCCCGACGAGCGTCTCGACGGCTGCGCGCTGCGCCAACGGGTCGGCGTCGTGCGGGGTGCAGGCGGCGGCCCGCAGCCGTGGCTTGCGGCGCAGGGTGCGGCGGACCTTGTCGCCGAGCAGATGGCGCAGCATGCGCTGCGCCATCTCGATGTCGACCACCGTGCCGCCGGTCACGGGCCGTACGACCCGGATGTAGTCGGGCGTACGGCCCGTCATCTTCTCCGCGAACTCGCCCACCGCGATCAGCGCGCCCGTCTTCGTGTTGATCGCGGCGACGCTCGGCTGATCGACGACCAGGCCGGCGCCCTTCACGTACACACGGGTCCTCGCCGCGCCCAGGTCGACGGCGAAGTGGCAGCGGCGCAGCTGCTCCAGACTGGCGGTCATGGCAGGTCCTCCCGAGAGCGCAGACCGTGGGGGCCGCCGGGTGGCGGGCCTCTTTCGCATCGTGCGGGGGCCTGGGCGGGGGCGCCTTTCGTGGGGGGCCGGGAGGGGGGCCGCTGGACGGGTGGACTTGCGCGTGGCGCGGGTCGGTGAGGCGGATCGCCTTGGGGCTGTCCCGGTTTGCGCGGCTCGTGCCCGCCTGGTCCGGTGGGAAGCCGGCTGCCGTACGCCTTGCCGGTGGCGGGTAGCCGCCAGCCCGTCCGGCGTTCGAGGACGAGCGCGAGGCGCGATAAGGGGGGTCTGGAGGGGCGGAGCCCCCCAGATACGGGACGGGTAGGGGCGGAGGGGGCGAAAGGACCCAGCTTCCGGCCCCCTGCCGCCCCGACCCGCTCCCGGCCCCCCGCCGCCCCACCCCGCTCACGGCGCCTGCGCGATCCCCCGGACCACCCCCAGCTGAAGCAAGTCCTGCGGACGGACCCGGAGTTGGTCCGCCGTAGATCGCACCTGCTCCGGCGCCCGCTTGAGAATCGCGGCGGCAAGCTCCGGCGCGATGACGGAGAAGTAACTGTCCGGCGTGGCCCAGGTATTGCCATGCGCGGCCAGCGCAAGCGCACCCCCGGACCCGCCCTCGCCGATCACCAGCGTGGTGACCGGCGTACGGGCGGTGGCGACCGCCGCGAACAGGTCCGCGATCGCGGCACCGACCCCCTGCCGCTCGGCCTCCGCGTCATTCGCGGCGCCCGGGGTGTCCACCAAGGTCAGCACCGGGATACCGAGCCGACCGGCCAGCCGGATCAGCCGGGCGGCGGTGCGGTAACCGGCGGGGCGGGTCGGGGTCCCGCACTGGGCGGCGTACGCGATGGACCGGATGGAGCCTCCGTCGTGCGCGAGACCGAAGCCGCACAGCATGCCGTCGTCGGTGCCGCCGCAACGGTCGCCGCTGATGGTTGCTCGTCGGGTGAAGTACGCGTCCAGGTAGGCGGCAGCGCGGGGCCGCTGGGGAGAGCGGGCCCGCTGGACGGCCTCCCAGCCGGTGGCGGGGAGGTCGAGCGCGCCCAGCGCGGGCGGGACGGGTGCGGGCTGGACGGGTCCGGGTGGGACGGGGGCGGCCTCGGCCTTCGCGCCGGCCTCGGCCTTCGCGCCGGCCTCGGCCTCCGCAGAGGGCCGGGTGAGCAGCCGCAGCCACAGCGCGAGCGTCTCCCGCAGCTCCGCCGTCGGTACGACGGCGTCCACCGCCCCCGCCGCCAGCTGGGCCTCGGCCGTGTAGGCGGACGGGTCCGCGCCGGGCGGACGGACCCGGGAGCCCGCGAAGCCCAGCTGCGCGCCGGGCAGCGCCAGCGTCACGTCGGCGCCCGCGCCCAGCGTGGCCCAGCCGCCGCCCGTCGCCGGGTCGCACGCCACGGCGATCTGCGCGAGCCCGGCCTCGCGCGTGAGCGCTGACTGCCGTGCCACCCGCTGGAGTTGGGTGAGCGCGAGCATGCCCTCCTGCATCCGGCTGCCGCCCGTCGCGACGAGCGAGACGACGGGGAGGCGGTGCTCACGGGCGTGGAAGTACGCGGCCTCCAGCCGGTCGCCGGTTCGCTCGCCGAGCGAGCCGCCGAGGAAGCCGAACTCGAAGACGATCAGTACGGCGGGGGTGTCGCCGATGGTCGCCGTACCGCAGACGGCGGACTCCACCTCGCCGGTGCGGTCGCCGGCCCGGGCGCGCGAGTCGTCGTACCCCTCCCAGGAGATAGGGCCGTCGGGCTTGAAGTGCCTCATGGGTGCGCGGAGTTCGCTGAAGTCATCGCTGACCAGGGCGACGGCCTCGCGCGCCGAGAAGCGCTCAGTCACGGGTCAGCTCCCGCTTCAGGATCTTGCCCATGTCGTTGCGGGGCAGGGACTCCAGGAAGTGCACGGTGCGTGGCCGTTTGTGCGGGGCGAGGCGGTGGGCCACGTGGTCGGCCAACTCGTCCGCGGAGGGAGGGGATTGAGGGTCGGCGGGCACGATCCAGGCGACGACGCGCTCGCCGAGGTCGGCGTCGGGCTCTCCGGTGACGGCGGCCTCACGCACTCCCGGGTGTTCGAGGAGCGCGTTCTCGATCTCGCCCGCGCCGATCTTGTAGCCGCCGCTCTTGATCAGGTCGGTGGCCTTGCGGCCGACGATCCGTACGGAGCCGTCGGGGTCGATGACCGCCATGTCGCCGGTGCGGAACCAGCCGTCCTCGGTGAACGCGGCGGCGGTGGCGTCGGGCCGGTTCAGATACTCGGTGAACAGGTTCGGCCCGCGCACCTGGATCTCGCCGACGCTCTCGCCGTCGTACGCGCCGGTCGGGGTGCCGTCGGTGTCGTACGAGGCGATCGTCGTCCCGTCCTCCTCGACGAGCCGCAGGTCGACGCCGGGAAGCGGTACCCCGACCGTGCCGGGCCGCGGCTCCCCGTCCGCCCGCACGCTCGTGTTCATCAGGGTCTCCGTCATGCCGTACCGCTCGATGACCCACCGCCCGGTCGCGGCCGTGATCCGCTCGTGGTCGTGCACGGGCAGCGCGGCGGAACCCGACACGAGCAGCCGCGCCCGGCCGAGCGCCATGGCCGGCTCGGCGTTCTCCGCGTTTTCCGCGACCGCCTCGGCGAGTCGGTGGTACATCGTCGGCACCCCGAACAGCATCGTCGCCCCGGCGTTCAGCTCCCGTGTCACGCCCTCCACGCTGAACCGGCCCAGATGCCGTACGGACCCGCCACGCCGCAGCGGCCCCAGAATGCCCAGGATCAGCCCATGCACATGGAACAGCGGCAGCCCGTGCACCAGCACGTCGTCGCCGGTCCACTGCCAGGCGTCGGCGAGCGCGTCCAGGGTCGCGGCGATCGAGCGACGGGGGATGACGGCGCCCTTGGGCGGGCCGGTGGTGCCGGAGGTGTAGACGATGAGGGCGGGGGCGGAGGGGGCGGGCTCGGGGGGTGGTTCGGCCACCGCTCCGGTGCCGTATACGTCGACATCGAGCCGTTCCCATCCCCGTACGGCCTGCGGCAGTTCATCGTCCGGGCCGGCGAGGATCGCCGACGGCGCGCTGTCGTTGAGGATGTGGCCCAGTTCGCCCGTTCCCGACTTCGGATTGAGCGGCACGGCCGGTACCCCGGCGAGCAGTGCGGCCACGACACCGACGGCCGTCTCCAGCGTCGGCGTCGCCCACACGGCGACCCGCCGGGCGCCACCGAGCCGCCCGGCCAGTTCACCCGCCGAGGCGGCGAGCTCCGCGTACGTCAGGGACCGGTCACCGAACCGCAGCGCGGACCGCTCCGCGACCGAAACGCCCACCAGGGCCGGGAAGAGGGAGGACACGCGTACTCCTTGCCACTAGGACTTCAGGGACTTCGCCGGTAGGGACCAGGGACCTGGCCTTCCTACACGATGCCGCACGCCGTTACGGGGTGGCGGGCGCCGCAAGGTCTCAAGTGGATGGTGGGCCGCCCGTGCGGTCGCGGTGTGTGGCGCGGGGCGATCCGGACACGTAGTCTCGGCCAATAGTGACAACTTGAGGAGTCAACTGTCGGGAGCCGCCTTGGTGAGTGAGTCCCCGCCGCCTCTTCCCGAGACGGTCGCCGGCCTCGACGCGCAGATCTTGAGCAGCGAGGAGGCGGAGCGATGAAGAGGGGCGGCCGGGTCCGGAAGCTCATGGCCGCGCTGCGGTCACCGAGGAACGACTCCGAGATGCGTGCCCTGGCCGTGGAGCTGAGCGGCGTGCTGCGGAAGAGGTTCGACGCCCCCGTCGACGTACGGGAGCTGGCGGGCGCGCTGTGCGAGGAGATGAGCAGACGCCGTAACGGCCGTCCCGTCCAGCTGCGCTTCGAGCGCTTTCCCGACGAGTTCGAGGTCACCGGGCTGTGGATGGAGTTCCACGACTTCGACCTCGTCATCGTCGAGGAGCGTGCCGAGACGGTGCAGCAACTCGTCATCCTCGGGCATGAGTTGTGGCATATGAAGGAGGGGCATCGCGATCACCACGTCGACGGTGCGGCCGCTGCCGCGCATGCTCTGTCGGACGGCTCCCAGTCGGACGGCTCCCCTTCGGACGGGCCGAACGGTTCTGTCTGGCGGGAGATCGCCCTCACCGTCGCCGCCCGTAACGGATCCCATGAAGCCGACGAGGCCGAGGCCGAGGACTTCGGGCTGCACCTCGCGAGTGTCTTCCGCTCGTGGGTGACCGGCCCTCGCAGCAGTGGGCCCGGCGACCCGGTGGGGCGGGCCATCCAGGCATCCCTGGGCTATCGCGGACCCCAGGACTGACCGGCGATGGATCCTTCCCGCCTCTTCGACGGCCTCTACATCTCCTTCTGGATACCGGCGGCCGTACTGACCGCCGCCCTGGCGATCAAGCTGCCCAGCATCATCAAGCTCTGGAAGGACCCGTTGCTGCGGGCCGTCGGCGGTCTGCTCGTCCTCGCCTGCGGTGTTTTCGTGTTCGCGGCTCCGCCCACCATTGCCTGGACCAACCGGGTCACCGGCGTACCCAACATCTCGGCGCCCCTGGTCTACAGCCTCATCACCGCGTTCTGCGGATCCTGTCTGCTGCTGATCACCGCGTGGCGCAACGGCATCTCCGACCGCTCGGAGACCACCCGCCGCACCACGCGATGGGTGGTGAGCGTCTACTCGGGCGTGATCGTCGCGCTGTGGGCGCTGTTCGCGCTCGCCGACGCCGATGTCGAGCGGGTGCGGGACCTCGACACGTACTACGCCACGACCGCCTTCATGCGCGAAGAGATCGTGCTCTACCTGCTCGCGCACACCGTCGCCTGCCTGATCACGTACCGGCTGATCTGGAACTGGATCCGCACCGACGGACTCGACGTATGGCTGCGCGGCGGCCTGAAGTGCCTCAGCGTCGGCTACGCGATGAACCTCATCTACGACTCCTTGAAGATCACGGCCGTCTTCGCCCGGTGGACCGGCCACGACCTGGACTGGCTGAGCACGGACGTGTCGCCGCCCGTCGCCTGCGTCTGCGCCATCCTCATCGCCGTGGGGTTCATCCTTCCGCACGCCGGCCAGTATCTGCACCGCCGGGTGCGTACCCGGCTCAGCCACTGGCGCCTGCGGCCCCTGTACCGGCTCACCCGCAGCATCACCGGCGGCCGCGTCCCCTTCAAGCTGCGCGCCACCCCAGAGCTGCGCCTGACGCGCCGCGAGACGTTCATCCGGGACGCGCTGCTCCACCTCGCCCGGTACGTCGACGAGGACCTGGACCGACGTGCGTACGAGGCGGCGGTCGCGCTGGGGCGCGGGGCCGACCGGGCGAGGCCGCTCGCCCATGTGGTGGCGATCCAGGACGCCATCGAGACCAAGCGGCGTTCCCGGGCGGACGACTCCACGGCGCCCCTGCCGTCGGCCGGCCCCGACATCGAAGACCTGCTGGAGGGGATCGAGGCCGTGTCCCGGGCTCTCCGCCACACCGACGACATCAGAGCGGTCCGCGCGGCCGCCGCAGCAGAGAGCGTGCGCGCCCCATGAGCCACAGCCCGACGAGCATCAACTCCGTGGGTGATCGCCCCCTGAGATCCGCCGTCGTCCTCGGCGGCAGCCTCGCCGGGCTGCTCGCGGCCCGCGCCCTGGCCGAGTTCGCGGACGTCGTCACCGTCGTCGAGCGCGACGTGCTGCCCGAGGGGCCCGAGCCCCGCAAGAACCTGCCGCAGGCACAGCACGTCCACCTGCTGTGGTCCGGCGGCGCGAAGGCCATGGAGGAACTCGTCCCCGGCGTCACCGGGCTGCTGGCGCGGGCAGGCGCGCACCGGCTGCCGCTGCCGACGGACATGGTCGCGCTGTCGCCCCAGGGCTGGTTCCGCCGCTGGAACGAGTCCCACCACATGGTCCTGTGCAGCCGTGACCTCCTCGACGCGACCGTCCGCGCGCAGATATTCGGCGACGACCGGATCCGTCTCGTCGAGCGCACCGAGGCACTCGGCCTCGACGGTACGGCGGCAGGCGTCACCGGTGTCCACGTCCGCGGTCACGACGGCGCGGAGCGCACCCTCCCCGCCGACCTGGTCGTCGACGCCACCGGACGCGCCTCGCGCGCACCGGAGTGGCTCACCGCCCTCGGCCTTCCCGAACCGGAGGCGCGGCAGGTCAACTCCGGCCTCGCGTACGCCAGTCGGGTCTTCCGCGCCCCGGAGCACGCGCGGCACGGCTTCCCCGTCCTCAATGTGCAGGCCGCCCCGCGCGACGGGTGCCCCGGCCGGGCAGGCGTCCTGCTGCCCATCGAGGACGGGCGCTGGCTGGTCACCCTGTCGGGTACCCGGGGCGGCGAACCCAGCGCCGACGAGGCCGACTTCGAGCGGTACGCCTCCGAGGAACTGCGCCATTCCGTTCTTGGCGAGTTCATCGCCGGTGCCGAACCGCTGACCGGTGTCGCCTTCACCCGGACCACGGCCAACCGCCGCTACTACTACGAGCGTTCGCGACACTGGCCCGAGGGCTTCCTCGTCATCGGCGACGCGCTGGCCGCGTACAACCCCATCTACGGGCACGGCATGTCCGTCGCGGCCCAGAGCGCCGTCGCCCTGCGCGAGGTGATCCGCCGCCGGGGCTGGGGCACGCCCCGGCTGGCCCGTGCGCTGCAGAAGGCGGTGGCCCGGCCGGTCAACGCGGCCTGGGATCTCGCCACCGGCCAGGACGTCTTCTACCCGGGCGCCACCGAGGCGGGCCCCACGCTCCGCGACCGCGTCCTGGCCGCGTACGTCGACCGGCTCCTGTACACCGCCACCGGCAACGGCCGTGTCGCCCGACGCTTCACCGACGTGTCCTCCCTCGAACGCGGCGCGCACGTCCTCCTCGCCCCCAGCGTGCTCCTCGCCGCCGTGATCGGTCCGCTCCAGCCCCAGCTCACCGGACCGCCGCTGGCGGACGAGGAGTGGAAGGCGGCGGGCACCCGCTCTGGCTGAGCGTGCGGGCACCCGCTCTGGCTGAGCGGCCGGGAGCCGGTGCCGGCCTCCGCCACGACATCGGCGACGACGCAACTCACGTTGTCCGGACCGCCGGAGTCGTTGGCGACCCGGACGAGCGCCCCGGCGGCCTGGTCCGGGAGGGGGTGCGACGACAGAACCCGCGCGATCTCCTCATCCGGTACGACACTGGAGAGACCGTCCGAGCAGAGCAGGTACCGGTCGCCCGCCCTGGCGTCGTGCAGCCGCAGATCGGGGACGGAGCCGGCGGCGGTGCCCAACGCCTTGAGCAGCAGGGCCCGTTGGGGGTGAGCGGTGGCTTCCTCCGGCGTCAGCCGGCCCTCGTCGATCAACGACTGCACGACCGTGTGATCGTGGGTGATCCGGAACAGCTCCCCGTCGCGCAGCAGATACGCGCGCGAGTCCCCGATGTGGACGAGCGCGAGCCGGGAGCCGGTCCACACCATCGCGGTGAGGGTGGTGCCGATGTCCGCCTCGTCCTTCCGTTCCGAGGCGATGTCCTGGACGGCCCGGGCGGCACCCTGGATTGCGTCCTCAAGGAGATTGAGCACATTCCCGGCAGGGAGCGGCTCGTCGTCCAGGAACTTGAGGGCCTCCACCGCCGCCGTACTGGCGGGCGCCCCGCCCGGCCCGAAGCCGTCGGCGACGGCGAGGACGCGGGCGCCCGCGTAGGCCGTGTCCTGATTGGTGCCCCGGACCAGCCCGGTGTCGGAGAGCGCGGAGTAACGGAGCTCCAGCATGCTGGTGTCCTTCCTCGGTGGCGGCGAGAGATGGTCCACGAGGAACGCCGCCAGATCCCGGCGCGCGGCCGTCTCGGCCTCGACCTGCGCCCAGTACGCCCGGATCTCCCGCGCGGCCGCCCCCGGCTCCAGGGCGCACACCCGCCGGATCCGGGCCAGCGGCATCCCCAGCCGCCGCAGCCACGCCACCAGACGTGCCTGCTCCAGCTGCCCGGCCGCGTAGTACCGGTACCCGGTCTCCGGGTCCACCCGGGCGGGCCGCAGCAACTCCAGCTCGTCGTACAGCCGCAGCGCCTTCGGCGACAGCCGGCACGCCTTCGCGAAGGCGCCGATCGTCAGCATGTCCAAGCTGCCCACCCCCGTGGTCGTGGTGACCGGTGACCCAGTCGTTCCCCGTTCCGCCACCGATGCTGGGGCTTCACCCATGGTGAAGGTCAAATGGGTTGCGGCGCACACACACGCCGTTGTTAGCCTGCGGCGGGATCCCCCCGAGACGTCGTACGAGGATGGAGTCCTCCGTGGCCAGCACCGCCGCCGCCCGCACCCGTGTCGCGCTCGCCACCTACGATCCGGGGGAGGAGCCGAGCGTCGACAGTGACCTGCCCGTGCTGAAGGCTGCCATCGAGGACGCGGGCGCCGAGGCGGTCGTCGCGCCTTGGGACGACCCCGAGACCGACTGGGCGGCCTTTGACCTCGTCGTGATCCGGTCGACGTGGGACTACAGCTGGCGGGTGGCCGAGTTCGTGGAGTGGGCCGAGCGGTGTGCGCGGGGTACGCGGCTCGCGAATCCGGCGGCGGTCGTGCGGTGGAACACCGACAAGCGGTACATCGGGGATCTGGCGGCGGCGGGGGTTCCGGTCGTGCCGACGCGGTATCTCGCGCCGGGTGATCCCGCCGACCTGCCCGACGACCACGAGTTCGTCATAAAGCCCACCGCCGGGGCGGGTGCGCGGTACGCCGCCCGGTACACGCCCGAGGAGCGGGAGACGGCCGTGCGGCAGCTCGCGCGGATGCACGCGGAGGGGCTGACCGCGATGGTGCAGCCGTATGTGAGGAACATCGACGCGGGAGGGGAGCGGGCTCTGCAGTTCTTCGGCGGGCGACTGGTGCATGCCAGCCGGAAGGGCGCCGTGCTGGCCCCCGGTACGCCGTACGACGGGGACAAGGTGCCGCATCCCCAGCTCGAGGCCTGGGAGCCGACGGCCGCCGAACTGGCCGTCGCCGAACGGGCGTTGGCGGCCGTTCCCGGTGCGCCCGAGCTGCTCTACGCCCGCGTCGATCTCGTCGACGGTGACGACGGCGAGCCCCGGGCGATGGAGCTGGAGCTGATCGAGCCGAATCTCTTCCTCGGGCTGCATCCGGAGTCGGTGCCCCTCGTCGCGGAGGCGATCGTCAAAGCGGCTGGTCGCTGACGGCCAGCCGTTGGAGGAGGCCCCAGGTGAACTCCGCCGCGCACGCGTGGCGTACGCCCGACGCGTCCGGGGCCGTGAAGGCCAGGCCCCAGCGTGTCGGGGCCGTGCCCTCCAGGGGGCGGGCGGGGGCGAAGGCTCGGGCGACCTCGTCGACGGTGCAGGACCAGGGGGTCAGGTCGTCGAGCGTCGAGAGGACCGGGCCGGGGGCGCCAGGGGCCCGAACCAGCCATTCGTTCCAGGCCACCCCGTTCGGGGCGACCAAAACCTCGAAGCGGAGGTCGGGCCACAGGGGGACCGGCCAGAGCAGGGCCTCGCAGGCGAGGTCGCCGATCTGGCGGGCCTGCACGGACTCAGGGGCGCCCAGGATCGACCGGATGGGGGTACCTCCCATGCCCTTAAGGCTATGGGGGAGGGAGACGGCCGCCCGCGAGCGCGGGGCGTGCAGCATCGCCTGCCAGCGGCGGTTGGCCTCGCGCATCTCCGCGATGGACACGCCCAGCTCCCGGCGGGCGTCCTCGACGAGCCCGGGGTTGTGGTCGGCCATGCGGCGCAACAGAACCAGCTGGAAGTCGAGAGGGGTGAAGGGGGTGGCGGGGCGACGTTTCTTGGCGGGCATGGGGTCCAGTTTTAACCCGGCAGGCACGTCGCAGCCCGCCCGGCCTTCGAGGACGCGGCAACGAGTCGCGCCCCCACCCACCCCGCCGCACCCTCAACCCCGCGTGGCGAAGTTTTCAGCCCGTCCGGCGTTCGATGACAAGGTAACGAACTCCCCTCCACCTACCCCCGCCGCACCCCCACCCACCCCGGGCGGCACATTTCAGCCCGTCCGGCGTTTGAGGACGAGGCCGTTCAGGCCGATAGGGGGGTCTGGGGGCGGCAGCCCCCAGATACGGGACGGGTAGGGGCGGAGGGGGCGGAAACCCCTCGTGGCCGGTCCCCTCCGGCCGTCATGGGGCCATCCGTTTGAGGAGTTCCTCGTGCTCGTCCTCCGTGACCTGCTCCCCGGAGGACGGCAGCAGTTGCGGTATGCCGTCGACGATCGGGTAGCGGCGGCGCAGCCGCGGATTGTAGAGCGCCTCCTCGGAGGTCAGGGCCTCATCCGGCACCAGCAGATGGAGCGGCCCCTTGTCGAGCGGACAGGCCAGAATCTTCAGCAGCGGGTCGTCGGCGTTCATGGGGGCGTCAACTCCTTGGTATCAGTGGAGGGTTGCGGTGCGGCATCGTGCTTGGGCATGGCAAGCAGAACCGACACCGCGAGCACGGTGCCCGCCAGCCGCAGCGCCAGCCGCACCGGCTGGTCCGGCAGCGCCTCGCCGAACGCGAGCGTGCCGAGCACCGCCGTGAACAGGCAGGTCACCGTCGTGCAGACCGGCACGATCAGCGAGGCCCGGCAGCGCTGCAGCGCCGCCTGCGACATGACCAGGCCGAACGCGCCGGTGAAGAGCAGGAGATAGGGGTATGGGGAGCGCAGGAGGCCAACAACCGCTCCCCCAAGGTTACTTGTCGTCAGATAGCTCGACACGCCCTTGATGGCGAGCGAGCTCACCCCGTACAACAGGCCCACCGCCACACCGTATTCGACGCCCGTGGTCGGCATGCGGTGCCGGTGCTTAGCACGGCGCTCGGCACTGCCGTACAGCCAGACGCCCGTCGCAAGGGACGGCAGGCACACGGTGAGGATCAGCGGCGCGGGGGCGCCGCGGCTCACCGTGTCCGTGCTCTCGCTCAGGGACAGGACGACCATCAGCAGGGCGGCGAGGATGGCGCCGAGCGCGTACCGTTCGCGGCCCGTGGTCTCCTCGCCGAGCAGCCGGGAGGAGAGCAGCACCAGGAGGACGAGGCCGGAGACGAACAGGCCCTGGGCTGCGGCGATCGGCAGCGTGCGGTAGACGGCGAGCTGGGCGCCGAAGCCCGCGGCGAGGGCCAGCGAACCGCCGATCCACAGCGGGCTCCCGAGGACCAGGCGCAGCAGCCGCGCGGGGCGGTGGATGTTCACCTCGGGCAGGGCGGCCAGCGCGCGTTTCTCCAGGACGAATCCGGTGCTGTACAGGACGTTCGCCAGCAGGGCCGCGGCCACTCCCCACCACATGGTCTACGTCCTTCGCGCGTGCAGGAGCAGGATGGAGGAGAACGAGGGCGCGGCGCAGGCCAGCCGGTCCAGCGGCCACAGCGGACGCGGTACGCCGTGGAAGGGGGCCCCCGCGAGGCGCACCACCTCGAAGCCCGACGCGGTCACGAACTCCCGTAGCGCGCGGGCGGTGTAGAGCCGCAGGTGTCCCACGACCTCGCGGCCCGGGCGGCCGTGGATCGCGCGCAGGCTCACCTCCGAGAAGACGGGCTGGACACCGGCGAGCAGCAGGGCACGGTTGTACCAGGCGGCGAGGTTCGGGGTGGACAGCATCAAGTGGCCGCCGGGGCGCAGGACTCGGCGAATCTCGTCCAGTGCGCCATCCGGGTCCACGAGGTGCTCGACGACCTCGCTGAACAGCACCGCGTCGGCGGCGCCCGTCGCGAACGGCAGCCCGCCGTCGGTGAGTTCACCGCGGACCGTGTACGGCATGTGGGCGTGGGCGCGTCTGAGTGCGTCCTGCGACCAGTCGACGCCGATCAGGCGGTGCCCGGCGAGGAGGGGAGCGGCGGTGGCCGCGGCTGTGCCGTCGCCGCAGCCGATGTCCAGCACGGTCTTCGCGCCCGCCGTGGCCGGACCGAGCACGTCGGCCAGCATGCGGGCCTGGCGGAGGCTGCGGGGGGTGCCGGAGGCCACGGGGACGGTGGGGTCCTCGTAGAAGTCGCGGAGTCCCGTGCGGGCCGGGGTGGTTGTCGAGGTCGTCATGCGCCGGGCTCCTTCGTCGGCTTCGACTCCTCCGTCGCGTGCAGGTAGTGCTCGAAGAGGTCGCGGAGGTGGGCGCCGTCGCCGTGGCCGAGCAGAGTGCGCGACCAGCGCAGGGCGAGGTGCAGACGGCCCGCGGTGGACGCGGTCGTGACGGTCAGGCCGCGGGGCATACGGGCGGGGGCCGAGAACCACACCGCGCGGGCGCGGCCGGCCTCCTCGCCGAAATCGAGCGGGTACGGGACGCGGCCGATGTTGCTGAGCAGGGTGGTCGACGTCCATGGGCCCGCCGCTCGGCGGAGGCCCCGGGTGACGGCCGCGCGCCATGCCACGGGGACGACAGGCGCGGTCAACAGGGCTGCTCCATGGCCGAGTTGGGGTCGGTCGGCCGCCTTCAGCGCACGGGTGCGGTTCGCTGTACGGCGCAGGAGCTCGCCCATGCGGTCCGGGTTCAACTCCTCCGGTGCGAAGGTGACTTCTACGAGCCTTGTTCCGTTACCGATCGGCATGTCCTCGCCCCTGGGGCGGTCGTCGACCGGCATCGTGATGCGGAGGGGGCGCGGGTGTGCGCCGTGCTCTCTGTTCCAGTGGGCGATCATCAGGGCCGTGGCGGCCATGAGCTGGTCGTTCACGGTGTAGGGGGCGGCCTTGGGGCGGCGCGGGACGGTGAGTTCGCTGACCAGCAGGCCGTTGCCGGGGGAGGGTTCGGGGGTGCCGGGGGCGACCCGGGCGGGTGGGGTCCAGGTGGAGGGGGCGTCCACCTGGTCGGTGTGCGGTGTGTCGGGGGTGCGCACCGGGGCTGCGGCGGGGGAGTTGTCCCGGCCGCCGTACAGCTGCGCTGCCGTGGCCAGGATGCGGAGGCAGGCGGGGCCGTCCAGCGCGGTGTGGTTGATGGTGAGGAAGAGGACGGTGCCCTTGGGGTCCGGGCGCCCGGGGGTGTGGCCGGCCGGGGGGTGGGTGCGCTGCTCGGCGCTGTGAGGTGCCGCTCTCCTTGGGACGGGTGCCGCCTGGGGGTCCCCCCACGCCGTTAAGGCAGTGGGGGAGGCTGGATTGCCCGCAGCTACGTCGGCTCCCACCGCGCCCTTCGCCTCGCTCCCCACCGCCGGGCCCGCGTTCTCGACCACCTCCAGGCGGATCGGTGGGGACAAGGACAGCGGCGGGGCCTCCATGAGTGCTCTGGTTCTCGCGTTTCTGAGTGCGCCGCGGACCGGGGGCGAGAAGGTCACGACCTCCACATCCGGGCCGGGGGTGAGCTCCCATTCGTAGCGGCGGCGGTACCACCGGCCCGGGGCCTGGCGCATGAGGATGCGGGGGTGCCGGTGCAGGGCCTCGGCGAAGGCCGATCGGAGCCGGGCGGGGTCGAGGCGGCCCGGCAGGTGGACCTCGATGTGGACCGTTTCCGGTTCCTCGTCCTGGAGGCAGTGGCGGGCGACCTCGTCCACCACCGGGAACGGAACGCGTACCGGAGGCCGGCGCGGACCGTCCGTGCCGTTCCGTGCCGGGTGCTCCACTGCTGTCATGCGGTGTCACCCCTCCCCGTGTCGTCCTCGGGCGGTGTCGCCCTGAACCTCGGCTTGCGGAACCCGATGCGGGCGGTCGGCGGGTCGGGCTCGGGTTGCGCCGACTCCGGGCCACGCGCGGAGACGGTCGGCCCCGAGGTGACCCCGGATGCCTTCGGTTTCGGCGCGCCCGGCGTCTCCGCGGTCGCCCTCGGTTTCGGTGCGCCCGGCGTCTCTGCGGTCGCCCTCGGTTTCGGTGCGCCCGGCGTCTCTGCGGTCGCCCTCGGTTTCGGTGCGCCCGGCGTCTCTGCGGTCGCCCTCGGTTTCGGTGCGCCCGGCGTCTCTGCGGTCGCCCCCGGCCCCGACGCACCCGCCGCCTTCCCGGACACCCCCGGAGCCCTCGAGGCCCCCGGCCCGCTCCGGCTCTCCCCCCGCACCCGTCGCGGCAGCGGTGCCGTCGGTGCCTCCCGCCGGGACCACCGGGAAGCGGCCGCCCCGGACGGGCCCGGTTCCCGTACGCTCACCAGCCCCGCGAACAGCCCGATCAGCGCGAGCAGTTGGGCCGTCGGCCCGAACGCCCCCTCGTCCGCCGACACCGGCGATCCCGCCCCTGTCGCGGCGGCGATCCCGGCACCCGCGAGCGCGAGGAACGCGATCGGTACGAGCAGGGCGTGCCGCCTGCGGGCGAGCAGGGCCAGCGCCGGGACCAGGAGGGCGAAGAAGCCCGCGATCACGACCCCGGCCAGGGTGAGCGCGACCAGGCCGAGCCACATCCCGGGCAGCGGCGGCACCGGCTGCGGCTCGTCGGGGTTCGCCGAGCGGCGGCGCCACACGACGAGGCACACCAGGGCCGCCACCGCGACACCGCCACCGATCAGCCCGACCTCGTACGTCGTCGAGGGCTCGTACGACAGCTTGACCGCGCCGCCCGGGCCAGACGGGATCTGCCAGCCCTGCTGCCAGCCGTCGAGCCGTACCGGCGTGAGTTCCTTGCCGCCCAGCGTGGCCTTCCAGCCGTCGTTGTAGTTCTCGTACGTCGTCAGGTACGAGGCGGCGCCCGAGCCGACCGTCACCTCGCGGCGGTCGCCCAGCCAGTCGCGTATCCGGAGATCACGCCCGGCGGTGGCCGCCTCCGTGACCGTGCCGCGTGTCAGCGTCACGGCGGTGACGGTCAGCGGTCCCGCGTCGCCCGCCTCGACCCGGTGCGAGCCGCCGGCCAGCTCCAAGGAGCCGTCCTCACGCCCTTCTTGGCAGAGCGTCACGTCGAACGGACGCCGCTCCACCAGATCCCGTACCGTCCCCTGCGCGCTCGTCTCGTGCAGCTTTCCGTCGACCGCGACGACCGGGCCCTTCCCGCAGGGGAGCGAGAACGAACGGGAGCCGGACGGCTGCGGGGTGCGGTACTGGTCGAGCGCCGGGATGTAGGCCTCCGTCAGTCCGACCGGGAGCTGCAGGTCGGCGTCCGCGACCGGGTTGTGGACGGTCAGCGGTGCGGTCTCGGTGACGGTGATGTCGAGGCGGTCGGTGGTGATGGGATCGAAGCGGGCCCAGCCGTTCTCGTCGACGGCGACGATCGCCGCCCCGTCCGGGGAGCTGATGTTCACCTTCGTCGGCCGGGCCGACAGGCCGCCCGCCGGGGCCAGGACGATGGAGGCGACCGGCTGTTTGTCCGGCCAGCTCAGGTGGATCGCCGGGTTGTCCCCGGCGATCCACGCCGTCGTCAGGTCGCCGTCGGTGAGGTTGCGCGCCGACAGGCCGGCGCCCAGCTCGGCCGTGGAGTCGGCCGTCGCGACGATCCGGCTCCGCCGGTCGGGCGCGACCTCGTACAGCAGCCTGTCGAGCTCCTCGCCCGGGACGGGGACCGCGCTCGCCTTGATCGCGTACGTCCCCGCCGTCGACGTCGAGAAGCTGCGGTGCAGGCCCGCCTCGGTGCCCGTCGGGGAGAGCCCGGTGGGGTCGGCGGTGCGGTGCAGCGAGACGATGTCGGCGGAGGCGTCCGAGCCGGCGGCGTCCGTCGGGAGTCGCAGCAGACGCGTGACCTGGACGTCCGGCAGGTCGACCTCGGAGAAGCCCGCACCGGTCAGTCCGGCGTGCTGCCGCGTCGAGCCGGTGATCGTGATCTTCAGCCAGCTCGTCGAGCCGGGGCGGGCCTTGACCGACTGGGCCATGCCGTTCGGCTGGAGATAGCTGCTGACGGAGCCCTTCTCCGTCTCCACCCGCACCCGCGTCGCCGCCGACCGTACGCCGTCCTGCGGCAGCGGGGTCATCTTGAACGACGACGGCATGTCCAGCGAATCGTCGAAGCGGATCCGCAGCCACTGCCCGTTCGCCGAGCCCGCCGCGCCCTCGGCCCACGCCGTGCCGGGGTTGCCGTCGAAGGCGTTCACGGGGTCGTACTGGGGGAGGTGGAACAGCCAGTTGCCGGTGGACGACGCCGTCACCGAGCGGGCACCGCGCAGTTCCGCCACCGTCTGGTGCCGGATCCCCTTGGCCGGCAGGATCTGGTGCGGCTTCTCGCCGGCGTCCTGGACACTGTCGCTGTCATTGCGCTGGTCGCGCGTGTACGTGTACGAGGTGTTGGCGTTGACCAGGCCGAAGCGGGTGTCGGCGCGGCGCAGCCCGTCGCCCACCACCTGCACCGCGGGCGTGCCGAGGCCGGGATGGTTGTCGCCGGTCAGCACGGTGGCGCGGCCCCGCATCGAGGGGTCGGCGGCCAGCGGGAGGAGCGCCTCGGGGCCGCCGGACACGACGGCCGTGTCGGCGATCGGCTTCAGCCCGGCCTGTCCGGGCCTCGGCACGTCCTGGCCGGCCGGCTCGTAGATCTCGACGGCGCGCTGGCGCGGATACAGGCCCTCGACCCGGAGCGGGGTGTCGTCCGCGATCCGACCCCCGGTCATGACCGGGCCGAAACCGGTCACGCGCCGGTACCCGGACTGCTCCAGGGTGCGCTTCACGGTGGTGGTCGGGACGTAGCCGATCTGGTCGGGGTCCAGGTCATTGCGTACGACGACGTAGTAGAGGCCGGCCCGGCTCAAGTAGTCGGCCATGCCCGGGACTTCGCCGCCCGTCATCAGCGCCTGCTCGACCGCGTCCATGGCGCGCCGGTTGCCCGCGCTGCCGAAGGGGACGTAATCCCTTTGGGCCCAGCGGGATTCGGCGAGCACGTCGAGGGGCTGGTCGATGGGGGAGCCCCAGGTGTAGATGCCGTGCGTGGTGGCGGGGACGACGAGGGCGCGCGAGTCGGGCGAGTACTTCTCCAGCCAGTCGGCGGTCGTCTGCCAGTACTTGGGGAGTTCCCGGAACGACCCCGGCTGCAGGACCGACCCGTTGAGATACGGCCACGCCAGCCCCGGCAGGATCAGTACCGCCGCCACGAGCGACGCGAAACGGCGGCCGCGTACGGGACGGGCGCCGCGTGTCTGCGACGCGACACCGACCAGATGCGCGATCCCGAAGACGAGCGCGAGCGCCAGGCCCGTCTGGAACTTGTAGATGTTGCGGAAGGGGGCGAGCCCGCCGTTCAGCCAGTCCTGGACGATGCCGTGGAAGGGCGCGCCGAACGAACCGCCGTACCCGGCCAGGGTGATGAGCGCGACCGACAGTACGGTCACGACGAGCCAGCGGCGTTCGGGCATGTCGCGTCGCGCGAGCCCGGCCAGGCCGAGACCGGCCGCGAGCGTCGAGCTGACGATCACGATGACCGAGGACGCGACGGTCCAGCCGGCCGGCAGCCAGGCCTCGCCGAAGTGCAGATACGCGACCCAGTTCCCGGCACCGCGCAGACTCTCCGTGGCCGACATCGTGGCCGTCGTGGTACCCGAAGTCTCCACGTAGGGAAGGAAGTTCTCGCCGTAGATGCCGAGCATCAGCAGCGCGATCCACCACCAGGCGGTCGCCAGGATCACGCCCGGCACCCACCAGGCGATCAGCTTGCGCTGCCGGGGCCCGGGCGGGCGCGACAGGAGATACAGGCCGACCGGGAGCAGGGACGCCAGGGTCGCGGCCGCGTTCACGCCGCCCATGAAGGGGACGACGAGCGCCGAGCGCAGGGCCGCGATCCGGGCGGTGTGGCGCTCGTTCGTCAGAGGCAGCAGGACCCAGGGGAGGAAGGCGCCGGGCAGTGCGGCCGCCGATGTCGAGCCGACGACGATCGTGAAGACCGGCCACAGTGCGTACGCGACGGCGGCGAGCAGCCGGGACGCGGCACTGCCGATCCGCAGCCGCTCGGCCAGCCGCAGCGCGCCCCAGAAGGCGACGGACACGACGAGCGACAGCCACAGCCGCTCCGCCAGCCACACCGGCAGATGGATCAGCTTGCACAGGCCGTAGAACGGCAGCATCGGCCAGGCGTAACCGACGTACTGGTCCTGGATGCCGCCGAAACCGCCCCGGTCGTGCCACAGCTGGCCCAGATCGGCGAGGAATTGCCACGGATCGAGCGCGACGCCGAGCTTGGTGTCGAAGGTCGTCCGCCCCGGGTGTACGGCCAGGAACAGCACGAACACCACGGCCCAGAAACCCAGCAGCCACCGCCGCGAGCGCGGCCCCTCCGGAGGGCCCGAGGCCGTGGCGGCGGGGCGGACGGCTGCCGGGGGAGGAGCCTGGACCGTGCTGGTCATGGTGGACACCGCCGGAGGATGAGGAGGAGGTTCCAGGTGGCGAACTCGCGCAGCCCCGGCGCCTTCGCGACGGCTCCCGCGAGGAACGGCCAGTAGCGGGAGCGCGCCGCGACGACCCTGACGTCGTCGCGGGCGCGCACCTGCCGCAGGGTGGTGCCGATGTGCACGGCGAAGAGGTTCTCGCCGAGGGTGTGCTTGGCGGCCTTTCCGGTACGGCGCCGGTAGCGGGCCCGCGCCCGCTCGGCTCCGAAGTAGTGCCAGGGCGCCCACTCGTGACCGCCCCACGGGGAAAGCCAGTTGGTGAACGCCATGTAGATCAGCCCGTCGGGCCGGGTCACCCGCACCATTTCGCTCAGGAACGTCTGCGGATCGGCCACATGCTCCAGCACGTTGGAGGAGAAGCAGACGTCGGCGACCCCGTCCGCGAGCGGCAGCAGATACCCGTCCGCGACGACCGCCGAGCGGGGCGGCTTCGGCCCCAGCTCCCGTACGTCCGGCTCGAAGAGGTAGGCGTGGGCGCCGCGCCGCCGGAACTCCTCGGTGAAGTATCCGCTGCCACCGCCGACGTCCACGACCGTACGGCCCTCGACGGCGCCGTACGCCTCGACCTGGTCGGCGGCGTCCCGGGCGAGCAGCGTGTAGCAGGACTCGGGGTCGTCCTGCTCGTGCAGGAAGGCGCGGAAGAGGGCGAGGGAGCGGCGTATGGACGGGTCCTTGAGGCCTGTGCCTGTACGGCTTCTGGTCCCTGTGCCTGTGCCCGTCTCCGTACCTGTACCGGAACGTTTCCCCACGCCCTCGCCCTTCGGGGCCGTCATGGTGCCCAGCTCCTCACCGCCTCCGCGGCCACCGCTCCGAACTGGCGGACCGTGTGGTTCCAGCGGTACTGGGCGGCGCGGTCGCGGGCCGCCTTGCCCATGAGGGTGCGGCGGTGCGTGGACAGGGCGAGGGTGCACCAGGCCGCCGCGAACGAGGACTCGCCGCGGGCCAGCAGACCCGTCTCCCCGTTCACCACGGAGTCGCGCAGTCCGGGTACGTCGAAGGCGACCGCCGGGGTCTCGCGCGCGGCCGCCTCGGTGACCACCAGACCCCAGCCCTCGACGGCGGAGGGATGCAGCAGCAGCCAGGCGGCGCACAGCAGCCGGTGTTTCTCGGCCTCGGATACATGACCTGTGAACTCCACGCCAGGACCGGCGAGTTGCTCCAGGCGTTCCCGCTCGGGCCCCTCTCCGACGATCACCAGACGGCCGCCGGTGACCGGGCGGACCCGCTCCCACAGCCGCAGCAGCAGATCGATCCGCTTGTACTCGACGAGCCGCCCCATCGCCACGAACAGCGGCTCCGGTGAGCGCGCGGCGCGCGGCCCCGGCTCCTCGACCCCGTTGTGCACGACCCGGATGCGGTCCCGCTCGACCCCGATCGCGCGCAGGGCGTGTGCCGTCGACGGAGAGACGGCGACCAGCAGATTGCGGCGCCGCCCGCCGGCCAGCGCCCAGTGCTCGAGTCTTCGTCCGAGCCGTGCGGCGGGTGTCAGCGGTCCGCCGAACCGCATCGCCCACAGGTCCGTGTGGACGTGGTTGACCAGGCAGAGGGTGGGGCCGTGATGCCACAGGGGTGCCAGGTACGGCATGCCGTTGCACACCTCGACCAGGAGGTCGCAGTCGCCCACGTGACGGTGGAAGGCGGGGCGGGCGCCGAGATAGTGGCCCAGGTCGCCGCCCGCCGACACCACCCGGTACTCGCGGAGGGGGGCACCTCCCGCGCGAGCGTGTTCGAGCGTGGGGGAGGCGGGTCCGCCGCACAGCAGGGTGACCTGGTGGCCGAGCTGCGTCAGCCCCTCGGCCAGGCGGTCGACCAGGAGCTCGGAGCCGCCCGCCGCCGGATTGCCGAGATCGCGGCGGGCGAGGAAGACGATGCGGCGCGGCGGTGGGGGGAGCGCCGGAAGGTGCTGCGGCGCCGGGCTGGGGACCGTGGCGCGATGGGGGTCCCCCCGCTCATGGGGGTTCCCCCGCTCGAGAGAAGCCGAGAGTGGGGGAGAAGCCGAGAGTGGGGGAGGGGACGGCACGTGCTGGGGCATGGGTGCTCCAACTCGTCTCAGGGTGCGGAACTCAGCGTGGGGGGCTGGGCGAGGCGCGGATCTGTTGTGACGGAAACTGCTGGGGGACTGTGCTGGGGTCTGTGCTGGGGATCTTGCTGGATTTCGTACGGGGATTCCCTACTGGATTTTGTGCTGGGAATCTGACGAACCGTGGGGGTTCTGGGCGTTCGCCGTGGCGGGGATGTGGGTGGGCTGTGCTCGGGTGGGGTGGATAGTTTTAGCCTGAAGGTTCGATGCGGCTACTCACCGGGATGACAATTTCGGGCTTTGTGGAGCTGACGGAACATCACATCGTGGGCGAAGGCTGGGAGGACTCGGACGTATCGGGATGCGGACGCCCCCGCACCACCAAAACGACCCCCACCGCGGCCAGGACGATACCCAGCACACCGGCACCTATGGGCAACGTCTGTCCCACCATGCGCAGTTGACCGCTCTCCTCCTTCGCCCGGCTCACCGCGAACTCCTGTGTGTCCGTGGTGAAGGCGAGCTTCTCGCTGTCCAGGAGCACCGCCGCGTCCTTCGTGCCGCCCGGGGCGCGCAGCGTCTTACGCGGTCCGACCTGCGCGTACAGCACCCGGCCCGTGCGCTGGTCGACGACGAGCTCGATGCCGTGGTTGGCGTACCACTCCTCGGCGAGCACCTGGCTGCGCTCCGGCTCGTCGACGATCGTGCCCGGTACGAGCCTGGTCCCGGTCCTGGTCGCCGGGACGGTGCCGGTGAACCGGTAACCCTCGTACCCCTGGATCTTCTTGGTGCCCCGGTAGGTCAAAGTGACCGTCGCGCCAAGGGAGTTGTCCCACCAGCGGTACGCGCGTTTCTGCACGTCGAAGGGGAACTTGAGGTAGGCCTCGCCCTGGATGTACGGCTTCTCGTCGCAGCAGTGCACCGGCATGTTGGTCCTGCGGTCGGTGACCCAGCGGTGCGGCACGAACTCCAGGGCGTCGTGCGGGTCGGCCGCCGGCAGCGACTTGTCCGTGTCGACCGTGGTCGTCACGTCCCAGACGGCCTTGCCGCTGCGCGCGCTGTCGGCGACGTTGCCGCGTACCCGCTGGGTGACGGTGATCTTCCGGTCGGGCACGGTCGCGACCTCGTCGACATCGAAGACGCTGCCCGTGCCGGTGTAGACGGCGGTCTGGTCGACGTCGATCGGATTCACGGCGGCTCGTGGTGCGACGTACCACGCGAGCATCGGGGCCAGCACGAGCAGGAAGGTGCCGAGGCCAAGAAGGATGAGCGAGAGGGGTGAGGGGTTCCGGCGCATGCGGGCACTCCAGGGGCGTGAGATGACGGAGTTTGGGCCGCTCTATGGGCCGGGAACCGTAGGAGCCCCTTGACGGGGTGTCAATTGTCTGTCGACACTGGGCTCGACAGGCAGGGGTGAGACGGCCTCCGGACGGAGACGCTCGCCAATCGGATTAGCGGAACGTAGCTATCCTGTGGCAGACCGTTAAGCGCACGCCCGGCGCCCAGGCGACGTCGGGCACCCTCCTCGGTGAGGCCGCGAGGCCTTACCGACCAGCGTCCGGAGGGACGTGCCACGCGGGCTGGCGGCTCCGGCCGTTCAGCACCAGGGCACGAAGGCGATTGACCCACACCCCTGAGCAACACACAGGAGCACTAAGTCGATCAGAGACGCTGACCCTGCGATGTCCAGACTACTTGCCGTCGCGCTGGCCGTGGTGCTCGCCGCCGTCCTGGCGGTGGGCGCCGCGCTCGGCATCGTTGCGCTGCTCGAGGCCACGCCCGACCAGCCGAACACCCCGCTCATCACATACGAGAACGCCGCGCAGGAGCGCTGACCGTGGCCGCCCACCCGGGAACCGTCACGACGCGCTCGGCCTGGCACGATGTTCCCCGCCTCCAGGTGCGGCAGTTCGCGGAGCTGGCGATGGCCGAGGCGCCGGTGCTCGCCGAGGAGATCCTGCGCGAGATCCGCCGCGAGCACCCGCAGCTGCCCGTCGTCCTCGACGACTCCGGCGAGCCGATGGCGCTCGTCGGCATCCGCCGTGCCATCGAGGTCTTCGTGCAGCACCTGGAGACCGCCGAAGGGCGCCCGCGTGTCCACCCCGAGGTGTTCCAGGAGTTCGGCCGGGGTGAGGGGCTGCACGGCCGCAGCCTCGACTCGCTCCAGGCGATGTACCGGCTGGGGGTCAGGCTCGCCTGGCGCCGGTTCGCGGAGATCGGGCAGCGGGTCGACATCCCGCCACCGGCGATGTACGAGCTGGTCGACGCCGGATACGAGTATCTGGACGGCCTGGTCGAGCAGTCCGTACGGGGCTACGCCGAGGCGGCGGCCAGACAGGCGGGCGAGCGGCTGCGGCTGCAGCGCCGGCTGATGGAGCTGCTTCTCTCGGAGCACCACCCTCGGGGCGACGCCGCCGAGGCGCTCGTCGAATGTGCCGCCCGGATCGGCTGGCCGCTGCCCGACCGGGTCGCCGTCGGGGTGCTGCTGCGCCCGGCGCGGGAGGCCGTCGCACCCGCCGTCGGGCAGAGCGTGCTGCTCGACATGGAATACGAGCAGCCGCGCATGGTCGTGCCCGAGCCGGACGCCGCGGGGCGGCCCGAGCTGCTGCACCGGGCGCTGACCGGATGGTCCGGGGCGATCGGGCCGCCGGTGCCGCTCGCCGACGCGGCGAAGTCGCTGCGCTGGGCGGAGGCGGCGGTACGGCTCATGGAGCGGAGGTTGCTTCCCGCCGGGGAGGTGCTCCACTGCACCGAGCACACGGAGGCGCTGGTGCTCCTCCAGCCCGAGGAGCTGATCGACGACCTGGCGTTGCGGTGCCTGGCTCCGCTGGCCCACTGCGGGCCCGCCCATGGGCGCCGCCTCGCCGAGACGCTGCTGGCCTGGCTGGAAACACGCGGTGGCGCCCCCGAGGTCGCTGCGCGGCTCGGGGTGCACCCGCAGACCGTGCGTTACCGGCTCCGCCAGATCCGCGAACTCTGGGGCGACGAGATCGACCATCCCGACCGGCGTTTCGAGCTGGAACTGGTGCTGCGGGCGCAACGGCTGCGGGGAGAGCTGGGAGATCCGCGGGCGCGCCGCTGACCTCACGTGGGTAACCAGGCCTGTCACCCGGTGCCCGCCCATTGCCCGCCCAAGCCTCCTATGACTAGCCTGTGTTCGCCATGCCGATCGCCTGTTGAAATTTCGAACACAAGGGAGGGGGCCGGTTGTGGGACGCCTCGTACCTGCCGTGACCCGGGCTCTCGACATACTCGAGCTCTTCCTGGACGGGGACGGCACACTCTCCGCCCCCGACATCGTGCGTAAGCTGCGGCTGCCCCGCACGACGGTGCACGAGCTGGTCACCACCCTCGCCGCCCGGTCGTACATCGTCCAGGTGCCCGGGCAGCCGGGACGCTACCGACTCGGCGTGCGGCCGTACCAGCTCGGCAGCCGGTACGCCGAGCAGCTGGACCTCGCCGCCGAGGGCCAGCAGGTCGCCCGCTCCGTCGCCGAGACCTGCGACGAGACCGTGCACGTGGCCATCCTGGAAGGCACCGACGTCATCTACATCGCGAAGGTCGACTCCACGCACGCCGTGCGCATGGTGTCGGCCGCGGGCCGCCGCCTGCCCGCGCACTGCACCTCCGTCGGCAAGATGCTGCTCGCCTCGCTCCCCGAGCCGGAGCTGGCGTCCCGCATCCCCGACGACGCCGAGCTGGTCGCGATGACGCCCAACAGCATCACCGAGCCGGCCGCGCTGCGCGAGGCCCTGGCGGGGATCCGGCACCGCGGCATCGCCGTGGAGAGCCGCGAGTCCAACCCGGACGTCAGCTGCGTCGCCGCCCCGGTGCGCGACCGCACGGGACAGGTCGTCGCCGCGCTCTCCATCTCCGTACCGATGATCCGCTGGAGCGACGAGCGCCACGCCGAACTGGAGCAACTCGCCGCGAAGGGCGCCGCCGAGCTGTCCGAGCGGCTCGGCCACCGGAGCGTCGGATGACGTCCGTCGAGGTAGCGGTACGCGCGTACGCGGCCCTCGGTGAGGGCCCCACCTGGGACAGCGCGGCCGGGCGGCTGCTCTGGGTCGACATCCTCGGCTCCCGGGTCCACACGTACGACCCCGTCTCTGGCCGCCGCACGGTCATGGCCACCGAACAGCACGTGGGCGCCGCCAAGCCCCGCGCGGGCGGCGGTCTGGTCGTCAACCTCCGTGACGGCGTGGGGCTTTACGAACCGAAGGGGCCGAAGGAGTTTGCCGGGGCCTTCCGCTGGCTGCACCGCGACCCCGTCCCCGGCCGCCGCGGGAACGACGCGGCGGTCGCCCCCGACGGCTCGCTCTGGTTCGGCACCATGCGCTACGACGAGGCGCCGGGCGGCGGCACGCTGTCCCGGCTCGCCCCCGACGGCACGGTCCGCACGGTCCTCGACGACGTCGCCGTCAGCAACGGCACCGGCTGGAGCCCCGACGGGCGGCTGATGTACTACATCGACTCGCCGACCCGTCGCATCGACGTCTTCGAGACGGACGGGGATCAACAACGACCAGCCCGTAGACGGCAGTTGGCAGCCGTCGTAGAAGGCGAAGGCTTCCCCGACGGCCTCACGGTCGACGCCGACGGCTGCGTCTGGGTCGCCCTCTGGGACGGCGGCGCCGTCCGCCGCTACACCCCCGACGGGGAGCTCGACCGGATCATCGAACTCCCCGTCCGCCGCCCCACCGCCTGCGCCTTCGGCGGCCCCGGCCTCACCGACCTCTACATCACCACCGCCCGCACAGGCCTGGACTCACCGCACCCGCTCTCCGGCTCGCTGCTGGTGATCCCCGGCGCGGGGAGGGGCCTGCCGCAGCCCGCGTTCGGCGGCTGAACCACCTCATGGGGAGTCCACCAGCGTCACCGGTACTCCTCCGGCCGCGCTGCCCAGCAGCGTCAGCTCCACCTGGCCGGGGCCCGCGGGTGTGGTCCCGTCGGACAGGACGGCGAGGGCCAGTGTGTTGGAGCCACGGGTGCGCAGCAGCCCGTTCGGCAGGACGAAGATGTGCTGGGGGCCAACGTCATTGATGTACTGGCCCATGTTCCAGCCGTTCAGGAAGATCTGGACGCGGTAGGCGCGGGCCGGGTCATCGGTGAGGGTGAGCCCGATCGAGGCGTCCACGGCGGTGTCGATGGCGAGCCGGAAGCCGGTGCGGTACCAGATGACGCCCTGGTGCCGCTCGGCGCGGGGGAAGCCGACGGTCTTCCAGTCACCGTCGGCGTGCCCCGGCAGATGCCAGCCGTGCCGCTCCCCGTGCAGCCCTCCGTTGTTGACCGGGCCGCGCACCGGGTCGGGTGAGACCTCGCCCTGGATCCGCCAAGTGACCGCCGGGGATGCTCCGTTGAAGGTCACGGCCGTCAGGCCCCGGGCCACCTTGTGGGTGTCGCGGGCCGTCCCGTCCTGGTCGTGCTGCATACGGCGGACGAGGACGGACAGGACATGGGGGCCCCGGCCGTCCGGCTCGACGGGGAAGGTGGCCGTGGCGGCCCATGTCCCTTGCCTGACCGTCTTCTTGTCCGGCACCGGCATCCGGTGCGTGCCCAGCGGCCGCCCGTCCAGCCACGCCATCAGCAGCCCCTGCGAGCCCGAGATGTAGGAGAGGGAGACGGAGTCCGCGTCGCCCGCGTCCGTGAGGTGCCCCCGGTACCAGACGTCGCCGTAGTGGTAGCCGTAGTCGTCGGCGAACAGCACGGGCTGGCCGGCGGGTACGGGGGTGACGCTGTACGAGGATGTCTTGTCGGCGGCCTTCCAGTCCGAGTCGTCGTAGTCGGCGGCGGACTCCGGGTTCTCCACGGAACGGCGCCAGTCGGTGAGGGCGGGCAGCCGGACGCCGGGCACGCCGGGCAGTTGCCGCTCGGCCCGCAGGCTTCCCGACGCGGTGGCGAGCGTCTTCACCGCGCCCTGGTTCCAGACCACGTCACGGATTCCGCGCGGCCCCCAGACCTCCAGATCCGCAGCCTCGACGGTGTCTCCGGTGAGATGGACGGTCGCATCGCGCAGGGCGGCGGTGCGCAGGAGCGCGGGGCCGTGCACCAGCACCGGCCCCGACGGGGTGTCGTACCGCCACAGCCGTCGGGAGGTCTCGTCGTCGGCGAGCAGCAGCAGGAGAGGCGTCGAGGTGCCGCCGCCCTCCACCAGCACGCGGGTGAGTCCCGACAGTTCGGCGTCCACGCGCAGCACGCCGTCGGCGTACGCGCACGCGGCGTCGCCCTCAAGGACGGTGACCTTCGGTTCGCTCGCGCACTCCAGCGCCGTCTGTGTCGACTCCCCGAGCCGGCCCGTGAACACGGCGATGTCCTGGCGTCCGGCGGTCAACCACAGCATCGGCTGGGCGCTGGAGTACCTCAACGTCCGGCGCCCGAGGGCGATTCCGGTGGCGAGCAGCCGGGCGTCGAGGCCGGGAACCGGCACGCGAACGGTCGTCCCGGCGAGCGGGACGGAGGCGACGACCTCGGTGGAGGAGTCGTTGCGCAGCACGTAGACGTGCGCTTTCGTGTCCGGGTTGACGAGGTGGTACGCCTTGATGTCCGGGCCGACCGTGATGTCGGCCGCCCGGTCCAGTTTGGCGAGGTCGGGCACGGAGTGCAGGAGCTGGCCGATCTGGTGCATCGGGATCAGCTTCGCGGTGGGCTGCCGGGCCTCGTCGAGGGCGGCCCCGTAGTCGTACGAGGTGTAGACGACCGGCGCGGGCAGCCAGCCCCAGCTCGTGCCGCCGAAGGACATGTAGACGTTGTGGACCTTGATGCCGTTGGCGAGGTTGGTGAGGTAGAAACGCCGCTCGTACGCCGCGTCCCGGGTCCGGCGGGACTCCGCGTACCCCTTGCCGCCGAACTCCACCCCGCCCCACGGATCGAACCAGCCGCCCCCGAACTCGGCGATGAATCCCGGGGTTTCGGGACTCGCGGTCGAGCCGCCCCGCGTGCCGCCGATACCGAAATAGCCCCAGTCCGGCGGCTGCCTGAAAGGCGACGGATAGCCGTCGAAGGCGTACAGGTAACGCCCCGTCTCACCGTCCGTGTCGAAGGTCCCGGGGGCCCAATAGCCGTTCCTGCCCTTGTCGTTGTGGAAGAGGGGCACGTCGATGCCGTCCGCGCGCACCTTGGCGTAGAGGTGGGCCATGTAGTCGCGGCCGAGAGGGCTGTCGACGTGGTCCGCGTACTCGTTCTCCAGCTGGTAGAGGACGATCGTGCCGTCGCCCTTGGTGTAGAGGTGCCGGGCGGCGATCCGGTCGACGGCGGTCAGCCATTCGTCGACGTACTTCAGATAGGTCGGGTCGGAGGTCCTGGCGGTGCCCTGGGTGGCGGTCAGCCAGCCGGGGAAGCCGCCCGCGTCGACCTCGGCGTTGATGTACGGGCCGGGGCGGAAGATGACGTACAGGCCCGTCTCGGCGGCCGTCCGCAGGAACAGGTCGAGGTCGCGGACGCCGGTGAAGTCGTACGTTCCGGGCGCGGGCGAGTGGTAGTTCCACGACACGTAGATGCTGATCGCGTTGTAGCCGTGGGCGCGCAGTTTCTCCAGGACGTCCCGCCACAGCGACGGGCTCGGCAGCCGGAAGGGGTGGACCTCGCCGGACCAGAGCACCAGGCGCTTGCCGTCGATCAGCATCGAGTAGCGGTCCAAGCCGACGGTGTGCGCGGCGCGGTCGGCGGCGGGCGGTCCGGGCGCGGGCCCCGTCGGAGCGACGTGTGCCCGTCCGGTTGCGGAGGCTGCACCGCCCGCGCTGCCGCTCAGCGAGAGGCCGAGCGCGGCGCTTCCCGCGAAGGCACTGAAGGTACGTCGGCTCAACACCATGCGGGTCCTCCTGGGGACGGCAGCGGGGGTGCGGCCATTGTCCACAGCGGGGCGTCCCACCCTGGTCATATGAGGATCACGGCGCGGGCGGATTACGCGGTACGGGCGGATGACGCCGTATGGGCGGTTGGCGCGGTACGGGCGCCCGGACGGCCCCGGCGCCCCGGTCGTCAGCCCGCCCGGTTGTACAGCATGGCCCCCACGGCCGGCCACCCGGTCGCCTGCTGGGGCTGGGGCGGCGGTTCCGGCTGGGTCCGGCCGCGGACCTGGGCGGCGGTCAGGCCTCCCTGGGCGCCCAGGGAAGCGGCGGCCGGCGCGGGAGCCGGCGCGGGAGCCGGGGCCGGAGCCAGGCCCGGCATCGCTCCGGGAGCCTGCGCGGCGGCCGGCGCCGGCCAGGCGATGGGCTGCGGCTGCGGCTGGGGCGGCGGCTGCGGGGCCGGGAAGCTCGGTGCCGGGATCTGTGCGGGGATCTGTGCGGGGATCTGTGCGGGGATCTGTGCGGGGATCTGCGCCGGTGCCTGTGCCGGAGAAGGCGCCGCCGGCCACGCGCCCACCTGCCCGGTCAGCCCCTGCATGCCCGCCCCGTTGGTGGCGCTGACCAGGCGGTCCACCGCCGCCGTACCCGAGCTGTAGCTGGTCCCGTTGCCCAGCTCGGGCACGGCGGCTCCCCTCCTGGTCCCGTAGAGCACCTGTTCCAGGCCGGACACCAGGCGTCGCACATCCACCTGGGGGCGCACCACGAGTCTCAGGAAGCGGCTGGACGAACCGATCTTGTTGCCGCACTCGCGGACCAGGATCCGGTGCTCGGTGAGCAGCCGGTCCCGGACCACGGTGCCTTCGGCGCCCACGGGGAGGCGCACGAAGAGGAAGTTGCCCTGCGACGGGTAGACCGTCAGACCGGGCAGGGCGGAGAGCTGGCGGGCCATGTCGAGCCGGTCGCGGCGGACCATGTGCAGGCTCTCCAGGTATTCCGCGCCGTGCTCCTTGAGCATGAACACCACGGTCTCCGCGAAGGAGTTGAGGTTCCACTTCGGCAGCATCGAGCGGACTTTGCCCGCGAGGGCCGGGTTGGCGACGAGGTAGCCGAAGCGGATGCCGTGCAGTCCGAAGTTCTTGCCGAGGCTGCGCAGCACGATGACGTTGGGCCGCATCACCGCGTCCTCGACCACGCTCGGCTCGGACTCCGCGTCGGCGAACTCCAGGAACGACTCGTCGATGACGATCAGGTCCAGGTCCGCCATCGCGTCCATGAACTGGATGACGGACTGGCGGGGGAGGAAGCCGCCGTCCGGGTTGTTCGGGTTGCAGATGACGGCGACCCGGCTGCCGCGGGCGCGGATGAACTCGGCGTACTGGGCGAGGTCGAGGGTGAATCCGGAGGACTCCTGGAGCGGGAACATGTCGACCCGCTTGCCGGTTTCCATCGGCTGGTCGGTCCAGCGGCCGAAGGTGGGGACGGGGATCGCGAGGGACTCCCGGACCAGCAAATGGTCGATCCAGGTGATGAGTTCGGTGGAGCCGTTGCCCATCGCGACGCACTGCGGCGGGAGTTGGAGCAGCGAGCACAGTTCGGCCGTGATGGTCTCGGCGCTGCTCGGGTAGTACGTGATGATCTCGCGCAGCCGGCCCGCCAGTTCGTCGAACATCGTGGGCGTGGGGAAGTACGGGTTGCACGGGATGCAGAAGTCCACCGGACCGGCCCCGTCACTTTCCCGCGCCAGCGCGGCCATCGACGGGCTGTGCGCCGCGGTTCCGCGAAAGAGCGAGGTGACGTTGCCGGCCATGGAACCTCCGTATGGTGCGGGCCTGTTGGGGTGGACGGGCCCTCCGTCTTTGGGTGGCCCGCGCGGGGGAGCACGGGCCGACCTCCTGTACGGATACGAACGTGGCGCTGTTCAACGAATGCGTATTCGTGCGGAAGCTGTGAACAGGCCGTGAGGGGCCGGTCACGCAGGACGGGCCCCGCCGTACGTACGGCGGGGCCCGGGCCAGGCTTACGAACCGGACTTGCGCTTGTTCCACACGTCGAAGCCGACCGCGGCCAGCAGGGCCATGCCCTTGATGACCTGCTGCCAGTCGGTGCCGACGCTGAGGAGGTTCATGCCGTTGTTCAGCACGCCGAGGACCAGACCGCCGATGATCGCGCCGAGGACGGTACCGACACCACCGCTCATGGACGCGCCGCCGATGAACGCCGAGGCGATCGCCTCGAGTTCGTAGTTCAGTCCCGCCTTGGGCGACGCCGCGTTGAGGCGGGCCGCGATCGCCAGGCCCGCCAGGGCCGCGAGCGCGCCCATGTTCAGGAAGACGTAGAACGTGACCTTCTTGTCCTTGACGCCGGACAGCTTCGCCGCCGGCAGGTTGCCGCCGATCGCGTAGATGTGGCGGCCGAACACGGAGTTGCGCATGACGTAGCCGTACCCGACCACCAGCACGCCGAGGATCAGCAGCACGATCGGGGTGCCCTTGTAGCTGGCGAGCAGCAGCGTGACGACGAGGACCGCGGCGACGATGGAGACGAGCTTGAGCAGGAAGACGTTCCTCGGCAGCACGTCCAGCGAGAACTCCTGCTGGCGCCTGCGGTCGCGGACCTCCTGAATGACCACGAAGGCGATCAGGACGAGGCCCAGCAGCAGCGTGAGGTTGTGGTAGTTGGTGTTCGGGCCGGCCTCCGGCAGGAAGCCGTTGCCCATCTTCTGCAGCCCGTCCGGGAACGGGCCGAGGGTCTGGCCCTCCAGGAGGATCTCCGTCAGGCCCCGGAACAGCAGCATCCCGGCGAGGGTGACGATGAACGACGGTATGCCGAGATACGCGATCAGGAATCCCTGCGCCGCGCCCGCCACCGCGCCCACCAGCAGGCACAGCACCACGGCGACCGGCCACGACACATCGTTCTGCACCGTCAGCACGGCCGCCGTCGCGCCCACGAACGCCGTCAGCGAGCCGACCGACAGATCGATATGGCCCGCGATGATCACCAGCATCATGCCGATCGCGAGGATCAGGATGTAGCTGTTCTGCAGCACCAGGTTGGAGACGTTGCGCGGCAGCAGCAGGTCGCCGCCGGTCCACACCGCGAACAGGGCCACGATCAGGCCGAGCGCGAGCAGCATGCCGTACTGCCGCATGTTGCGGCGCATGCCGTCCAGCATCAGCCGCAGCAGGCCGGTGCCCGCGGCCGGTCCCCCGCTCTTCCCGGGCGGCGCGGGCGCCGGGCTCGGGGCGGTCACATCCGTGCTCATCGCGTTACCTCTTTGTCCTTCGTCATCTGGCGCATCAGCACTTCCTGCGTGGCCTCGGCGCGCGGGACCTCGCCCGTGAGCCGCCCGGCGGCCATGGTGTAGATGCGGTCGCACATGCCGAGCAGTTCGGGCAGCTCGGAGGAGATGAAGACGACCGCCTTGCCCTGGGCGGCCAGCTGGTCGATGACCGTGTAGATCTCGTACTTGGCGCCGACGTCGATGCCGCGCGTGGGCTCGTCCAGGATCAGCACGTCGGGCCCCGCGAAGATCCACTTGCTGAGGACGACCTTCTGCTGGTTGCCGCCGGACAGCTTGCCCACCGGCTCGAAGACGGTCGGCGCCTTGATGTTCATGGACGTGCGGAAGCGCTCGGCGACCTGCCGCTCCTCGTGCTCGTCCACCACACCTCGCTTGGCGACCTTGTTCAGGGCGGTCAGCGAGATGTTGCGGTTGATGGTGTCGATGAGGTTGAGGCCGTAGCGCTTGCGGTCCTCGGTGACGTACGCGATGCCGTGTCCGACCGCCTCCGCGACGGTCTTCGTACGGATCTCCGTTCCGTCCTTGAGGACCGTGCCGCCCCCGTAGCGGCCGTACGTCCGCCCGAAGACGCTCATCGCGAGCTCGGTGCGCCCCGCGCCCATCAGTCCCGCGACACCGACGATCTCCCCGCGCCGTACGTGCAGCGACACGTCGTCGACGACCTTCCGCTGCTGGTCGATCGGGTGGTGGACCGTCCAGTTGCGGATCTCCAGGGCGGCGGCCGCGCCCACCTCGCCGTCGTACGCGGTGCGCTCGGGGAAACGGTGGTCGAGGTCGCGGCCGACCATGCCGCTGATGATCCGGTCCTCGGTGGTCTCCGGGGCCTTCACGTCGAGGGTCTCGATGGACCGCCCGTCGCGCAGGATCGTCACCGAGTCGGCGACCCGGCGGATCTCGTTCAGCTTGTGGGAGATGATGATCGAGGTGATGCCCTGTTCCTTCAACTCCAGGATCAGGTCGAGGAGTTTGCCGCTGTCCTCGTCGTTCAGGGCCGCGGTCGGCTCGTCCAGGATGAGCAGCTTCACCTTCTTCGACAGCGCCTTCGCGATCTCCACGAGCTGCTGCTTGCCCACGCCGATGTCGGCGACGCGGGTCTCCGGGTGGTCGTCGAGACCCACCCGGCGCAGCAGTTCGGTGGCGTGCCTGAGGGTGTCGTTCCAGTTGATGAACCCGCGCGTGGCGTGTTCGTTGCCGAGGAAGATGTTCTCGGCGAGGGAGAGGAACGGCACCAGCGCCAGCTCCTGGTGGATGATGACGATGCCGTGGTGCTCACTCGCCCGGATGTCCTTGAAGCGGCAGACCTCTCCCCCGAAGAGGATCTCGCCCTCGTACGTGCCGTGCGGATGGACGCCGGAGAGCACCTTCATCAAGGTGGACTTCCCGGCGCCGTTCTCCCCGCAGATGGCGTGGACCTCGCCCTGGCGGACGGTCAGTGTGACGTCCGACAGCGCTGTGACACCGGGAAAGGTCTTGACGATCGAGCGCATGTCCAGGACGGGTCCCGCCATGGTCGTGCCTTCCAATCTGTGCTTGTCAGGGGGGCGACGGATTACTTGAGGTCGGACTCGGTGTAGTAACCGCCGTCGACCAGCACCTGCTGGTAGTTGCTCTTGTCGACGCTCACCGGCTGCAGCAGATAGGCCGGGACGACCTTCGAGCCGTTGTCGTACGTCTTCTCGTCGTTGACCTCGGGCTTCTTGTCGCCGAGGACGGCGTCGACCATGTTCGAGGCGACCTTGGCCAGCTCGCGGGTGTCCTTGTAGACGGTCATCGTCTGCTCGTCCGCGATGATCGACTTCACCGAGGCCAGCTCGGCGTCCTGGCCGCTGACGACGGGCAGCGGCTTGCTCCCGGAGCCGTAGTTGTCCGACTTCAGCGCCGACAGGATGCCGATGGAGATGCCGTCGTACGGCGAGAGCACCGCGTCGACCTTGCCGCTCTTGTACGACTTGGTGAGGATGTCGTCCATGCGCCGCTGGGCGGTGGCGCCGTCCCAGCGCAGGGTGGTGACCTGGTTGAGCGCGGTCTGGCCGGACTTGACGACCAGCTTCTTGCTGTCGATGTACGGCTTCAGGACGCTCATCGCGCCGTTGAAGAAGTACTTGGTGTTGTTGTCGTCGTTGGAACCGGCGAACAGCTCGATGTTGAACGGGCCCTTGCCGTCCTTCAGGCCCAGCTTGTCAACGATGTAGGTGGCCTGGAGCTCGCCGACCTTGGTGTTGTCGAAGGACGCGTAGTAGTCGACGTTCGGCGTGCCGAGGATCAGACGGTCGTAGGCGATGACCGGGATGCCGGCGTCCTTGGCCTGCTGGAGGACGTTGTTCAGCGACTTGTTGTCGATCGCGGCGACGATCAGGGCCTTCACGTCCTGCGTGATCAGGTTCTCGATCTGCGAGACCTGCTGGTCGGGGTCGTCCTCGCCGTAGACCAGCTTGGTCTTGTAGCCCTTGGACTCCAGGTCCTTGACCACGTTCTTGCCGTCGGCGATCCAGCGCTCGGAGGACTTGGTCGGCATCGCGATGCCGATGGTGCCGCCCTTGGCGTCGCCCTTGTCCTCCTTGCTGCCGCCCTCACCGCTCTGGCCGCACGCGGACAGCGTGAGGGCGAGGGAGGCGGCTGTGGCCATCGCGGCGAGGGCGGCTCTGCGGTTGCGCATGGTGATCAGTCCCTGTTCTTCTCGTTGTGGTGAGGTGTCACAGCGTGGGAAAGCGGTGGAGCGGTCCGGGCAGCCGGGAGCCGAGCGGCGCCATGTCGCCGTCCGCACCGTGCCGGGCGAGCAGGTCCAGGGCGAGGCGGCCGCGCCGCACCCGCTCCCGGGCGGTGTTCAGGGTCAGGTCCCGCAGATGGGTGCCGTACGGGTAGATCCCGGGGGCCTTGGACAGGCCGAACTTCAGATAGAGCGGTGCGCCGCGCCGGATCAGCTCGGCGACCTCGTACATCCGCACGTACCCGCCGAGGTCGTCGGGCGCCTCGATGTAAAGGTCCATGGGAGCGGCGGAAACCCGCCGGATCTCGGTGAGATGATCAAGCGTCAGATCACTCGGCACATTGACGGAGTCGGCACCGAGGTGCTCGTACACGGCGTACGAGGCCGGGTTGACCGGGCCGATCAGCGCCGAGACCTTGAGCGTCGTGTCGGCCGGGATGATCCCGGCCTCACGCGCCCGGTGCAGCGTCCACAGCACGCCCTCGTCGGCGACCAGCAGGCACCTGACGCCCAACTCGGTGGCCCGGACGGCGTCTTCGACGCATCCGGCGACCGCGTCGTGGCCCCGGGCACGCAGCCCGCCGCCGCGCGAATCGGTGCGTACGGAGGCACCGATGTCCCAGGTGCCGCGCGGACCGGTGAACAGGCACAGCTCGATGCCGCGCTCACCGGTGGCCTCGACCATCTCGGTGATCTCGGCGTCGGTCAGCATCCAGACACCGCTGCCCTGGCTGATCCGGTGGATCGGCACATCGAGCCGCGAGGACTCCTTGAGGACCACGGCCAGGGCTTCGGGCCCCTCGACGGACGGGACCTCGGTGCGCCAGCGGCCGCCTCCCGGGAAGGTGTGGGGCGAGGCGTCGGCGGGGGAGAGGGCGGGCGCGCCCAGGCCGAGCGCGGCGAGCGCCTGCTCACCGGGTCGACGGGCTGCCGTAACGGAGGCGTCGGTCACAAGCTGTCCTTCACGTTCGGTATTTCGGACGGGGGTTGCGACTTGGGTGTGCGGTAGCTGGGGGGTACGCCGGTACGGGGCTCGTCAGATGACCCCGTACCGGCGCACGGCCTGCGGTGTCAGGGCCTCATCAGGACCTTTCCGACCTTGGGATCACCGGATCCCGCCAACTCGATGGCCTGCGGGAACTCGGCCAGCGGCAGCTCATGCGTGACCAGCGGCAACGGGTTCAGCAACCCCGTGCCGAAGACCCGCACCGTGTGCGCCCAGGCCTTGGGCGGCGCCCCGAACACGGTGTGCACCTCCAGCTGCCGTACGACGAGATCGGTGGGGTCGAGTCCCTCGGCGCCCGGCGCCGGGATCCCCGTGAGGACCAGACGTCCGCCGCGCCTGAGCAGGGAGGCGGAGGTGCGCGCGGCGGACGCGGACCCCGCGGTCTCGATGACGACATCGATGTCGTCGGGGAGCTTCTCGTCCCGCGTACGGAAGTCGGTGGCCCCGAAGGCCCTGGACAGCTCCGCCCGGTCCGGGCGCGTACCGACCACCAGCAGTTCGCCCGGAGAACCCGCGGCGAGGAACTGCACGGCGAACATCCCGAGCGTCCCCGTCCCCACCACCGCGACCCGCTCGCCGGGCCGGGCGTCCGCCTTGAGGGCGGCGGCGGCGATACAGGCGGCGGGCTCCAGCAGGGCGGCAGCAGTCAAGTCGGCATCGTCCGGCAGGACATGGAGCAGCCGGGCCGGGAGCGTCAGCGTGGCGGCCATCGCGCCCGGCTGGGTGAAGCCGGTCTCCTCGTACCCCGCCGTGCACAGCGTGGTCTCACCCGCGTGACAGCGGTCGCAGACCTGGCAGTTGCGGAAGCCCTCGCCGACGACCTTGCGCCCGACGAGGTTGTGCGGCACTCCCGCGCCGACCCTCTCCACGGTCCCGGACCACTCGTGACCGGGCGTGAGCGGATACCGGACGTACCCGTCGGGCCGGTTGCCCTGGTACACCTCGCGGTCGCTGCCGCAGATGCCGACGGCGTGGACGCGTATCAGGGCCTCGCCGGCGGACGGCTGCCGGGGCTCGTGGGCGGTCAGCCGGTGCTCGCCCGGCGCCTCGACGACGACCGCGGTGCTTATGGCGTCGGTGCTCCCCGCGGCGGTGCTCACTGTGTCCCCTTCGGCTTGCGCTGCTCCCAGCCGTCCGCCCAGAGGTCGAAGCGCGCCTGTTGCTGCGGGAATTCGGCCGCGGCATCGGTGTCCAGCTCGACGCCGAGACCGGGCGCGTCGGACAGGTGGAAGTAGCCGTCGACCACCTGCGGGGCGCCCTTGACGACCTTCTTGATCTCCGCGTCCGCGAAGTCGTTGAAGTGTTCCAGGATCTTGAAGTTCGGGGTGGTGAAGCCGACTTGGAGGGAGGCGGCGGTGAGGACGGGCCCGCCGACGTTGTGCGGCGCGACGAGTACGTAGTGGGTCTCGGCGGTGGCGGCCAGCTTCCTGGTCTCCCAAATTCCCCCGATATGACCGACATCGGGCTGGATGATGTCGGCGGCCTGGCTCTCGAAGAGCTCCCGGAACTCGATCCGGTCGTGGATGCGCTCACCGGTGGCGACCGGGATGTCGACCTTGGCCGCGACCTTTTCCAGGGCCTTGAGATTCTCCGGCGGAACCGGCTCCTCCAGCCAGGCGGGCTTGAAGGGCGCGAGCTCGCGGGCGAGCCGGACGGCGGTGGCGGGGGAGAAGCGCCCGTGCATCTCCAGCATCAGCTCTGCATCGGGCCCGATCGCATCCCGTACGGCCTCGATGAGGGAGACGGAGTAGAGCGTGGCATCGTTGTCGAGCTCGAAGTGCCCGGTGCCGAAGGGGTCGATCTTGAGGGCCTTGTACCCCCGCGCGACGACCTCCTGGGCGGCCTTGTGATAAGCCTCCGGGGTCCGCTCCGTGGTGTACCACCCATTGGCGTACGCCTTGACCTTGTCGGTGACCTTGCCGCCGAGCAGCTGCCAGACGGGGACGCCGAGCGCCTTCCCCTTGATGTCCCAGCACGCCATTTCGATGACGGCGATCCCCGACATGACGATCTCGCCGGCCCGCCCGTAGTCGCCGTACTTCATCCGGCGTACGAGGTCTTCCGTGGCGAACGGGTCGGAGCCGAGAATGTGGTTGGCCTCCGCCTCCCGCAAATAGCCGATCAGCGCGTCGGTGCGACCCAGCATCCGGGTCTCGCCGACTCCACTGATGCCCTCGTCGGTGTGCACCTGGACATACGTCAGGTTCCGCCAAGGCGTCCCGACCACGTGTGTGCTGATTCCGGTGATGCGCACGGCAGTTGCCCCTTGTGCTCTTCGACCTTGTTCGAAATTTCGTCACACGTTCGAAATGTTGGCGTGACAGTAGGGACGCGGCCCCAGGGGTGTCAATGGGTCGAACGCATAACGGTTTCGACGCGATGGGTGGGGGCGGCTCGGGGGTGAGGGGGAGATTGACGGGGATGTCTCAACTCGGCACGCCGGAACGCGCGGTTCCCTACACAATTTTCACAGCGGCGCCTATCAACGTTACCTGTGAGGAACTTAGTCTTCCGGCGTCATGGACTACTGCCACCCGTGCCGAAGGCACCTCAACGGCGCCCTTGCCTGCCCGGGGTGCGGCACACCAGCCGAAGAACTCCGCGCGCATGCGGAGGAGACCGACGTACGCCCGCAAACGGGCGCGGACGCGGACGACGCGTCGTACGAGGACGACGACGCGGACGAGCGACCCGGACGGGCCGCCCGGCGGCGGAACCGGGGCCGCGTGCGCGTTGCCGAGGGTCCCGACGACCTGGAGGCCGACGAGGCCGGCCCGGGCGTCGCGAGCAGACGTGACCGCAAGGCCGCCGCGCACCGCCGTCGCCGCCGTCGGACCCTGTTCATCGCCACGGGCTTCGTCCTGGCGGCGGGCGGGCTGAGCCTCGCCGAACTCGGCATAGACGGGCCGGGGTTGCTCCCGAAGCCGGCGGCGGCCGAGGGCGACTCGGCCAGCTCGGCCTCCCCGGAAGCCGACGAGACGGCGACGCCGTCGGGCAGCGCGTCGGGATCCGGCGGCGCCTCGGCCTCCGCGTCCCCCGACGCGTCCGAGTCCGCCTCTCCCTCGGCCTCCCCCTCGGCGTCGCCCTCCGAGAAGGACGACGAGAAGTCCAAGGACGAGCAGTCGGCCACCGCGGGAACGCCTCCCCGCAGCGCACCCTCGACCCCCGCCGCCCCACCGCCCCCCGAGACGTCCGCCCCTCCCGCCACCACGCCCACCGCTCCGCCGCCGGATCCGACGCCTTCGGAGACGTGCGACCGCTTCTTGTGGTGGTGCACGTAGAGGGTTTTCGCCCCCTCCGCGTCAGCGCGACAGGCGCGTGAGGTGTACCGCGAGGTGCCACCCAAGGTCGAGTACTCCCTGACAGAGCACGGCGTCTCGCTCAACGCCGCCCTGGCACCCTTGAGCACATGGGGAACCGAACATGCGGCGGATCGGAGCCGAAAAGGTCTCCGTCAACGATGCCGCGACAGTTCGGCGATAAGAGAGCTCCAAACCGGGGTCACCGCGACCACCACCCCCCGCTCCGCCGCAGGCGACACCGCCGCCGAGACGCGGACCGCGGCGGCCCGGGCGACGCGCCCCGCGCGGGACGCGGAGGCCAGCAGCAGCGGCTGGAGCTGTTCGAGGCCGGCCACGAACAGCTCCTCCGTCGCGATGAGCAGCGGCCGGGCCGCCTTCATCGCGGCGGCCCCCGCCTCCGTGAGATCGGCGAGCGGCGGAAGCCCGGCCCGCACGACCCCCGCCCCGGCGGCAGTCGCCCGCTCCGCCAGGGCGGCCTGGAGCGGCAGCAGCGGAGCCAGCGCGGCGGTCAACGCATCGGCGATACGCCGCAGTTCGGGTGACCCGTCGCGCAGGACGTCCGCGGCGGCCCGTATCACCGGAGTCAGCGCAAGGAGCGCCCCCGCCGCGGCCCCCGCCGCCGCGGGCAGCAGGGGCGAGCCCGCCTCCACCAGCTCGCCGAGCGCGACGGCGGCCTCCTCCACGGCGGGTGCCACGGCGTCGAGGATGGGCAGCAGGCTGTCGCCGAGCGCGGCGAGCAGCGCCTGCGTGGGTTCGCTCACGGGATGCACCGCGAGCGGCGCCCCGCTGGTGCCGAGCCGGGTCAGCGTGTCCACGATCCGGTAGAACGCCTCCTGCGCCTGCGGCGACGCGCTCGCCTCGGCCAGCTCGGCCGTCGTCTCACGCAGGACGCGCAGCGCCTCGGCTCCCGACCCGTCCCGGGGATCGAAGGTGTTGATGGCGATTCTGGTGATGTTCCCGGCCGTGTCGAGGAGTTGGCCGGTGATGTCGGTCGTGTTGCGCGCCATGCGCAGCACGTCCTCCCTGCTGGGGAGCGACGGAATCGGGGACATGGGCCCTCCTCGCCTCGCGCGTCGCCGCCGGGACCTGTCCGGCGGGACAGCCCGGAGCAAGGCCGGGTGTCGCACCCAGCATGCCCGCTCCGGGCCCTCGGGGATGCGCCGTCCGGGGCATCCACGGGCTATCCATGACGTCTGTCGTGACGGCAACGCCCTCTTGTTGCGGGAGAGTCGAACAGGTACACCTCGCCGTACCGATCTCAGGAACCGCTTGCCCCGGAGGTACGACGCGTGCGCTCACCGAAGCTCCTCCAGCATCTCCAGCCTCTCCCGAGACCCGTCCTGATCGCCATCGTCGCCGCCACCGCCGGCGGCTCACTCCTGTTCGCCCCGCACACCGCCACCGCGGACCGCGAACGACCACCGGTCCGTGAGCGATCCACCGACGCGGACAGCGCCGCCAACGCCCCCGCGAGCGCCGCCCGCAACGCCCTCACGGCCCCGGTCACGGACCTCGCCGACGCCGATGACGGCAGTACAGACACAGACAAAGGCACCGGCGGCTACCCCCGCGAACAGGTCCTCACCCCCGACCCGGAGAACCCCGCCGACAAGTCCATCAAGCTCGGCCTCACCCCGTACCACGCCATCGCCCCGAAGCTGAACGCCCTCCAACAGCTGGGCGACCGGGTGAGCGTGGAGATCGCGGGGCGTTCCGCAGGCGGTCACCGGCTGTACCTCGTCACCGTCACCGCCCCGGAGACCGCCCGCCAGGCCCGGGCCCAGGACCGTATGCGCGAACTCATCGAGAACGCACCGCGGTTGGCCGCGAAGGACCCCGCCGTCAAAGCGGCCTACAAGACCCCGGTCTTCTTCAACAACAACATCCACGGCAACGAGTGGGAGGGCACGGACGCCGCCCTCGACCTCATCGAGCGGCTCGCGACGGCCAAGGACAAGAAGACCACCGACCTCCTCGCCCGCAACCGGCTGTACTTCAACATCACCGCGAACCCGGACGGCCGTATCGCGGGCACCCGCGCCAACGCCAACGGCTTCGACATGAACCGCGACTTCGTCACCGCCTCGCAGCCCGAGGTGCGCGCGATGCGCGAGATCGAGATCGACAAGCAGCCGGCCGTCATGCTCGACCTGCACGGCTACGTCAACGGCACCCTCATCGAGCCGACGACCCCGCCGCACGGCGAGAACTACGAGTACGACCTCTTCCTCAAGAACACCTACGCCAACGCCCTCGGCATGGAGGCCGCCGTCAACGGCCTCGGCTACACGCCGGCGAAGGACGGCGTCGAACCCGCCCAGATCCCCTTCCGGGACCAGCAGGAGGGCTGGGACGACTGGCCGCCGATCTTCACGCCCCAGTACGCGGCGTTCCACGGCACGGTCGCCGCGCACACCGTCGAAATCCCGCTGACGGTGAACAACTCGGCCTACGACAGCCTGCCCGTCGCGGAACTCAGGCGCCGCTCGGCCATCAACGTCGACGTCGCGGGCGCGGCCATGCGCGCGACCCTCGACTTCGCCCAGTCCCACCGGGCATCCCTCATCGCCGACCAGATCGAGGTCTTCCGGCGCGGCGCGGCGGGCGCCGCCCAGGTGCCGGTCTCCGCCGAGACGGTCCCCGGCGTCCCCGGCATCGGCCCCGAGGACGTCTACACGACCGCCTTCCCGCGCGCGTACGTCATCCCGGCGGGCGCCTCCCAGCGCTCCGCCACCGCCGCCGCGCGCCTGGTCGACCACCTCCTCGCCAACGACGTACGCGTCAGCCGCGCGACCGGCGACTTCCGGCTCGCGGGACGGTCGTACGCGAAGGGCTCGTACGTCGTCGACCTGCGTCAGCCCAAACGCGGCCTGGCGAACGTGCTGCTGGCGGACGGCCGGGACATCAGCGACGAGGTGTCGACGATGTACGACATCTCGGGCTGGAGCCTGGGCCGCCTGTGGGGCGCGACGGTCGAGCGCGTACGGGGCGGGGGCCTGTCCGGCGCTCCGCTGCGCGCGGTCGACGAGGCCGCACACGTCGGATACGTCGCCCCGCGTGGCGACCTCCGCCTGCGGCTCGACACCCCGCAGGAGATCGCGGCTCTCAACTCCCTTCTGAAGCAGGGAGTTTCGGTACGACAGGACCGCGACGGCAGCGCGCTCGTGCCCGCCTCGGCCCGCGCGAAGGCGGCCGCTGCCGCCCGCGCGTACGACGTCGCCTTCGACGCGACGAAGGCCTCCGGAGGGACCGTCCTGCATCGCGTACGCGTCGCCGCCGCCGTCACCTCGGGCGAGCTCTTCGCCCTCCGCGAGATGAACTTCGACGTGGTCCCTGTGTCGACGGCGATCCTCAACGCGGGCTTCGACTGGTCCACGGCGGACGTGCTGTTCGTGTCGTCGGGGCTGGACCGCTCGGCCCTTACCCCGGCCGCGCGGACGGCCCTCGACGCCTTCCTGGGCAACCACGGTCTCGTCGGAGGCGGAGCCACGGGCGCCGCGCTCAACACCGCCACCGGACTGCTTGCGGTACAGCCGGTGGAGGGCAACGAGGACGCCAACGGCGTGGTGAGCGTGGTCAATTCGGGCGGTCTCGTCACGTCCGGCGCTCCCGACCACAGCTTCGTGTACGCGCCCGTCTGGTTCACCGATCTCGGGCCCGGCGTCCGCGTCGAGCAGTGGTACGCGACGGGCAATCCGCTCGTCTCCGGCCACTGGCGCCCGCGGAACGACGGCACCGGCGGCCCCTCGGCGGCAGCCGGCCAGGCGGCGGTGGTCAGCGGCCCGCACGCGGTGCTGTTCGGCACGGAACCGCTCTTCCGCGACCATCCAAAGGGGGAGTTCCCGCAGGTGGGGCGGGCGTTGCTGACGGTGTCCTGATCCCGGGCGCAACGGCGGAGGCCGCACCCCACGTCCTAGGGTGCGGCCCCTGCCGTATGCAACGAGTGCCGTCAGCAAAGTGTCACGGCAGCCATCGCAGGCGTCCGTACCCGTGCGCGTCCTGCACGCTCCCAGCGCCAGCGACTCGGCGGTCCCCGTGCCAGCCGGTGGACCGCCGAGTCGTGATCGGTGTCAGAGCTTGACGATCATCTTCCCGATGTTGTCGCCGCGCAGGACCCCGAAGAACGCCTCCAGGTTGTTCTCGATGCCCTCGACGACCGTCTCGCGGTACTTGAGCTCGCCCGAGCGGACCCAGGGGCCGACCTCCTGGACGAACTGCGGCTGCAGGTCGTAGTGGTCGCTGACGAGGAAGCCCTCGATGCGGCCGCGGGTCTGGATGAGGCGGGCCAGGTTCCTCGGGCCGGGGGTCGGCTCGGTGTCGTTGTAGACGGAGATCATGCCGCAGACGGCGATGCGGCCGTCCCGGTTCAGGGAGCCGATGGCGGCCTCCAGGTGTTCGCCGCCGACGTTGTCGAAGTAGACGTCGATGCCGTCGGGAGCGGCCTTGCCCAGCTGCTCGCGCACCGGCGCGTCCTTGTAGTTGAAGGCGGCGTCGAAGCCGTACTCCTCGACGAGCAGCTTGACCTTCTCGTCGGACCCGGCGGAGCCGATGACGCGCGAGGCGCCCTTGAGTTTGGCGATCTGGCCGACCTGGCTGCCGACGGCGCCGGCGGCACCCGACACGAAGACGGAGTCGCCCTCCTTGAAGGAGGCGGTGCGCAGGAGACCGGCGTAGGCGGTGAGGCCGGTCATGCCGAGGACGCCGAGGTACGTCGACAGGGGCGCGGCCTCGGGGTCGACCTTCACGGCGTGCTGGGCGTCCAGGACGGCGTACTCGCGCCAGCCGAAGAAGTGCAGGAGGTGGTCGCCGACCTCGATCCCCTCGGCGTTCGAGGCGACGACCTCGCCGACCGCGCCGCCCTGCATGACCTTGCCCAGCTCGTAGGGGGCGGCGTACGACTTGGCGGCGCTCATGCGGCCGCGCATGTACGGGTCGACGGACACGTACTCGTTCCGCACGAGGACCTGGCCCTCCCCGGGCTGCCGGACCTCGGCCTCGACGAGGGCGAAGTCCTCCGGCTTGGGCCAGCCGACCGGGCGGCTGACCAGGTGCCATTCGCGGCTGACGGCGGGAAGCTGGGGAGTGTCGGACATGGCGGGCGCCTTTCCTTCGCTACGGGTAATACTTCAGTACCTGAAACAACCATGCTCTCGAATATTTCAGGATGTCAAGTAACGCGCTAGCCTGGAAGCCATGGCCACCCAGAAGACACCCCGGATCGACCCCCTCACCCTGGAGGTCGTCGACCTCATCGGCACGGTCGTGGCCCGCTACCACGAGGAGTACGAGGAGGCGGCGGCGGAACACGCCCTGACCGGCGCCCAGGCGCGCCTGCTGAGCCTGCTCTCCCTGGAACCGCTGCCGATGCGGCGCCTGGCCCAGAATCTGAAGTGCGAGCCGTCCAACGTCACCGGCATCGTGGACCGCCTGGAGGCACGCGGCCTGGTGGAACGCCGCCCGGATCCGGCGGACCGCCGCGTCAAGCTCGCCGCGGCCACGCAGCAGGGCCGCCGCGTCGCCCGCAGCCTCCGCGAGTCCCTGCGCTTCGCGCGCGAACCGCTGGCGGGGCTGTCGGAAGAGGAGCGACTCGCTTTGCGGGGGCTGCTGTTGCGGATGCTCGAGGCGTGAAATCAGCCCGTCCGGCGTTTCAGGACGAGCGCGAAGCACGATAAACGCGGGTCTGGGGGGCGGAGCCCCCAGGTACGGGACGGGTAGGGGCGGAGGGGCGAAAAACCCCTGAGCCCAGCCCAGCGAAGCGCCCCGCTAAAGTTCCCCCCATGCGCGATCTTGGAGTGGGATTCGGCTACTTGGTGCGAGGCCAGCGGTGGGTGGCCCGGCATGGGAAGCAGTACGGGTTCGGGCTGCTGCCGGGGCTCGTCACGCTCGTGCTGTACGCGGCGGCGCTCGTCGCCCTGGCCCTGTACGGCGCGGACTTCACCACCTGGGCGACCCCGTTCGCGGACGACTGGTCCAGCCCCTGGCCGGGCCTCTTCCGCGGCTTCCTCACGGCCGTGCTCTTCGCCCTCGCCCTCCTCCTCGCCGTCCTCACCTTCACCGCGGTCACCCTGCTCATCGGCCAGCCCTTCTACGAGAACCTCTCCGAGAAGGTCGACCGTGACGTCTCCCCGGACGGCACGGCCCCTGAGTCGGGGCTCCCGCTCTGGCGGGAACTGTGGATCTCGGGGCGGGACAGCCTGCGGATCCTCGTCAGGGCCGCGCTCTGGGGCGTGCTGCTCTTCGGCCTCGGCTTCATCCCCGTCGTCGGGCAGACGGTCGTCCCGGTGATCGGCTTCTTCGTCACCGGCTTCTTCCTCACCGAGGAACTCACCGCCGTCGCCCTCCAGCGCCGCGGTGTCGACCTCCGCGCACGCCTCACCCTGCTGCGCTCCCGCAAGACGCTGGTCTGGGGCTTCGGTACGCCCCTGGGCCTGGCCTTCCTGGTTCCGTTCGTCGCGGTCTTCCTGATGCCCGGAGCCGTCGCGGGCGCCACCCTCATGGCCCGCGACCTCCTCGGCGAGGTGAGCGCCGGGGACGCCCCCGAAGAGCCCGAAGGCTCCATAGGCTCCGACGAGCAGCGCGTCACCCCCTGACCGCGACCGCCAGAATCGCCCTCACCTGCGCGATGATGTCCAGCCGGTTCCGCACGAACTCCGGATCGGTGACCGTCCCGGTCGCCGGGTCCGTGTTGCCGGTGCCGAACTGCAGGACCGGCGTGTGCACATGCCCGCCCGGCAGCACCTCGCGCAAGCCCAGCCGGTCCCGCAGCAGCGTCGCGCGGTAGGCGATCTCGTTGGAGAGGTAGTTGCCGCCGCCCCCGGCACGGGCCGTCGACCCGGCGGTCGGTCCGTCCGGCCGTACGACCGGATCCGTACCGCCCGCCGGGATCTCGGTCACGGACGTGTTGTCGTACACGGGGAAGCGGCCGGTCTGCGCGGCCACGATCTCCTCGTACGGGAGGGTCGTCGACGTCCACTGAGGCTGCGAGGCCGGGTCGGTGACCGGGACGGTTCCGGTCTCGGACACGTTCAGGTTGTCGGGGAAGCCGCCCCGCCAGGCCCCGTTGGTCCGCTCCACGTCGAAACGGCCGACGCGGCCCTGGCTGACGGTCGTGAACAGGTCTACGTGCGGGAGGTGCGACTGCACGGTCCGCTCCACCGTGCTGTCCGCGAAGTCCTGCCAGCGGACGGGGAACAGGGCGGTCTCGACGCGGGCCGGACCGTCCGCGGTCTGGATCGTCGTGCCGTCGAGGGCGAGCGCGGTGGCCCCGGACGGGTTGGAGATCCGGATGTCGCGGTCCAGCGTGAACGGGTCAAACCCGGTGACCAGGATCCGCTTCACGCCCTTGGCGTGCGGGTAGCGGATGGCGTTCTGACCGCGCGAGTTCCGCTCCAGGGCGTCCAGCAGACCTGCGCGCTGGGCGTCCGTGAGGCCGAACTCCGGCTCCCACGCGCGTACTTCACGCGTCATGCCCAGCCGCGCCCAGTACAGCGGCCGGTCGTCGTCCCGGCTCAGGCCCGCCTGTCGCCCGCCACCACCCTTCCAAGGAAGCGCTTCGCGCCTTTCATATTCCGCCGGACCCCGCCCCTGCGCCCGGTCGACGGCCCGCCGCCACAACCGCGCCCCCTGCTGTACGACCACACGCCGGGCCTGCGCGTACGACTCGGCCCGGCCCAGCGCCCGCGCGAACTCCGGTGCCACGGTGTTGAATCCGGAACGCCGCAGGATCTCCTGGGGCGCCGCCTTGTCGAGCCGCTGCTCCTCTACGGTCACCGAGGGCGCCGCCTCGGCAGCGGTCGCGGTCGATGGCACCGACAGCCCCGCCAGCATCGCGAGTCCGAGTACGCCGATCCGAACACGTAGGGGATTCAAGTGAGTTCAGCCCTTCCGTCGCCGTGGGAGCGTGCTGCCGACGGCCGCAGTATCGCGTGACGGGAGTGATGTGCGCCATGGTGCGGGGCTCATGGGGGACCTTCGCCGCCGGCTCCCCTCGGGCGTGGCCGATTGTGAAGGGTTCGTACGAGATCCACGTGAGCCGCTCGATCACGGACCGCCGCCTCACCGCGGCGATTAACGTCTGACCCGGGACGAGTCTCCCCACGAGCAGCCCCGGTCCGGGCCCTGACACCTGGGCCGGGGCTCGTGGCGTCAGGACAGCTTCTGACGTGCCGCGAGGCCGTACACGGTCTCCGACCGGTACACGTCGCCCGGCCGCAGCACCGTGCTGGGGAACTCCGGCCGGTTCGGGGAGTCGGGGAAGTGCTGCGTCTCCAGTGCGATGCCGTCGCCGGGAGCGAAGGGGGCGCTCAGGTGGCCGCCGGTGTACAGCTGGATGCCCGGCTCGGTCGTCGCCACGGTGACGACCCGCCCGGACACCGGATCGTGCAGCTCGGCCACCTCGACGGCATCATCCGTCACGCCCTTGTCGAGCACGAAGTTGTGGTCGTACCCGGAACCGGCCTTCCCCGCCGCCCGGAAGTCGTAGCGCGTGCCGTCGACCTCCGCGAGCTCCCCGGCGGGAATCAGATCCGCGTCGACCGGTGTGAACCGGGAGGCGGCGAGCCGCAGTTCGTGGCCGCCCGCGTTACCGGAGCCGCTCAGGTTCCAGTACGTGTGGTTCGTCAGGTTCACCACGGTCGGCTCGTCGGTGACGGCCTCGTACGCCATCCGCAGCGCGCCGTTCCCGTCGAGGGTGTAGGTCGCCGACACCTCCAGACGGCCAGGGAAGCCCTCCTCGCCGTGCGGGCTGACCCGCGTGAGCCGCACCCCGTGCTCGACCGGCTCCGCGTCCCACACGCGCTTGTCGAAGCCGAACTCGCCGCCGTGCAGGGAGCTGGTCCCGTCGTTCTGCGCGAGGTGGTACGTCAGCCCGTCGAGCGGGAAGCGGCCGCGCGCGATTCGGTTCGCGTACCGGCCGACCAGCGCCCCGAAGTACGGCTCCGGATGCGTGAGGTAGCCCGCCAGGTCCTCGAACCCCAGCACCGCGTTGCCGGCCTGCCCCTCCCAGTCCGGGACCTCGACCGACTGCACGATCCCGCCGTACGTCAGCACACGCACCCGTACGCCGGAACGCTCCAGCGTCCAGCGGTGGACCTGAGTGCCGTCGGGAAGGGTGCCGAAGAGTTCAGCGCGCATGATCGAAAGCGTAGGCGAAAGATCTGTGGGTAACTGGTTAGGCCACGGGTTGAGTCACCGGTCAGGCCACCGGATCCTTCGCCGTCACCGTCCGGTACGCGATCTCCGCGAGCCGCGCCTGACCCTCCTTGCTCGGGTGGAACCAGTCCCAGTGGCTCAACTGGTCCGTCCCGAAGCGGTAGTCGAAGACCGCGTTGCCGTCGAAGCGGCAGTGGCGGTCCTCGGCGCACACCTCCCGCAGGACCTGGTTGTACGCCTCCACCCGTTCCCGCACCTGGGAACGCCGCTGGGTCGCCGCCGAGTCCAGGGCGTCCGCGTCACCCAGCATCGACGGGCAGATCCCCAGCTTCCACACCTGCTTGCCCAGCGGGTTGCTGCTGCCCTGGGACCACAGCCGCTTCAGGTCCGGCACGCTCGACACGTACACCTGGGTCTTGGGCAGGGGGCCGCGCAGCGTGTCCATCGCGTCCTCGAACGCGGTGCGGAAGTCGGTGACCGAGGTCATCGTCGAGGCGGAGGAGCGGCACGCGTCGTTGGCGCCCGCCATCACCGTGACCAGCTCCGGCTTCTTCGTCACCGCCTGCGCCATCTGGCCCGGCAGGTCCTCCATCCGCGCGCCGGTCACCGCGTAGTTCCAACTGCGCTCGGCGGCCCCGGCCTTCCCCAGCAGCCGTACGGCGAGGCTGCGGACCTTCGCGTCGCTGCCCGTCGCCCAGGACGCCTCGGGGCAGTCCGACAACACGCTGCAGGCATCGAAGCCGCGGGTGATGGAGTCGCCGACCGCGGCCAGGGATTCCGGGCTGCTGTCCCAGGTGGGCGTGGGTTTCGGGGACGGCTGTGCCTTCGCCGTGGTGCCTCTCGGGGCGGGGGAGTCGCCACCGGAGGCATCGCACCCGGCGATGCCCAGGAGAGCCGCCGCCGCGATGGCGAGGCCGGCCCGTGAACGGTGACTGCGCTTGCGCATCCGCTGGTCCCCTCGTTCCTTCTGCTGGATCGGTCAGCATCCATCGGACACGGATGGCCCACCCCCAGCCGCGGAGTCCGGTACGCATCCCGCCGAGCGGCAGTGTTCCCCCGGGGGATGCGTAGTCCATGTGCGGCTCCGCCGCGGGCCGGACCCCCAGCCGTGGAGTCCGGTACGCATCCCGCCGAGTGAAACCTCCGTGTTCAAGGCGCCGGGACCGACGGTACGTCACACTCCTTGCGCCGCCGCACGGTAGCCTCGCCCCGTGGCCGCCCTGCCACTGCCGTTCCGCCAAGTTACAAGATGTCTCGCTCTGTCCGGAGGCCCCAGTGACGACACGTGGAGTTCTCTACGTGCACTCCGCGCCCCGCGCGTTGTGCCCGCACGTCGAGTGGGCGGTCGCGGGGGTGCTCGGCACGCGCGTGAACCTCGACTGGATCCGGCAGCCCGCCGCGCCGGGCACCTGGAGATCCGAGTTCTCCTGGAAGGGCGAGGTCGGCACCGCCTCCAAGCTCGCCTCTGCGCTGCGCGGCTGGCATCTGCTGCGCTTCGAGGTCACCTCCGAGCCGGTCCCCACAGCCGAGGGCGAGCGCTACAGCTGCACACCCGAGCTCGGCATCTTCCACGCGGTCACCGGAATCCACGGCGACATCCTGATCCCCGAGGACCGGTTGCGCGCCGCCCTGCACCGCTCCCAGCGCGGCGAGACCGACCTGGAGGCCGAACTCGCCAAGCTCCTCGGCAAGCCCTGGGACGACGAACTGGAACCCTTCCGCTACGCGGGCGAGGGCGCCCCGGTCCGCTGGCTCCACCAGGTCGTCTGACCCTGACACGCCGTACGCCGTTGAGAACCTGACACTCCGTTACGCCGTCACGAACACGTGAAGGGCCCCCACCAAGTTGGTGGGGGCCCTTCACACACGTACGAGCGACCGTCAGACCGTCCGGAAGGCCAGCACCACGTTGTGGCCACCGAAACCGAACGAGTCGTTCAGCGCGGCGATCCGGCCCTCGACCGGCAGCTTGCGCGCCTCACCGCGCACGATGTCGGCGGCGGCCTCCGCCTCGGGGTCGAGGTTGTCGATGTTGATGGTCGGCGGCGCGATCCGGTGGTACAGAGCGAGGACCGACGCGACGGACTCGATACCGCCCGCGCCACCGAGCAGGTGGCCGGTCATCGACTTGGTTCCGGAGACCGCGAAGTGGTCCGCGTCGTCGCCGAACACCTTGCGCAGCGCCTTCAGCTCGGCGACGTCACCGGCCGGGGTCGAGGTGGCGTGCGCGTTCACGTGCACGATCTCGGCCGGGTCCAGGTCGGTGTTGTCGAGCAGGTTCTGCAGGGCGTGCGCGATGCCGCGGCCCTCGGGCTCCGGCTGCACGATGTCGTGGGCGTCGGAGGAGATGCCCTGGCCGACCGCTTCCGCGTAGACACGGGCGCCGCGCTTGGCGGCGTGTTCGGCCGACTCCAGGACGATGACGCCGGCGCCCTCGCCGAGGACGAAGCCGTCACGGGCGACGTCGTAGGGGCGCGAGGCTCCCTGCGGGTCGTCGTTGTTCTTGGACATCGCCATCATGTTGCCGAACGCGGCGATGGGCAGCGGGTGGATGGCCGCCTCGGTGCCGCCGGCGACGACGACGTCGGCACGGCCGGTGCGGATCATCTCGATGGCGTAGCCGATGGCCTCGGCGCCGGAGGCGCAGGCGGAGACCGGGGTGTGCACACCGGCGCGGGCGCCCACGGCGAGGCCCACGTTGGCGGACGGGCCGTTCGGCATCAGCATCGGCACGGTGTGCGGAGAGACACGGCGTACGCCCTTCTCCTTCAGCACGTCGTACTGGTCGAGCAGGGTCGTCACGCCGCCGATGCCGGAGGCGATGACGGCGCCGAGCCGGTCGGGGTCGACGTTCGCGTCGTCCCCCGCCCTGTCGGTGTAACCGGCGTCCGCCCAGGCCTCCTTGGCCGCGATCAGCGCGAACTGCGCCGACCGGTCCAGGCGGCGGGCCTGCGGGCGGGGGATGACCTCGCCCGGCTCCACGGCGATCTGCGCCGCGATGCGGACCGCCTGCTCGGCGGCCCAGTCCTGCTCCAGGGGGCGGACACCGGACTTGCCGGCGATCAGGCCCTCCCAGGTAGAGGCTGCGTCGCCACCCAGCGGTGTGGTTGCGCCGATACCGGTGACGACCACGGTGCGATTGGTCGGGCTCACGGGAACTCTTTCTCCAACGGATGCGAGGATTCAGCGGCGCCACCGCCGGGTGGCGGGGCATGCGGCCCGGGCGAACCCGGGCCATCAGCTCAGGCGAACCCGGGCACGGGGGCCCCGGCGAACCTGGACACTCGGCCCGGGCGAACCCGGGCCTTCCTGCCCAGGTGATCGGAAGATCAGGCCTGGTGCTTGAGGATGTAGTCCGTGGCGTCGCCGACGGTCTTGAGGTTCTTGACGTCGTCGTCCGGGATCTTCACGTCGAAGCGCTCTTCAGCGGCGACGACGACCTCGACCATGGACAGCGAGTCGACGTCCAGGTCGTCGGTGAAGGACTTGTCCAGCTGGACGTCCTCGGTGGGGATCCCGGCGATCTCGTTCACGATCTCGGCGAGACCTTCGACGATCTCTTCCTGAGTGGCGGCCATGTCAGGCGCTCCTTCGGTGTGTATCCAGAGGGTTGGCGGTAGTCCGTACGGACCTGGTGATCCGGCACGGAGTGCCTAGGGGAGGGTAACGACCGTCGCGGCGTACGCGAGACCCGCCCCGAAGCCGATGACGAGCGCGGTGTCGCCGCTCTTCGCCTCGCCGGTCGCCAGGAGCCGCTCCATCGCGAGCGGGATCGAGGCGGCCGAGGTGTTGCCGGTGGTGCGTACGTCACGCGCGACCATGACGTGCTCCGGCAGTTTCAGCGTCTTCACCATCGAGTCGATGATCCGCTCGTTGGCCTGGTGGGGAATGAAGACGTCCAGGTCGTCCGGCGAAAGTCCGGCGACGTCCAGCGCCTCCTTGGCGATCTTCGCCATCTCGAACACGGCCCAGCGGAACACCGCCTGGCCCTCCTGCGTGATCGCAGGGAACTTGATCTCGCCCTTGGAGTCGAGCGGGAGCTCTGACACGTCGCCGGTGGGGGTGCCCTCGCTCGAGCGAATTCGAGATTGGGCGAGGAAGCGGTCCCACGGCACGGTCTGCTTGATCGTGCCGGACTTGTCGCCCTCGGAACCCCACACGGTCGGGCCGATGTGCGGCTCCTGCGAGGGGCCGACGACGACCGCGCCCGCGCCGTCGCCGAACAGGAAGGCCGTCGCGCGGTCTTCGAGGTCGGTGAGGTCGGACAGCCGCTCCACGCCGATGACAAGGACGTACTCGGCCGAACCCTCGACGACCATGCCCTTGGCCAGGGTCAGTCCGTAACCGAAGCCCGCGCAGCCGGCGGAGATGTCGAAGGCGGCGGCCTTGTTCGTGCCCAGCTTGTCGGCGATCTCGGTGGCGACGGCCGGGGTCTGGCTGAAGTGCGAGACGGTGGAGACCACCACGGCACCGATCTGGTCGGCGTTGATCCCGGCGTCGGCAATTGCCTTGCCGGACGCCTCGATCGACATCGCGGCGACGGTCTCGTCGTCGTTCGCCCAGTGCCGGGTCTGGATGCCCGAGCGCGAGCGGATCCACTCGTCGGAAGAGTCGATCTTCTCCAGGATCACCTCGTTGGGCACCACCCGGACGGGGCGGTAGCCGCCGACGCCGAGAATGCGTGCGTAGGGCGCGCCCTTGGGTGCCTTGATCTTCGACATGCTCTGGGACTCCTTAGGACGCGCTGTGCTCGGCGATGAGCTCGCGAGCCGCGTCGAGGTCGTCGGGGGTCTTCAGCGCCAGCGTCTGGACGCCGGGCAGCGCGCGCTTGGCCAGACCGGTCAGGGTGCCGCCGGGGCAGACCTCGACCAGCGCGGTCACGCCGAGTTCCTTGAACGTCTCCATGCACAGGTCCCAGCGGACCGGGTTGGCGACCTGGCCGACGAGACGCGCCAGGACGTCGGCGCCGGTCGTGACGACCTGCCCGTCCTTGTTCGAGACGTACGTGACCGTCGGCTCCGCGGGCTGCAGGTCCGCGGCGGCCTCGGCCAGCGCGTCGACGGCGGGAGTCATGTGGTGGGTGTGGAACGCGCCCGCGACCTTGAGGGCCACGACACGGCGTACGCCCTCGGGCTTGTCCGCCTCCAGGGCGGCCAGCTCCGCCAGCGTGCCGGCGGCCACGATCTGGCCCGCGCCGTTCACGTTCGCCGGGGTCAGACCGAGCTTCTCCAGGTGCGGAACCGTCGTCTCGGGGTCCCCACCCAGCAACGCCGACATACCGGTCTGCGTGATCGCCGAGGCGTCGGCCATCGCCAGGCCCCGCTTGCGTACGAGCCGCAGTGCGGTGGCGTCGTCGAGCACTCCCGCGAACGCGGCGGCCGTGATCTCGCCGACGCTGTGGCCCGCGACGGCACCCGGGGTGAAGTCACCGAGTGCCGCGGCCGACAGCAGTCCCGCGGCGACGAGGAGCGGCTGAGCGACAGCCGTGTCCCGGATCGCGTCCGCGTCGGCCTGCGTGCCGTAGTGGGTGAGGTCGAGCCCGATGGCGTCCGACCACACGGCGAGGCGGTCGGCGGCCCCGGGAAGTTCGAGCCAAGGAGTCAGGAAGCCGGGGGTCTGGGAACCCTGGCCGGGAGCGACGAGTACGAGCACTCTCACACTCTCTCTTGTGGACGGCTACGGCCGCCCGTGAGGACAAGGACGAAGAACACGAAGGGGAATTGTAGGCCCCCGACAAAAGGCTAGGTTTGCGGATCTCTATCAGCCAGGCGCCCCAGGATCAGTGCGATCCGCAGGGTGAACGCGGAGCGTACATCCGAGGGCGACCAGCCGGTGACGTCCGTCACACGTCGAAGCCGGTAGCGCACGGTGTTGGGATGCACGAACAGCATCCGGGCCGCGCCTTCGAGGCTGCTCGCCTGTTCCAGGTAGACGCTGAGTGTCTCGAGGAGGGCGGAGCCGGCCTCCTCCAGCGGTCTGTAGATCTCCTCCACCAACTGCTCGCGGGCGGACGGGTCTCCGGCGATCGCGCGCTCCGGCAGGAGATCGTCCGCGAGAACCGGCCGCGGGGCGTCCTGCCAGGCGAAACACGCCTTGAGCCCGGCCGCGGCGGCCTGCGCGGAGCGGGTCGCGGCGAGCAGATCGGACACGACCGGCCCGGCGACGACCGGCCCGGAGGCGTACGGCCCGATCAGCGACTTGGCCACCTTCAGCGGATTGTCACTGCCGCCCGCGATGACGACGAGCCGGTCCCCTAGGACGCCGGTGAGGACTTGCAGCTTGGCGTGCCGCGCGGCCCGCCGGATCGCCTCGACCGTCAGCTCGCTGTCACCGTCGGGCGCCGTGCCCAGCACCACGCAGACGTGTTCGGGCGAATTCCAGCCGAGCGCGGCGGCCCGGCTGACGGCGCCTTCGTCCGCTTCGCCGCTGAGCACGGCATTGACCACGAGGGATTCGAGGCGGGCGTCCCAGGCACCGCGTGCCTCCGCCGCCTGCGCGTAGACCCGGGCGGTGGCGAAGGCGATCTCGCGGGCGTACACGAGCAGGGCCTCGCGCAGCACGGACTCGTCACCGGGAGCGGCGACCTCGTCGATCGCGCTCTCCATGACCTCGATCGTCGTCCGCACCATCTCGACGGTCTGGTGCAGGGTGATGGCCCTGGTCAGCTCGCGAGGAGCGGTCCCGAACACATCGGTGGAGATGGCCTGCGGGGCGTCGGGATGCCGGAACCACTCGGTGAAGGCCGCGATGCCCGCCTGGGCGACCAGCCCGATCCAGGAGCGGTTCTCCGGGGGCATGGCCCGGTACCACGGCAGCGTCTCGTCCATCCGCGCGATGGCCTGGGCGGCGAGAGTGCCGGAGGACTTCTCCAGCCGCTTGAGGGTCGCGGAGTGCGCGTGGACGTCGCGCGCTGGGCGCTCGGTGTTGCTGGATTCGGGTTCGGGCACGGGACAAGACTGCCTTATCAGGACGGAGGTGTGCGGCGCCGGGTCACATGTAAGCGCGGGAGGCCTTCGGACCAGGGCTACGGTGGTGGGTGTGATGGACGTCCGCCGCGCCGACGAGCGCTACCACGGAGGGGACCCGGCGGCCGGGATCTCCTCGCTCCACTCCTTTTCCTTCGGCCCGCATTACGACCCGGACAACCTCCGCTTCGGTGCGCTCATCGCCTGCAACGAGGAGCAGCTCGCCCCCGGCGCGGGCTTCGACGAGCACCCGCACAGCCACACCGAGATCATCACGTGGGTGGTGGAGGGCGAGCTGACCCACCGGGACTCGACGGGCCACGAGACGCTGGTCCGCCCCGGCGACGTCCAGCGCCTCAGCTCGGCGGGCGGCGTCCGCCACGTGGAACGCAACGACGGCGACGCCCCCCTGACCTTCGTCCAGATGTGGCTGGCCCCCCTGGAGCCGGGCGGCGACCCGGCGTACGAGATCGTCCACGGCATCGCGGACTCCACGCCGTACGCGGTCCCCGAGGCGGGCGCGATGCTCCACGTACGCCGTCTGATGGCAGGGGAGCGCACGGCGGTCCCTGACGCGCCCTTCGTGTACGTCCATGTCGTCCGCGGCGAAGTCAAGCTGAACGGCGAGGAGTTGGGCCCGGGGGACGCGGCCCGCATCACAGTGGCACAGGACTTGGAGGCACTGGCGGGCTCTCCGGCGGAGCTGCTGATGATGGTGAGCCCGTCCGGCGCTTGAGTATTTCAGCCCGTCCGGCGTCTGAGGACGAGCGCGTCAGCGCGATACCGGGGGGGCTGGGGGGCGGAGCCCCCCCAGGTACGGGACGGGCAGGGGCGGAGGGGGCGAAAACCCGATCTCAGCCCCGCAGCTCGGCGAGCACCGCATCCGTGAACACCGGCCACGCCTCAACCGCCCACGCCCCGAACGCCCGGTTCGTGAGCGCGACGCACGCGGCCCCCGCCACCGGGTCGATCCACAGGAACGTACCGGACTGCCCGAAGTGCCCGAACGTACGCGGCGAGGACGAAGACCCCGTCCAGTGGGGGGACTTGGAGTCACGGATCTCGAAGCCGAGCCCCCAGTCGTTGGGGTTCTGGTGGCCGTATCCCGGCAGGACACCCTTCGTGCCGGGGTACTGGACCGTCATCACCGCGGCGACCGTTCGCGGATCGAGAAGCCGCGGCGCCTGCACCTCGGCGGCGAACCGCACCAGGTCGTCCACCGTCGAGACACCGTCCTTGGCGGGCGAGCCGTCGAGTGTGGTCGACGCCATGCCCAGGGGCTCCAGCACGGCCTGCCGCGCGTACTCCCCGAACGGAATGTCCGTGGCCTTGGCGACGTGGTCCCCGAGCACCTCGAACCCGGCGTTGGAGTACAGCCGCCGCTCCCCGGGCGCGGACGTCACCCGGTGCTCGTCGAAGGCGAGCCCGGAGGTGTGCGCGAGGAGATGACGGACCGTCGAACCGGACGGACCCGCCGGCTCGTCGAGCTCGATCGCCCCCTCCTCGTACGCGACGAGCGCGGCGTACGCGGCGAGCGGCTTGGTCACCGAGGCGAGCGGGAAACGGTGCGTCACAGGCCCATGGGTCCCGAGCACGGTGCCGTCCGCGCGGACGACGGCCGCCGCGGCCGTGGGAACGGGCCAGTTCTCGATCAACGCCAAGCTCTGCAAGGACATGTGTACGAGCGTAAGCGGGTCAGAGGTGCAGCCGCATCGAGGGGTCCGGCTTGCGCACGAACCCGAGGGAGGCGTACAGCGGCTCCGCCTCGGCGGACGCGTTCAGGTCGACTCGCGCGGCACCCCGCTCGCGGAACCAGTCGAGGAGCGTCTCCATGCACGCGCGGGCGTAACCGCGGCGCCGTACGTCCGGGTCGGTGGCGACGCTGAAGACGAAGCCCACCGTGCCGTGCGGATTGCCCGCGCCCCCGATCCGGTACTCGACGGTCCCGGCGACCAGCGCGGCGAGCGCGTCCGGCCGGTCGGGATGGTCGACGACGAAGGCCGCGAAGTCGCCGTCGGGATCGGCGAGCCTGCCGCGTATCGTCGGCAGCGACTCCGCGTGCCACTCGGTGGCGCCCTTTGCGCCGACGACGGCATCGAGCATCACCTGGCGCAGACGCAGCACTTCCCCGGCGTCCGCGGGCACGGCACGGCGTACGAGACTCATGATCCGCACCGTAGTCACCGGAGCCGGGCGGCGTCCTGGGAATTTCCCTTCCCCGGATCCGCCTGCTTTCGGATTCCGCTTGCTTGGAGTGCACTCCAAGGTTTTAGCGTGGAGGTCATGACGGTGATGGAGACCACAGACCCCGGGACCGACAGCTGTGCCGGCCCCCGGGAGGTACACCGGCGCCCGGACGGCGAGGACAAGTACACGATCAGCGAGGTCGTGGCCTTCACCGGCCTCTCCGCGCACACCCTGCGCTGGTACGAGCGGATCGGGCTGATGCCGCACATCGACCGCTCGCACACCGGCCAGCGCCGCTACTGCAATCGCGACCTGGACTGGCTCGACCTCGTCGGCAAGCTCCGGCTCACCGGCATGCCGGTCGCCGACATGGTGCGGTACGCGGAACTGGTGCGCGAGGGCGATCACACCTACACCGAGCGCTTCGACCTCCTGGAAGCGACCCGCCGGGACGTGAAGGCCCGGATCGCGGAGCTCCAGGACACCCTCGACGTGCTCGACCGGAAGATCAATTACTACGCGGACGCCGGGCACGCCCTGGCGCCGGAGAGGTCCCGATGACGGACAGCACGATCGCGAAGGCGGAACTCGGCAACGGCGGTCCCGAGGTCGGCGTGCAGGGCCTCGGCTGCATGGGCATGAGCTGGACGTACGGCCCGACGAGGTCGTGATCGCGACGAAGTTCGGCCTCAGGGCCCCGGCGGACGCGCCGACCCAGCGGGTCATCCGCAAACACCGCCGTACATCCGCCAGGCCGCCGAGGGCAGCCTGCAGCGCCTGGGCGTCGACGTCATCGACCTCTGAGCAGGGGCTAAGAATCAGCCCGTCCGGCGTTTGAGGACGAGGCCGTTCCGGCCGATGCGGGGGTCTGGGGGCGGCAGCCCCCAGGTATACGGGACGGGTAGGGGCGGAGGGGGCGAATCCAGCCCCCTACAGCTCCGCCAGGAGTTCCGCCTTCTTCAGCGAGAACTCCTCATCCGTGACGAGCCCCGCCTCGTGCAACTCCCCGAGATGACGAATCCGCTCGGCGATATCGGCCGGATCCCGCCGCGCCGCGGCGGTCACGGCGGGCACGGCAGCCCCCGCGGAGCGCACCGCGGCCAGCACAGACGCGGCAAACGGCAGCGACTCGTGCACGGGCCCATACCCGAGCCCGAAAACAACGGCTGCCGGATCCTGATCGACCTGCGCGGGCTGCGCAGTCGCGGCCTCCCGCCGCAGCAACCGCAGATGCCCCTCGAACACCTCGGGCGAACGCCACTCGACCCCACTCAGGTCGGCGACCGGAAAGATCTGATCCCCGGCCTTCCACTTCGCCGACGATGCTCCCGTCCAGAACCACCGAAAGGACACCGACGTCCCGTCGAAGGACGCCTTCCCGTCGTACGCCTTGAACTGGAGCGGCCCCTCGGGCGGGTTCACGAGGTAGCGCTCGGCAGGTTCGTCGTCCGAGGTGAGCTGCGAGCGCAGCTCGTCCGCGTAGTACTCGGCGAGCGTCTCGCGCTCGGCGGGCAGCACCAGGCGATAGGGGTCGCACCCTTCCTTGAGCTGTCCCGCGGCCGCCTCGATCAGCGGATCGGCGCCGCTCCGGGGCACGGCACGCAGGACGACCGTCCCGCGCCTCCCCGGCGTCAGCGTCACCCCCGCGATCGCCTCCAGGGGGATGCGGCGTTCGCCGAGCGCCTGGAACAGCTTCGGCGTACGGATCCCCCGTTCGAAGCGGATGAGCACGGAGTCGGACTCGAACTCCCAGGCGGCATGAAATCCGGCCAGTACGTCACCCATGCGGGCCATCGTATGCGGCACGCAAGCCTCCGTCGCCTCTCTGTGAGGACCGCAGTTTCTCGCTCTCTACGCGCGTCCGGCCGACACGGTGCCGGACAAACCCGTCCGGCACGCGTCATCGTCGTGCGCGCAGCGGACCGCGCGGTACGAACCAATCCCGATCTCCGCGAAGTTGCGGAGACTCTCCGTGCCCGGCTCGAAATAGCCGGTGTGCCCCTTCGCGCCCTCGGCGGACAGAACCCGCGCCCCGAACGCCTTCGACACCGGGTCGGCGCCGTGTCCGAGGCTGCCGACCTCCAGATACGGCACGTTCCGGATCCAGTCGTCGGAGTCGCGCATCGCCCAGACCCGCGCCGAGGTGCGCAGGTTCGCCGCCTTCTCGGCCCGCATGCCGGGGCTGCCCGCGACCGCTATGTCCGAGACCCGGGACGGCAGTTGGCGGGCGGCGACTCCGCACAGCACGGAGCCGTAGCTGTGGCAGTACAGCGCCACCGACGCGCTCCCCGGCAGCGCCCGCACCAGCGCGTTCAGCCGGACCGCGCCGTCCTCCGCGCGGTTGGCGGTGGCCGCGTCCATGCCGAGCCCGCTGGGTGTCGTGTAGTCGGCCCACGCGATCACGGCCGTACGCGTGCCCGGATCCGCCGCGCGCTCCGCCTCGTACAGGGAATGGGCCATGCCGACGGGCGCCGAGTACTTGCGGGCGGTGCGCTGGAAGGTGAGCAGGTCGGTGTCGACGCCCGGCACCACGATGGAGACCCGCTCCGCCTTGTCGAGGCTGCCGAAGACCTCGGCGATCCGGCCGGACCCCATGGGGTCGAAGGCGATGATCTTGCGGCCCTTGTCGAGCAGGTCCTCGTAGCGGTGCATACGGCGGCCCGCCTCGCGCTGGCCGAGGGGTGAGAGCCGGCTGTCGTGCATGCGTGTGCGCTCGACCTTGCGTTGCTCCTCCAGGGCGATGCGGTTCGCCTGGTAGCGCAGCGTCACAGGCGCGCCGTTCATATTGCCGACGGCGAGCGGATAGAGGTGGGCGAGCCGGGAGCGCTGGTGGGCGTCGAGCGCGGCGAAGAAGCGGGCCAGCCGGCCGGGTGCGGCGTCCGGGTCCGGAAGCCGGTGCCCGGCGAGGCGGCCGTGCTCCCACGCGGTGCGGGACTCCTGGAGCGGCGTCGCGGCCCGGTGGCTGTTGAGCGCGGTCCAGCCGCCTGTGGCCAGCATCACGAACACCACGGCCAGCGCGAGCAATGCGCGCCAGACGTTCAGTTGGGGGGAGGCATCGAAGGAAGTCACTGAGAGGACACCCTAGGAGAAGCGAGGTGCCTCCCGTTAAACGAGTGAGCGGTATCACGTTTCTGGTGGGGTAATTGGGTCAAACCGGGTTCAGTTTGAGTTAAATGGTGACGCTCCGTGAGTTTCAACGATCATTGGGTACGCCAGTTTTCGGCCAGCGCGGGCCCCACATGGTCCAGATACGAGACGGTCAGTTCACGGAGCGCCTCGATGCTGGCGTCCTCTCCCGCGCCCCACAATCGGCCCGTCACGCGCATCACCCCGGCGAACGCGGCGACCGCGACCCGAGGGCGGGGATCCGCGTCCACGTCGAGGCCCTCACGGCCGGCGATCACCCGTGCGATCTCCTCCTCCAGTTCGACGGAGCGGCGCAGATGCACGGCGAGCAGCGCGGGGGTCGACTCGATCAACTGGAAGGTGCGCATGTGCAGTTCGACCGGGACGACCTCGTTGATCGCCTCGCCGATGGTGTCCCAGCTTTCCAGGACGGCCTGCCGCAGCGCCTCCAACGGGGCTTCGTGAGGCGGGCGTTCACGCACGGCGGCGAGGAAATGCGACTCCGCGAGGTGCTGCACGAAGAGGGCGGCGTCCTCCTTGCCGGCGAAGTAGCGGAAGAAGGTGCGCTGGGAGACGTCGACGGCCTCGGCGATCTCGTCGACGGTCGTGTGTTCGTACCCCTGGGAGGTGAACAGTTCGAGAGCGGCCCGCAGCAGCGCGTCCCGGGTGCGCTGCTTCTTGCGCTCGCGCAGCCCTAGTCGTGGCGGCGTGTTCATGATGTCTCTCCTTCGGGCCGTCCGCCCAGGTCAGCCTATCGGCGAGCGGCGTGACAGTTACCGACTTGTGAATCGGTTTGTCAACTGTCAGTGGCTGTCACTAACCTCGAAAGCATGAAGAGTCAGACCACCGTCGACGCGAAGGGCCCGGCCGACAAGGTCCCGGCGCCGCCTTCCGATCCGACCCCCGCCAAGGGCCTGCGCGGCCATCCGTGGCTCACCCTCATCACCGTGGCCGTCGGCGTCATGATGGTCGCCCTGGACGGCACGATCGTGGCCATCGCCAACCCGGCCATCCAGAAGGACCTCGGCGCGACCTTCGCCGACGTCCAGTGGATCACCAACGGCTACTTCCTCGCGCTCGCGGTCACGCTGATCACCGCGGGCAAGCTCGGCGACCGGTTCGGGCACCGGCAGACCTTCCTCATCGGCGTGGTCGGCTTCGCCGCCGCATCGGGAGCCATCGGCCTGTCCGACAGCATCGCCCTCGTGGTCACCTTCCGCGTCTTCCAGGGTCTGTTCGGCGCGCTGCTCATGCCCGCCGCGCTCGGCCTGCTGCGGGCCACCTTCCCGGCCGGGAAGCTGAACATGGCGATCGGCATCTGGGGCATGGTCATCGGCGCGTCCACCGCGGGCGGCCCGATCCTCGGCGGGCTGCTGGTCGAGCACGTCAGCTGGCAGTCGGTGTTCTTCATCAACCTGCCCGTCGGCGTCCTCGCGCTGCTCCTGGGCGTGGTGATCCTGACCGACCACCGTGCGATGAACGCCCCGCGCTCCTTCGACATCCTGGGCATCGCGCTGCTCTCCGGCGCCATGTTCTGCCTGGTCTGGGCGCTCATCAAGGCCCCGACGTGGGGCTGGGGCGACGTGCTGACCTGGTCCTTCCTGGGGGCATCGGTGCTGGGCTTCGCGCTCTTCGCCTTCTGGGAGACGAGGGTGAGGGAGCCGCTGATCCCGCTCGCGCTCTTCCGCTCCGTGGCGCTGTCGGCGGGCGTCGTCCTCATGGTCCTGATGGCCATCGCCTTCATGGGCGGCCTGTTCTTCGTCACCTTCTATCTCCAGAACGTGCATGGCATGAGCCCGGTGGACGCCGGTCTGCACCTCCTCCCGCTCACCGGCATGATGATCGTGGGCTCGCCGCTGGCCGGTGCGCTGATCACCAAGTCGGGACCGCGGATCCCGCTCGCCGGGGGCATGGCCCTCACCGCGATCGCCATGTTCGGCATGTCCACGCTGGAGACGGACACGGGCAGTGGCATCATGTCGCTCTGGTTCGCCCTGCTCGGCCTCGGCCTCGCGCCGGTCATGGTCGGCGCGACCGAGGTCATCGTCGGCAACGCGCCGATGGAGCTCTCCGGTGTCGCCGGTGGTCTCCAGCAGGCCGCCATGCAGATCGGCGGCAGCCTCGGTACGGCGGTCCTCGGCGCCGTGATGGCCTCCAAGGTCGACGGCGACCTCGCCGGCAACTGGGCCGACGCCAAGCTGCCTCCGCTCACCCCCGCGCAGCTCGACCAGGCCTCCGAGGCGGTCCAGGTGGGTGCCGCGCCGGTCGCCAAGGACACCCCGGCCGCCATCGCCGCGCAGATCACCGATGTCGCCCACGACACCTTCATCTCCGGCATGAGCCTGGCCTGCCTGGTCGCCGCCGGGGTCGCCGTGGTGGCGGTCTTCGTGGCCACGCTCACGAAGCGGGGGGACAACGCGGAGGCCGCGGGGGCCGGGGGCGGCCACATCTGACGGGCCCCCCTTGCGCGGTTTCGCCTATCAGGGTGACGCCGCTAAAGATCCCTCCCGCTCGGTGCGCACCGCACGTCACAGTGGGTCAAGTCCTCCGTACGACCTGGGGGCGACGGGTGCTGCGGCGCGCTGCCGGAGGGGGGCAGCGCGCATGCAGCGCCCCGTCAGGGATTAACCGGACCCGGCGTCGTGGCTGGGCTCGGGGTGGGCGCGCTAACCGGAGCTGACAGGGTGCCGCTTTCTTTGGGACGGGCGCCGCCTGGGGGCCCCACGCCCTTAAGGCAGCTACGACGGCTACGACAGCTACGACGGCGAACGCTCCTCCGCCGCCCCCGGCAGCGGGTGCGGCACTATTGAAGTCGCCCCGCCAGACAACGCGGCGATTTCGGCGCGTAGCGCTCGTACCTCTTCCGTCAGTGCCTCGATCGCCGCCGTCTGGCGGCGCTCCTCCACGTCGTCCTTCTCGAAGCGCGAGATGAACCACGCGGCGATGTTCGCGGTGACCACACCGAGGAGGGCGATCCCGGAGAGCATGAGGCCCACCGCGAGGATGCGGCCCAGACCGGTGGTGGGGGCGTGATCCCCGTATCCGACGGTCGTCATCGTCGTGAACGACCACCACATCGCGTCGCCCAGCGTCTTGATGTTCCCGTTGGGCGAGTCCCGTTCCACGGAGAGCACCGCGAGCGAGCCGAACATCAGCAGCCCGACGACCGCGCCACCGACGTACGTCGTCAGCCGGATCTGCGAGGCCATCCGCGCCCGCCGCCCGACCAGCAGCACGGTGGCCACCAGGCGCAGCAGCCGCAGCGGCTGGATCAGCGGCAGGATCACCGCGCACAGGTCCAGCCAGTTGCTGCGCACGAACTCGCGCCGCCGGGTCGACAGCGTCAGCCGTACGAGGTAGTCGGCGGCGAACGCTCCCCACACCACCCACTCCACGACCAGGCACAGAGACGTCAGCGACCGGCTCGCGGAGCTGTCCACGATCGGCACGGAATAGGCGACCGCGAATATCACCGCGAGCGCGAGCAGGGGCCGTTGGGTGCCCCGCTCCCAACGGGCTTGTGCCGATTGTTCCTTCATGCCCGCATCGTAGGGAACGCGAAAGGGCGGTGGGGCCGAGGGTCCCACCGCCCTGTTCAGGACGCCGACGTCAGGCGTCGCCGCCCGCGGCGCCCGGGGCGGCCGCCGTCACGTCGAGCAGCCGGTAGCGGTCGATCGCCTGCTTGAGCACCGACCGGTCGACCTTGCCCTCGCGCGCCAGCTCGGTCAGCACCGCGACCACGATCGACTGCGCGTCGATGTGGAAATAGCGCCGGGCCGCGCCACGCGTGTCCGCGAAGCCGAAGCCGTCCGCGCCGAGGGACTGGTATGTCCCCGGCACCCACCGCGAGATCTGGTCCGGAACCGATCGCATCCAGTCGGAGACGGCCACGAACGGACCCTCGGCCCCGTTCAGCTTCTGCGTCACGTACGGCACCCGCTGCTCCTCCTCCGGGTGCAGCAGGTTGTGCTCCTCCACGCCGACGGCCTCGCGCCGCAGCTCGTTCCAGGAGGTCGCCGACCATACGTCGGCGCGTACGTCCCACTCCTCGGCGAGGATCCGCTGCGCCTCGACCGCCCATGGCACGGCGACACCCGACGCGAGGATCTGCGCGGGGATCGTGCCCGAGGAGCCCTCGCTGAAGCGGTAGAGGCCCTTCAGGATGCCGTCCACGTCGACGTTCTCCGGTTCGGCCGGATGCTGAATCGGCTCGTTGTAGACGGTGAGGTAGTAGAAGACGTCCTCGCCGTGCGGGTGTTCGTCGGACGAGCCGTACATCCGGCGCAGACCGTCCTTCACGATGTGCGCGATCTCGAAGCCGTACGCCGGGTCGTACGCGACACAGCCCGGGTTCGTCGAGGCGAGCAGCTGCGAGTGGCCGTCCGCGTGCTGGAGACCCTCACCGGTCAGCGTCGTACGCCCGGCGGTCGCACCGAGCACGAAACCACGCGCCAATTGGTCGGCCATCTGCCAGAACTGGTCGCCGGTGCGCTGGAAACCGAACATCGAGTAGAAGACGTAGACGGGGATCAGAGGCTCGCCGTGCGTGGCGTACGCCGAGCCGGCCGCGATCAGCGACGCCGTGCACCCGGCCTCCGAGATGCCGTCGTGCAGCATCTGGCCGGTCGGCGACTCCTTGTACGCGAGCAGCAGATCGCGGTCCACGGACTCGTACTGCTGGCCGAGCGGGTTGTAGATCTTCGCGCTCGGGAAGAACGAGTCCATGCCGAAGGTGCGGTACTCGTCGGGCGCGATCAGCACGAAGCGCCTGCCGATCTCCTTGTCCCGCATGAGGTCCTTCAGGAGGCGTACGAACGCCATGGTCGTGGCGATCGACTGCTGACCCGAGCCCTTCTTCACACTCGCGTACGTCTTGTCGTCCGGGAGGGCCAGCGGCTTCGACCGCACGACGCGCGTCGGGACGTACCCGCCGTGCGACTTTCGCCGGTCGTGCATGTACTGGAGCTCCTCGGAGTTGCGGCCCGGGTGGTAGTACGGCGGCGGGCCGGACTCCAGCTGCTTGTCGGTGATCGGCAGGTGCAGCCGGTCGCGGAAGTGCTTGAGGTCGTCGACCGTCAGCTTCTTCATCTGGTGCGTGGCGTTGCGGCCCTCGAAGTTCGGGCCGAGCGTCCAGCCCTTGACCGTCTGCGCCAGGATCACCGTCGGCTGGCCCTTGTGCGCCTTGGCCGCCGAGAACGCCGCGAAGATCTTCTTGTGGTCGTGCCCGCCGCGGCCCAGGTGCAGGATCTGGTCGTCGGTCATGTTCGCGACCATCGCACGCAGCCGGTGGTCGTCACCGAAGAAGTGCTGGCGGATGTAGGCGCCGGTCTCGGTGGCGTACGTCTGGAACTGGCCGTCGGGCGTGGTGTTCAGCTTGTTGACGAGGATGCCGTCGCGGTCCTGGGCGAGCAGCGGGTCCCAACTGCGGTCCCAGACCAGCTTGATGACGTTCCATCCGGCGCCCCGGAACTGCGACTCCAGTTCCTGGATGATCTTGCCGTTGCCGCGCACCGGGCCGTCGAGGCGCTGCAGGTTGCAGTTGACGACGAAGGTCAGGTTGTCCAGGCCCTCGCGCGCCGCGATCGACAGCTGGCCGAGCGACTCCGGCTCGTCCATCTCGCCGTCGCCGAGAAACGCCCAGACGTGGGACTTGGAGGTGTCGGCGATGCCGCGCGCCTCCATGTAGCGGTTCATCCGCGCCTGGAAGATCGCGCCGAGCGGGCCGAGGCCCATGGAGACGGTCGGGAACTCCCAGAAGTCCGGCATCAGCCGCGGGTGCGGGTACGAGGACAGTCCGTACGGCGCCTTCGACTTCTCCTGGCGGAACGCGTCGAGCTGCTGCTCGGAGAGGCGGTCGAGGAGGAACGCGCGGGCGTAGATACCGGGGGAGGCGTGCCCCTGGAAGAAGATCTGGTCGCCGCCGTCGCCCTCGTCCTTGCCGCGGAAGAAGTGGTTGAAGCCCACGTCGTAGAGGGACGCGGAGGACGCGAAGGTCGCGATGTGGCCGCCGACCCCGATGCCGGGGCGCTGGGCCCTGGACACCATCACGGCCGCGTTCCAGCGGGTCGCGTTGAGGATCTTGCGCTCGATCTCCTCGTTGCCCGGGAAGAACGGCTCGTCCTTGGTGGCGATGGTGTTGACGTAGTCCGTGCTGCGCATCTCGGGCACGGCCACGCGCTTCTCGCGGGCCCTCTCGATCAGTCGCAGCATCAGGTAGCGGGCGCGCTCACGGCCGCGCTCGTCGACGGCGGCGTCGAGGGAGTCGAGCCACTCCTGAGTCTCCTCAGGGTCGAAGTCCGGGACCTGGCTGGGAAGGCCGCCAATGATGATCGGGGTGCGATCGGATCCGGAAGGCACGCTGTTCCTTCGCTGTCAGAGGGCTGTCTGCGGGGATTGTCTGCGGGGTGTCTGCTGTGGTTTCTCCAGGTGTCCGCAGTCGTTCCCCATCGTGGACCTCGGGAACACAAACGTCATCTCTACCAAGGGGTAACCAAGGCGTTCCCCGCGGTCCGTCGGGACGGGTCCGGCCAAAACGTAACGATACGCTCACTCCGTGACGCGTTCCGCAAAGTCATTCGGGTCTCGCCCGCTCCAAGGATTCCGAAGTGGACAAAAGGGGCAGAAGGGTGTGGTGTGCGTCACGTGGTGCCGTAATCGACCGTCGGGAGTTGCGGCGACACCGCCGGGATCGTCACCGTTTCGGCGGTCTCGGCGGCCGGGTACTTGCGCGATCCGTCCCGCCCGTGTGGACTACGGCCAATGCTTCGCGCACGCGCGTGGCTGAGACATCTACCGAAACACATTCAGGAGGCAAGCCGTGAGCGCGACCGCGGACCACGCGGAGGAGCGGACCAACCCGGCCGCCAGGCTGGGGTTCGAGCCCGGACAGGTGGTCCAGGAGATCGGCTTCGACGACGACGTTGACCACGAGCTCCGTGAAAGCATCGAATCGCAGATCGGCCAGGATCTGGTCGACGAGGACTACGACGACGTCGCGGACGTCGTGCTGCTGTGGTTCCGCGATGAGGACGGCGACCTCACGGACTCCCTGGTGGACGCCATCGGTCTCCTTGAGGACGGCGGCATGATCTGGCTGCTGACCCCGAAGACCGGCCGGGACGGCTACGTCGAGCCCAGCGACATCAGCGATGCCGCACAGACCGCCGGCCTCTCCCAGACGAAGAGCGTCTCCGTCGCCAAGGAATGGTCGGGTACGCGCCTGGCCACGCCCAAGTCGAAGCGCTGAGCTCCCGCTCCGTCTGCCGCAGAGCATCGCGTGAGACCCCCGCCGGCCCACCGTCGGCGGGGGTCTCACGCTTACGCGGCGCCGGAGCCCTACTCGTACGCGGCGCCGGAGCCATACGCATGCGCCGCACCGGAGCCCTACGGGAACGCCGCGCCGGACCGTCATGTATGCGCGATGCCGTGGCGCGGGTGCCCGGACCGGGGGCCGTACCGATCACTGCGTAGGCTGGTCGTCACCCGAACAGACCCTTGGAAGGGAAGCGTGTGACCATGGCGATCGAGGTCGGCTCCCAGGCCCCGGACTTCGAACTCAAGGACAACCACGGCGCCACCGTGAAGCTGTCCGACTTCCGCGGTGACAAGAACGTGGTGCTGCTCTTCTACCCGTTCGCGTTCACCGGCGTGTGCACGGGCGAGCTGTGCTCCCTGCGCGACAACCTGCCGCAGTTCACCGACCGGGACACCCAACTGCTGGCCGTCTCGAACGACTCCATCCACACCCTGCGCGTCTTCGCCGAGCAGGAGGGCCTGGAGTACCCGCTGCTCTCCGACTTCTGGCCGCACGGCAACATTTCGCGCGCGTACGGCGTCTTCGACGAGGACAAGGGCTGCGCGGTGCGCGGCACGTTCATCATCGACAAGGAGGGCGTGGTCCGCTGGACCGTCGTCAACGCCCTGCCGGACGCGCGTGACCTGAACGAGTACGTCAAGGCACTCGACACCCTGTGATTCTTCGGTTCCAAGCCCTGTGGGCGCGGGAACCCGTCACTAGGATCTAGTCGTTGATCCGATACCAACGCACTACGGGGCGCCCCGCCCCCGGACACTATTGGGAGGACTCGTGGGAGTCAGCCTCAGCAAGGGCGGCAATGTTTCGCTGTCGAAGGAGGCCCCGGGACTGACCGCGGTCATCGTCGGTCTGGGGTGGGACGTCCGCACCACCACCGGCACCGACTTCGACCTCGACGCCAGCGCAATCCTGACGAACGACCAGGGCAAGGTCGGCAACGACCAGAACTTCGTTTTCTTCAACAACCTCAAGAGCCCGGACGGCTCGGTCGAGCACACCGGTGACAACCTCACCGGTGAGGGCGAGGGCGACGACGAGCAGATCAAGGTCAACCTCGCCGCCGTCCCGGCCGATGTCCAGAAGATCGTCTTCCCGGTCTCGATCTACGACGCCGAGAACCGCCAGCAGTCCTTCGGGCAGGTCCGCAACGCGTTCATCCGCGTGGTGAACCAGGCGGGCGGCGCGGAGATCGCACGGTACGACCTCTCCGAGGACGCCTCGACGGAGACCGCGATGGTCTTCGGCGAGCTCTACCGCAACGGCGCGGAGTGGAAGTTCCGCGCCATCGGCCAGGGTTACGCCTCGGGCCTGCGCGGCATCGCGCAGGACTTCGGCGTGAACGTCTGAGCGGTACGGCCTTCGGCTCTACGGTCCGGCACCGCACCCGTCACGTGCGGTGCCGGACCGCCGTACAACTGAACGAATGACCTCGGGGAGGACCAGCATCATGGGCGTCACGCTCGCCAAGGGGGGCAATGTCTCCCTCTCTAAGGCCGCACCGAATCTCACGAAGGTGATGATCGGGCTCGGCTGGGACGCGCGCTCCACCACCGGAGCCCCCTTCGACCTGGACGCCAGCGCGCTGATGTGCAACGGCGGGCGGGTGCTCGGGGACGAGTGGTTCATCTTCTACAACCAGCTCACGAGCCCGGACGGCTCGGTGGAGCACACCGGCGACAACCTCACCGGCGAGGGCGAGGGCGACGACGAGTCGATCCTGGTCGACCTCTCCAAGGTTCCGGCCAACGTGGAGAAGATCGTCTTCCCGGTCTCCATCCACGACGCCGACAACCGTGGTCAGACCTTCGGCCAGGTCAGCAACGCCTTCATCCGCGTCGTCAATCAGGCCGACGGCCAGGAGCTCGCCCGCTACGACCTCTCCGAGGACGCCTCCACGGAAACGGCGATGATCTTCGGCGAGGTCTACCGCTACAACAACGAGTGGAAGTTCCGCGCGGTCGGCCAGGGGTACGCGTCGGGCCTGCGGGGCATCGCCCTCGACTTCGGGGTCAGCGTTTCCTAGGGCCCCCGTCCGGCCGAAGGGGCAGCCCTTTAGACTTCGTGGTCAACAGTGAGTAAAGCCGAGTACGGCGCGGGGGAGACCCGTACATACACGATTGGGTAGCCAGTGCTTCTGAAAACCTTCGGCTGGTCGTTCGCGGTCACCGCGCTCGGCCTGGTCGCGGCGGTCTTCTACGGGGGGTGGACCGCCTTCGGCATCGTGGCGATCCTCTCCGTCCTCGAGATCTCCCTTTCCTTCGACAACGCGGTGGTCAACGCCGGAATCCTGAAGAAGATGAGTGCCTTCTGGCAGAAGATCTTCCTCACGATCGGCATCCTCATCGCCGTGTTCGGCATGCGGCTGATCTTTCCTGTCGTCATCGTCGCCATCAGCGCCAAGATCGGCCCGATCGAGGCCGTCGACCTCGCGCTGAACAACAAGGACCGCTATGAGCAGCTGGTCACCGACGCCCACCCGGCGATCGCGGCCTTCGGCGGCATGTTCCTGCTGATGATCTTCCTCGACTTCATCTTCGAGGACCGGGAGATCAAGTGGCTCGCCTGGCTGGAGCGGCCGCTGGCCAAGCTCGGCAAGATCGACATGCTGTCGGTCTGCATCGCGCTGATCGTCCTGATGGTCTCCGCGATGACCTTCGCGACCAACGCCCACCTGCACGACGGGCACGCGGACAAGTCGGCCACCGTCCTGCTCGCCGGCGTCGCCGGTCTCATCACGTACATGATCGTCGGCGGCCTGTCCGGCTACTTCGAGGACAAGCTGGAAGAAGAGGAGGAGCGCGAGCACGAGGAGGAGGAAGAGGCCGCGCGCACCGGCAAGAAGAAACCGGCCATCGTGCTCGTCGGCCAGGCCGCGTTCTTCATGTTCCTCTACCTCGAGGTCCTGGACGCGTCCTTCTCCTTCGACGGCGTCATCGGCGCCTTCGCCATCACCAACGACATCGTCCTGATGGCGCTGGGCCTCGGTATCGGCGCCATGTACGTCCGGTCGCTGACGGTCTACCTGGTCCGCCAGGGCACCCTCGACGACTACCCCTACCTGGAGCACGGCGCGCACTACGCGATCGGCGCTCTGGCCGTGATCCTCCTGGTCACCATCCAGTACGAGATCAGCGAGATCATCACCGGCCTCATCGGCGTCGTCCTGATCGCCGCGTCCTTCTGGTCCTCCGTGCGCCGCAACCGGGCGCTTGTGGCGGCCGAGGGAAAAGCCGAGGGCTCGGACGACAAGGCTGAGGTGTCGTCCGGGGTGTGACACCCGGCTTGCCGAGGAACGCTCTGAGCGGGGCGGCCGTCGAGGACGAGTCCTCACGGCCGCCCCGTCGCATGTCGGGGAACAAAGAGGAACGTGGGGGCGGAATGGGCTTCTGGGACGATCTGTGGCGCGGACGCTCGGCGGACTTCGACTCCGGTAGCGCGGCCACCAACGCCATCGAGCTGACCAAACGGAACCACACGGTCTCGCTCACCAAACAGGGCGCGGCCACCGGCCATCTGCGCATCAACCTGTCCTGGCGGATGCGCAGCGCCGACATAGGCGGGCCGCAGCGCGGCAGCCTGCTGCGCCACCCCTTCCGCACCTTCAAACCGGAAGTGGTCCAGGCGCACACCCAGAGCATGGTCAACGTCGACCTCGACCTCGGCGTGCTGTACGAGCTGACGGACGGTACCAAGGGCGTGGTCCAGCCCCTCGGCAGCTTTTTCGGCGCCCTGAACGCCCCGCCGTACGTGAGGCTCAGCGGTGACGACCGTTTCGGCTCGGCCTCGGGCGAGACGGCGTACGTCAACCTGGATCACCGCGACGACATCAAGCGGCTCCTGGTGTTCGTCTACATCTACGACCAGACCCCGGCCTTCGACCGTACGCACGCCATCATCACGCTCTATCCGAGCAACGGCCCGCGCATCGAGATCGGCCTCGACGAACGCCACCCGCAGGCCCGGTCCTGCGCGGTCGTGATGATCCAGAACAACAAGGGCGAGGTATCCGTACGCCGCGAGGTCAAGTTCGTCTACGGCTTCCAGGCCGAACTCGACCGGCTGTACGGGTGGGGGCTGCAGTGGGGGCGGGGCTACAAGACGAAGGTCGAGCGGTAGGCGCAGCGCCCCCCGGGGCGCGGCGCGAACTGCACGACCAGCCACTTACATCCCGCAGCCGCCGTCAGGGCCGATCCGCCGAGCTCATAGGCGAACCGGCGAAGCCCAGCGTTTCAGCGCCCGATGAACTGCGGCCCCTGCGGCGGCAGCTTGAACTCCGGGTCGGGCACAGCGCCCACCGGCTGCGGGTAGCCGTACGCCGGCTGGCTGGTCGGCTGGGGGTAGCCGTAGGCGGGCTGGGCGGCGGCGGTGGCCGCGGCGGCGGGCGCCGTCTGCGTCTGCGGATAGCCGTACGCGGGCTGCTGCGGCACCGGCGCAGGCTGCTCCGGCACCGCCGCGGGCTGCTCCGGCGGCAACGGCACCGACGTCTCCGGGACAGCGGCGGCGGCAGGCGCGGCCCAGCCCGCGGCTTCGGGCGCGGGCTGGGCCGCCGGCGCCGCGTCGGGCACGGATCCGGTCACCGGCGCCCCGCCAGAAGCGGCGGCCTCCGTCTCGTCGACCGAGATCCCGAAGTCGGTCGCGAGGCCCACCAGACCGTTGGAGTAGCCCTCGCCGAGCGCCCGGAACTTCCACCCGTCACCGCGCCGGTACAGCTCGCCGCAGATCAGCGCGGTCTCGGCCCCGGTCTCCGGCTTGACGTCGAAGTACGCCACCGGTTCGCCGTCCGCGACCGTGGCGTCGTACAGCAGGATGCGCAGATCCCGTACGCGGTCGAACGCGACGTCGTCCGCCGATGCGACCAGCAGAATCTGTCCGACTCCGGACTCGACACCCGTCAGATCCGTCTGGATCGTGTCGGTCAGACCCTCGGCTACGCGTTTCTTGCCGAGCCGCCAGACCTTGCCCGAGGGATGGCGGGGCTGGTTGTAGAAGACGAAGTCCTCGTCGGATCGCACACGACCGTCGGGGCCGAGGAGCAGCGCCGAGGCATCGACATCAGGGACACCCTGCCCGGGTGTCCAGCGCAGTACGGCGCGCACCGCTGTGGCGTCCAGCGGGACGTTCGACCCCTTCAGCATCGCGTGCGTCATGCGGTCATCCTGCCCTCTCGGTCCTGGTCACGACAACGCGGGGTCCCGCCAGGACCGGTGTTTGCCGGACACGGCCGAGTTACCCGAACTTCACGCTCGGTGGGAACCTGTGACATGGATCCATACGTACTATTACCGGCCACATCACGTCGGGCCGCCTAGCTGCCACGGGGGAGTTTCATGCGTCATTTTGGTCATATCGCCCCTGAGGAGCGGCAACGCCTCTTCTTCCGGGAGCCGGGCGAATTCACCGCCGACTCGCCGGCCCGGGTGCTCTCCGCGGCCCTCGGGGCCACGCTGTACAGCCCCGCGACCCGGGGGCAGCTGGCCGACGACATCACCAAGCAGGCCGCGCGCGGCGTGGTCTCCATGGTGCTCTGCCTGGAGGACTCGATCGACGACTCGGAGGTCGTGGGCGCCGAGGAGAACCTGGTCCAGCAGTTCACCGCCCTCGCCGCACGACAGGACGCCGGCGACCTGCCGCTGCTGTTCATCCGGGTCCGCCACCCCGCTCAGATCCCCGACCTCGTCCAGCGCCTCGGTCCCGCCGTCCGGCTGCTGTCCGGATTCGTGATGCCGAAGTTCACCGAGGAGCGCGGTGTGCCGTTCCTGGAGGCGCTCGCCTGCGCCGAGACGGCGAGCGGCAGGCGCCTTTTTGCGATGCCGGTCCTTGAATCGCCCGAGCTGCTGTACCGGGAGTCGCGCGTGGAGACCCTGGAGGGCATCTTCCGCGCCGTCGACAAGTACCGCGACCGGGTGCTCGCGCTGCGCATCGGGGTGACGGACTTCTGCTCCTCGTACGGCCTGCGCCGGGCCCCCGACATGACGGCGTACGACGTCCAGGTCGTCGCCTCCGTGATCGCCGACGTGGTGAACATGCTGGGGCGGGCCGACGGCACCGGTTTCACGGTGACCGGGCCGGTGTGGGAGTACTTCCGTGTCCAGGAGCGCATGTTCAAGCCGCAGCTGCGCCGCAGCCCCTTCCTGGAGGGGCGGGCGGAGGAACTGCGCGAGGCGCTGATCGAGCACGCCATGGACGGGCTGCTGCGCGAGATCACCCTCGACCAGGCCAACGGCCTGCTGGGCAAGACCTGCATCCACCCCTCGCACGTCCTGCCCGTGCACGCCCTCTCGGTCGTCAGCCACGAGGAGTACAGCGACGCGCAGGACATCCTGAAGCCGGAGCGCAACGGCGGGGGTGTACTGCGGTCGGCGTACACGAACAAAATGAACGAGGTGAAGCCGCACCGCGCCTGGGCCGAGCGCACCCTCCAGCGCGCCGACGCCTTCGGCGTCGCCAACGAGGACATCGGCTTCGTGGACCTGCTCGCCGCAGGGCTCCCCGCGTGAGCCGGTCCGACCGGGCGGCGCGCGACCCGATCAACGCGACGCGGAACCCGATCACCAGGGAATTGATGAACAACGCAGTGAAGGACGTGGCGAACGACGTGACGAGCGACGCGGTCTGGACAGGAACGTGGGTCGCCGAGCGGCTCGGCCTCGAACTCGTCGGTGACGAGAAGCTGAGCGACCTGCTGGGGCTCGCGCTGCGCCGCAACCCCAAGCGCGCGCATCTGCTCGTGTCGAACGTCCTGGGCAAGCACGTCCCGCAGTCGCCGTCCGTGGTGTACGGATACGGGTTCGCGCTCGGCCGGCGGGTACGCGACCTGCTGGGCGCCGAGGATGCCGGTGCGGCCGTGGTCCTCGGGTACGCCGAGACGGCCACCGGGCTCGGCCACGCGGTCGCGGACGGCCTGGGCCTCGCGCCCTACCTGCACTCCACCCGCCGCCCGGTCGAGGGCGTCGCCCGCGCGGGCGGCTTCGAGGAGTCCCACTCGCACGCCACCTCGCACCTGCTGCTTCCCGAGGACCCCGCTCTGCTGGCCGGATCCGGCCCCCTGGTCCTCGTCGACGACGAGTTCTCCACCGGCAACACGGTCCTCAACACCATCCGCGCCCTGCACCAGCGCTACCCGCGCGAGCGGTACGTGGTCGTGGCCCTGGTCGACATGCGCTCGGCCGAGGACCTGGGCCGGCTGGAGCGGTTCGCCAAGGAGATCGGCGCCCGCGTGGACCTGGTGTCCGCGGCGTCGGGGACGGTACGGCTCCCGGAGGGCGTACTGGAGAAGGGGCAGGCACTGGTCGCCGCGCACGAGTCGGCGGCGCCCGCCACCGCGTCGCGCGCCGGGAAGGCCACCCGCGTCCAGCTCGGCTGGCCCCATGGCCTGCCCGACGGCGGGCGGCACGGGTTCACGCCCGCGCATCGCATACGGCTGGAGGGTGCGCTGCCCGCCATGGCCGCCCGGATCGCCGGGGCGCTGCCGGACGGCGCCCGGCGGGTGCTCGTGCTCGGCTTCGAGGAGCTGATGTACGCGCCGCTGCGGCTGGCGCGGGAGCTGGAGCAGGTGGTGACCTCCGAGGTGCGCTACTCCACGACCACCCGGTCCCCGGTGCTCGCCCTCGACGACCCCGGCTACGCGATACGCAGCCGAATCGTTTTCCCTGCCCACGACAACCCGGACGACGGCCCCGGCGAGCGCTACGCCTACAACGTCGCGGGCGCCGGCTTCGACGCCGTCGTCGCCGTCGTCGACTCCGTGGCCGACACCTCCGAACTACACGCCCCCGACGGCCTGTTGGCTCAGCTCGCGGCGCACACACCGAGCGTCCTGCTCGCCGTCGTCCCGTCGTACGTCCCCGCACGGCCGTCCACCGAAAGGCCCTCCATGCTCGCTGAGCCCCTCCGCGGCCCCGCCTTCTCCTCGTACGCGCCCGACGAGGTCGGCTGGCTGCTCCAGGACCTCTCGGACGTGGGCCTGGAGGCGCCGACCGAGGAGCGCGAGGAGGCGATCCAGAGCGGTGGCGCCCACTACGCGGAGTCGCTGCCGGTCGAGTACCAGCCGAGCGCCCAGTACCAGGAGCTGTTCCACGCGGCCCTCGGCACCTCGGCGGCCCGGATCGCCCAGGCCGTCGGCGCCGTCACCGAGCTGGTGCTCGCCGAGTTCCCCCACTCTCGGCTTCTCCCCCACCCTCGGCTCCGCTCGAGCGGGGGGACCCCCATGAGCGGGGGGACCCCCATGCCGCGCCCGGTCCTGGTGTCCCTGGCCCGCGCGGGCACCCCGGTCGGCGTCCTGATGCGCCGCTGGGCCAAGGACCGTCACGAGCTGGAGTTGCCTCACTACGCCGTCTCGATCGTGCGGGGCCGCGGCATCGACGCCAACGCGCTGCGCTGGCTCGCCGCCCACCACGACCCGGCCGACGTCGTGTTCGTCGACGGCTGGACCGGCAAGGGCGCGATCAGCCGCGAACTCGCCGACGCGATAAGGGAGTTCGAGGCGTCCGACGGCATCATCGGCTTCGACCCGGAGATCGCGGTCCTCGCCGACCCGGGCTCCTGCGTGCGGACGTACGGCACCCGCGAGGACTTCCTGATCCCCTCCGCCTGCCTCAACTCGACGGTGTCCGGGCTCATTTCGCGCACGGTCCTGCGTGCCGACCTGGTCGGCGAGCACGACTACCACGGTGCGAAGTTCTACCGCGAACTCGCCGGCTCCGATGTCTCCGGCGACTTCCTGGACGCCATCGCCGCCCGCTTCGCCGACGTCGCCGACGCGGCCTGCGCCCAGGCCAAGGAACTCCTCGCCGCCGACCGCACCCCCACCTGGGAGGGCTGGGCGGCCGTCGAGCGGATCAGCGAGGAGTACGGGATCCACGACGTGAACCTCGTCAAGCCGGGCGTCGGCGAGACCACCCGCGTCCTGCTGCGCCGCGTCCCCTGGAAGATCCTCGCGCGCGCCGGAGCGGGCGCCGACCTCGACCACGTACGCCTGCTCGCCGAGCAGCGCGGGGTGCCCGTCGAGGAGGTCGCCGATCTCCCGTACACCTGCGTGGGGTTGATCCACCCGAAGTACACGCGCGGCGCGACGGGTGCCGACGGCAAGGCGGTGACGGTCTGATGTCCTCGCCCAAGACGCTCATCGCCAGCGACCTCGACCGCACCCTCATCTACTCCTCGGCCGCCCTGGCGCTGACCATGCCGGACGCGCGGGCGCCCCGGCTGCTCTGCGTCGAGGTGCACGAGAGCAAGCCGCTGTCGTACATGACGGAGACGGCGGCCGCCCTTCTCAGCGAACTCGGCGACACGGCGCTCTTCGTACCCACCACGACCCGCACCCGCAAGCAGTACCAGCGCATCAACCTGCCGGGCCCCGCCCCGAAGTACGCGATCTGCGCCAACGGCGGGCATCTGCTCGTCGACGGCGTCTCCGACCCCGACTGGCACGCGAGCGTGACGGCACGGCTCGCCACCGAGTGCGCTCCGCTCGCGGAGGTGCGGGAGCACCTGGAGGCCACCGCCGACCCGTCCTGGGTCCGCAAACACCGGGTGGCCGAGGACCTGTTCGTCTATCTGGTGGTGGAGCGCGAGCTGCTCCCCGAGGAGTGGGTGAAGGAACTCGCCGTGTGGGCGGAGAACCGCGGCTGGACGGTCTCCCTCCAGGGCCGCAAGATCTACGCCGTGCCGAAGCCGCTCACCAAGAGCGCGGCCATGCGCGAACTCGCCCGCCGCACCGGCGCGCCCCTGACCCTCGCGGCCGGTGACTCCCTCCTCGACGCCGACCTCCTGCTGGCCGCCGACCGGGGCTGGCGCCCCGGCCACGGCGAACTGGCGGACACCGACTGGACGGCCCCCGCGATCACCGCGCTTCCGGAGCGAGGGGTGGCGGCGGGGGAGCGGATCCTGCGGGAGTTCTTGCGGGGGGCTCGGGAGATGTAGGCGGTGGGGCTCGGTGCTGCGGGGTCAGCCGCAGCACCCGCCTCCGCAGCACCCGCCGCCACCCCCGCCAGAGCGGGGCGCCTGGGCCGGGGCCGGCGTCGAGCCGCCGACCGCGACGGCCACCGTCGACAGGAGTTTCACGGTGTCGTCGTGGCCGGACGGGCAGGCCGCGGGGGCGGCGGAATCCGCCATCGGGCGGCTGAGTTCGAACGTGTCGCCGCAGGTCCGGCAGCGGTACTCGTAGCGAGGCATGCGCCCAGGTTAGCCGGAGCCCAGCGGCGATCACAGGATTCCGGAGGGCCCGCCCGGCGGTCCGGCGCGACGGGCTGACCGTTACTGTCCGGTTCTTGTTCAGTTCCCGAACGAAGATTGTGTGAAAGTCGCTGCTAATTTATGTGTGCCGCGACGAGCCGCAAGGTCGGGGAGGGGGGCTCGCAGCCGCATCAGCGGCCGCTGCATCTACCCGCGCGGGCAATTTCGAGTGCGGAGGGAGACGCAGTCGTGACCGAGGCATGGCATCGAACGGATGCCCCGCATCCCCCGGGTGCTCCACGTTCCGGAGGCCGCCGTGGCTAGTGGGGAGGGCGGAACTCGTCCGCAGGCTAGTGGGGAGGGTGGAACTCGTCCGCAGGCTAGTGGGGAGGGTGGAACTCGTCCGCATGTCGGCGGGGAGGGCGGAACTCGTCCGCATGTCGGCGGGGAGGGCGGCACCCGCCCGCATGTCGGCGGGGAGGGCGGAACTCGTCCGCAGGCTAGTGGGGAGGGCGGCACCCGCCCGCAGGTCGGCGGGGAGGGCGGCACCTGCCCGCAGGCTAGTGGGGAGGGCGGCACCCGTCCGCAGGTCGGCGGGGAGGGCGGCACCCGTCCGCAGGTCGGCGGGGAGGGCGGCACCCGCCCGCAGGTCGGCGGGGAGGGCGGCACCCGCCCGCAGGTCGGCGGGGAGGGCGGCACCCGTCCGCAGGTTGGCGGGGAGGGCGGCACCCGTCCGCAGGTCGGCGGGGAGGGCGGCACCCGCCCGGAGGCCGGCGCGGAGGGCGGCACCCGCCCGCCCCGCCACCGCGGCGCCCGCCGCAAACCCGTAGCGCAGTCCGCCCTCGCCGAGCGGTGGGCGCCGTTCCTCCGCCGGCTGAGACCGGCGTACCCACGGCCGGGCCGCAGCGGCTGGCGGCGCTGGATGCCGTCGTGGCGGCAGTGGCTGGGGGCCTTCGGCCTGGCGATCGGGCTGAGCGGATCGCTGCTCGTCATCGCCTACGCGGCCACGGACATACCCAAGAACCTGAACACGTACGCGACGCAGCAGGACAACGTCTACTACTGGTCGGACGGCACACCCATGGCCCGTACCGGATGGGTGCGGCGACAGGAGATGCCGCTCAAGGACATTCCAGAGGATGTGCGCTGGGCGGTCCTCGCGGCGGAGAACGCGAGCTTCTACTCCGACCCCGGCGTCTCCGTCAAAGGCATCACCCGCGCCCTGGCGCGCACGGTGGGCCAAGGAGACACCCAGGGCGGCTCCACCATCACCCAGCAGTACGTCAAGAACGTCTACCTGAACCAGAACCGGACCGTGAGCCGCAAGCTCACCGAGGCGATGATCGCCCTCAAGCTCGACAACAGGATGAGCAAGGACAAGATCCTCGAGGGCTACCTCAACACCAGCTGGTTCGGCCGCGGAACCTACGGCCTCCAGCGGGCCGCCCAGGCGTACTACGGCAAGGACGTCAGCCGGCTGAACGCCAGCGAGGGCGCGTTCCTCGCCTCCCTCCTCAAGGGCGCCGGCCTCTACGACCCCGCCCTGGGCAAGGAGAACCGCAAGCGGGCCGTGGAGCGCTGGTCCTGGACCCTCGACCGCATGGTCGAGATCGGCAAGCTGTCGCCGTCCGAGCGGGCCACGTACACGAAGTTCCCCGAGCCGCTCAAGCAGTCCAAGGCGTACGACACCGGCAAGCAGAGCGACTACCTGGTGGAGCTGGCGGCCCAGTACGCCAAGAAGGCCGCGCACATCTCGGACAAGGAGTTCGACCTGGGCGGCTACCAGATCTACACGACCTTCGACCGCAAGCGGGAGGCGGCGCTCACCGACGCCGTGACCAAGGCCCGCAAGGAGGCGAAGGAGAAGGACCCCGGCAGGGCGAAGACCGCGCACTACGGGGCCGCCTCGGTGGCCGCGGACGGCAAGATCCTCGCCATCCACGGCGGCCCCGACCACCGTACGCAGGGCTACAACGAGTCCAACGCCACCACCGTCCCCGCCGGTTCGGCGTTCCTGCCGTTCGTCTACGCTGCCGGCCTGGAACACGGCATCCACAAGACCCGCGACAGCGCGGCCACACCGGTCACTCCCGAGTCCGTCTACGACGGCAACGACGGCGTCCCGGTCACCACGCCCGAGGGGCCCTACTGGGACCGCAGCGGCAAGAAGGTCGCCGCCCGCAACGACGGCGAGAAGTCGTACGGGCCGATCACCCTGCGCAGGGCGCTCGCGCTGTCCGTGAACACGCCTTTCATGCAACTCGGCATGGACACGGGCCTGGACAAGGTGCGGTCGACCGCCGAGGCGGCGGGACTGCTCTCGTCCAGCATGGGGCGGCAGGTGCCCGCGCTGTCCCTGGGCAGTGCCACGCCCAGCGCGATCCGGATGGCGAGTGGCTACGCCACGTTCGCCGCGGACGGCACGCACGTCGAGCCGTACTCGGTGCGGCGCATCACCCGCAACGGCTCCCGGGTCGCCCTGGACACGCCCCGCCCCCGTCGCGCGGTCGACGCCGACGTGGCCCGCGAGGTCACCGAGGCGCTCACGGAATCCTTCCGCGCCAAGCACGCCGACGAGGCCCCCGCCTCGGCCCGGGTGGCCGGGAAGGCAGGCACCACCGCGGACGACAAGGCCGTCTGGTACGTGGGCACGAACCGGTCCGTGTCCACCGCGGTGGCCGTCTACCGCATGGACCTGTCCAAGAGCCTCGAACCACTGCCGCTCGAGGGGATCGCCTCCGCCTCGGACTCCGCTTCCAGTGCGTCCGGCACGTCCGGTCCTTCCGGCGCCGACGTCCCGTACGCCATCTGGGCCGGCGCCATGAGCCCGCTCGGCTGACCCCGCAGGCCGGGCCCGCCCAGCCGCCGCTGACTTTCAAGGCCGGCCCGCCCGGCCGCGACGGCCGAGAGGCCGTCACACGCCCCTTCCGCCTCCTCGCAGAATGTGCCCCGCATGAACTCGAAGCACAGCGGTCGCCGTCGTCGCGACCCCGCTCCCGCTCCTGGTTCCGCCCGCCAGGGTTTCGCGGCCCTGGCGGCCTTCCTCGTGGTCACGTCCTCGGCCGCGGCCTACCTGGCCCTGAACCGCGGAGACGACACCACACCGGCCGCGTCCACCAGCGACCGCCGTCCCGCCGCGGACGCCACAGCGGCGAAGGAACCCGCCTGGGACGGCAAGACGAAGATGCTCGGGGACGGTTCCACGTCCTACACCGGGCCGCAGCAGGGCCAGTTGAAGCCCGTACCGCTCAAACCGGGTGAGAAACCACCCCAGTTCGTCGTCTTCTCCTGGGACGGAGCCCTCCAGGGCGACGACGAGCTCTTCTCGCACTACCGCGAGCTGGCCAAGAAGTACGACGCCCACATGACGTACTTCCTCACCGGCATCTACCTGGTGCCCAAGGACAAGAAGACGCTCTACCGCCCGCCGATGCACGAGCCGGGCTCCGCGGCCATCAGCTACCCCACCGACGAACACATCCGTACGACGCTGGAGCAGCTCGGCAAGGCGTTCAAGGACGGCAACGAGATCGGCACCCACTTCAACGGCCACTTCTGCGGCGAGAAGGGCGGCGGCGACTGGAGCGTGGCGGAGTGGAAGAGCGAGATCGACCAGTCCTTCTCCTTCATCGAGAAGTGGAAGACCAACACCGGCTACACCGACCTGCCTGCCCTGCCCTTCGATCCGAAGCGCGCCATCTCCGGGGGCCGCGCGCCCTGCCTGGAGGGCCAGAAGAACCTGCTCAAGGCCATGAACGACACCGCCAAGAAGTACAACTGGCGCTACGACGCCAGCTCCGCGGGCGACTTCCAGATATGGCCCGTCAAGAAGGAGGGCATCTGGGACTTCCCGCTGCAGATGCTTCCCTACGAGGACGGCAAGTACCAAGGCCTGTCGATGGACTTCAACTTCCTCTACAACCAGTCCGACGGCGAGACCACCGGCGACCCGGCCAAGTACCCCGAGTGGGAGGAGGAGACCGTCAAGTCCTACATGGCGGGCTTCAACCGCGTGTACTACGGCAGCCGGGCCCCGCTCTTCATCGGCAACCACTTCGAGGACTGGAACGGCGGCATCTACATGAAGGCCGTCGACCAGGTCGTCACGAACGTGTGCACCAAGAAGGACGTTCGCTGCGTGTCCTTCCGCGAACTGGCCGACTGGCTCGACGCGCAGAAGCCGGAAGTCCTGGAGCGGCTGCGCAGCCTGGACCCCGCACAGTCGCCGGACTGGTCGACGGTGGTGAAGTAAATGGCGGCTGTCGGCGTCTTCCGGGTGGTCCAACTCGGCTGCTGGGCAAGTGAGTTGGACCGACAATGATCCAACTGGCGCAGGATCCCCCCGAGTTCATCGCGTTTGAGTGGGACATGTAAAGATTCCCTCCCCGGTGTCCGACCCGGGGATCAAGGAGAATGCCCAGTGAGATCAAAGACGTTGAGCCGCAGATGCTCGACCGTGACGGCGCTCGCCCTCTCCACCGTCCTGCTGCCCCTGTCCGCCGCCCACGCCGCGGACGCGACCCCCACGGCGAACCCGGCGACCCCCACGGTGAACCGCGCGACGACCGACGCCTTCGGCCGTATCGCCGACGCCGTGTTCACCGACCGCACGGCCGCCCTGCTGGACCGCCCCCAAGCGGCCCCGCGTACGGCACTGAAGGCCACGGCAGGCATACCGCTGTCCGCCGCCCTGGCCCGTACGGAGGGCACCTCGGTGAACTCCCTGCGCGGCACCCGCGACCGCCTCGCGGCGCTGGGCGAGGCCTACACCGCCGCCGACACCCAGGTCAGCGTCGACAAGACCCGGGTGCGGGGGGACCGGGCCACCGCGTGGGTCACCGAGACCACCACCCTCACGTACAAGAAGATCCGTGGTGACGAGCCGGACACGACGGGCTTCAGCGCACACCACGTCCTCACCTTCACCGCCCGGCCGGACGGCATCTGGAAGCTCGCGGGCCTGCGCGCGACGGACCAGGGCACCCCGCAGGTGAACCAGCCCGTCACGCCGACGGCGCGGATGACCCCGATGGCCGTTGTCGACGCCCCCCGGGCAGCGACCTCGTATCCCGCGCCCGCCAACCCCAAGACGCTCGGCAGGGGAACCCCGTACGACTACGCGGCGATGGCGACGTACGCCGAGAAGTACTGGAAGAACTACAACCCGGCCTACCGGAAGTTCAACGCGGTCGGCGGTGACTGCACCAACTTCGTGAGCCAGAGCCTGCTGGCGGGCGGCTGGAAGCCGGTCACCGCCGTGACTCCGGAGGAGTACGACACCTGGTACTACGTCGCCAACGGCCAGTCCGACTCCTGGGCGGGCGTGAACGAGTGGTCCTGGTTCACCCAGACCGCCCATCGCACCACGCCGCTGGCGAACGTCTACCAGATGGACGTCGGTGACGTGATGCAGGCGGACTTCGACAAGGACGGGTCCAAGGACCACACGATGATCACGTCGTACCGGAGTCCGAGTGGCGTCCCGTATCTGACGTACCACGACGCCGACACCTACCGCAGATCGGCGTCGAGCATCATCGCGTCGTACCCGGGCGCGGCGTACTACGCGTACCGCACCTGATTCCTCACGCCTTCGGCACCTGATGTCCCACGCCTTCGGCAGCTGATTCAAGCCTTCGCCGCCTTATGCAAGCCTTCGACAGTGGCCCTGCGCGCACGCCGCAGGGCCGCTGCCGCGGCCGGCGTTCTCAGGCCCCGCTGCTGCGTTCCTCCCGGATCTGGGAGACCACCCGCGCCACCGACTGCCGTACCGCCTCCGTCTCGGTCAGGAAGTGCCAGTAGTCGGGGTGGCGCCCCTCCAGCGTGGTGATGGCACGGTCGAGACGGGCGACCGAGTCGTCGAGCGGGCGGGCGTGCCGTGGGTCGGGGGTGTTGCGGCCCGCCATGGCCAGGCGCTGGGCGTCACGGATGGCGAACCGGGTGCGGTCGATCTCCTGCTGCGGGTCCTTGGAGACAGCGTTGAGCCGCCGCAACCGGTCCCCGGCCGCGGACACGGCCTCGTCGGTGTTGTTCAGCAGCGCCCGCACCGTCGACAGCAGCGCGGTCGCGTCCGGCCAGCGCTGGGCTTCGCGCGCGGCCCGCGCCTCCTTCAGCTTGAGCTCGGCCTGCCGTACGCTCTCCGCCGCCTGCTCCGGTACGGGCTGAAGGTCCTGCCAGCACGCCGCCGTGAACCGCCGGCGCAGCTCGCTCAGCACCGGCTCGACCTGGCCGGCGCGCGTGGTGAGCGCCTGCGCGCGCGTACGCAACGAGACCAGCCGGTGATCGATCTCGGCGGCGCGCTCCGGCAGCCGCTCGGCCTCCACCCGCACGGCCTCGGCCTCCCGCGAGACCCGCTCGGCACGCTCCAGCGTCTGGGGCACACCGTGCTGCCCCGCGCCCTGATTGAGCTTGGTCAGCTCGGGCCCGAGGGCGGCCAGCCGTGCGGCGAGGTCGTCGGCCTTGAGCCCGGACCCCCGTACGGAATCGAGGGCGTTCGAGGCGGCGAGCAGGGCCTGGCGGGCGCGCTCGACGGACGGGGCGAGCCGGGCGAGCTGCGTCTCGGCCTTGCCGAGCAACGGCCCGAGCCCCCGCTCGAACCGGTCCAGATCCCGCTTGACCCGCCCCAGCTCGTCCTTGGCGGCGGTGAGCTCGGTACGGGCACGGGCGGCGACCGACGCCTCCAGGTCGTCCCGGTCGAGATCATGGGCGTCGACGGCGGTGATGTACTGATGACTGGCCTCGTCGATGCGCTGCCCCAGCTCCGCGAAGTCGGACACGGCGCGGCGGGCGGCGGGCGAGTCGTCGACCGCGGTGATGGTCTCGATGGAGATGCGCAGATCGCGCTGGGCGGTGTCCAGCTCGTAGAAGGCGGCCGCGGCGGCGTCCTTCGCCGCCTGCGCCTCGGCCCGCTGACTCTCGGAGCGCCCGCCGAACCACCGCCGGGTGCCGCCGCCCGCGAAGGCGGCGCGCAGCACGAGGGCGACGAGGAGGGGGAGGGCCATAAGGGCCAGGGCCTCACGGGCGCCGGACGAGGGACGACGGTGTGCTGAGTGACGGCGAGCCGGGCGACGGCGTGCTGGACGATGGTGTACCGGCCGCGCGCATGGCACAGGCGACATGTGCGACGTATATGGCTTGTCCGGCGTGTACGGCTCTGAAGGTGTCGTCGCCGTCACATCCCTCTCCCGTGCTGCTGTCATCCGCCCTGCCCGGTGTCATTCTCCCACCGGTTAAGGACGAACACACGGGCCTGTTAGTTCGCGGTTCGCACCGTGATCTTCCCGTCGTTCGTGTGGGCGGACACCACATGGGAACTGGCCGGGTCACGGGGTACGGACACCTCGACGGCGCCGTCACCGCTCTCGGTCGCCACCCGGTAGGCGTCCCGGGGCAGCTCGATGGTGACGGAACCGTCCTGGCTGCGGGACTCCACCAGGTCCGGTACGACGCCGAGTTCGAGCCGTACGGAGCCGTCCTGGGTGCGGACGCGCACGCGGCGCGAGTCGACGCCGAGCGCGCGGATCGCCCCGTCGC